>NZ_ANAE01000128.1 GCF_000341265.1 Nocardiopsis prasina DSM 43845 | reverse complement strand
ATGGCGGAGACGTCCGAACCGGCGTCGGGCTCGGAGGAGCAGAAGGCGCCGAGCTTGATGTCGTCGGCGGAGCCGAACATCTGCGGCACCCACTCGAAGAGCTGTTCCTGGGTGCCGTTGGAGGCGACGGACACGGCGGCCAGGCCGGTGCCGGTGATCGCCAGGGCGATGCCCGGGTCACCCCAGTACAGCTCCTCGAAGGCGACGGGGATGCCGAGTCCGCTGGGCTCCAGCCACTGGTTGGCGAAGAAGTCCAGGGAGTAGAGCCCAATCTTGGCGGCCTCCTGGATGATCGGCCAGGGGGTCTCCTCCCGCTCGTCCCACTCGGCGGCGGCGGGGCGGATGACGTCGGCGGCGAACCCGTGGGCCCAGTCCCGGACGTCGCGAACATCCTCGCTCGGTTCCAGGCTGAAGACGGGCGCGGTGGCCTCACTCATGCGCTTACATCCTTTGTTGGATCCTCCGGGGGCGGAGGGACGACCTTTAAGTGCTACCAACGGTAACAGTCTGGTTGGACAGGCACAACGGATCGGGAGCGGAGGAACGGGGAAGAGTCGTGACGTGCGTCTGTCCGGTATTTGCCACCCCGCTCACACACTGGGAGACGGGGGTGTGAGCAGTGCCAGGAACAGTGTGGACCGGAACGATCAGCTTCGGACTGGTGTCGGTCGGAGTGCGCATGTACTCCGCACGTGAGAGACACGGACCGACCGTCCACCAGTTCGTGCGCGGAACCAACGCGCGCGTCCGCTACCAACGCGTCAACGAGGACACCGGTGAGCGGGTGGCGAACGAGGACATCGTCAAGGGCGCCGAGGTCGACGAGTCCGACTCCTTCGTGCTCCTCGAACCCGCGGACATGGAGCAGATCCAGCCCGGGCGGAGCAAGACCCTGGAGATCACCGGGTTCATCTCGGCTGAGGACGTCGACCCGCTGTGGTTCTCGTCCACCTACTACCTCGGCCCGGACAAGAGCTCGGCGAAGCCGTACCGACTCCTCCTGGCCGCGTTGGAGGAGTCCGGAAGGGCGGGCCTGGGGACGCTGGTCATGCGGAACCGGCAGCACCTGGCCCTGATCGCCCCACAGCAGGGCGTCCTCACGGCGAGCACCCTGTACTGGCCGGACGAGATCCGCGACCCCGAGGACGTCATGCGGCCTCCGAGCGGTGAGGTCGACAAGGGCGAACTCCGGCTCGCCTCCCAGCTGATCGACGCGATGACCACTGAGTGGGAGCCGTCGCAGTACTCCGACGAGTACGAGCGTCGCCTGGAGGAGCTCATCGCCACGAAGGCGCGCGGCGGCACGGTCAGCTACGAGGGCAGGGAGCCCGAGGAGAAGGGCGAGGGCAAGGTCGTCGCGTTGGACGACGCGCTGCGCGCTTCCCTGAAGCAGAGGAAGAAGGACCGGGCGGCGAAGTCCGGACAGCGCGGACGCGCCCCCGCTCCGAGGACCTCGGAGGACCACCAGCCCACCAAGAGCGAGCTCCTGGATCAGGCCAAACAGCTCGACATCCCCGGCCGCACCCGTATGAGCAAGGACGAGCTGGCCGACGCGATCTCCAAGGCCGGCTGACGCTACTCGGTGTCCAGGTCCGGTGGCACGTCCCCGGGTGTCAGGTCGGGGCGCGCGCGCAGGTACTGGACGACGTGCCGCCATCGGCCGGACACCTCCGCCGAGTCCGGGCACACCTCCACCACCAGGTCAGGGACGACCCGCGTGTAGCTCTGGCGGGACTCGTCCCCGCCCCATGTCGCGGCGAGGAGCCGGGGCCAGGGATGGTCGTCCGTCTTGACCACGTGGCCCGCGAGCTCCTCGGACTGGTCCGGGGTGAGGTCCGAGGTCCGACCCGCCACCCGCAGCTCGCCGGTCGCGGAGTCCACGCGCCCGAGAATGAGGGCGCGTGGGGCTCGTGCGTGGCCGACGATCCCGCCCACGATCGCCTCGGTGGTGACGCGGTGCTTCCACTTGCGCCAGTCCCTGCGGCCCGGGCGGTAGGAACGGCGCGCGTCCTTGACCATCACGCCCTCCACCCCCACGGCGGGCATCTCCTCCCACCACTGCATGGCCACCTCGGGGTTGTCGGTCTGCCAGCCCAGTGTGAGCGGCGAGGGCTGCTCGACCAGGGCCATCAGCCGTTCGAGTTCCGCGCGCCGGTGGGAGAGAGCGCGGTGCGCGAGGTCCCGTCCGCCCGCCCTGAGCAGGTCGAACACCACGAGGTGGCACGGGGCCGTGCGGGCCAGGGCACGGGCGTGGCGGGGCGACGCGCTGTTGCGCCTGAGCAGGGCACCGAAGTCCAGCCGCCCGTCGCTCGCCCAGTGGATGATCTCCCCGTCCAGCAGGACCCCCTCGGGCAGCTGCTGGGCCAGGGCGTCGACGATCTCCGGGAACCGCTGGGACAGCAGCCTTCCCTGTCTGCTGGTCAGGCGTACGGGACCGGTCTCGGCCAGGCACCTGAAACCGTCCCACTTCGGCTCGTAGAGCAGGCTCTCACCGGTGGGGAGATGGTCGACGGCGCTTGCGAGCATCGGTTCCACGCCTGCCCCCTACCCCGCAGCAGCTCATCGGGAGCCCAATTCCCAGCTAAGGCACCGCCCCCGGGGCCCTCCCGCCCCCGGGGAAGGACTTGACACGCGCGCGTGCCCGTCTGAATGATGCGGGTCCCACCCCCACCCCCTCCCGGAGACGACCATGGCTTCGCACTACGGCGACTACCAGCTGGAGATCTACCTCGACGGCCTCACCGGCGTCGTCCCCTCCCACCCCGTGACCTTCGCCGAACTGGAGCGCAGGGCCGCCGAGACGCTCCCGCCGTGGGTGTGGTCCTATGTGGCGGGTGGCGCGGGCGACGAGCACACCCAGGAGGCCAACGCCACCGCGTTCCGCCGGTGGGGCCTGTACCCGCGCATGTTCGTGGGCGCCAAGGAGCGCGACACCGGCGTCGACCTGTGCGGTGTCCACCTGGCCTCACCGCTGTTGATGGCCCCGGTCGGGGTGGTCGGCCTCTGCTCCCAGGACGGGCACGGCGACCTGGCCACCGCTGAGGCCGCCGCGCGCACCGGGGTCCCGATGATCGCCTCCACGCTGTCCCAGGACCCGTTGGAGGAGGTCGCCGCACGGTTCGGCGACACCCCGGGGTTCTTCCAGCTGTACACGCCGACCGACCGCGAACTGGCGGCCAGTCTGGTCCGCCGCGCCGAGGCGGCCGGGTTCGCGGGGATCGTCGTCACCCTGGACACCTGGGTCACCGGCTGGCGTCCGCGCGACCTGGCCACCGCCAACATGCCGATGCTGCGCGGCCACTGCCTGGCCAACTACACCTCCGATCCCGTCTTCCAGGAGCGGGTGGGCTCCGACGCTCCTCGCGACGCCGTGGTGGCGCACTGGGCCGACGTGTTCGGAAACCCGCTGACCTGGGAGGACCTTCCCTGGTTGCGGTCCCTGACCGACCTGCCGCTGATCGTGAAGGGTGTGTGCCAGCCCGACGACGCCCGCCGGGCGGCGGACGGGGGCGTGGACGCCGTCTACGTGTCCAACCACGGCGGCCGCCAGGCCAACGGCGGCATCCCCGCCCTGGAGTGTCTGCCGGACGTGGTCGCCGCCACGGACCTGCCGGTGGTCTTCGACTCCGGGGTGCGGTCCGGAACCGACGCGGTCAAGGCCCTGGCGCTGGGAGCGACGGCGGTGGCGGTCGGCCGCCCCTACGTCTACGGGTTGGCACTGGGCGGTGCGGACGGGGTCGTGCACGTGCTGCGGTCGATGCTGGCCGAGGCGGACCTGCTCATGGCGGTCGACGGCTACCCCTCGCTGTCCGACCTCACCCCCGAGGCTCTGCGGGACCTGCGCGCCTGATCGGTTCCGGGGACCGAACGGTCCGGAGACGACAGTGAGGGGGCCGACGCACACGGCGTCGGCCCCCTCCTGCTGGTGGCCGGGTGGGCGTCAGTCCTGGCTGTGGCCCTCCAGGAAGGTGTAGACGTCGTGTTCGTCCACACCGGGGAAGGTGCCCGAGGGCAGTGCCGACAGCACGTGGGAGTGTGCGCGGGCCGAGGGCCACACGTTGCCCTCCCACCGGCTGGCGAGCTGGGCGGGCGGCCGCACGCAGCACTCGCCGTTGGGGCAGTTGGACTTGGTGCGGTTGGTGGTCTCGCGTCCACGGAACCAGCGGGACTCCTTGTAGGGCACGCCCAGGGTGATGGCGAAGTTGCGCTCGCGGCTGGGGTCCACGTGGGCCACGCACCAGTGGGTGCTGTTGGGCTTATCCGTGTACTGGTAGTAGATCGAGTACCGGTCCGGTGACTGGAAGACCTGGCGGCCCGACCACTGGCGGCACATGCGCTGGCCCTCGATGGCGCCCGAGTCGTCCGTGGGGAAGACCAGGCCGTCGTTCTCGTAGGCCTTGTAGATGATGCCGGTCTCGTCGTTGCGGATGAAGTGGCAGACCAGGTCCAGGTGGCGGTGGGCCAGGTTGGTGAACCGGTGCGCCGCCATCTCGTAGGAGACGGAGTAGACGTCCCGCAGGTCCTCCACGGACAGGTCGCGCGCCTTCTTGGCCTCCTGGAGGTAGGTGACCGCCGTGCTCTCGGGGATGAGGACGGCCGCGGCGAAGTAGTTGGCCTCCACGCGCTGGCGGAGGAAGTCGCCGAAGTCGCGGGGCTGGCTGTGGCCGAGGATCACGTGGCCGAGGGTCTGGAGGAGGATCGTGCGCGGGCTGTGCATGCCCAGCGTGGTCTCGCGCTTGAGGTAGATGCGGCGGTTGACGTGGTCGGTCAGGGAGCGCACTGAGCGGGGAAGGTCCTGCACGTACTTCAGGGTGAACCCGTGGTGGGTGGCGATCGCGAGGATCTGCCCCTGTGAGAGGGGTCCGGCCGTGTAGTTGACCGCCGAGAGGGTGTCGGCGGCCGCGGCCTCGATGGTCTCGAAGTAGTTGCCCCGCTCGCGCATCTGGCGGCGTAGGTCGGCGTTGGCCCGGCGCGCCTCCTCGGGGGTGGCGGTCGGCTTGGCGTTGCGTCTCTTGAGCTCGTCGTAGAGCCCCACGATGTGTTCGAGGACGTCGTTGGGGACCCGCTTGCCGACCTTCAGGTGCGGAAGGTTGAGGCCTTGGTAGAGGGAGTCGCGCTGGGCCTCCTCGACGGCGATCTCCAGCTGCGCGCGACGGCTCGGCGGCTGCTTCGACAGGAGCTCCTCGACGGACACGTCGAGGGCGGAGGCCAGGGACGTGAGCAGGGAGAGCTTGGGTTCACGTTTGCCGTTCTCCAAGAGGGAGAGCTGTGAGGGCGCCCGCCCGACGCGTTCCCCCAGGTCGGACAGGGTCATCCCGCGCGCCTTGCGCAGATGACGGAGCCTCTGACCAAACGTGACGAGATCCAGGTCACCTGTCAAAGACGGTATTTCTTCAGCACCAAAGTACGCCATGGCTTCATCCTACGGAAAGAAACAACGATCTTCACCAGATTTCCAGTGGAAAACCCTTGGATCTTGCCCAAGAATCATAGTTACCGGCGGGGAACTTACCGCCCAGGGGCTCACCCCCTGGCCCTTGGCAGGACACTCGACCGGTGCGAAGACCTTGGGGACTACACGTAAGGCGGGATCGAACATGAGCACCAGCGCTCGACGTCAGGAAGCCAGCGCCGCACTCCAGCGCGACTGGGAGACCAACCCCCGGTGGGCCGGTATCGAGCGCACCTACTCCGCCGACGACGTCGTCAAGCTGCGTGGTTCGGTCACCGAGGAGCACACCCTGGCCCGGCGCGGCGCCGAGCGCCTGTGGGACCTGCTCCACACCGAGGACTACGTGAACAGCCTCGGCGCGCTCACCGGCAACCAGGCGGTCCAGCAGGTCCGCGCCGGCCTCAAGGCCATCTACCTCTCCGGGTGGCAGGTCGCGGCCGACGCCAACCTCTCCGGCAGCACCTACCCGGACCAGAGCCTCTACCCGGCCAACTCTGTCCCGGCCGTCGTCCGCCGCATCAACAACGCGCTCATGCGCGCCGACCAGATCACCTGGTCCGAGGGTGACGACACCGCCCCCGAGTGGCTGGCCCCGATCGTGGCCGACGCCGAGGCCGGTTTCGGTGGCGTCCTCAACGCCTACGAGCTCATGAAGGGCATGATCGCCTCGGGCGCGGCCGGTGTCCACTGGGAGGACCAGCTCGCCTCCGAGAAGAAGTGCGGTCACCTGGGCGGCAAGGTCCTGATCCCGACCAGCCAGCACGTCAAGACCCTGAACGCCGCCCGCCTCGCCGCGGACGTCGCCGGTGTCCCGTCCCTGGTCATCGCGCGGACCGACGCCCAGGCCGCGACCCTGATCACCAGCGACATCGACGAGCGCGACCAGGCCTTCACCACCGGTGAGCGCACCGCCGAGGGCTTCTACCGCTTCCGCAACGGCGTGGAGGCGTGCGTGGCCCGGGGCCTGGCCTACGCGCCGCACTCCGACCTGCTCTGGATGGAGACCGCGACCCCCGATCTGGAGGTCGCCCGCGACTTCGCCGAGCGCATCAAGGCCGAGTACCCGGACCAGATGCTCGCCTACAACTGCTCGCCGTCCTTCAACTGGAAGCGTCACCTCGACGACGCGACCATCGCGAAGTTCCAGCGCGAGCTGGGCCACATGGGCTACAAGTTCCAGTTCATCACCCTGGCGGGCTTCCACTCGCTCAACCACTCGATGTTCGACCTGGCCAAGGGCTACGCCCGGAACGGCATGACGTCGTACGTCGAGCTCCAGGAGGCCGAGTTCGCGTCCGAGGCCGACGGCTACACCGCCACCCGCCACCAGCGCGAGGTCGGCACCGGCTACTTCGACGCGATCAGCACGACCATCTCCCCCGAGGCCAGCACCACGGCTCTCACCGGTTCCACCGAAGAAGACCAGTTCTCAGCGGCTCACTGACCCTGGTCTTCGTCCCTGAGGCCGTCCCTCCCCGCTTTCGTGGCTGGGGCGGGGCGGGACGGCCTCCCCCTGGCCGTCGGCCATGCGCGGTCCGTGTCACTCGCGCATGACCGGCGGCTCTTCAGCGTGTCCGAAACGTCCGCGCGCGGGCGTGTGGCCCGTATACGGTGTCTCCAAGCAACGGGTAACGGAACAGTCAAGCCCGCCTCTCGCGGGCCCCCGCCGGGCCGCCCCCACGGCACCGGAGCGTTCCGACCGACCACCCGGGGCACCCATTCACCGACCACACGGAGCCGACGTGAAAATCGATGTCACCACCAGAGCGACCCTCTCCACGACCCGCCGCGTAGTGGCGGCGGGCGCGATCGCCGCCGTCGCCGTGTTCGGCGCGGCCGCCTGCGAGAACACCGACGACCTCGAACAGGAGGTCAGGGACGGGATCGAGCAGGAGGTCGAGGAGAACATCGAGGAGGGCATCGACGACGTCATCGGCGGCGGCGATGGCGACGAGGGCGGGGAGGAGGGAGGCGACGGCGACGAGGGTGACGACGACTAGGTCAGCCGTCCCCGCCCGGTCGGGGCCGTGGGCCTCGGCCACCGAGCCGACGCCCTCCCGTCCTCCACGGGGGTCGCGGCCTCCCGCGCCGACAGCGCGTAGATTCGACGCGTGACCGACAGAACCGACCCGAACCCGCGCGCTCCCCGTCCCTCCCCCGACGGCTCCGCCGAGGGGGCGCGCGCGGGAACCACCGTCCCGCAGATGCTCGCCAGCCGCTCACTGATGCGCTGGGAGGTGCTGTGTGTCCTCGCCCTCTCGCTGGGCGCCGCCGCCGTGTCGGCGACCATCTCCTTCCTGGGCGTGCTCACCGCTCCCGAGTCGATGGCCGACCAGACCGCCAACCTCATCCGCTCGCGGGCCGAGGACCGTCCGTGGCTGGACCTGTCCTTCCAGCTGTACTCGGTGCTCTTCGCCTTCGCCCCCGTGGCGCTGGTGGTGTACCTGCTGCACCGGGGCGGGGAGTCCGCCCGCACGGTTGGCTTCGACCTGCGCCGTCCGGGGTTCGACACCTGGAGCGGCCTGGCCCTGGCCGCGCTGATCGGCACCGGCGGGCTGGTCGTGTACCTGGTCTCCTGGCAACTGGGCCTCACCCGCACCATCGTGCCCAGCACCCTGGACGGCAACTGGTGGGACACCCCGGTCCTGCTCCTCCAGGCGCTGAAGAACGGCGTCCTGGAGGAGGTGATCGTGGTGGGCTACCTGCTGCACCGGCTCGGGCAGATGGGGTGGTCGCCGTGGAAGGCGGTGCTGGCCAGTTCGGTCCTGCGCGCCTTCTACCACCTGTACCAGGGGGTCGGGATGTTCTTCGGCAACCTGGTCATGGGGCTGGTGTTCGGCTGGTTCTACCTGCGCTACGGCCGGGTGATGCCGCTGGTGGTCGCGCACACGGTGATCGACGTGGTGGCGTTCGTGGGTGCGGTGTACCTCATCGGCCGGATCGACTGGCTTCCGGTCTGACCCGTCTTCTCAGACCCGCTGGGCCGCCTTCGCGGCGATCGCGTCCTCCAGGTAGCGGGGGCGGCCGAGCAGGAGACCGACGACGAGGTTGACGAGCACCAGACCGATCACCATCGCCATCGGCGCGTGCCAGTCACCGCTGGTCTCGTGCAGGAGTCCGAACAGGAACGGCCCGGCACCGCCGAGCAGATAGCCCAGGCTCTGGCTGGAGGCGGACATCGCGGCGGTGCCCTCGGCGGTTCGGGTGCGCACGGCGAAGACGGTGAGCGCCAGCACGAAGCTGCCCAGGCCGATCCCGACGAAGGTGGTCCAGACCCAGGTGCCGTTGAGCGGGGACACCCACATCCCGGTGAAGCCGACCAGGTACGCGGCGACGAAGAGCACCACGAAGGGGCGCTGGTCGCGCACCCGGACGATGAGCGAGGGCATGACGAGTGACATCGGGATGCCCAGCGCGGTGAGGTACGCCAGCATCACCCCCGCGGACTGGGCGTCCAGTCCCTGGTCGCGGAGCATCTGCGCGAACCAGCCGAACATGATGTAGGCGATGGAGGACTGGGTTCCGAAGTACAGGACGCCCTGCCATCCGAGCCCGGTGCCGAGCACCTGCCGGACGCTGAGGGCCGCGCGGGCGTCGCCGGGGGCGGGCTCGTGGCGCAGGGCCAGGAGCCACGGAAGCGCCGCGACCAGGCCGAAGAGGGCGTAGGCGCCCAGGGCGATCCGCCAGTCACCGGTGGCCCGTTCCAGGGGGACGGTGGCGGCGGCCGCGATCGCGGTGCCCACGGCCAGGCCGGTGGTGTACACCGTGGTCATCAGGCCCACACGGTGGGGGAAGTGCTGCTTGACCAGGGCCGGGAGGATGACGTTGCCGACGGCGCCGCCGGAGAGGGCCACGACGCTCAGGGTGAGGAACAGCCAGGGTTCGGGGGCCATGGCCCGCGTGACGAGGCCGAGGGTGACGGCGGTCAGCGCGAGGACGAGCAGGCGGTGGGAGCCGAGACGGCGGCTGAGCATGGGGGTGAGCCCGCCGAAGACCGCGAAGCACAGGACGGGGAGCGTCGTGAGGACACCGGCGCCCACCGCGGTCATGCCCAGCCCCTGGGTGACCTCTCCGAGGACGGGGCCCACACTGGTGATCGCGGTGCGCAGATTGAGTGCGGCGAGGGCGATGGCGACGGCGATCAGAAGGAGAGCCGCGCGGGGCGCGGCTCTGGGCTGGTCGGTACCGGGAAGCGGGGTGCCCTGCGCTGCGTTCTCGCGCGTGGGGGTGACGCTCATAGGACGTGGCTCACAAATTCGTAGGATGACCCTATGTACTTCATGAGGATAACGCATTGACGTTCGGGGCCTATTCCTGCGCCCAACTGGTCTAGGCTCCCTCCTTAACCGTTCCCTACCCGTGCGCTGGGCCTGTCATCCGGCGACCCGCCCCTAGGAGGTATGAGCGTGCCCCTCGCGTCGACACGCCGGACCGGTCTCGTCGACCAGGTCATCAGTCAGCTACGAGCCCAGATCGACTCCGGTGAGTGGGGCGTCGGCGACCGCATCCCCACCGAGTCCGAACTGTCCGAACAACTCGAGGTCGGACGCAACACCGTCCGCGAGGCCGTCAGGGCCCTCGCCCACGCGGGCCTGCTGGAGATCCGCCAGGGAGCGGGGACCTTCGTCCGCGCCTCCAGCGAACTCGGCGGAGCCCTGCGCCGCCGCCTGGAACGCTCCCGACTGCGGGAGAACCTGGAGGTGCGCCGCGCCCTGGAGGTCGAGGCCGCGCGTCTGGCCGCCATGCGCCACAGCGAGGAGGACATGGCCGATATCGACCGCGCCATGGCCCTGCGCGAGGAGGCCTGGCGGACCAAGGACATGGGTGCCTTCGTGGAGGCCGACTTCACGTTCCACCGCGCCGTGGTCAACGCCACGCACAACACCCTGCTCATCGACCTCTACGACGACATCGCCCAGGTCGTCTACGCCAGCATCGCGCACACCGCCTACGAGCAGAGTGCCGAGGCCTCCGACGGCCCCTCCTCCGCCACCGAGGGCATCGACCACAGCGGCCTGACGGAGGCCGTCCGGGAGGCGGACCCCGTCCGCGCCGCCCGTGAGGCCACCTGTTACCTCGACGAACTCCTCTCCCTCACCGAGGACTGAGTCACCCGGGGACGAACACGGGAGGGGGCCCGGACCACTGCTGGTTCCGGGCCCCCTCCCGTGTTCGGGTCGAGCGCCGTGTGGTCAGCCCGCCCCGGCTCCCCCGGCTCCCCGATCGTTCCGCGGTCGCCAGTCGTGTCGCCCCGGGGCCGCGCCGGGTCAGTCTCCGCCGTGGACGTCGCTCACCGCCGAGCGCGGGCCGAGCCTGGGGCGGGCGTGCCCCTCCGGCACCGCGCGCCCCTCGCGCCGCGATCCGATCGACCTCGGCCGACCGCGCCGGGCACCCCGGTCCGCGGCCCCCTCCCAGCCCGTCACCCTGGACGGGTCGAGGTCGAGGAGGTCGAGGGTGCTCTCCCCCGCACAGACCGCGTCGATGAGCTCCCGGTCACGGGAGACGCTGTCCATGGTCTCCGCGATGATCGTGCTCACCTGGCCGCGCGGGAGGCAGACCACCCCGTCGTCGTCGGCCACGATCCAGTCCCCTCGCCGGACCGGCAGCGGCGCGGGACCGCTGGCGTCCATGAACACCTGCTGTCCCACGGAGCCGCCCGCATCGTGCCCCGCCTCGCGGACCGCCACCCCGGCGCCGAAGACCGGCAGCTCACAACGGGCGATGGCGGCGATGTCGCGCACGCAGCCGTCCAGGACGATCCCGGCCACGCCCCGGGTTCGGGCGGCCACGGCGAGGATCTCGTCCACGTAGCCGTACTCGGACTCCCCGGAGACGTCCACCACCAGGGAGGAGCCCGGCGGGGCCTGGGCGATCGCGACGTGCAGCGCGAGGTTGTCCCCCGGCGCGCAGCGGACGGGGAAGGCACTCGCGGCGAACCCGGCCCCCGGCCAGACGGAGAAGAGGTGGGTCCCGAAGGGACGCCCCCCGCAGCGTGCCAAGGCCACCGTTCCCACAGCCGTCAACGTCTTCGCAAGCGCCACGTCAGCCTCCATTACACCCGCGCCCGGTGCGGTCGGTTCGGACCGACCCCTTCTATACTCGCGGGTAACTTAAACGTGACGCAAGGCGTGCGAGCCTGAAACACGTAAAAATGCTACCGATGGTTACATCTGAGCGGGATACCCGTGTCCGTCCGATCACCTTCGGTGTCCCCTGCCTGGCAGACGCGACCAGCGCAACCTCAGACGACCGACGCGACCACGTCCAGAGCCGCACGGGCGGCGGCGACGTCGTGGACCCGGAAGACCCGGGCGCCCTCGCGCGCGGACACAGCCAGGGCGGCCAGGGTCCCATCACCGCGCTGGGTCAGGCCGGCACCGAGGGTCTCCCCCACGAAGTCCTTGTTGGAGACCGCCACCAGCACGGGCCAGCCGGTGGCCGCCAGCTCGCCCAGACGACGGGTGAGTTCGAGCGAGTGGTAGGTGTTCTTGCCGAAGTCGTGCGTGGGGTCGATCATCACCCCGTCCGGGCGCACCCCCACCGACACCGCGCGCTCGGCCAGCTCACACACCCCGGACACCACGTCCGCGACCACGTCGTCGTAACGCACGCGGTGGGGGTCGGTGCGGGGGGCCAGCCCCCCGCTGTGGCTGCACACCAGACCGGTGCCGAACTCGGCCGCCACCCGGGCCAGGTCCGGGTCGGCCCCCGCCCAGGTGTCATTGATCATGTCCGCCCCGGCCTCGGCGCAGGCCCGGCCCACCCCGGCCCGCCAGGTGTCCACCGAAATCACCACGGCGGGGTGGCGAGACCGCAGCTCGCGCACGAACGGCACGGTGCGGCGGACCTCCTCGGCCTCGTCCACGTGCGCCCCGTACCCGGCCTTCACCCCGCCGACGTCGATGATGTCGACCCCCGCCGCCACGGCGTGGTCCGCGGAGGCCAGCGCGGCCTCCAGGGCGTAGGTGGCACCCCGGTCGTAGAAGGAGTCGGGGGTTCGGTTGATCACACCCATCACCGCGAAGCGCCGGCCCGCGAAGGTCCGCCCGCGCAACCGCAGGGCCCCGGGGCCGTGCGCCACCGGGCGCCGGGTCCCGGTCTCACGCTTGGCTGCTGTCTCCGGCGTCTGCGGACCGTGCGTCACCATGACTCCATCCTGGGGTACGGGCGGGGCGGACGGTCACCCGCCCCGACCCGCCGTGGTCGGCCCGGATCAGCCGGGTACCCAGCCCAGCGTGCGCTCACCGCCCCGGCGCTCCTTGCGCACCTGGAGGTGGTCCCACGTCTCCACGTGCCCGACCCCCGCGGTGGCCCGGATCCGTTCCAGAGCCTCCACCAGCTGGCACCGGTCCGGCGCGGTGAGGGTCCCGATCACGTCGTAGCGACCGAAGCCGCTGGCCAGGAACGAGATCCGTCCCATGTTGGCCATGGCGGTGCCCAGCGCGTCCGCGTCGCCCCGGCAACGCAGTCCGAAGCCGATCTGTTCATTGGCGCCCACGGCCGACGGCTCCACCAGCGCGGTCACGTGGACCACCCCCGAGTTGAGCAGGCGTACCACCCGGGAGCGGGCCGCCGCCTGCGACAGCCCCACCTGTCGGGCCAGGTCCGCGTACGAGGCCCGTCCGTCCTTGAGCAGTCTGCGCACCAGACGCCAGTCCAGCGCGTCCAACTCGATCTCGCGCAGTTCACGCACACTGCTGTGAGCGTCCTTGTACACGGCGTTGGCACGGAAGACCTCCGCGCCGTCCACACCCGGCAGCGAGCGCAGGTCGGCGAGCTCCTTGGTCAGGGCCGCGTCGTCGGCCACCCTGACCTGCGCGACGGCCGGGAACCTCCCGGCGGCCTGCGCGGCGAAGGTCACGGCCTCGCGTTCCCCCAACGCGTCGAGCATCGGACCGACCGGCCCGCTGACGCGGAACGACACGTGACCGAGGACCTCCATTCCCACCACGCCGGCGTGCAACACTCCGACGATCCTGATCGCCCCCGACTGCACCAACTGGCGCACTCTGGCGCGAACCGCCGTCCTGGACAGCCCCACCCCGTCCGCCAGGGCCTGGAACGTCGCTCTGCCGTCCCCCTGCAACGCCCGCATGAGCGCGGCGTCAACCGCATCGAGCACGATGGTTGCCTTTCGTTCCCATGACGCCGCCCTTACCCCCGGACGGCGCCCCCTCCTCCGGCCAGATCATCGCAGTTGTGGAGCCGCTTCACTACTGATCGCCAAAGAAATCGGTTGATTCACCCCTTTGACCGGCTGGACAGCGCCGCCCAATGCCCCAACAGGCATCTCTCGACCACATAACAGACTTGTATAGAACACCCCTTATGAGGTGGCCGCTGTGCACACAACCCCGACAAAGCGCCACACTGATGACACGGGCCCGAGCGACACCCGCCGAGGGCACGCCACCGAGGGCACGCACCGCGCACGGCGCGGGACGACCGGCGGGCCGCCCCCGTGCACGCACCTGGGAAAGGGCATAACAACAGAAAGTGACCGCCACACGGCGAACGTGGCGCGAACGATCAAAACCGGAGAAACGGGGCGGCCGTGATCGCCCCGCGGCTTGAGAGGAATCGCTGGTGGCAGCGGAGGACGAGCGGCGGGACAAGGCGCCCACGCGCCCGAGCACGGGAGGGGCGCTGCTGTGGACCGCCGCGTCGCTTCCCCTCCCCGGTGCGGCGCACCTGCGCATGAGGCGCCGGCTCGCCGGGACCGTGATCCTCGGCGCCTACCTCGTGGGGGTCTCGGCCCTGGTCCTCGGGCTGGTCTGGATCGGCACACACGAGGCGGGCACGATGACCGTGCTGGCCGGCATGGCCGTGCAGGACCGCTGGCTGCTGGGCGTGATGGGCGCCGTGTTCGTGGTCGCCGTGCTGTGGCTGACCGTGATCGTGCACTCGTGGGCCATCACCCGTCCCGAGGGGGCGCGTTTCGGCCAGCGCCTGCTCGGTGGCGTCGTGGTCCTGCTTCTGTGCCTGACGGTCGGAGCACCGGCGGCCTGGGCGCTCCACGGCGGCTACACGGCCTACGAGACGCTGGGGCAGGTCTTCGACGCCCCCGAGCGCGACGACCTGCCGCCGCACGACGCCGCCGACCCGTGGTACGGCGCGGACCGGGTCAACGTCCTGCTGATCGGGGCGGACTCCGCCGACAACCGCTACGGCGTGCGCACGGACACCATGATGGTGGCTAGCCTGGACACCGACACCGGCGACGCCGTCCTGGTGGGGCTCCCCCGCAACCTGGAGAACGTGCGCTTCCCGGAGGGGAGCGCGCTCGCCGACCGCTACCCCGAGCCGTACGGATTCGACCTGCTGCTCAACGACGTGTACCAGACCGTCGCGGAGGAGCCCGAGGAGCTGGCCCTCAACCCGATCGTCGCCGACCCCGCCGCCGACACCCTCAAGAAGGTGATCGGGCACAACCTCGGCCTGGAGGTCGAGTACTACGCGATGGTCGACATGATGGGCTTCCGCGACCTGATCGACGCCGTGGGCGGCGTGCGGGTGCGGATCGAGGAGCCCATCCCCTACGGGGTGCACGGCGGGGTGCTGGAGCCCGGCGTTCGCCGCCTCGACGGCCACGAGGCGCTCTGGTACGGGCGCTCCCGGATCGGCTCCGACGACTACGGGCGGATGGGCCGCCAGGGCTGCCTGGTCAAGTACGTCGCGGAACAGGTCGACCCGACCACGGTCCTGACCAGCTACCGGCGGCTGGCCGGAGCCACCAAGCGGACTCTGACCACCGACATCCCGCAGTCGAAGGTGCCCGCCTTCATCGAACTGGCCGACGAGCTCACCGACCACGGTGACATGAGCGCCCTCCAGCTGTCTCCGCCTCAGGTGTCCACCGGCAACCCGGACTGGGACGAGATCAAGGAGCTGGTCGCGGAGGCGATCACGGTCAGCGAGGAGGCGGACGACGCGCCGCTCGACGCGCCCTCCGCCTCCCCCGACGGTGACCGTCCCGAGGACGTCGAGGACCCGACCCCCGAGGAGTGGGAGGAGTGGGAGGAGGACGAGCGGACCGAGTGGCAGCGCTACACCGGTCTGGCCGAGCCCTCCCCCGCCGACCCGGGCCGTCAGGTCGGCTCCGAGGCCACCGACCTCGGCTCCATCTGCCCCTGACCTCCTCCCCCGGGTTCGGTACGCCGGTCCCGGGGGGCGCGGTGATGCCCCTGGAGGGCTTGCGGCAAACACCGGCGACGCACGGTGACCGGAGTCGGACAGTTGGCCACGGGCCGTTGTCACGCCCGTGCGGGCGTGTGAATCTGACGCGGTGACCACAGCTCAGCTCTGGACTCTCGTCGCCTTGGGCGCCTTCCACGGGCTGCACCCCGGCATGGGGTGGTTGCTCGCCGTCAGCAGGGGACTTCAGGAGGGCGGTCGCCGCCAGGTCCTGGCCGCCCTGCCCGCGATCGCCGCGGGGCACGCGGTCAGCGTCGCCGTCGCCGCGGTGGCGATCACCGTCACGGGGTCGGCCACCGCCTCGGTCCTCTTCCCGGTCCTGGGTGGCGGGGTGATCGTGCTGCTGGGGCTGGTGATCCTGCTCTCGCGCCAACACTTCCACTGGCGGGACGTGCGCCTGTCGCTGTGGCAGCTGACCGCGTGGTCCTTCCTGATGTCCTCGGCCCACGGGGCGGGGCTCATGCTCATGCCGGTGCTGTCGGGGCAGCTCGACCACACGCATGTGGAGGGCGGCGGCCACGCGGGGCACGGGGCGACCGGAGCCGGTGACGCCACCGGGGCCACCGGGGTGAGCCTCGGGGCCGGAACCGCGGACGCCGCCGAGGGGGTGTGGAACCTGTGGGACGCCACCCTCCTCGGACTCGCGGCCACCGGGGTGCACTCGTTGGCCATGCTCGGAGCGGCGGGGGTGGCGGCGCTGATCGCCTACGACTTCCTCGGCGTGCACGCCCTGCGCTGGAAGGGCGTGACCATGGACCGGGTGTGGGCGTTGACCCTGCTCCTGGGCGGCGTCATGGTCCTGTGGTCGGTGTGGTGAATCGTCCGCCCCGCGCATCGGTCACGGCCGCTTCCGCTTGATCCGCGTCACTGTCGGGAATGAGTGCTGTTCCCGCCGCGTCCCATATACGGAGGAATGTGCGAGGTAGCCGGACAGACACGGCGCCCGAGGCGTCGACGGCGGCGGGGGCCGCCCCCGTCTCCGGCGTGGAGGAGCGGAGTCCATGACCCATAGAATTCCCGGGGCCGACAGGGTCCACCGACGATGGCACGGACTGGTCCTGGCCATCGCGGTCCTGACCCTCCTGGCCCTGATCGCCGTGCTCGGCACCCGTTGGGTGGTGGCCAACCAGAGCCGGATCTTCCCCACCGCCACGCCGTGGAGCCAGGAGTGCTCGGTGTGGACCGGAGACGAGCAGGTCAAGCTCGACCGCGACCAGGCCAAGCGGGCCAGCACCGCCGCCGCCGTGATCGCCCAGGGGGACGACGCGCCCATCTCTCGGCCGGACGTCGACGACATCCCCGACGAGGTCATGGACGCGCTGGTCAACGGGCCGGAAGACGACGCGGGCCCCTCGATGAGCTGCCGCTACTCGGGTGAGGAGGTCGAGTTCGAGGAGGAGCGGCCCTCCGGAATGACCCCGCGCACCGAGACCCTCAAGGCGGGGATCGAGAACGACTTCGCCGACACCCAGATCGGCGGGTTCGTGGCCGGAGGGTACGACACCGGCCACGGCGAGGGCTCCGCGCACTACGAGGGGCGTGCGCTCGACGTCTTCTACCGACCGGTCAACGAGGACAACCGGCGGGAGGGGTGGCTGCTGGCGCACTGGCTGATCGCGCACGCACCCGACTACCAGATCGACGTGATCATCTTCGACGACAAGATCTGGAGCACCCGGTATCCCTCGATGGGGTGGCGCCACTACGAGGCCGATCCCGACAACGAGATCCTGCGCCACCTGGACCACGTGCACGTCGACGTGCTGCGCGGCCCGGAACCCGAGGACGACTGAGCGCGGGGCCGGGGCCGCGGGGCCCCGGCCCGGACCGCGTTCCGAACCGTGACGCCGGAACGCCGGGGCGGTCAGTCGTCCAGACGGAACCCGACCTTGAGGCCCACCTGGAAGTGGGCGACATCGCCGTCCTCGATGTGGCCCCGGACCTGGGTGACCTCGAACCAGTCGAGACCGCGCAGCGTGGCCGAGGCCCGCTGGATGCCGTTGCGGATCGCCTGGTCGACGCCCTCGGGAGAGGTTCCGACGATTTCCGTGACGCGGTAGGTGTGGCCGGTCATGGGTGACCCCCTGTGTAGTCGGTGGCTGGGGCCGCGCGAACCCGGCCCCGTTCCCTGCCTCCCCTCAATCCCCGCCAGCCACACAGCCCCTTCGATTTACTCCGGGAACCTTTCCGGAGAACGGATCGGTGCGCTTTGCTGTTTGTTTCTGAGGACTTTGGACCCGGTTGGGACGGGCTTGGCCCAGGTGACAGGCGTTCCGACAAGGGAATGGGCCCGCCGAACGGGATCGGAAGGGTGGGCGAAGTGTCAGATAAGTCCTGACCTGGGACTTAGGACCGGCCCTGGCGGGACTGTCCCGAGACAACGTCGTAACTCACTCTTGACGTACCCCGGGGGGCGTCGGTGTACATTGGGTCTAGCGCTTCGATCCCCCGTCGAAGCGCGGGACGATGTTTCGAGCCCCCGTCGAAACATCGCGCGCGACGCCGGGTGGTTTGCCCCCGTAACCACCCGGCGTCGCCTTTTGTCCGCACCGGTCGGCGTGAATACCCGCCCGTGGCCGGGGCTTGACCACCGAATCCGCTTTGTCGCCTGGGGACCAGCATTGGGTAATACCGCACCGGACACACACTGCTCGCGCAGGGGCTGCCGTGCCGCCGCCGAGTGGGCGCTCGTGTGGAACAACCCCAAGCTGCACACCCCCGACCGCCGCAAGGTATGGGTGGCCTGCGACGACCACCGCGAGTACCTCGCCAACTTCCTTGGCCTGCGCGGTTTCCTCCGTGAGACGGCCCCGATGGCCGAGTTCCTGGACGGAGACGGCGGCGACGCTGGTCAGCACGGCGCAGACGAGCCAGGCACCCGCCGCTGATCCGTCACCGCACGGCGGTGTTCGAGGCCCTCAGGCGGATCTCCTCGTGACGGCAGCGCGCCGCCTCGGCCACCAGTTCCAGCCGGGGACGAGCCCGGGAAGCGGCCCCCCAGACGGTTGAGGACCGGGGCCGGTCCGAGCAGGCCCGCATGGAGTCCGACCGGACCGGGGTCGGCCCCGGCCTCCTCCAGAAGGCGGCGCACCACCCGGCCTGCGGCGTACCTCGGGCCTCAGCATGCCCCTCCCGTGGGCGGTCCACCACGACGCGCACGCGGTGATGGGCGTCCACGCTCGACTCACGGGCCCGACGGGTGAGCCCCCTGCCGGAAGCAGGCGCTCGGGACCGGCGGCTGGTCCAGGCGTTCGCGGACCTGGACGGACTGCCGGGCGAGCGCCTCAGAGCGCGGAACCCGCTCGGAGCGGAGCGGTCAGGCTGGTCCACGCTCCTTGGGGGTCCAGGCGGCGCGGGCGCGTTCGAGGGCCTCGGGGGTGTCCACGTCGAACTCTTCAGGGGCGTCGGTGAGCGGCACCCGCACGGGATCGAGGGGGCTGAGCAACCGGTGGAGCGAACGCCCCGTGTACGCGTCGAGGGCGGTGCGCAGCGCCTCGGTGTTCCAGAGCCCGGTGAGCCACTGTTCGCGGTCGGTCGAGTCCACGAACACGGCCCCGTCGTGCTGCCCCTCACCGCGGTCCCGGAGCACGGCTTCCAGAGCGGCGAGGTGGTTCGGGGCCAGGTGGGGCAGGTCGGCGGCGAGCAGCGCCACCCACGCGGCGCTCACGTGGGGCAGTCCGGCGCGCAGGGCGGGGACGGGGCCCCCGCCGGGCGGGTCCTCCCGGACGTAGCGCGCACGCGGGCGGTCGCGTTCAGGCCCGACCACGGTCACGTCGGCGTGCGGTGCGTGGGCGCGTACCGCGCCGACCACGTGTTCCAGCAGAGTGCGTCCGGCGACGGTGAGGCCGGGCTTGTCGGCGCCGCCCATGCGGGTCGCCGCTCCCCCGGCCAGCACCACCGCGTCGAGGTTCTCGGTCACCCTCCCAGCATGCCGCACGCGGCGTCGGCCGGGAGGGCGGGGCTCACCCCTTGACGCACACCACCTGGCGCAGGTGGGCCACCACCTCGACGAGGTCGGTCTGCGCCTCGATCACCGACTCCAGGTCCTTGTAGGCGGCGGGGATCTCGTCCACGACCCCGAGGTCCTTGCGGCACTCGACACCCTTGGTCTGCTCGACGAGGTCGGCCCGGGTGAAGGTCTTGCGGGCCTTGTTCCGACTCATGCGGCGTCCGGCGCCGTGCGAGGCGGAGTTGAAGGAGGCGGGATTGCCGAGGCCCTTCACGATGTACGTACCGGTGGCCATGCTGCCGGGAATCACACCAAACTCTCCCGAACCCGCACGAATCGCCCCCTTGCGGGTGACGAGCACGTCCACACCGTCGTAGGTCTCCTCCGCCACGTAGTTGTGGTGGCAGGAGATCCGCTGCTCGAACGTGGTGCCGGGGACGCGCTCGGCCAGGACCTGGCAGGCCAGTCCCATCATGACGTCCCGGTTCCGGCGCGCGTAGTCCTGCGCCCAGAACAGGTCGCGCCGGTAGGCGTCCATCTCGGGGGTTCCGGACACGAACACGGCGAGGTCGCGATCGGGCAGGTCCTGGTTGTGCGGCAGCGCCTGCGCCTGGGTGATGTGGTGGTCGGCCAACTCCTTGCCGATGTTGCGGGACCCCGAGTGCAGGACCATCCAGACGGCGCCGTCGTCGTCGAGGCACACCTCCAGGAAGTGGTTCCCGCCGCCGAGGGTTCCCATCTGGCGCCGTGCGCGCTCGTTGCGGGGGTGCACGGCGGAGGCGAGCCCGTCGAATCCGTCCCAGAAGCGGTCCCAGCCGGTGCTGCCCAGCCCCGGGACGCGCGCGGGGTCGACGGGCTCGTCGTGGGCGTGGAAGCCGACAGGGACGGCGGCCTCCAGGGCCGAGCGCAGGGATCCGAGGTCGTCGGGCAGCCGTTCGGCGGTCAGGCCGGTGCGCACGGCCGTCATGCCGCAACCGATGTCGACGCCCACGGCCGCCGGGCTCACCGCGTCGCGCATCGCGACGACGGAGCCGACCGTGGCTCCCTTGCCGTAGTGGACGTCGGGCATGACGGCCAGACCGTGCGTCCAGGGCATGCTCGTCACGTTGCGGAGCTGGTCCATGGCGGCGGGCTCGACCTCCTCGGGGTCGGCCCACATGCGGATCGGTACCAGGTCCCCGGGGACCTCGGTGTAGGGCATGGGCACCTCCCGTTTCTCTCGTCGTCAGCCCGGGGCACCGTCGTTGGTCGGTGTCGGTGCCCCGGAACATCAAAGCCAGTGAGACGGAAGGACGGCAACCGCTTTACGCCGGTTCGCCCCCTTGGCGGGCCGCCGCGCGGCGCGGTCGGGTCAGCCGCCGATGGCGGACATCGGGCGGGCCGGCTGGAGGAAGCTCGGGTCGTTGATGCCGTGGCCGGGGAGCTTGGCCCCGACGGCGGCCCGCCAGCGGTCGGCGATCTCGTCGTCGGTGGCGCCCTCGCGCAGGGGCGTGCGCAGGTCGGACTCCTCTCGGGCGAAGAGGCAGTTGCGGATCTGGCCGTCGGCGGTGAGCCGGACCCGGTCGCAAGCGCCGCAGAACGGGCGGGTGACCGAACCGATGACCCCGACCGTGGCCGGTTCACCGTTGGGGAAGGTCTGGTCACGCAGGTGGAAGAGCTCGGCTGGGGCGCTGCCACGGGTGTCGGCGTCGGCCGGGTCGAGGTCGAACTCGGCCTCCAGGCGCCCCAGGATCTCGTCGGCGGTGATCATGGTGTCCCGGCGCCAGCCGTGCTGGGCGTCCAGGGGCATCTGCTCGATGAAGCGCAGTTCGTAGCCGTGCTCCACGCAGAACCGGAGGAGATCGGCGGCCTCGTGGTCGTTGACGTCGCGCATGAGCACGGCGTTGACCTTGACCGGGGTGAGTCCGGCGCTCGCCGCGGCGGCCATCCCGTCGAGGACGTCGGGCAGGCGTCGGCGCCGGGCCAGCTTCTCGAAGACGACGGGGTCGAGGGTGTCGAGGGAGACGTTGACCCGGTCCAGTCCGGCCTCGGCCAGGGCGGGCGCGGTCCGGGCGAGCCCGATCCCGTTGGTGGTCAGCGCGGTGTGCGGGCGGGGTTCGAGGGCGGTGGTGCCCGCGACGATGTTCACCAGGCCTCGTCTCAGCAGGGGCTCACCGCCGGTGAAGCGGACCTCGTCGATACCGAGGCGGGTGGTGCCGATGCGGATCAGGCGAAGGAGTTCGTCGTCGGTGAGCAGCTCCGGTTTGGGAAGCCACTCCAGTCCCTCCGGCGGCATGCAGTAGGTACATCTGAGGTTGCACCTGTCGGTGAGCGACACACGCAGGTCCGTCGCCACGCGGCCATAGGAGTCGGCCAGCACGAGCGTCATCCTCCTCTCCAGTCCGGATTTGCCTGTCGGGAAAGCACGGGGGTGCTCCCACAAGAGGGATACCCCCTCTTAAGCGTAGAAGATCCAGTTTCACGGCGAGTCGTCGCGATCACACCATTTGGCATATTTCGTCGACTCGCACGAGATCACACCGCCCTGTCTGGCCGTTGCCCCAAACACACACCGTGACCACGGCCCCCACGAGGCGCCCCGGCCCCGCCCCACGGATGTTTTAGGGTGACCACTCCGGCGGCGACCACCCGATCGTCGCAGACGGCAGCGGCAACGAGGAGGCAGGACACGGTGATCAGCACACGTGAGTGGGGGCTGGCCGGAGGGCCGGACGGTTCCGGGAGACTGGCAGCGCGGGCCTGGGCCCCGACCGAGGGCGAACCCACCTGGCTGGCCGTGCTCGTCCACGGCTACGGCGAACACCTGGGCCGCTACGAACAGGTCGCCCGGGACCTGTGCGCCGCCGGGGCGGTGGTCTACGGAGCCGACCACCGGGGCCACGGCGGCTCCTCCGGCGAGAGAGTGCTCATCGACGACTACGCCGGGGTCGTCGAGGACGTCCACCGGGTGGTCACCCAGGCCCGCACCGCCTACCGCAGCCTCCCCCTGGTGATGATCGGTCACTCCATGGGCGGCCTGATCGCCACCCGCTACGCCCAGGTGAACCCCGGCGCGGTGCAGGCCCTGGCCCTGTCCGGCCCGGTGCTGGGCCGCTGGACCGCGCTGGAGGAGATCGCCGCCGCCGAGGTGATCCCGGACGCCCCCATCGACCCGGCCGTCCTCTCGCGCGACCCCGCCGTCGGCGAGGCCTACCTGGCCGACGAACTGGTCTGGCACGGCCCCTTCAAGCGCGCCACCGTGAACGCCCTGCTCACCGAGTTGAGACGGGGCAACGACGCGGGCGGCCTCGGTTCCCTCCCCCTGCTCTGGGTGCACGGCCACGAGGACCGTCTGGTGCCGCTGGACGACACCAGGACGGGCGTCGAGGCCGTGGCGGGCGAGGACGTCACCGTGCGCGTCTTCCCCGGTGCCCGGCACGAGGTGTTCAACGAGACCAACCGCGACGAGGTGATCGCCGAGGTGGTCCGCTTCGCGAGGCGCTTCGCCGTCTGAGGACGCGGCGCGGCCAACTGCCGGTCAGACGTACAGCTGGCCGCGCGGCTGTGAGGGGTGGGCCAGGGTCTCGGCGTAGGCCGCGGCCAACCGTTCCACGGCGTCAGCCAGCACGTCCGGCGGGCGGGTGTAGGCCAGCCGCAGGTAGCGCTCCAGGGTGCCGTCCGCTCCGAACACCGGTCCGGCCGCCGGGTGCACCCCGTGCCGGACGGCGGCCTCCGACAGCGCGGTCGCGACCGGCTGGGGCATCGCCGCCCACAGCACCAGGCCGCCCCCGGGCACGCTGGGCCGCCAGTCCGGCAGGCGATCGCGCAGGGCGGACAGCAGGGCGTCCCGGTTGCGGCGCAACTGGCGACTGCGTTCGGCCCGGATGCGCATGACGTCGGACAGCAGGTGGGTCGCGGTGAGCTGGTCGTGCACCGACCCGGCCAGGTCGAAGCGCTGGCGGATCGCCATGATCCGGGTGACCATGGGCGGAGTGGCGCGCACCCAGCCCACCCGCAGCCCGCCCCAGAACAGCTTCGCCACCGAGCCCACGGTCAACACCCGCCCGTCGGTGTCGTGCGCTGCCACGGGGGCGGGCAGGTCCCCGGAGTCGATGGCCAGCTCGGCCCCGGACTCGTCGATGATCAGGTGGGAACCCGCGCGGCGGGCCTCCCGAACCAGGATCCGGCGTTCGTCGTCGTCCATGAGCGCGCCGGTCGGATTGTGGAAGTCCGGGATCATGTACGCCGCGGTCGGCCTGCGCTGACGGAAGGCGTCCACGAGGTACTCCATGTCCCAACCCTGCGGGGTCACCCCGGTGGTGCGGATGCGTGCTCCGTTGCGACGGGCCGCGTCCAGGCCGTGCGGGTAGGTGGGTGACTCCAGCAGGACCTCGTCTCCCTGGTTGACCAGCAGGTCCATCGCAAGGGTGACACCCTGCTGGGCGCCGCTGGTGACGAAGATCTGCTCTGGTGTGGTGGGCAGTCCGCGCTCCACGTACCGCCGGGCGATGGCGTGCCGCAGCTCGGGCAGACCGTAGGGGTAGTAGCCGATCCCGCCCACGTGGGCGGCGAGCTGCTCGGAGGCGTGGAAGGAGGCCGCCCGCAGCCCGTCGACCGCCGGGGGCGCGGCCACGCCGAGGTCGATCTGCTCGGCGGCGGGGACGAAGGGCGCGGGGCCCCGGGTGCCCGAGTCCGGCAGGACCGTCCAGCTGCCCGCACCCTGCCTGCTGTCGAGGAAGCTGTTGTCACGGAGCCAGCCGTAGGCGGCGGTGACCGTGTTGCGGCTGACCCCCAGGGCGGTGGCGAGGTCGCGTTCGGCGGGAAGCCGCGTGTGCGTGGGGACCCGGCCGTCGAGGACCAGCCCGCTCACGGCACGGGCGATCGCGAGGTAGTAGGGGCGTTCGACCGGGCCCTCGCCGATCAGCCGCGCGAGCAGCCGGCCGTTGATCCGCCGGGTGCCGCCGCCGGTTCCGGGATGGTCGGTGCGCTGCCTCGCCATGGGATTCACCTCACCGGGGGAGAAAACGGGCCAGTTGCCGGGATTGGCTCTTCAATCCGAGCACCACCTGGGCCACGATACCGATGTGGCCCCCCTGCGGATGGTCATCCAATCACCCAATGAATCTCTTCCGGCGTGGCGCCGGTACGCGTGAAAGTCGAGGTCGGCCTTGTCCGAACCACCCCGGAGCCCCCTGTCCGCCCTGGCCCGGCGGCTGCTGATCACCCCGGTCCTGCCGCGGCCCCGGCTCCGCCGCCTTGCCCAGCTCTACCTCGGCCTCTACTTGTACGGCCTGAGCGGCGCCCTGCTCATCCGCTCCGACCTCGGTGCGATGCCCTGGGACGTCCTGCACCAGGGGCTGTCGCGCCAGACCGGACTGTCGATCGGCACCTGGAGCGTCATCGTCGGCGCCCTGCTGATCCTGCTGTGGATCCCGCTGCGCCAGAAGGCGGGCCTCGGCACGCTGAGCAACGTGGTGATGGTCGGCGCGTCCGTGGACCTGTCCCTGTGGCTGCTGCCCGCCACCGACTCCCTGCCGGTCCGGGTACTCCTGCTGGCGTCGGGGGTCCTGGTGTGCGCGGTCGCCACCGGCCTCTACATCGGCGTCGGACTGGGCCCGGGGCCCCGGGACGGCCTGATGACCGGACTGGCCGCGCGGGGACTGTCCGTCCGGCTGGCCCGCACCCTCATCGAGGTCGCCGTCGCACTGTCCGGGTTCCTGCTCGGCGGGACGGTCGGCGTGGGAACCGTGGTGTTCATGGTGACGATCGGCCCCCTGGCCCAGGTCTTCCTCCCGATGTTGCGGATGCCGGAGGATACGCCGGAAAGCCCCACTCTGACGGGCCGTTAGCACGTCCGTCACCGCTCGTTGATCACCACGTCATAACTTCTCCCCACTGAAAGCCACCCATTCCGCGACATACTTCTCGCCCATCCGAATGCACGTGCATCCGCCTGTAGCCAGGCCCCCACAGAGCATGGAAGATGGGGACCGCGGTGACCGGCGGGGACGGGTCCTTTTCCACAACCGGCCTTTTCGCCTGCCCACACCTGGGCACATACCCGGGTACGAGGCGGCTGTGGGCGGTCCGGGGGGAAGAGCATGACCCGAACGGCGTCCCGACCCGAAGGCGGGTCGGGAGACAGGTCCCCGACGGGGTGCGCACACGGGCGTGCGCGCGCAGGATCGCGCGGAAGCGACAGTCCCCGTGGCGACGGGGCGGCTCGCGCCACCGCACAGACGAAGACGACGTGTTGGGGGTGAGCCGCGTGCCCGGCTGGATTGAAGACTACGCAATGATCGGCGACATGCAGACCGCCGCGCTGGTCGGGCTGGACGGGTCCATCGACTGGGCGTGCCTTCCCGACTTCGACTCCTCGGCCTGCTTCTCCGCGATCCTGGGCGACGAACAGAACGGTCACTGGACCCTGCGCCCGGCCGAAGGAAGCCCCCGGGCCGACCGGCGCCACTACCGGGGCGAGACCCTCATCCTGGAACAGGAGTGGGACACCGACACCGGATCCGTCCGGGTCATCGACTTCATGCCGCCCCGGGGTGGCGCCCCGCACATCGTGCGGATCGTGGAGGGGTTGAGCGGCACCGTGCGCATGAGCACCACCATGCGCATCCGTTTCGACTACGGCCACGTCGTCCCGTGGATGCACCGCGCCGGGACCGAACTGGTCGCGATCGCCGGGCCCGACGCGATCTGGCTGAGCGCCCCCGTGGCCCTCAAGGGCCACAACTTCACCCACGACACCACCTTCACCGTCACCGCAGGGCAGCGCGTGCCGTTCGTGATGACCTGGCACCCCTCCCAGGTGGAGGAGTCCGACCACCTGGACGCGGAGAAGGCCCTCTCCCGCACCGAAAGGTTCTGGGAGAAGTGGGTGGACCAGTGCACCTACGAGGGCCCCTACCGTGAGGCGGTGGTGCGCTCCCTCATCACCCTGAAGGGGCTCACCTACCGCCCCACCGGCGGGATCGTGGCCGCGCCCACCACCTCCCTGCCCGAGGAGATCGGCGGTGTCCGCAACTGGGACTACCGGTACTGCTGGCTGCGGGACGCCACCATCACCCTGGAGGCACTGATCCGCTCCGGGTACACGGACGAGGCGATGGCCTGGCGCGAGTGGCTGGCCCGGGCGGTCGCCGGTGAACCCCAGCTGATGCAGATCATGTACGGCATCCGGGGGGAGCGCCGCCTCACCGAGTGGGAGGCCGAGTGGCTCCCGGGATACGAGTCCTCCGCCCCGGTCCGCGTCGGCAACGCCGCGGTGGGCCAGTACCAGCTGGACGTGTACGGCGAGGTCATGGACGTGCTGCACCTGGCCAGGCGCTCGGGCATCCAGGGTGGCGAGCACCTGTGGGGGCTCCAGCGGTCCCTGGTCAACTACCTGGAGTGGTGCTGGGACGAGCCCGACGAGGGCCTCTGGGAAGTGCGCGGCCCCAGGCAGCACTTCGTCCACTCCAAGGTGATGGCCTGGGTGGCCGCCGACCGGGCGGTGCGCAGCATCGAGGAGTTCAACACCGAGGGGCCCATCGAACGCTGGAGGGCGCTGCGCGACACCATCCACGCCGAGGTGTGCGAGTACGGCTACGACCCCCAGCGCAACACCTTCACCCAGTACTACGGCAGCAAGGAGCTGGACGCCGCCCTGCTGCTCATCCCCGAGGTCGGCTTCCTCCCCTACGACGACCCCCGCGTGGTCGGCACCATCGAGGCGGTCCGCGAGGACCTGATGGTGGACGGGTTCGTGCTCCGCTACCGCACGGACCTGGAGAACTCCGCGGACCAGCTCCCCGGGGACGAGGGGGCCTTCCTGGCGTGCAGCTTCTGGATGGCCAACGCCCTGCTGTCCATCGGCCGCCAGGAGGAGGCTCGTGAGCTGTTCGAGCGGTTGCTCTCCCTGCGCAACGACGTCGGCCTGCTCGCCGAGGAGTGGGACCCCGGGGCCGGCCGCCAGGTGGGGAACTTCCCGCAGGCCTTCAGCCACGTGCCCCTGGTGACCACGGCGCTCAACCTCGCCGACCGCCAGGGAGGGTGGCGCGCCGAGTAGCCCTTCCCTCGGTCCGATAGCCCCCCGTGCCAACGCGGGGGCTTTCGTCGTGGGTCAAGCAGCTGGCCGCATGCGGCCACACCGGGTGTCGTCTCCCGCCGCGAAACCCTGGTAAAAAGCCTGTTGGCGCTTCTCCCGCCCCCAGAAAACCCAACCCGCGGCCCTGGCTCAGGACCGCAGGACAACACGGAGCCCCCCTTGCACACGTCGGCACCCGCAACCGGATCCGTCCCGCTCGTGAGCACCACGCCCCCGCCCCCGGAAGCGAAGCGGTGAAGGACACGGGGCCCGCATCGTGTTGGCGAGCGATCAGGAGCGTCCGCCCGTGTACCGAGGGGCTCGAGAACCTCGAGACCCTCAGATGACGGAGAAGAGCAGAACCGGGCCTCTTACCAGGGCCAAAGATTCCTGCGGCAGGTGCTCCTCGTCACCACGGAGTAGTCGCGAAAGTCCCACCGGCGACACACGGGAACTCCCGCCCCGCCCACAGAACGAAGCCCCTCACAAGAAGAGCACAAGAAGGCCCCGTGGCAGACTTTATCACTGAAGCCCGTATGTCTGTGATCGCGATCACTGCGGCTGGAACAATCGCAGGAAGTTTCTTCGGAAAAAAATCCGAGGAAGCCAAACAAAAACAGCTGGAAGCACAGAGACTGACTCTCGACGGACCCGAGAAGAGCATCAAGGATAAACTCAGTGACGTTGCGTTCAAATTCGAGACCATCCGAGATTCGGAAACCAGACTAGAAAGCAACATGAAGACGGATTTCGACGATATAGAAACGAAGCTCAAGCGGATTGAAAAATTCGCCGAACCCAAGCTCACATCAGATCAGAAGGGAGTACAGGACCTCTTCGAGACGGCTGCCGCGGCCCGGAATCCGGAATCCACTAAGCAGCCGGAAGCGGCGAAGCCCGAATCATCCGTGCCGGAGGCCAGTGAAATCAGGAGACCCAAAAGTGTACTCCCGTGGATGAGATCGAAGCTGACCCGGAGCGACCCCACGCAAGGAATGGACAGGTGAAATGCTGATCTACTCGGTTATTCTGTTGCTCATCATGATGGCATCGGCCGCACTCACCGCCGCTCACGCGTTCCACAGAAGGAGGGTCAGGACATCAGGCGTCCATGTTCCCGACATGGACGATCTGAAGCGTCTGGAAAAAGACCTGGAGAGGATCCAGGAAGACCGCAACAGCGTCGCCCGCGCAGACGGATCACTCGGAGGAAGAATCAGGGCACTCCAAAGCGCGGCACGGGAGATAGGAAGGGAGGACGAGGGGCTCAGCAGCGATTATGTCACAAAGACTCTTCTGGAGGTCCGAGAGCTCTCAGAGTCAGCCGCCGCTCCACACCTCGCTGACCCCACGTCCCAGTAACGGGACCCGATCGCGCAAGCTCAACAGAGGAGTCCGCCGTCATTACGGTGCCGATAGTCGTCGTAGGGGTTCTGGCCGCCCTGGCCACCACCGCCGCAATCATGTCCACCCAGTTGTTCAAGAGGAAGTCCGAAAACGAGCAGCGGAAAACAGATCACATAGAACTGGAGAGCAAGGAAAAAACGGAGAGAATCCTCGATGATGCCGTCACGATGGTGAACAAGATCGAGGAGATCCGATATTCCCTCACTGAGGGCAAAACCAGGAATGCAGGGAGGTACGCCGACCAGGCGGAGTATCTGGCCGAGTCCCTGGACGAAGCCAAGGGAAATATCACCTTGCAGCTCGCCAAGATCAGGGCGAACTACCACGTCCTCCTCGAAGCAGGGAACGTCCGGGAGTTGAGCGACGGAACGCACGAGGTCATCGATCTTTCAGGCCTGAATGAATCCCAGGAACAGGTAGTACGTCTGGCAATCGAACAGGACAACGCGTACATCACGAAGTCTCACAACGTTATGAACGTCATCGCAAGACTGACTGTGAAAGTGAACGAAATAAGGGATGATCTGACAGTCACAGCCAACAGTTCGGCACAGGATCTCCTCCAGCAGAACAAGGCTCCGGAGGGCCTCTACCAGGAGGCACTCACTGAGATCGTCGAAACCTACCAGCCAGAGGAGGACGAAAACCCGGACCGACGCCCGACGCCAATTGAGTCCGGTCCCCCGGAGCGCCAATTGGGAACAGGTGAGGGATCCCTCGAACCGACCATTCAAGAGACCTCGGAAGGCGAGACTTCCAGTGCTCCGGAATCAGTTTATGGATCACCGAGCGTTCGTCTTCTTGAGCTTGCCAAGAAGGCCCAGACCTCGGTTCCGAAAGAGACTCACAAGGAAATTGGACTGGGTGACTGACCATGACTGATGCCATCTGGATCACCCTCTTGATCGTGTTCTCTGTCCCCGCCTACCTTGCCCTGAGCTGGGTCCACGGCGACTCTAGAAGACGCTCCATTCACGCAACGGAGGAGCTGGTCGTCACCGACCTCATTCTCGAGAGGAAGGAACGGAGTCTGGAAATTGCCCGCCAATCGTTCCAGGATCGACTGACCGCAGTCCGGAACTGCGAGTACCGAATCTACGGATACATGCCCAGCAGCGATCATCCGGAACAGCTCAAGGCCATCGTCAGCCCGCAACATGCCCAGGAACACCTCGACCACATGTTGAGGACCTACGACGGAGCGGAACAGCGCGCCAGGGAGCTGCACGCGGAGCTGGAAAAGCACCTGGAGGAGAAGCGGGTCCGGATCCGGGAGACCAACCGTCGTTTCCTCGTCGTCGACCGGGTGCTCAGCGTTTCGGCAGTGGTCCTACGTCTCTGTCTGGTCATTACGGTTCTGCTGGCCCTGACAGCAGTCTTGTTCGGACCGTTCGTGTGACGAGGACGCGCCCGGGAGGGCACCGTCGCCACACGAACGACGGTGCCCGATGGGAAGGTGCCCATTGACACCGTCTTGCGCGGACCGGGTGAAGCGGGATCAGTCACTCCCTGATCAGCGTGGAGTCCGCCCACACGGGACGGACCCTGGTGTCCTGGCTCTCCACCTCGAGGCACAGGCGCGGGGCGTCGGAGACGTCGCACCCGATCTCCATCGCCTCACCAGTCGCAGGGGCTCCACACCCGTCTGCGTGGTGAACTCCCCCGAACCCGGACCATCCCGCTCACACCTGGTCCGATGGCGGGAGCGCTGCCCGCCGATGACCGTCCATGCTCGCTGCCGTGACGCGGAGTGAGACGATCGAAGGGCCGAACCGGACCTGGTTGTCCGTGGCTGGCGCTAGTGTTCTGGCCATGTCGAACAAGGACCTGCACGAGATCATGGACAGCGGTTGGGCGAAGGCGCTGGAGCCGGTCGCCCCGCAGATCGCCGCTATGGGCGACTTCCTCCGTCAGGAGGTCGCCGAGGGCCGCACCTACCTGCCCGCCGGGGACCACGTGCTCCGTGCCTTCCAACAGCCCTTCGACGACGTGCGCGTGCTGATCGTGGGACAGGACCCCTACCCCACGCCCGGGAACGCCGTCGGTCTGAGCTTCTCGGTGGCGCCCGAGGTCCGTCTCCCCGCGAGCCTGCGCAACATCTACAAGGAGATGGGCGAGGACCTGGGTACCCCGATGCCTTCCAACGGTGACCTCACCCCGTGGACCCAGCAGGGTGTCCTGCTGCTCAACCGGGTCCTGACGGTGGCCCCGGGCAACGCCGGTTCGCACCGGGGCAAGGGCTGGGAGGCCGTCACCGAGCAGGCCATCCGGGCGCTGGCCGAGCGGGGCAAGCCGCTCGTGTCGATCCTGTGGGGCCGTGACGCCCGCAATCTGCGCCCGCTGATGCCGGGCATCCCGTGTGTGGAGTCCGCGCACCCCAGCCCGCTCTCGGCCCGCAACGGCTTCTTCGGTTCCAAGCCGTTCAGCAGGACCAACGAGATGCTCAGGGAACAGGGCGCCGAGCCGGTGAACTGGCAGCTGCCCTAGGGCGTCTCACCCCCGTGAGCGTCCACTCCCCCGTGGGCGCTCGTACAACGGACAACCCCATATTCGCGAAACCCCTTCTGACGTGCGGACTCGACGCCACCCCCGGTGTCGGGTCCGATCGCGTTCCCGCCCCCAGGCACCCCCGGACGAGGAAGAGGCACCGACCCGATGGCCAAACGGCTCACCTACAGTGACGCGCTGAGGATCCTCGGCAACAGCGACTCGGAGGCACTCGACCTCGCGGAGAAGGTGGCCGAAGGCGGCCTCGGCCTGGTGGGAGTCCCCGACGTCTTCGGGGTGCGCGGCGCCCTGGTGAGCAAGGGCCGCCAACTGTTGGAGGGACTGGGCGGCAGGCTCCGGGGCGAGAACCGGATGTCCCGCACCGAGAAGATCCAGGCGGCCCACCAGATTCTGGTGATCACGTCGGTGTTCGAGTCGGCGGAGGAGGTGTTCACCAGGATCGGGATGCCCTTCGGGCTGGACGACCTGGAGATCACCTCTGAGGAGCAGTTCACGTTGTTGCGGGAACGTCTCGTGGAGATCCCGGGACCGGGGCTGTCATTCCCGATCACACACTCCGGCAGTCGCAGGAAGCACGGTTCGGTGACTGCGGAGTACATGAAGGGTATGGCCGCCCACCTCACGGACTTCTTCTGTGCGCTCGCGGTAGCCGAACGGCACGGAATCACCTGGGACCACCATCTGATGAGGAAGTTCCGGAGTTCCATGGCCCAGGTGGTACCGGGGCGTCTGGACGAGAACATCCGGCGGTTGGGTGCTGAAGTCCCCGAATTCAGTCTGTGGCTGCACGCGGGCGAGCACGATCGAACCCGGCAGGCGATCGGCGCTGGCCTGACCGATCTGCATGCGCAACTGGCCCGGATGGGCTCCGCCCGTCCCGTCTCACGGCGGAGGCAGGAACTCACGGCCTCCTACCAGGCGGTGCTCAACCGGCCGATCCTGCGTTCCGACGACGCACCGGCAGGGCTGGTGCTCCCCTCGCTCCGTACGGGCTACATCCCGCCGCGCGGGCGGATCACCATGGCACGCGAGAACAGCAGCCCCGCCAGCGACGACTGGTGGCAGGAGTTCCCGGTCCAGGACGACCTCCAGACGATCGTGGCCTCCCTGATCACACACCCACGCGCCACCGAATACCCCACGGTGGTCCTGGGCCACCCCGGCGCGGGCAAGTCCAAGTTCACCGAGATGCTCGCCGCCCAACTGCCGCCGGAGGACTTCCTCCCCATCCGCGTGGAGCTGCGCGCCGTCAGCCCCAACGCGCCTCTGCACGTCCAGATCGAGGAGGGGCTACGGGCGGATCTGCACGCCACCGTGTCCTGGCGGGAGTTGGCCGACGACGCCGACGGTGCGCTGCCCGTGATCATTCTGGACGGATTCGACGAACTCCTCCAAGCGACTGGGGTCGACCGGTCCGACTACCTGGAGCGAGTTCAGGAGTTCCAGGAGAAGCAGGAGCACATGGGGCAGCCGGTGGTCGTGATCGTCACCAGCCGCACCCTGGTGGCGGACCGGACCCGGTTCCCCCCATTGACCACGGTCATCCGGCTGGAGCCCTTCGACGACGCCCAGATCGAGCAGATGCTTCGGGTGTGGAACGAGGCGAACGACGCCTCGAAACTGCGGCCCCTGACGCCGGAGGCGGTGCTCCGCTACCGCGATCTCGCCGAGCAGCCCCTCCTCCTGATCATGCTGCTCTTCTACGACGCCCACGGCAACGCACTGCTCAACGCCTCGGACACCCTCTCCCACGGAGAGCTGTACGAGCGGCTGCTCACCATGTTCGCGCGGCGGGAGGTCGACAAGCACCGGCCCCACCTGGGCGGCCGGGACCTCGCCCGGGCGATCGAGGACGAGCTGCGGCGTCTGGAGGTGGCCGCGATGGCGATGTTCGCACGCGGACGCCAGAGCGTGCGCGCGGAGGAACTGGACGCGGACCTGGCCGTTCTCATGCCGGAGGCCGCCCAGACACCCGTCAACGCCGACCTGCACGGTCAGATCGCTCCAGCCCATCAGGTGCTGGGACGGTTCTTCTTCGTCCACGAGGCGCGTTCCAGAACCACGGACGGCACGAACAGCGCCTTCGAGTTCCTCCACGCCACCTTCGGGGAGTATCTGGTGGCCCGCATGGTGGTGGCGGCCCTGGAGGAGCTGGTCGAGGACCGCGCCCGGGTGTCCCGTCGCCGAAGCCGGGCCCTGCACCTGGACGACGGTGAGCTGTACGCGCTGGCGTCCTTCGCCGCCTACGCGGGCCGGGACAGGGTAGCGACCTTCCTGGACGAGCTCCTGAGTCGACGGCTGGAGGAGGAACCGGACCTGCGGGAGGAGTTCCGGGAACTGCTCCTCGACCTCTTCCGGGAAGCTCCCTACCCTGCGGCCAACCGCTCGTTCCCCGGTTACGAGCCCATACGAATGCCCCTCACCTCACGGGAGGCCCGCTACACAGCGAACCTCGTCACCCTCCTCATTCTGGTCAGCGAGGAGCCGGTCGCCCTGGAGAACCTCTTCCCCGACACCGGCGACCCCTGGCAGGCCTGGCGGCAGACGGTCTCTCTCTGGCGGGCCCTGCCCGCCTCCCAGTGGTTCGGCATCCTCGACATCATCAGAATGCGCCACGTCGGGTACTGGGACAGCGAGCATCCCCTCAGCATGCTCAGCCGCAACCGGGGTGAACCCATGAACCTGGGAGAGTGCGTGGGCTTCGAGCTACGCGCGGATGCTCCCGGGGACACCCCCACCACTCTCAACCCCTACGAGGTGGAGGTCCCTTACGGGACTGTGAGCTCGCGGCTGCTCAGGTCCACGGCGATGCGTGCCAACGGAACCGCCTCCCGGCTAGCCCTCCTGCTCACCCCGTACCTGCGCTACGTCTCCGACGACATCGGCACCTGGTACACGGATGGGGGAGGGAACGCCTGGGTCGAGGCCCACGAGGTCCTGCGCCTGCGCCTGGAACCAATCGACCAGATCCCGGAGGCGATGGTTGCCGATCGCCTGCACAGCTACTCCCGCCTCATGTTCCGGGACGCACCGGACCAGGTGGTGCTCACCGTATTGCGCCAGGCCCTGGAGGACCTGCGCTCCTGGCCCCACCACCTGAGTCCGGACTCCCGTCGGAAGCTCTCCCAGATGGTTCAGAAGGCGCTCCGTGGCGTGCACAGGAGCCCCACCACCCCACAGGAGGTCTGGGACTCCTTCCAGCGGCTCCGCGGAGAACTGATGACGCTCCTGGGGAAACTGGAGAACCATCCCGGGGAGGAGCGCTGGAGCGTCACACCCTCCCTGCCCGACAACCATTCCGCGTCATCGGGACCGATCCGGCACTCCGGGTTCCCGGGCGGCTCCGCCGGACCGGGGTAGGGCGACTCCTCCTACCCCGCCAGGGCGCGCCTGACCAACGCCGGGACCACGTCGCCGATGGGGTCGTGCAGGACCGCGGTGGCGTAGTCGTCGTACGGAGTGGGTTCGGCGTTGACGACCACCAGCGGGGCCCGCCCCATCATGGCGACGTCGCACAGCCCGGCCACCGGGTGGACGGTCAGCGAGGTGCCCATGGCCACGAAGACGTCGCACTCGCGTGCGGCCTGTGCGGCGCGTTCGATGATCTCGGGGTCCAGGCGCTGGCCGAAGGAGACGGTGTCCGTCTTCTGGATTCCTCCGCACTCCGAGCAGTGCGGGTCGGACTCCTCGTCCAGGCGGGCGAGCACCTCCGTGCTGGGGGTGCGCAGTCCGCAGGACATGCACATCACCCGGAGCATGGTGCCGTGGACCTCGATGACCTCGTCCTCGGGGACCCCGGCTCGCTGGTGCAGGCCGTCGATGTTCTGGGTGACGAGCGCGTGCAGGCGCCCGGCTGCGGCCAGGTCGGCGAGGGCGAGGTGGGCGGCATTGGGGCCGGCCTTCCAGACCTGGTGGGAGCGGCGGGCCAGCCACGTTCGGCGGCGCACGTCCACGTCACCCATGTAGCTGTCGATGTCCGACATCGCCTCGGCGTCGGGGTCGGTGGTCCACAGCCCCTGGGGGCCACGGAAGTCCGGGATACCGGAGTCCGTGGACACTCCGGCGCCGGTCAGGACGGTGATGCGCCGCGCGGAGGCGAGCAGCTCGGCCGCGTGTTCGAACCCCTCCGGGTCGGCGAACGGCGTGGTGTCGTCGGTCATCGAGGCCATACCCCATTCTTACAGCGTCTTTGCACGGCTTTCCCCGGTCTTGGCCCAGCACGGCGCTTTCTGGACCGATCCTGCCCTTAACCTCGGGGAACGTGTGGGGCGGGTGCCGCCGGGCCCCGACCGATGCACACGAGAAGGGCAAAGGGTGCAAAAATACGACACAATCATGAAGCAGCCCTCCTACATCCTCGTGGTCAACGGGACCAAGGTGGAGCGCCCGGTGTTCGTGCTCGGCGCACCCCACTCCGGGGTTCCGGTGATCGCCCGGGCCCTGGCCCGCGCGCCCGGCTTCCATCTCGGTGCCGGTTCCTCGGGCGTGCTCAACGCCGTCTACGCCGTGGCCAGGCGCCCCTCCCTCGCTCAGGAGAAGGTGTCCGGAACCGCGAGCCTGCTGCGCGAGGCCTACGCCGAGACCTGGCAGCTCACCCCCCTGACCTGTCCCAGATGCCCGGGCCCCGGTGCCCGGGTGCCCGCCAACGCCTCCGCCGAGCCGTGCGAGCACAGCGCCGCCGCCCGCCGCTACGGTGATGCCAGCCCCGACCTCCTGTACTCGGCCAGCGCCCTGTACGCCGCGTTCCCCGACGCGCGCTTCGTCCAGATCATCCGCGACGGCCGTGACGTGGTGGCGGACATGATGGAGGACGAGCGCTCCCTGGCCTGGCTCAAGCCCAGCTTCATGAAGCTGGACCACGAGTTCCCCAACCACTTCTTCGGCCTGGAGGAGGAGTCGGACCTGGACGACTTCACCGAGGGTTCGGTGGCGACCAAGTGCGCGATGCGCTGGCGGGGCGCGGTACGCATGTCCGCGACGCTGCGCCAGGAGATCGGCCCGGAACAGCTGATGACCCTGCGCTACGAGGACGTGCACGGCCAGGAGATCGAGACCTCCGAGCGGCTCCTGGAGTTCACCGGCGCCCGGGTCTCGGCCAGTGAGCTGCTGACCGACCACTCCTGGGGCGTGGGCTCGTGGCGGGAGCGGCTGACCCGAAAGGACCACGGTGACGTGCACGAGGTGGCGCGTCACGAACTCTCCCGGCTGGGCTACCTCTAGGCACCCACCCCGTTCGCGGTGAGCAGGGTGTCGGCGGCCGCGCGCGCGGTCAGGGCGGCGTCGGCGACGCCCGTGACGTTGCGAGCGACGACGGCGCCCTCGTGGAGCATGGCCAGGACGTCGCCGAGCGCCTCGGGGTCGGTGGCTCCGCCCTCGCGAACGAGGTCGGTGTACAGGTCGCGCAACCACCGCTTCTGTTCCTCGGCCACGGTGCGGCCGGGGTGTTCGGGGTCGGAGAGCTCGGCGTAGGCGTTGACCATGGCGCAGCCGCGCTGGTTCTCCTGCCGCATCCACGCGTCCAGGGCCTCGAAGGTCTCCCCGATCCGCGCACGCGGGGAGGCGGCCGGGTCCATGCGGGTGTCGAGGAAGTCGCGCCAGCGCGTGTCCCGCGCCCTCAGGTAGGCGACGACCAGCCGCTGTTTGGAGCCGAACCGGTCGTAGATGGTCTTCTTGGTGACCCCGGCGCGTTCGGCCACCAGTTCCATGCCCACCGTGTTGATTCCCCGGGTGTAGAAGAGGTCGGTCGCCACGTCCAGGACACGGCGCGCGGCGGGGGTGAGCCGCGGTTCCCTGGTGATGCCGGCCATGATGCGCTCCTTCGGTCGGTGACTACATTGTGAGTATACCGACCGGTGTGTTTACCTCTGCGGCATGGACGTCATGACCTCACGCACACGGACCCGCCCGACCGCCCGTCCCCTGATCCCCTTCCTGCTGGCCTCGGGGCTGGTGGTGATGTGGAGTTCGGGGTTCGTCGGGGCCGAGCTCGGCACCCGGCAGGCCCCGGCGACCACCCTCCTCGCCTGGCGGTTCCTCGTCGTGGGCGGGTTGCTCGTGGCCTGGTGCCTGTGGCGCGGGTCCCGGATGAGCGGCCGGGACATGGCCCTGCACGCGGTGCTCGGACTCCTGGCACAGGCCGGGTACCTGTACGGGGTGGTGGCGGCCGCCGAAGCGGGGGTGGCCGCCGGGACGAGCGCGCTCGTCGCCGCCCTCCAACCGATGGTGGCCACCGCGCTCGCCGTCCCCCTGCTCGGTGAGCGGGTGCGCGGGCGCCAGGTCCTCGGACTGGTGGTGGGTCTGGTCGGCGTGGGCATGGTGGTCGGCTCGGACCTGCTCCGGACCGGATCCGCCCCTTGGTGGGCGTACGCTCTCCCGTTCGGAGCCATGCTCTCGCTGGTGGCCGCCACCCTCGTGGAACGCAGATCGCGCCCCGGCGGGAACGTGGTGGAGGCACTGGCCGTGCAGTGCGCGGTGAGCGCGATCCTGTTCACCGGGCTCGCCGCCTCGACGGGCACCCTGGCCCCGCCCATGACGGTGGGGTTCTGGGCCGCGGTGGCGTGGGTGGTCGTTCTGTCCACGCTGGGCGGCTACGGGCTGTACTGGATCAACCTGGCACGGACCAGCGTGGCGCGGGTGTCGGCGCTGCTCTACCTGACCCCGCCCACCACGCTCGTGTGGACCTGGCTGATGTTCGGCGACCCGGTGGGCACGGGCGCGCTGGCCGGGATGGCGGTGTGCGTGGTGGCGGTGCTCCTGGTGCGCTCGCACGAACGCTGACCACCAGCGCGGGCCCCGACCGTCCCCGGTCGGGGCCCCGCGCCTTCCCCTCGGTGATCAGGGCCGCGTGTCCCGGGAGAACTCCCCGGGTTCCGCGGTCGCCCGGTCGTCCGCGAAGGGGTCGTCGACCTCCTCCACGAGTTCGCGGGGACGCCCCTCGTCCAGCTCCGCGCCGTCACGCGAGTCCGGGACCACCGCCACGCACTCCAGCTCGACCTGGGCCCCCTCCTCCAGCAACTCGGTGACGCCCAGGACCGCCATCGGCGGGTAGTACCGACCCATGTGGCGGCGGTAGACCGATCCGAGTGCCTTGAGGTTGACCCGGTAGAGGCCCACCGAGGTGGTGTAGACGCGCATGCTCACCACGTGAGCCGGTTCGGCCCCCGCCGTTCTCAGCGCTTCCACCACGTTGGCGAGCGCGTGGTCGAACTGCTGCACCAGTGAGTCACCGGTCAGTACCCCGTCGGAACGCAGGGCCATCTGGCCGCCCACGTACACGGTGCGGCCCGGGGCCACCACGAGGGCGTGCGCATAGCCCACGGGGTCGGGAAGGGAGAGCGGGTTGATGATCTCGTGCGGTGTCTGGTCCATCGGCGGACCCTCCGTCTCGCTCGGCACGCACCCGGGACTCCCCCGGTGAGAGCGTCGTCCGACATGCGGCTACCATGACCGCATGATCACTTCCGTGCTGTCCGTCCTGGCCCTGACCGCAGTGGTCGGGCTCTTCCTCGCGATCTTCGTCGGCGGTGGCGTGTACGTCGCCCGTGTGCGCCGCGACGGCATCGAGGCCACCCTGTCCGGCGCCCGCAGGCTCCGCGAGCTCCGCTAGACGACGCCGCGAGCCGCGCCGCCACCGGTCACCGGTCAGCCGCGCGGCTCAGTCGCCGTCGAAGCTGTCCGGGTCGGGGCCGAACCGGTGCTCCTGGTCGAGACCGTCGATCCGGGCCATGTCCTCGTCCGAGAGCTCGAAGTCGAAGATCTCGAAGTTGGCGTAGATGCGCTCGGGCGTCACCGACTTCGGGATGACCACGTTGCCCAGCTGGACGTGCCACCGCAGAAGCACCTGCGCCGGGGTCCGTTCGATTTCCTCGGCGATCCGCGTGATCAGCGGGTGGCGGAGCAGTTCGCCCTGCCCGAGCGGGCTCCAGGCCTCCGTGGCGATGTTGTGGTCGGAGTCGAAGGCCCGCATCTCTCCCTGGGAGAGCAGCGGGTGCAGTTCGATCTGGTTGACCATGGGGGCGATCCCGCCCTCCTTCATGACCCGCTCCAGGTGCGTGCGCTTGAAGTTGCACACACCGATGGCGCGGGCGCGGCCCTCCGCGTAGAGGCGCTCCAGCGCCTTCCAGGTGGGCACGTAGAGGTCGCGCTCGGGCAGCGGCCAGTGGATGAGGTAGAGATCCACCATGTCCAGGCCGAGCCGCTCCAGGCTGGCGTCGAAGGCGCGCAGAGCGGAGTCGTAGCCGTGGTCGGCGTTGGCGAGCTTGGTGGTGACGAACAGGTCCTCCCGCTCGAGTCCCGACCGGCGCAGCGCCTCGCCCACCCCCTCCTCGTTGCCGTACGCGGCGGCGGTGTCGATACTGCGGTAGCCCGCCGCGAGGGCGTGTGAGACCGCCTCCCCCACGGCGTCGTCGGGCACCTGCCACACGCCGAAACCCAGCTGCGGCATTTGCAGCCCGTTGTTCAGCGCGATGCCGGGAACCGTCATCGTCCTCATCCCCTGTCCTCCCCGTCCGGCCCGGCCGTTCTCCCGGCCGACCGGTGTGCCCGGCGCGCCCGGCACGCCGACGCTCGGTGTTGGAATCGTGCTCTATACCGGGCCTGTGTGCGCATACTGCCATGTCAGCGGAGGTTGACCTCAGAGGCTGCGCCGCACATGTGCACGGTTTTTACCCGGATGGCCGGTCTCGGCCGTGCGCCTGAGGGGGCGATAGGCTGCCCGCCCGCCCGGAGGACGAGGTGTCGCGCTCGGTGCGGGGCCCGCCGGAGGATCGTCGGCGCGGGACGGAGGAGGGGCATGGGCCGCGAGGAACGCGTACGGGTCAGCGCTGAGCTGGAGCGTGACCGGGCCGGGCTGGTGGAGCGGATCGTCGCCGAGGTCCACACGGAGGTGCCCGCCTACCGAGCGCTGCACGGATCCCAGCTGGCGGAGGTGCGGGCCATCACCGGCTGGTTGGTCGCCCGGTCCCTGGAGCTGTGGGTGCGCGGGGACCGTCGCCTGCCTACGGAGGACGTGGAGCGGCTCCGTGGGATCGGCAGGGCACGGGCCGCCGACGGCCGTTCGATCGGCGCCGTGGTGCGGGCTCACCGGGTCGGATCGGCCGCCGCCGCGCGGTTGCTGCGCGAGCAGGCGGGCGACAGGCTCGACGCGGCCGACGTGTTCGCTCTGAGCGAACTGTGGCTGGCCTCCCTCGACCAGATCTCCGAGAGCCTGGAGACGGGTCACGCCGAGGCCGCCGAACGGCTGGACGCGGATCGGGAACGTGCCCGGCGCGCGCTCCTCGACGACCTGCTGATCGGCCGCCAGGCGTCCCGGGGCGCCATCCGGGACCGGGCGCGGACCCTGGGCATCGCCCCGCCCGACCCGGCGGTGCTGGTGGTCGCCGAACCCGTGCGCGCGGAGGACGTCACGGTGGCTGCGGGGATGGAGCTGGTGGCGGAGGCCTCGCCCGCAGGAGCCGACCCCCTGGTGACCACGCGTTCGGGCCGGGCGGTCGTCCTGGCCGCACCCGAGGACGCCGAGCGGATCACACGGACCGTGCTGGCGCGGGGGTGGCGGGGCTGTGCCCTGGATCCGCGCGGGCTGGCGGACCTGTCCGCCGCGTACCGGCTGGCGGACGGGGCCGTGGAGACCGCTCCCCCACACGCCTTCGGCGCGCACGGCCTGCTGCGCGACTCCGACGCGTGTGTGCTGTCCCTGCTCAACGGTGGCGGGGTCGCGCCGTCGACGGTGCGCCACGTGGTCCTGGGCCCGCTGCTGACCCACGACCACCGCCACCTGCTGGACACACTGCACGCCTACTTCCGTGCGGGCGCGGCCACCACGGCGGCGGAGGCGCTGCACGTCCACGCCCAGACCCTGCGGTACCGGCTGCGGCGCGTCCGGGAACTGACCGGCCACGACCCCCACCGCCCCTGGCCGAGGTTCGTCCTGGAGACCGCCTGCGCGGTGGCACCCTGAGTCCGTTCCCTGTGGTGGCGCCACGGGGGCTCTCAGGCGCGGCGCCCGAATTCCGCAGCCGCGACACGGCGTGGCCGGGTGGGTAGGAAACGGGCGACCCGCATCCCTGTGGAGAGGCCGACGATGACCCGCACACCCCCCGCACTGCACGGACCCGAGTTCGAGGCGGACCCGCACCCGGCCTACCGCTGGTTGCGCGACCACGCGCCCGTCCACCGGATCGACCTGCCCGGCGGCGCCTGGGCCTGGCTGGTGACCCGCTACGACGACGCCCGGTCGGTGCTGGCCGACCCGAACATGCTCAAGGACCCCGGGCGCGCCGACGCGACCTGGTACCGGGCCGGGCTGGGGCTGCCCTTCGACCACCGCCCCAGCCTCGTGCGCAGCATGGTCAACGTGGACGCTCCCGACCACTCCCGGCTCCGGAAGGCGACCAGCGGGGCGTTCACTCCCCGCCGGGTCAGGGCGCTGCGGGAGAGCGCCGAGCGGATCACCGGTGAACTCCTGGACGCACTGACGAAGGAGGAGGCGCCGGACCTGGTGCGCGACCTGGCCTACCCGCTTCCGATCGCGATCATCTGCGACATCCTCGGGGTGCCGGAGGAGGACCGGCCCGAGTTCCACCGGCAGGCGGCGGTGATCGACTCCTCCTCCCCGGACGAGTACGAGGCGATCGGTGCGGCCACGGACTGGTTCGACGCCTATCTTGACGGGCTGGTGGCGGCGCGGCTGCGCGAGCCCTCCGACGACCTCCTGGGCGACCTGGTGGAGGCCCACCGGTCCGGTGAACTCTCCCGTCACGAGGTGACCTCGACGGCGTTCCTGCTGCTGGTGGCGGGGCACGAGACCACGGTCGCGCTGATCGGCAACATGCTCCTGCTCCTGCTGCGCGACCCCGAGGAGATGGCGCGTCTGCGCGCCGACCACGAACTCGTGGGCCCGGCGATCGAGGAGTCGCTGCGCCTGGAGAGCCCGTTGCAGAACGCGACGTGGCGCTTCCCGGGTGAGGCGACGACCGTGGGCGGGGTCCGCCTGGAGGCCGGGGAACCGGTGCTGGTGTCACTGCTGGCCGCAGGGCGCGACCCGCGGCGCTACGAGGACCCGGACGTCTTCGACCCCCGGCGCGGGGCGTCGCATCTGTCCTTCGGGCACGGGGCCCACTTCTGTGTGGGCGCGCAGTTGGCCCGGGTGGAGGCACGGGTGGCCGTCACGGCGGTCCTGGAGAGGTTCCCGGGCCTGCGCCTGGCCGTGGACGAGGGCGAGCTGCGGTGGTGGCCGAGCATGATCATGCACGGGCTGTTCGCGCTCCCCGTGGCGTTCGACCGGGACAACTCCTGAATCCTTGCTCTGACATGGCGTGCGTTTTCTCTCCCGACAACGGTCGGTGGCCAAGACTGGCTGGCGGAGCTCTCTGTTCCACGCAGCACACCGACCCGGAGGGGGAACCCGTAGTGACCACCGCCGACCAGAGTTCGAGCCAGACACCCAAGCCGCGCAGCAGCCAGCCGTGGCTCCACCAGAGGGGTGAGGAGATCCAGAAGTTCGGGACGGTCCGTCAGCTACCGGTCGGTCTGTCCTACGACACGCGCATGTACTCGTGTCAGCGGCTCAACCAGGTGCTGAGCGACCTCCGCATCCTGCACGACATGTACAAGAAGCACCACTGGCTGATGCGCGGGCACACCTTCTACCAGCTGCACCTGCTGATGGACAAGCACGCCGAGGAGCAGACGGCGCTGATCGACACCGTCGCGGAGCGCATCCAGACCCTGGGCGGGGTCGCGGTGGGCGACCCGAGGCACGTCGCGGAGCTGACCAGCATCCCGCGCCCGCCGAACGGTGTCGAGGAGGTCCCCGCGATGCTCTCCCGGCTCCTGGAGGCGCACGAGGCCGTCCTGGAGGACTGCCACGACGCCGCGGCGCGTGTGCAGGAGATGGGCGACGACGGCACCAACGACGTCCTGGTCTCCGACGTCATCCGCACCAACGAACTGGAGGCCTGGTTCGTGGCCGAGCACCTGGTGGACACACCGCTCGTGCACACCTGACCGGGCGCACCGTCGGACACGTGCCGGAGGGCCGGGCCTGGCGCCCGGCCCTCCGCCCGCTCAGGGACCGTGCGTCACCGAGCCGGTACGAAATCGGTACGGCGCGGGGGGAGTCGAATCGGAGAGCGGGGTAGGTACCGGGCGTCGAGCCGCGGCCCCCGGCACGCCGGGGACGTCGCCGGTGCCCGTACTCCCGTCCCCCCGGAGGTACCCCGAGTGTCCGCTTCCATCGTCCTGCCCCAGGTCATCCGCGTGGGTGCGGGGGCCTCGGCCGAACTGGCCGGGACCCTGGACTCCCTCGGACTGTCCCGTCCGCTCCTGGTGACCGACCCCTTCATCGCCGAGCAGCCGTTCTTCCACCGACTCCTGGCCGGTCTGGAGGCGTCGGGCCTGGCCCCGGGGGTGTTCGCCGACACCGTTCCCGACCCCACGACCGCCGTGGTGGAGGAGGGGGTGCGGGCGCTGCGGGAGGGTGGCTTCGACTCCCTGGTCGGTGTGGGCGGTGGCAGCCCCATCGACACCGCCAAGGCGGTGGCCCTGTTGGGCGCGCACGGTGGCCGGATGCGCGACTACCGGGCACCGGTGGTCACCGACGCCCCCGCTCTGCCGGTGGTGGCGGTGCCGACCACGGCGGGCAGTGGTTCGGAGTGCACCCGCTACAGCATCATCACCGACTCCGAGTCCGGGGAGAAGATGCTCTGCTCGGGGTTGGCGTTGCTACCCCGGGCCGCGCTGGTGGACTTCGAGCTCACGCTGGGCATGCCCCGGCGGCTGACCGCCGACACCGGGGTGGACGCCCTGACCCACGCGATCGAGGCGTACGTGAGCGCCCGGGCCAACCCGGTCTCGGACGGGTTCGCGCGCGAGGCGATGCGTACGATCTTCACCCATCTGCGGACCGCGTACGCCGATCCGGGCGACCGCACCGCCCGGGAGGCGGTGATGGTGGGCGCCACCCAGGCGGGGATGGCCTTCTCGAACTCCAGCGTCGCCCTGGTGCACGGGATGAGCCGACCTCTCGGGGCGCACTTCGGGGTGGCCCACGGGCTGTCCAACGCCATGCTCCTGCCCGCCGTGACGGAGTTCTCGATCCCCTCCGCCCCCTCCCGCTACGCCGACTGCGCCCGGGCGATGGGGCTGGCCGCCCCGGACAGCACCGACGGTGAGGCCACCGGCGCCCTGGTGTGGGAGCTGCGCCTGCTGAACCAGGAGCTGGAGGTGCCGACCCCCCGCGAGTACGGGATCGGGGTCGAGCGGTGGTGGGAGCTGGCCCCGCTGATGGCCGAACAGGCGTTGGCCTCCGGATCGCCCGGCAACAACCCGAGGGTGCCCGTCGCCGAGGAGATCGTGGAGCTGTACCACGGGGTGTACGGCTGATCGAGGAACCGACACCCTTATTCCTACCTTTACAGTAGGGTTTTGGGGTGACTCTGCTCCTCGCCGTCCTGGCCGGTTTCTGCGTCGCCGCCGTCACCACTCCGGTGGGGATCTCCGGCGCCGTGCTGCTCCTGCCCGTCCAGCTCGGCGTGCTGGGCCTGCACGGCCCCTCGGTCAGCGCCACCAACCTGCTCTACAACGTGGTGTCCACCCCGCTCGGGCTGAGACGCCTGGCCCGCTCCGCGCGCGGCCACGGAACGGGGATGCTGGTCGCCGCGTGCGCCGCGGCGCCCTGCGCGGTCGCCGGTGCCGCCGTCCGTGTGACGTGGCTGTCGGACCCGGCGCTGTTCCGCGGCCTGCTCGCCGTGCTCATGCTGGGTGTGGGTGCCCGGCTGCTGGTCACGAGGTCGTCGCGCCCGGGGCCCGGACCGGCCCCGGGCCGGGTCCGGCGGGGTGGCGCTCCGCTCGCCCTCGCCGCCGGGGGCGCCGCGCTCCTCGGCGCCGCCGTGGGGATCGGCGGGGGTTCGGTCCTGGCCCCGCTGCTGATCGCGGTGGGCGGATGGCCCACCTCCCGCGCGGCCGTGGTGGGCCTGACCACCACCCTGGTCACCTCGGTGGTGGGGCTGGGCGCCTATGCCGTCTTCGACCAGGTGGGTTTCGGCGCCGCCCCCGCCGCCCCGGACTGGGGCGTGGGACTGGCGCTGGGGATCGGCGGTGCGCTCGGCGCGCTGGTGGGCCTGTCCCTCAGCCGCCGCCTGGGAGAGCAACCGTTGCGAGTCCTCCTCGGCGGGCTGCTGACGCTCACCGGGATCTCCTACCTGGTCGGACTGTTGGTCTGACGTCGCGTGCCGGGGGCGCGACGCCGGAGGGGCCGTGCGCCCTCGCGAACACACGGCCCCTCCCCCTCGTTCCCTGGTTACTGGGTGATGCCCCAGCGGCGGCGCAGCGAGCGGTCCGCCCAGCTGAAGAACACGTCGATCATGATGCCGATGACCAGCACGATGATGATGTAGCTGAGCAGCCGCTCGGCGTCGTTGAGCTGGCGGGCCTGGCTCAGCGCCCAGCCGATCGAGTTCTGCTGGTTGATGATGACCAGGAGCTCTCCGGCCATCAGTGAACGCCAGGCGAACGCCCACCCCTGCTTGAGACCGGTGACGAACATGGGCAGCGCGGCCGGGATGACCAGCAGCGTGTAGCGCTGGACCCCGCGCAGACCCATGACCTTGCCCGCCCGCAGCAGGGACGGGGACACGTAGTCGATGCCGGAGGTCAGACCGCCCGCGATCGACGGGGCCGCGCCCAGGATGATCACGAACATGATGGCCGACTCGCTGATGCCGTACAGCAGCATCGCGAACGGGAACCACACGATCGACGGCATGGTCTGGAGACCCGTGATCAGTGATCCGATCGCCGTCCGCAGCGGCTTGAACTGCGACACCGCCAACCCGACGACCACGCCCACGGCCAGGGCCAGCGCGAACCCCACGAAGGCACGGCGCATGGTGACCTGGACGGCGGTCCAGAACTCGGGGCTGGTGACCTCGTTGAACAGGGTGGGCAGTACCCGGTCCGGGCCGGGGAACACGAATTCGGTGCGCCAGCCGGACCACACGACCGCCTGCCAGGCCGCCAGCACGATGACGACCGCGGCCAGCTTGGGCCAGGTCGCGGCCCACACCCCCCGGGCGATCTCACCGGCGCCGCGTTCGTCGACGCCGCGTTGGGGCTGGAGTTCGAGGGCGTCGAGCCCCTGGACCTGTCGGTCACGCACGTCGGTCTCAGGCATGGCGCGAAACCTCCTCACGCAGTCGGTCGGTGATGGCGGCGGCCTGCTCGGCGATGGGCACGGAGTCGATCCGGCGGGGGCGTTCGCCGTGCACCGTGAACTCCTCGATGACGCGGCCCGGGCGGCTGGACAGCAGCACGACCCGGTCGCCCAGGCGCACGGCCTCGCGCACGTTGTGGGTGACGAACATGACGGTCAGCGACTTCTCCTGCCAGATCCGTTCGAGCTCGTCGTGGAGGATGTCCCGGGTCATGGCGTCCAGCGCGCCGAAGGGCTCGTCCATCAGCAGGACGTCGGCGTCCTGGGCCAGGGCGCGTGCCAGGGCGACACGCTGGCGCATGCCCCCGGAGAGCTCGTGGGGGCGCTTGCGTTCGAAGCCGGTCAGGCGGACCAGGTCCAGGAGTTCGGTCACGCGCCTGCGGCGCTCGGCCGCGGGGACCCGGTTCACCTTCATGGGGACCTCGATGTTGGCGCCCACGGTCAGCCACGGGAAGAGCGCGGCCTCCTGGAACATCATGGCCACTCGGTGGTCTCCGACGTCCACGGAACCCGTGGTGGGTTCCTCCAGACCGGCGACGAGCGACAGCAGGGTGCTCTTGCCGCAGCCGGAGGCGCCGACGATGGACAGGAACTCGCCGGTGCCGACGTGGATCGACATGCCGTCGACGGCGGTCACGGCGCCCCTGCCCCGGCCGAAGACCTTGGAGATGGAGTCGATCTCCACGGCGTTCGTCCCGGTCCGGGGTTCGGTGATGGCGGTCATGGTGCCCTTACCCTTCCAGCCCGGCGACCAGCTCGTGTCCGGCCTCGGCGAGGACGTCGTTGAGCGGGTCAAGGGCGTAGATTCCGTTGAGGTCGACGGGGTCCAGCAGGCCGATGGCCTCGGCCTGCTCCGCCTGGACCAGAAGCGACGGCGCGACCGGGTCGACGGTGAAGGTGACGTTCTCGAAGGCCGCGGTGGTGAGCTCGGGGTCGAGTTCGCCTCCGGTGAGCGCCTCCAGGTGAGCGCGGGAGGTCTCCGCGGCCTCCTCCGGGTTGTCGTTGATCCAGTCGACCGACTCCACATGGCCGCGCAGCAGGTCGGCGACGGTGTCGGGCTCGTTCTCCAGGAACTCGGCGCTGACGACGAGGAGGGTGGTGACGTACTGCCCGCCGGTCCCCTCCCACAGGTCGGGCTCGTCGACGAGCAGGTGGGCGTCGTCCTCGGCCAGGACCCGGCTCAGGTGGGGTTCGGGGATCCAGGCGCCGTCGATCTCGCCGAGCCGGAAGGCGTCGACGGTGTCGGGGTTGTCCTGGGGGATGATCGAGAGGTCGCCGCCGCCCGCCGTGTCGACCTCCCAGCCCTGTTCCTGGGCGAACCAGCGCAGCGCCACGTCCTGGGTACCGCCGAGCATCGGTGTGGAGAAGGTGTGTCCGGGCAGGTCGTCGACGGTCTCGATGTCGTCGCGGACCACCAGGCCGGTGCCCTGGGTGGCGGCTCCGGCGACGACGTGCAGGGCCTCGCCCTCGGACTGCGACCAGCCGTTGACGGCGGGGTTGGGGCCGAGGAAGGCCGCGTCGATCTCCCCGGAGAAGACGGCGTTGACCGCGTCGGGACCGTTGTGGAAGGTCTGGGTGGCGAACTCGACCTCGCCCAGCGCCTCGTCGAGGATGCCCCGTTCCACGCCCACGAGCGCGGGGGCGTGGGTGATGTTCGGGAAGTAGCCGAGGGTCAGGGTGTCGGCGGCGCCACCGTCCCCCTCGCTCCCGCACGCGGTGGCGACCAGCCCCAGGGCCAGGGCGGCCGCGGTGGTTCTCAGCGGGGTCGGGGAAACGCGCATCTCAGGGGTCCTTGTCGGTGTCTGCGGAGGGACGGGGAAAACTCTACTTAATAAGTAGGTTTTGTGAAAGCACCGGGGCGGAGTGGGCCGGGGTGGCGGCCCCCGTCCGAGCCCGCCACCCCGCGACCGCCGGGCGACTACAGCCCGGCGACCTGCTCACGGGACCCCTCGTCGAGCAGCCTGTTGAGCGGGTCCAGGGCGTAGATGCCCTCCAGGTCGACAGGGTCCAGCAGACCCACGGCCTCGGCGTGTTCCGCACCACCCCGGAGCGAGGGGGCGATCGGGTCGACCGTGAAGACCGTGTTCTCGAAGGCCGAGGCGACCACCTCGGGACTGGGACCACTGCCGGAGACCGCTCCCAGGTGCGCGATGGCGGCCTCCTGCGCCTCCTCAGAGTTGTCGTTGATCCAGTCGACGGTCTCGATGTGACCGCGCAGCAGGTCCTCCACCACGTCGGGGTGGGACTCCAGGAAGTCGGCGCTGACGATCAGGTGCGTGGTGACGAAGTCGCCGCCGGTCTCCTCCCAGAGGTCGGCCTCGTCCACCAGCAGCTCCCCGTCGAGCTCCACCAGCAGGCGGCTCAGGTGGGGCTCGGGCACCCAGGCCCCGTCGATCTCCCCGAGCTCGAAGGCGTTGATGATGTCCGAGTTGTCCTGCGGGATGATCGAGAGGTCACCGCCGCCCTCGGTGTCGACCTCCCAGCCCTGTTCCTGGGCGAACCAGCGCAGAGCCACGTCCTGGGTGTTGGCCAGCTGCGGCGTGGACAGGGTGGTGCCCGGCAGGTCGTCGACGGAGTCGATCCCCGGGCGGACCACCAGGCCCGCGCCACGCGAGGTGGACCCCGCGATGACGCGCAGGGCGGTGCCGTCCGACTGCGACCACCCGTTGATGGCGGGGTTGGGCCCGATGAAGGTGGCGTCGATCTCGCCGGCGAACAACGCGTTGATGGCGTCGGGGCCCGCATTGAAGGTCTGGGTGGACAGCTCGACGTCGCCCAGGGCCTCGGCGAAGGTGCCGTTCTCCACGCCGACCAGGGCGGGGGCGTGGGTGATGTTCGGGAAGTAACCGAGGGTCAGGGTGTCGACGTCACCGCCTCCATCTCCGCCCGACCCTCCACAGGCGGTCGCGGTCATCCCGATCGCCAGTACCGTGGCGGCGGCCGAAAGCACGGGCTTGCGCAGACTCATGAGGGTCCCTTTCGGGTGATCAGAGGGGCGAACGGGGCAAACTCTACTTAATAAGTAGGTTTTGTGGAACAGGAGGCACGGAGGTTTCCTGTGACTCAGGACACTTTACCCACGTTCGATCACGGAAAGTCATCAACCCGCCACCCACCAGCGGGAACACGAAAGGGGCGGTGGAGCCCGAGGGGCTCCACCGCCCCGAGGGGGTGAAGGCGCGCGCCCGTCGGCACGCCGGACCCGGAGGCCCGTGAACGCTACTCCGCGAGGGAGCCGTCGGCGTTGACCGGCAGCACCACGCCCTGCCAGGTCTCCTGGACGTACTCCAGGACCCGCTCGTCGTGCAGCAGTTCGGCCAGCAACTGGACGCGCTCGTCGTCGGTGTTCTCGTCCAGGACCACCAGGCCGTTGGCGTACTTCTCGACGTAGTCGTCGCCCTCGGGCTCCCAGGCCAGAACGTTGGCGTCCTCGGTGACCCCGGCCTCGATGGCGTAGTTGCCGTTGATGACCGCGGCGTCGACGTCGGCGATGGAGCGCGGCAGCTGCGCGGCTTCCAGCGGCGTGATGACCAGGTCCTGCGGGTTGTCGACGACGTCCTTCTCCGTGGCCGTCTCACCGGCGTCGGGATCCACGGTGATCAGACCCTCGGTCTCCAGGATCGTCAGCGCGCGGTAGAGATTGGCCGGGTCGTTGGGGACCGCGACCTTGGCGCCCGTGGGCAGGTCGTCCGCGCCCTCGTAGGTCTCGGAGTAGAGGCCCAACCGCTCGATGTGGACGTCGGTGACGTAGGTCAGTTCCGCGTCGGGGCCGTTCTCGACCCACTCGTTCAGGAACGAGCGGTGCTGGAAGTAGTTGGCGTCCAGGTCACCGTTGACGAGCCCGGCGTTGGGCGTGTTGTAGTCGGCGATCTCCTCGATCTCCAGCTCCAGCCCGGCCTCCTCGGCGAGGTTCTCGTCGATGAAGGCGAGGATGTCACCGTGCGGCACCGGACTGACACCGACCCTGAGCGGCCCCTGCCCGGACTCGGCGCCGGCGGACCCGGAGCCCTGCTCGCTGGGGGCACCGCAGGCGGCGAGGGTCAGAGCCAGGGCGGACGCGCCGATAAGGGTCGAGGTCGTGCGCATGGTGCACTCCTTCGTGGTCGTGGGGCGGAGGATCGCGGGGGGTGCCCGACGGCGGGGGAACCGCCACCGGCAGGCCCGGCACCTTCGTGGGGCGCGGGCGTGTTGGTACCAGAGACTAGACCACCTTGTTGGTAGGAAAAATCCGTTTTGCCCCAGGCCGATCGTGGCCTTCCCCACAGCGTGAAAAATTACCCACTAATCCGGTAGCTTTTAAAGGGAACCGGAAGCATCATGGGTACATGCTCAGCGCACACACCGCACCTCCTCGAGCCGACGACCGCCCCACCCCGACGCGGAGTCACCCGGCCCTGACCGCCGTACCCGCACCCGCCGTCTCCCCCGGCGCGGAGGCCCCGGGGGGCGAGCACTCGCTCCTCGGCCTGCTCCCGCTCCCCGAGAGCGGCCGGTACATGCTGGTGTACGGGGTCGTCGTGGACGAACCGCACCCGGGAGTCCGCCCCACGCCGGAGGCCGGCGGCGACCTGCTCCTGGACCGGGACTCCCGCCGCGTGTGGGCCCAGGGCACCGAGGTCGAGCTGACCTTCCAGGAGTACGAGCTCCTCGAGTGCCTGACCGCCGCCCCCGGCCGCGCGGTCACCCGGGGCGAGCTCATGGAACGGGTCTGGGGCTCCAGCCGCGAACTGCACTCGCGCACCATCGACGTGCACATCCACCGCCTGCGCCGCAAACTCGGCCGGGCCGGGGGCCGCATCGCCACGGTGCGCAAGGTCGGGTACATCTACCACGGCCCCACGACGTCAGTCCCTGAACGGGGGGACTGACCGGCGGGGCCGTCGCGCGGAGTCTCTCGCAGAACGCACGGCGGCCCCCTTCGCGCCCACGGACACGACAGGGGCGCGGCGCCCCCTCACAGGAGGCGCCGCGCCCCTCATTCGGCCGGGCCGCCCCTGCGGCCCCGAGCCTCCCTGGTCAGAAGGAGAAGTCCCGGAACAACAGCATCGCCAGCAGCAGACCGACCAGCAGGTTGAACGCGGTGGCGGCGCCGAAGACACCGATCGGACGCCAACCCGCCTCGCGCAGCGAACCGAGCCGGAACTCCAGGCCGATGCTGGTGAAGGCCGCGATGAGGAACCAGTCACGCAGGGCCCTGGCCGTGTCCAGGCCCGCCTGGGCGTCCTCGGCGGCGTTGTTGGCCCACAGCGTGGCCACCACCGAGGCGACCAGGAAACCCAGCACGAACTTGGGGAAGCGGTCCCACAGGGTGCGCACTCCGGGACGTCGGCCCTCGGCGGCCGTGCCGTCGGCGGCGGCCACCCGGAAGGCGAAGTAGGCAGTGAGCAGAACCGCGACCACACCCATCAGGACGTTCTGGGTGGCCTTGACGATGGAGGCGATCTGGAGCGCCTCCTCGCCCACGATCGCCCCCGAGGCTGCGACGGCGGCGGTGGTGTCGATGTTGCCGCCGATCCAGGCGCCCGCCTGGGCGTCGCTGAGCCCCATCACCTGGACCAGCCAGGGGAGGAGGAAGATCGAGGGCACCGCGAAGAGGATGACCAGGCTCGCCGTGTAGGCCAACTGCTCCTTCCTGGCCTGCACGGCTCCGGCCGCGGCGATCGCGGCACTGACACCGCAGATGGAGACCGAGGAGGCCAGCAGGGCGCGCAGGCGGTCGTCGAGGCCGAGTCTGCCGCCGAGCCACCAGGTGAACAGGAACACCGAGGTGACCAGGACCAGGGCTTGGAGGACGGCCGGTCCGGCAGCGCGAACGATGACGTCGAACAGGACGGTGGAGCCCAGGAGCACCAGACCGGTCTTGATGAGGAACTCGGTCCGGAAGGCCGGTGACAGGCGGTCGAGCAGCCCGGTCAGTGACAGGACCAGGTTCCCGGCCAGGCCGAGGAGGATCGCGTAGACGGGGTACTCGACGGCGCCCGCGAATCCGGACAGCGCGGTGCCCTCGGCGGCTTCGGGGACCCAGGACTCCAGGAACCGGGTGGCGGCGGCCAGGGCCAGCACGACGAGCAGGCCGAGCGTGGTCCAGCCCCGGGAGGCGGTTGGGGGCGTGGTGTTCCCTGGGGCGTCGGACACCCCACCCGTGTCCGGGGCCTCGGCCGCGGTGGTGGCCGGGGCCCCGATGGCGGCGGGAGCCGCGGCCTCCGCGGGTCCGCCCTTCTCGGGAGTGTCGTCGGAGCGGTGGGGGTCGGTGTTCTCGGTGCTCACGGGATCAGCCCCTCGGGGATCACGCCGAGCAGGCACAGGCCGAGCAGCACGAGACCCGTGAGGGTGGCGGCCCAGTCCTCGCTGATCCTGAAGCCGGTCCGTTCGGGAGTGGTGGGTGGTGGTGTGGAGGGTGTTTCACTCATGACGCTTCTCCTCCGGGCGCGCCCGGCGCCCTGGGTCGGGGGAAGGGGAAGGAGGGTGGGACGGGTGGATGGTCGCGGTCCGACCATTCCTCATTAAACCTACTCATTTAGTATAGATAAGGGACATGCGACGACACCAGCCTCCGAGGCGGCGGAGTCAGGGCCGCCCCGAGCAGGTGGGCGGGGTCAGGAAGCGGAGACGGGAGCCCGCTCTCGCGCGGGTTCGGTCACGGGCAGACCGGCCTCACGCCAGGCGCGGAAGCCGCCGACCAGGTCGGTGGCGCGGGCCAGCCCCAGCTCCTGGAGCTGAACGGCGGCCAGACTGGAGGCGTAGCCCTCGTTGCAGAACAGCACCACGTGCAGGTCCGGCGAGTCGGCCTCGGGCACCCGGTCCGGACTGGTGGGGTCGAGCCGCCACTCCAGGACGTTGCGGTCGATCACCAGGGCACCGGGAATCTCCCCCTCGGCGGCGCGGTTGACGACCGGCCGGGTGTCGACCAGGAGAGCGCCTTCGCGCTGGGCGCGCAGCGCCTCGACCGGAGTGAGCCGCTCCAGGTGCGCGCGCCTGCTGTTCAGGACGCGTTCGATGACGCTCATCGGTCCGCCCCTTCGACAGCGGGCACCGACTCCAGCGTGGGGACGTCGGGCTCGGGGTCGGTGGTGAGGATGCTCCCCGTGCGGCGCAGCGAGTCCTCCTCGGTCACCTCGTAGTAGTGCATGGCCGTCAGCGGCGGTGAGTAGGCGTGCACGCTCACGGCCGGACGGTCCGAGGTGTTGATGACGTCGTGCACGTGGCCGAGCGGGAAGCGGCCGCCGCCGCGCTCAGCGAGGGTGCGTTCGCGCAGCTCCCCGTCCCAGTAGCGCTCGACCAGTTCGCCGGTGACGACGGTCAGGGCGCCGAGGGAGCCCGCGTGGTCGTGCAGTCGGGTGGACTGGTCGGGCGTCCAGGAGATGAGCCAGACGTCCGTGTAGTCGTCGGCGTGGAGCCGGACGGACCAGCGGTCCTCGGCGTCGAAACGGATCTCGTGGATTCCCTGGCGGACCTCCTCGGCGACCTTCGCGGTCAGCTCGGACAGGCGGTCCAGGGTGAGCGGGGTGGGCGCGGCGGCGCGGACTGCGGTGTCGTCGACGGTCATGGGCTTCTTGCTTCTCTCCGGGCGGCGTCAGTGGTCGTGCTGGGACGGGGTCACTGACAGCGTTCGTCGAAGGTGAGCGGTCGCCACCAGGGCCGAAGGTGTGGTGATGCGCTGACTGCCATGCTCGCCAGTAAACCATATTCCCTACAGGTTTAGTCGGTAGTAGCGAGTCGACACGCACCCCACCAGCTTCATCAGCACCATGCGAAACTCCACCACCACCCACTCTGACCACCGCTTTCCAGAAATCCCTACTTTATTGGTTGACAAAATCGGGTTACGGCGACCACAGTGGAACCCAGGCCGACCGGAATCGCGGAGCCGGTCGGCGAGGACCCGCCGAACCCTCGCGCCGTCCGGGCCACCCCGCCGGACGGACACACGAGCGCGAGGCCGGTCCACGTTCCGGGCCGAGGGGGCTGCCATGCGCGGAGCCGCCCGACCCTCGGCCCGGGACACCACCGGAACCGCCGCGCCACACCGACGATCGGTGCCTCACGACCGACCCGGCCCGCCCGTGCTTTGATTCCAGGTAATTCCAGTAGGCATTTCGGATTACCGGGCGTGTCGATCGCGCCCCAGCTCAGGAGGTTCCCCTTGTCCGAGACCATCGCCGGCCCCACCTCCGGCACGGCCCCCGACACCGCGCCGGTTCCCGTCCTCACCTCCGCCGCCGAGGCCCTCCGCGTGGCCCGCACCCTCGTCCCCCTGGTCGCGCGCGAGGCCTCCACACGCGACAGGGAACGCTGTCTGCCCCACGACGTGGTCCGCGCGATCTCCCGCTCCGGCCTGCTGGGCGTCACTGTCCCCCGCGACCTCGGCGGCGCGGCCGCGGGCGCCGCCACCGTCGCCGAGGTCCTGCGCCTGCTCGGCACCGCCGACCTGAGCCTGGCCCAGATCCTCCAGCCGCACTTCGCGTTCCTCAACGCCCTGCGGCTGCGCGGCGGCCCCGAGGCCCGGCGCCGCGTGTACTCCGACGTCCTCGCCGGCGCCCTGGTCAGCAACGCCCAGGCCGAGCGCTCCGGAAGGAACGCGCACACCCACACCACCCGGATCGAACGTGACGGGCGGGACTTCCGGATCGACGGCACCAAGTACTACGCCACCGGTTCGCTGTTCGCCGGTTGGCTGGCCGTGGTCGCCCCCGCCTCCACCCCTGCCGGCCCCCGCCCCCACCTGGCCTTCGTCCCCGCGGACCACCCCGGTGTCCGGATCGAGGACGACTGGGCGGGCATGGGTCAGCGCACCACGGCCAGCGGCACCGTCCACCTGGCCGGGGTGACGGTCTCCCCCGAGCTGGTCCTGGAGCAGTACCGGACCTTCGAGGAGCCCACCACGTACGGAGCCCTCGCCCAACTCCTGCACGCCGCCATCGACGTCGGCGCGGCACGCGGCGCGCTGGAGGAGACCTCGGAGTTCGTGCGCACCAAGAGTCGGCCCTGGTTCGAGAGCGGCGTGGACACCGCCGCCGAGGACCCCCTGCTCGTACAGCGCTTCGGTGAACTGGAGGTCCAGGTCCGCTCGGCCGAGGCCCTGCTCGTCACCGCGGCCGAACGCGTGGAGACGGCCGACGCGCTCCTGTCCGAGGGCGCCCCCGACACGGAGGACGCCACCGCGGAGGCCTCGATAGCGGTCGCCGCCGCCAAGGTCGTCGGCGGCCGGACCGCCGTGGAGGTCTCCTCCGCTCTGTTCGAGGCGGCGGGCACCCGCGCCACAGCGGACGACGCCAACCTGCACCGCCACTGGCGGGACGCCCGCACCCACACCGTCCACGACCCGGTGCGCTGGAAGGTCCAGCACATCGGAGCGTACTCCCTCAACCGTCGCCGTCCTCCCCGGCACGGACAGATCTAGCACCACGAGAGCAAGGACTGACACCCTCATGCCCCTGACCTTCCACTGGTTCCTGCCCTCGCAGGGAGACAGCAGAGGCGTCGTCGGCGGAGGTCACGGCGCGGACGTCGTGTCCTCCCCAGCCTGGCGGACGCGCGAACCCTCCCTGGAGTACCTCGGCCAGATCGCCCAGGCCGCCGAACGTCTGGGCTTCGAGGGCGTCCTCACCCCCACCGGTTCGTGGTGCGAGGACGCCTGGCTGACCACGGCGATGCTGGTCCGGGACACGAGGCGGATCAAGTTCCTGGTGGCGTTGCGCCCCGGGCTGCTCTCACCCACCCTGGCCGCGCAGATGGCCAGCACCTACCAGCGGCTCAGCGGAGGCCGCCTGCTGCTCAACGTGGTGACAGGCGGCGAGTCCGCCGAACAGCGCCAACACGGGGACTTCCTCGACAAGGACGCCCGGTACCGGCGCACCGGCGAGTTCCTGCGCGTGGTGGACGCGCTGTGGCGCGGCCGGACCGTGGATCTCCGGGGAGAGCACGTCACGGTGGAGGGCGCCGTGCTCCAGCGGACGCCCGACCCTCGTCCGCCCGTCTACTTCGGCGGCTCCTCCCCCGCCGCCCTGGAGGTGGCCGCGTCCCACGTGGACACCTACCTGACCTGGGGTGAGCCTCCGGCCGCCGTCGCCGAGAAGATCGGCCGGGTCTCCGCGCTGGCCGCCGAGCGCGGCCGCGCCCTGGAGTACGGGATCAGGCTGCACGTGATCAGCCGCGACACCGAGGAGGAGGCGTGGGCGCAGGCCCGGCGCCTGCTCGACGGGCTCTCCCCCGAGACCGTCGCACAGGTGCAGAGCAGTCTGCGCCGAAGCGAGTCCGAGGGTCAGCGGCGGATGTTGGAGCTGCACGGCGGGCGGACCGACGACCTGGAGATCCATCCCCATCTCTGGGCCGGTGTCGGTCTGGCTCGCGGCGGAGCGGGTACGGCTATGGTCGGCAGCCACGAGCAGGTCGCGAACCTGATCGAGGAGTACCACCGGGCGGGCATCGGGGAGTTCGTGCTCTCGGGCTACCCGCACCTCGAGGAGGCGTACTGGTTCGGCGAGGGCGTGCTCCCCCTCCTACGCGAACGCGGCCTGTGGCGGCACCCCGACGGCCGGGAAGCCACCGGCTCCCCCACCCACGTCCCCTTCGCCGTGGCCGAGCCCGCCGCGCCCTGAACCCGCCCCTCCTCAGTTCCGGAGCCGTGATGACCACCACCGTCCTCGTCGGGAACCCGCGCCGGGGCTCCCGCACCGCCACCGCCGCCCGGGCCGTGGCGCACCACGCCGCACGTGCCGCCGGACTGCCTCCGGAACCGGAGGTCCTGGAGCTGGCGGACCTCTCGCCGCTGCTGCTCACCCCCGGCCCCACCCTGGACGTGCGTTCGGCCCTCGAACGGGTGAGCGGTTCCGACCTGCTGGTCGTGGCCAGCCCCACCTACAAGGCCACCTACACCGGGCTGCTGAAGGTCTTCCTGGATCTGCTTCCGTCCGGCGGGCTGGAGGGGGTCACGGCCGTCCCCGTCCTGGTGATGGCCTCCCCCGCGCACACCCTGGCCGTGGACGTGCACCTGCGCCCGCTGCTCCTGGAACTCGGGGCCGCGGTGCCCGCCTCGGGACTGGCGCTGCTCCAGGACACCGTTCCCACCGACGGGGATCCCGCCCCACGGCTTGACGCGGTACTGGAGCCGTGGGCTCTCAGGTCCACCCCCGCCCTGCGCACCGCCCTGCGACACAGGACCACCACTGTCTGACCGCCGCCCCAGTAGGGAGAGTCCGTTGAGTGTCACCGAGACCGCGCGCACCCCGGCCCACACGCGGGCCGAGGCGGACCGGTTCCGTGCGACGATGCGCCACCACCCGGCCGGGGTGGTCGTTGTCACCGCGAGCGTCGGCGGAAGGCCCGTGGGGCTCACCGCCACATCCTTCACCAGCGTCAGCCTGGATCCCCCGCTCATCTCCCTCTACGTCGCCGACGCGTCCACCACCTGGCCGACCCTGCGCCGCGCGGGTGAGTTCGGGGTGCACCTCCTGGGCGAGGGGCAGGAGGACGTCGCCGTGCGGTTCGCGAGCAAGGGCGTGGACCGGTTCGCCCACCCCACGGTCTGGCGTCCGGGCCCGGACGGGGTGCCACTGCTGGACGGGGCGGTGGCGCACCTGGTCTGCACGCGTTTCGACACCCGGCTGATCGGCGACCACTGGCTGGTCGTCGGCGAGGTGACCCACACCCTGGTCCTGGAGGACCCCCGGCCGCCACTGATCTACCACCGGGGCGGCTTCGCCACGGTGGCGCCGTCGGAGTAGGCGCGGCGGAGCGAGGACCTCCCTTCACCGGGAGCAGGGGCGCCGCCGACCGTTCGGGGGCGCCCCTTCGTCACGGAGGAGGTGACCGACGGGACCGTGGCTCCGGGTCAGCGGGTGAACGCGGCCCGGAGTCGGGCCGCGAACCCGGCCAGGGCGGTACGCAGACGGGAGGTCCGGGCCAGTCGAGGGCTCAGCCCGGGGCGCACGGCCGTCGGCGCGGGCCCGGCGAGGGGCGCCGTGACGGTGAGCCCGCGCGGGGTTCGGCGCAGGGAGGCACGGCCAACCGGGGCGTCCAGGACCACGCGGTACAGGGGTGCGCGGTCCGCGCTCCGCACGAGGACGAGGGTGTCGCCCTCGTGGCGGACCCGCACCCTTCGGGGATCGACGCCCGGGGCGAGTTCCACCTCGACCACGAGGTCGCCGCCACGACGTCCGCTGTCCACACGGGCCACGGGCTCGGCCTCGAACTGGGACCACAGGTGCTCGTCGATCCGCTCGTCGGTACCCGCGAAGACATCCGTGACGCGCATCGGACCACTTCCCCTCGTCCTTGAGTTTTCTGCGCTCAAGTTTATTGACGCGACTTTACCAAGGCAAGGGAGAAGGGTCCGACACGGCCATGGCGCGGATCACTCGTCCAGACGCTCCCCCGTCTTCGGTGAGAAGACGTGCACCTGCCCCGGCCTGACCCGCAGGTGGACGACCTGCCCGCTGCTCGGGGCGCGGTCCGGCGCCACCCGGACCACCAGGTCGCTGTCGGCCGGGTGCCCGGGGATACCGCCGTACAGGTAGCAGTCCGCGCCCAGGTTCTCGACCAGACCGATCTCCATCGGGAAACCGTCGGTGTCGCCCACCAGGTCCACCGCCTCGGGCCGGAACCCCAGCAGGACCGAGTCCGCGCCGTCCCGTTCCAGGCGGGCCCGCTGCCCCGGGCCCAACGGGAGGTCGTGGCCGCCCACCCGCACGGCCTCGCCCGTGAGGGGGAACTCGCGCAGGTTCATCGCGGGTGACCCCATGAACCCCGCGACGAACGCGTTGGCCGGGCGCTCGTACAGCCCGATCGGCGTGTCGCACTGCTGGAGCAGACCGTCCTTGAGCACCGCGACCCGGTCACCCATGGTCATGGCCTCGACCTGGTCATGGGTGACGTAGACGGTCGTGACCCCCAACCTGCGCTGGAGTTCGGCGATCTGGGTGCGGGTGGACACCCGGAGCTTGGCGTCCAGGTTGGACAGGGGCTCGTCCATCAGGAAGACCCGGGGCTCCCGCACGATCGCGCGCCCCATCGCCACGCGCTGGCGCTGGCCTCCCGAGAGCGCCTTGGGCCTGCGGTCGAGCAGCGGGGTCAGGTCCAGGAGCTCGGCGGCCTCGGCCACCCGGCGCGCCCGTTCCTCCTTACCGATTCTGGCCATCTCCAGGGCGAAGCCCATGTTCTGGCCGACGGTCATGTGCGGGTAGAGCGCGTAGGACTGGAACACCATCGCGATGTCGCGGTCCATGGGGCTGAGGTCGGTGACGTCGGTGTCCCCGATGCGGATGGTCCCGTAGTCCACCTCCTCCAGCCCGGCGAGCATGCGCAGCGAGGTCGACTTCCCACAGCCGGACGGCCCGACCAGGACGAGGAACTCGCCGTCCTCGATCTCCAGGCTCAGCTCGTCCACGGCGGGCGCGTCCGAGCCCGGGTAGAAGTGGGTGGCCTTCTCGAAACTGACCGATGCCACGTGACATCTCTCCTCTACAGCTGCGGGTTGACCTGGAGCTTGCGGCCCCGACCGGCACGGAAGGCCTCCACGGCCAGGGCGTAGTCGTCGAGGGCGAAGGAGTCCGTGACCATGGTGTCGGCGTCCACGACGCCCTTGGCCATGATGTCCACGGCCCGCCCGTAGCTGTGCAGCACCGCCATGGAGCCCACCACGGTGATCTCGTCGTTGTAGATCCGGAACGGTGAGAAGGTCGCGGTCGCCTCGGCCGGGGCCACGCCGAACACCTGGAAGGTGCCGCCCCGGGCGACGCGGGTCAGGCCGTCCTCGATGGCCGGGACCACCCCGGTGCAGTCGATGACCACCTCCCAGTCGGGGCGGTCGAGCTGGTCGGCGCCGACGGCCACGGCGTCGGCCGCCAGCGAGGCGGCCACGGCGAGGCGTTCGGTGTTGGGGTCGACCACGGACACGCTGGCGGCCCCGGCGGAGGCGGCGAGCTGGGCCATGAGCAGGCCCATCGTGCCCGCGCCGTAGACCAGGTAGTGCTCGCCCACCCGACCGGGCAGGAGGTCGAACCCGTGCACGGCGCACGAGAGGGGTTCGATGAGCGCGGCGTGCTCGAAGGGCATGGAGTCGGGGATGCGGTAGCAGGAGGACGCGGGCACCGAGACGAACTCGGCGCTGGCACCGGGCCGGGTCACGCCCACCGCGTTCCACCGCGCGCACAGGTTGCCGCGCCCCACCAGGCACTTGGCGCACTCTCCGCAGAACAGGGACGGGTCCACCGCGACGCGGTCGTCGACGGCCACGTCGGTGACCTCCGAGCCGACCGCGACCACGGTCCCGGCGAACTCGTGTCCGGGGACGATCGGGTAGGGGGTGGGGGCGAACTCCCCGTCGATGATGTGCAGGTCAGTCCCGCAGATGCCCACGGCGGCCGGGGCGACGACCACGTCCCCGGGGCCCGGCTTGGGGTCGTCCACCTGCTGGACGGAGTAGTGACCGGGTTCGCTGACGACGAGTGCGCGCATTACTTCACGGCTCCTAGAGACAGGCCGCGGACCAGCCAGCGTTGGGCGGCCCATCCGGCGAGGATCACGGGCAGGGCCGCCATGGTGGAGGCGGCCGAGAGTCGGGCCCAGTACAGGCCCTCGCCGCTGATGAAGCCGACGAGGAAGACGGGGACGGTGGATGCCTGGGTGGCGGTCAGGTTGACCGCGAAGAAGAACTCGTTCCAGGCGAAGATGAAGCAGATCAGGGCGGTGGCGGCCAGACCGGGGGCGATCATCGGCAGGATGACGCGCCGCATCTCCGTGAACCGGCGCGCGCCGTCCATGCGGGCGGCCTCGAGTACCTCCTTGGGCAGCTCCACCAGGAACGACCGGATCATCCAGATCGCGATCGGCAGGTTCATCGCCGTGTACACCAGGGTGAGCGTGCGGGCGTCGTCCAGCGCGCCCAGGTTCCTGGCGATGACGTACAGCGGCAGGATCATGGCCACCGGCGGCAGGAGCTTGGTGGACAGGAAGAAGAACAGCGAGTCACGCCACTTGGGGACGCGTACCAGGGAGAGCGCGTAGGCGGCGGGCAGGCCCAGGACGATGGCGAGGAGCGTCGACAGCACGGACGCCTGGAGGGAGTTCAGCAGATAGGGGACGAAGTCGCGCCCGATCACCGCCGAGTACTGGTCCAGGGTCGGTTGGAAGAAGAACGTGGGCGGGTTGGTGGAGGCCTGGGACTCCTGCTTGAAGCCGGTGAGGAACATCCACAGCACCGGGAAGAAGAACAGCAGTCCCGCCGCCCAACCGAGGATGCCCGCCAGGGGGCGTACGGGTCGGCGCCGGCGGGGGCGCCGCGCGGAGCCGACCCGGGACACGGTCGCCGGGGACGGAGCCGCCGGGGGTGCGGTCACGGGTGTCACGTCTCCTCCTCGAACAGGCTGGAGACCACGCGCAGGGCGAACATGGCCACGATCAGGGTCGCGACGACCACGATCACTCCCGCGGCGGCCGCCTCTCCGACGTCGAAGCTGCGGAAGGCCTGAAGGTAGATGAAGTAGGGCAGATTGGTGGTCGACTGTCCCGGACCGCCCTGGGTGATCATGTAGATCGCGTCGAAGGTCTGGACGATGTAGATCGTGCCGAGCAGGATCGCGAGCTCCACGAATCGGCGCAGGTGCGGGAAGGTGATCCGGCGGAAGACCGCGAAGGCTCCGGCGCCGTCGACCTTCGCCGCCTCCAGCACCTCGGGCGACTGGCTCTGGAGACCGGCGAGCATGATGAGCATCATGAACGGGGTCCACTGCCAGGTCAGCACCATGATGATGGACAGCAGGGGGAAGTCGTTGACCCAGTCCGCCTGGACCCCGAACGGCGAGAGCACCCAGTTGAGCAGGCCGTACACCGGGTGGTACATCGAGGTCTTCCACAGGAGCGCGGCGGCGACCGGCATGACCAGGAACGGCGTGATCATCAGGGTGCGGACGATCCCCCTGCCGAGGAAGGCGCGGTCGAGCAGGAGCGCCAGCCCCAGTCCGAGGACCAGCGAGGCCAGGACGGCGCCGACGGTCAGCAGGACGGTGTTGGCGACGGCGTTGTGGAAGAGCGGGTTCCCGAGGACGCTGCCGTAGTTGGCGAACCCCGCGAAGGAGTCCGACTCGGGGCGCAACAGGTTGCTGCTCTGGAAGCTGTAGTAGACGGTGAACAGGAACGGGATCTGGGTCATCGCGATGACGAACAGCAGCCCTGGCAGCAGCGGGCCGCGCCTGAGCCATCGCTCCGCCCGGGTCAGTTCCCGGGTTCGGGGCCCGCGCCGCGCCGTGTCCGGCGTGGTCTGGACGGTCATGGCCCTCCTCGGAGGAGTCTGGGTGGGGTGGGCACCGGTACCGGTCCCGGCCGCGGTGCCCGGGACCGGCGGTTCTCAGTCGCGGTAGCCGCCGGACTCGGCGGTCTGGTCCGCGTACTCCTGCGACTTGGCGAGGGCCTCCTCCACCGTCTGCTGCCCCGCGATGGCCGCGGAGATCTCCTGGGAGACCAGGGTGCCGAGGTCCTGGAACTCGGGAATGGACACGTACTGGACCCCGGTCCAGGGCTGCGGGTGCACTCCGGGCTGCTCCACGTCGACGTTGTCGATGGCGTCGTAGGTGGGCTCGGCGAAGGCCTCGGCGGCCTCCCGGTACTCGGGGATGTCGTAGGTCGAGACGCGCGAACCGGGCGGGACGCGCTCCCAGCCCAGTTCCTCACCGACGAGCTGGTGGTACTCCTTGGACGTGGCCCAGGAGACGAACTCCCACGCGGCCTCGGGGTCGGTGGAGGTGGAGGGGATCGACAGGGCCCAGGCCCACAGCCAGCCCGCGTGCTCGGTCTCCATGGTCGGCGCGGCGACGTAGCCGATGTCGCCGACGACGCTGCTGGAGTCCGGGTCCTCGAGGTTGCCCGCCGCGACGGTGGAGTCGTAGAACATGGCGGCGTCGCCCTGGGCCATGGTGGTGAGGCACTCGGTGAAGCCCGCGTTGGGGGCGCCCGACTGTCCGTGGTCGCGGACGAGGTCCACGTACGTCTGCACGGCCTCCTCCACCTCGGGCGAGTCCAGGTGGGCGTTCCAGTCCTCGTCGTACCACTGGCCGCCGTAGGTGAGGATCACGGAGTTGAGCGGGGCCAGGAGCTCGCCCCAGCCCGGGACCCCGCGCAGGCAGATCCCGGCGGTGCCGGAGTCGGGGTCGTCCAGTTCGGCCGCGAACTCGGCGACCTCCTCCCAGGTGGGCCGCTCCGGCATGTCCAGGCCGGCCTCCTCGAGGAGGTCCTCGCGGTACATGAGGAACGAGGACTCACCGTAGAAGGGCGCCCCGTACATCTGGTCCTCGTGGGACAGGGCGGAGCGCACCGTGGGGATGATGTCGTCGATCTCGTAGGCCGGGTCGGCGGCGTACTCGTCGAGGCTGAGGATCCACTCGTTCTCGGCCCAGATCGGCACCTCGTAGGTGCCGATGGTGACGACGTCGTACTGGCCGCCCTGGGTGGCGATGTCCTGGGTCACGCGGTCGCGGAGCTGGTTCTCGGGCAGGACCACGAACTCGACCGTGATGTCGGGGTGCGCGTCGTTGAACTCCGACGCGAGCGCCTCGATGTCCTCCATCTGCGGGTTGGAGACCGTGGCGACGGTGACGACCCGGTCGCCGTCCGCCCCGGCGCCCCCGGCCCCCGAGCAGCCGGTGGCGATCAGGGCCAGTCCGGTGGCCGCCGCGGCGAGCGGCACGCCTCCCGGTGCTTTCGTGGTCATGACTTCCTCCTGGGGGGTTGGGCAGGCGGGGACCGTGGAACCGCGTGAGGCAGGGGGCCGTGCGGTCTTCCACGGACACCGGCCGCTCATATGAGCGAACTGAACTTCACATGAGCGGCCCGGGCCTTATTTAAGTTGTGACGGGTGTCACCGGTCAACCCGTGATGCAATAATGGGCAATACTCCGCTCGTTTGAGCGACACCACTGGAGGGCGTAGATGAAGCACGCGTTCCGACCCGCGGAACTGATCCGCGCCACCGCGGTCGCCCGCAGGTACTACCTCGCGGGTGACTCCAAGATCCGGATCGCCGAGGACTTCGGCATCAGCCGGTTCAAGGTGGCGCGCATCCTCGAGGAGGCCCGCGACGTCGGGATCGTCCGCATCGAGATCGCCGAACCGACCGAGGTCGACACCGCTCTCTCCCAGCGCCTGAGCACGGCCTACGGCCTCAAGCAGGCGGTGGTGGTCGCCCACGCAGGGGAGGGCGAGGCCCTCCACCGCAGCTTGGGGCGCATCGCCGCCGAGTACCTGACCGAGATCCTCGACGAGGGCGACACCCTCGGACTGGCCTGTTCCCGCACCCTCAACGCGATGACGCTCGCCCTGGGCGACCTGCCCCGGTGCACGGTCGTGCAGCTCACCGGCGTGCTGCCCGGCGGGGTCGAGGAGAACTCGGTCGAGCTCGTGCGGCGCGTGGCCAGCCTCGCGCGCGGCCCGGCCTTCCCCATCTACGCGCCGCTGGTGGTGTCCGACCCCGCCACGGCGGAGGCACTGCGGAGCCAGCCCCAGGTGGCCGACGCCATGCAGCGCTACGGAGAACTCGACAAGGCCGTGGTGGCCATCGGTTCGTGGTCGCCCACCCTCTCCCTGGTCCGCGACGCCCTGCCCGCGTCGGAGGGGGCCGCCCTCGAACGCGAGGGGGTCCAGGCGGAGGTGTGCGCCCGCACCGTGGACGTGCACGGCGCCCCCATCGCCCCGGAGCTGACCTCCCGCATCATCGCCATCACCCTGGAGCAGCTCCGCGCGGTCCCCGAGGTCATCGCCGTGGCCGGTGGCACCGGCAAGACCCAGGCCATCCACTCCATCCTCAAGACCGGGGTGATCTCCTCACTGGTCACCGACACCACGACGGCACGCATCCTCGTCGAGTCAGCGAGGCCCTGACCTCCACGACGGCTTCGACCCCCCTCACCCTCACGGAGCAGACATGACACTCGTCGCCGGAATCGACAGCTCGACTCAGTCCTGCAAGATCGTGGTGTGTGACGCCACGACCGGAAAGGTGGTGCGGGAAGGCCGCGCACCCCACCCCGACGGAACCGAGACCGATCCCGCGCACTGGTGGACGGCGCTGACCACGGCCTCCTCGGGACTGCTCGACGACGTCTCGGCCGTGTCCGTGGCCGGTCAGCAGCACGGCATGGTGGTGGTCGACGACGACGGCGAGGTCGTCCGGCCGGCGCTGTTGTGGAACGACGCCCGCTCCGCCGGGGCCGCCCACGACCTGGTCGAGGAACTCGGCGGGCCGAGGGCCTGGGCGGACGCGGTGAGCAACGTGCCCGTGGCCAGCCTGACCGTCAGCAAGCTCCGCTGGTTCGCCGAACACGAACCCGACCTGGCCGCGCGGGCGCGCGGTGTGATGCTCCCCCATGACTGGCTGACCTGGCGGCTGGGCGGGTCCCGCACCGCGCCGACGACCGACCGGGGCGACGCCTCCGGCACCGGGTACTGGTCGCCCTCCGACGGCGCGTACCGCACCGACCTGCTGGTGCGCGCCTTCGGCCGGGAACTCGACCTGCCCCGTGTGGCCTCCCCTTCCGAGGCCGTGGGCCACACCCCGGAGGGCGTCGTCATCGCCCCCGGCACCGGCGACAACATGGGCACGGCGTTGGGTCTGGGCCTGCGCCCGGGCGACGCCGTGGTCTCCCTGGGCACCAGCGGCACCGTGTTCGCTGCGCACGACCGTCCCGCGCACGACCCCACCGGCACGGTCTGCGGGTTCGCCGACGCCACCGGCCGGTTCCTGCCCCTCGCGTGCACCCTGAACGCCGCACGGGTGCTCAGCGCCACCGCCGCGATGCTCGGCACCGGCCTGGCCGGGCTGGACGCCCTCGCCCTGAGCGCCGAACCGGGCGCGGACGGGGTGGTCCTGCTGCCCTACCTGGACGGGGAGCGCACCCCGGAGCTGCCGCACGCGACGGGATCGCTGCACGGCCTGCGCCGGGACAACATGCGCCCGGAGAACATCGCGCGCGCCGCCGTGGAGGGCATGCTGTGCGGGCTGGCCGACGGGCTGGCCGCCATGACCGAGAGCGGTGTCCCGGTCGAGCGCGTCCTGCTCGTGGGAGGCGGCGCCCGCTCGGCCGCCGTGCGCGCGGTGGCGCCGCTCGTGTTGGGCGCTCCCACCGTGGTGCCGCCCGCCGCCGAGTACGTGGCCATCGGCGCGGCCCGCCAGGCCGCCTGGACGCTCGCCGGTACCGCCGAGCCTCCCGTGTGGCCCCTGGGAGCCCCGGAGGAGGAGTCCAGCCAGGCACCCGAGGTGGGTCTGCGGGTCCGCGAACGCTACGCCGAGCACCGCCGGGCCGCCCACGGCGTCTGACCGGCCGCCGACGCGGAGACGGGGATTCGGTACTCTGTTCCGTCGCGGGCCGGGCAGAACGGACACGAGTGGCGGGAGAGCGCATGTCGGTCGAGGAGCGGCTGAGGGTACCCATCGGATCGGCCCCCGGCTGGTCGACGGCGCCCGACTGCCGCCGCGTGCTGGTCGTGGCGCACACCGTCACCACCCTCACGCGGCTGCTCGACATTCTTCCGCTGCTCGAATCCGATCCCCGAATCCAGATCGTCTTCACCCGCGCACGCACGTCCAATTTCCGCGAGGGCGTCACCGAATTCCTCGGTGACATCGGCGCCGTCGTCGCACCATGGGAACAGGCGATGGAGGAGGAATTCGACCTGGCCATCGCCGCGAGTTACGGCGATGACCTGCACCTGATCAAGGCCCCCTTGGTCGTCTTCTCCCATGGTGCCGGGTACAATAAACTCATGAAACCGGAAACCGGAAACCGGAAACCGGAAACCGGAAACCGGAAACCGGAAACCGGAAACCGGAAACCGGAAACCGGAAACCGGAAACCGGAAACCGGAAACCGGAAACCGGAAACCGGAAACCGGAAACCGGAAACCGGAAACCGGAAACCGGAAACCGGAAACCGGAAACCGGAAACCGGAAACCGGAAACCGGAAACCGGAAACCGGAAACCGGAAACCGGAAACCGGAAACCGGAAACCGGAAACCGGAAACCGGAAACCGGAAACCGGAAACCGGAAACCGGAAACCGGAAACCGGAAACCGGAAACCGGAAACCGGAAACCGGAAACCGGAAACCGGAAACCGGAAACCGGAAACCGGAAACCGGAAACCGGAAACCGGAAACCGGAAACCGGAAACCGGAAACCGGAAACCGGAAACCGGAAACCGGAAACCGGAAACCGGAAACCGGAAACCGGAAACCGGAAACCGGAAACCGGAAACCGGAAACCGGAAACCGGAAACCGGAAACCGGAAACCGGAAACCGTGACGTGACGGACTCCCCGGAAACCGACGCCGTGTTCGGCCTGGCCGCCCCCACCCTGCTGCGGGACGGGGAGCTGATCCCCGCGGCCCTCGTGCTCTCCCACACCGAACAGCTCGACCGGCTCCGCGCCGCCTGCCCCGAGGCGGTCGACTCCGCGGTCGTCGCCGGAGACCCCACCCACGACCGCATCCTGGCCGGACTCCCCTGGCGCGAGCGCTACCGCGACCACCTGGAGACGGGCGCGCGCAGGCTGGTCCTGGTCAGTTCCACCTGGGGGCCCACCTCCCTCCTGGGCGCCTGGCCCGGCTTCCTCAACACCCTCCTCACCGAACTTCCCGTGGACGAGTACCGCGTGGCCCTCGCCCTGCACCCCAACGTCTGGCACGGCCACGGCACCTGGCAGGTGCGGTCCTGGCTGGCCACGGCCGAACGCTCCGGGCTCCGCGTGCTGCCGCCCCGGCAGGGCTGGCAGGCGGTGCTGGTCGCCGCCGACCACGTGATCGGTGACCACGGTTCTGTCACCTTCTACGGCGCCGCCCAGGGCACGCACACCATGCTGGCGACCTTCCCCCACCACGAGATGGCCGACGACTCCCCCATCGCCGCGTTCGGCCGGGCCGCCACCCGGCTGCGCGCGGACCGGCCCCTGCTGCCCCAGGTGCTGGCCGACGCCGCCGAGCACAAGCCCGACCGGTTCTCCGCCCACACCGACCTGCTCAACTCCGTACCCGGCCGGTCCGGGCAGATCCTGCGCGCGACCTTCTACCGGCTCCTGAACCTGTCCGAGCCCGAACAGGCCCTGCGCGTGCTGCCCCCGGACCCGCCGGTCCCCCACCGACGCGGATGGCCCGACGCCGCGGACACCACACCGCTGTGGTGCACGGTCCTGGAGGAGAAGGACGGGCTCCGGGTCCGCCGATTCCCCGCAGAGGCCGTCGACGCCGCACGGATGCCGTTGGACCGGCCCCACCTGGCCGCCCACGCGGACGAGACCCAGGCCCGTTGGTTCGATGCGGCCTGCCTCCTCCTCTGCGGCCCCGGTTCGGAGGGTCCCCGGGAGGCCGTCTCCTGGGAGCGCCTGCGGGCACGGCTGGCCGACCACCCCCGCGCCCACCTGGCGGTGGCGGCGGACGGACCCGACTGCCTGGTCGTCGACCGCGACGGCGCGCGGGTGCGCCTCGTGGCGGACTCCCCCCACCACGGGGTCGACCCCACCGCCGCCGCCTCCGCCTACTGGCACCTGTGGGTCGAGGGACGGGCACCCGAGCGGGACCTTCCGGTGCTCCTCGGCGAGCACCGGCTCGCCTTCACCGTCCACCGCCTGCGAGGCGAGTGACCCGGGGCGGGGTCAGCCGCCGATCCGTTCCCGGACCTCGGCGGCCTCCCGCACGGCCTCGGCGGCCTCGTACGCGTCCAGCGCTCGGCCCAGTTCCGCGCGGGCGGCGACCGGGTCCCGCTCCGCGAGGGCGTCGGCGCGCGCCACGTACACGTCTCCGACCCGGCGCTGGTCTCCGAGGAGGCGGTGCGACGCGACCGCCCCGTCGTACTCCTCCAGCGCCTCGTCGACTCGCCCCTGGCGCACCCGCAGGTCAGCCAGGGCCTTGTGGGTGCGGGCCCGGTTCTGGTGGTCGTCCTCGGAGAGCAGGCCCCGGGCCCGGAGGATGCGCCGCTCGGCCTGCGGCAGCCGACCGGCCCCCAGGTGGGCCACGCCCTCCTTGCGCACCATGATGTGCAGTGCCCTCGGATCCACCGGGTCCATTCCCTCGGCGATCCGGGTCGCGGCGGCGAAGTGCCCGCTCGCGGCGTCGTACCGGCCCTCGTCCGCCTCGATGTCCGCGAGGGCGTCGAGCGCGGTGAGTCGCACCAGCGGGTGCGTGCCCTCCGCGAGTTCCAGGGCGAGTTCGGCCTCACGGCGTGCCTCCGCCCAGTTCCGGTCCCGGCGGTAGGCGATGGCGGTCTGCACGCGCAGCCGGGAGAGACGGGCCGGTTCGAGGCGGTGGGTCCCCTCGGTGGCCCTGAGCAGAGGGCTCTGCGCGTCGACCACGTCGGTGAAGTAGCCGGAGAGGAACCAGAAGGGCCACAGCACCTCGCACAGTTCGGCCGCCATCGCGTGGTGCCCCGCGTGCACGGCGTCGAGAACCACCCTGACCAGCGTGCGGCGTTCGACGTACAACGCCCGCCGGGCCTCCCCGACCGTCGCGAAGGAGCGGGCCGAACGGGCGCCCTCCGGGAAGGCGGACCGGCCGTCGAGGTCCCGCTGGAGCCAACGGCCGGGCATCAGGCGCCGGTGCGCGGCGTACGCCATCGCGTAGTAGTGGGCGAGGACGCGTTCGGGTGTGTCCAGGGCCTGCTCCGGGTCGGGAGGGAAGGTCGTCCTCATGCTCCGTGTCGTGAACCGGTACCGGAGCGAACCCTCCCCCGTCGTCCGGTGCAGGACCCTCCGTTCGACCAACACGTCCAGTCGCGCGCGGGCCTCGACCGGATCCGTCTCGGGGTGGAGGAGCGACACGGCCAGGTGTCGCTGTCGGGATGCTGCGCTAGCAGGACCGCCAGTGCGCGCTGGTCCCCGGTCAGCCCGGCGAAGTCCCCGCGGTCACGCGGCTGGTGGCCGAGGACGGCCGCCGCCCCGAAGGTGCGCCGGTGCGCGGCGGCCAGCGGGTCCCCGTCCTCGGACCTGAACAGGCGTTCGGTGACGACGGCGAAGGCGTAGTCGGCGACCAGCCCGGGATTGCCCCGGGCGGCGGACACGAAGTCGGAGACCATCGCCCGGTCCCGTTCACCCTCCACGGCGACCTTGGCCTGCTGGAGGAACATCGTGGTGGCGTCCGCGTCCGACAGTCCCTCCAGTGTGACGTCCTCCCAGTCGAGGTGTCTGATCCGGCGCAGGTCCCCGCGGCCCAGGGTCCTCAGATCGAACCGGTGGGAGCCGGTGACCACGGTGAGGCTGCCCGGGGAGGTCGCGAAGAAGGGAAGGGCCTCCGTGATGCTGCGGGGCGCGTCCACCATCACCGCGACCCCGCTCCGCCAACGCGCGCTCCGGTGCAGCATCTCCCACCGCCGTTCCGGAGTGGCCGGGACGTCCGCCTCCTGGACCCCCATGAGGCGGAGGAACTGCGCGACGACCACGCCCGGGTCCTCGCGGGACAGGTCCACAAAGAAGTAGCCGCCGGGGAAGCGTCGGCGGTCCCGCTCGAAGCTGTCGTAGAGGAGCTTGAGGCCGAAGGCGGTGGTCCCGCCGCCCTGCCCGGGGGCGTACACCGTGAGCACGGTCGAGGTGCCCCGGCGCTCGTCCAGGGCCCGGTGTGCCTTCGTCAGGGGGTCGTTCCGGTCCACGAAGCGCGGCGGCGCCAGGAGACCGAAGGCGTGTTCGGCGGACTCGCCGCAGGCGCTGTCGACGAGGTTGATCGTGAGGTGGTCACCCATGATGGCGGTGCCGCTCACGTCGCGGACCGAGTTGGTCGTGCTGTTCCTGGGCGACACTTCACTCAACGGGTCCACCTCATCGGTGCGTCACTGCTGGGGGCACCCGCAGCCTATCCAGACCAGGGCCGACGGGGGTGAAGGGCCTCGCGGGTGGCCGCCTCCGGCCACGGGGGCTAGACGTGCTCGCGGGCGGGATCAGGACCTCGTTTCCATCACGCGTCATCCCCGCGTGGCGCGTCCGTGACCCCCGGGTCCAACTGCCCTAGCGTGGGTCGGACACCCCACGACCCCGGCGGGAAGACACGGAACGGTGAGCATGAACTCCACCCCTCTGCGCCAGCTCGGCGCCTCCGACCTGTACGTCAGCCCCCTGACCCTGGGCGGCAACGTCTTCGGGTGGACCGCGGACGAGGCCACCTCGTTCGCGGTCCTGGACGCCTACCACGCGGCGGGCGGCAACTTCGTCGACACCGCCGACTCGTACTCGGTCTGGGCCGAGGGGCACACCGGCGGCGAGTCCGAGGAGGTCATCGGCCGGTGGCTGGCCAGCCGGGGTCGCGACCGCACCCTGGTCGCCACCAAAGTGAGCCAGCACCCGGAGTTCCTGGGACTGTCCGCCGGTAACGTCCGGGCCGCCGCCGAGGCCTCCCTGGGGCGCCTCGGCGTGGACACGATCGACCTCTACTACGCGCACTTCGACGACCCCGAGACGCCCGTGGCCGAGAGCGCCGAGGCCTTCTCATCGCTGGTCGAGGAGGGACGGGTCAGGTACGTGGGCCTGTCCAACCACGCACCGAACCGCATCAGGGAGTGGCTGGACGCCTGTGACCGGAACGGGTGGCACCGACCGGTGTGCGTGCAGCCGCAGTACAACCTGGTCGAACGCGGGATCGAGCGGGACCTGGTGCCGCTGGCCCGCGCCGAGGGGTTGGCGCTGCTGCCCTACTTCGGCCTGGCCCGGGGCTTCCTCACCGGCAAGTACCGGCCGGGCGCCACGGACGACGGCAGTCCCCGGGCCGCCAGTGCCCGCGCCTACCTGGAGCACCCGCGTGGCGAGCGGGTCCTGGCGGCGCTGGACACGGTCGCGGCCGAGCGGTCGGCGGAGCCGTCCACGGTCGCCCTGGCCTGGCTGGTCGCGCGCCCCGGGGTGATCTCGGTGCTCTCCAGCGCCCGTGAGCCCCGCCAGCTGGAGTCGCTGCTGGCCATGGCGGACCTGCGCCTGACCGCCGAGGAGACCGCTCTCCTGGACGCGGCGTCAGCCTGACCCCGTCCGGAGCGGGGAGAGCGGGAGGGAGGCAGTCCCGCGCTCATTCGGCGTCGGCGAGCAGTTCCCTGACCAGAGCGGCGACCTGTCCGGTCTCGACGAGGAACCCGTCGTGGCCGTGCGGGGAGCCGATCACCCGCACCTGACCGGGCCGGGGCAGGTGGCGGGCGATCTCGCGCTGCT
>NZ_ANAE01000127.1 GCF_000341265.1 Nocardiopsis prasina DSM 43845 | reverse complement strand
CGGCGCGCCCGCCGCTCCTCCGCGGCCGCGTCCGACGTCGTGCCCGTTCATCGCCTCGGTGAGCAGCACGTAGCTGGCCGGATCGAAGCGCCGAGCCAGCTTCCACGCCTGGTGGTCGAGGTAGGACTCCACCGCGTACCGCCCCTCGGCGCCCGGGTCCTCCCCACGCTGCGCGGCGCGGCCGAAGCGCGCGTCGAACTCACCCGCACCGCGATAGGTGACGTGGGCGATCCGTCGCGCCACGCCGAGGCCGTCCACCGGGGCCCGGCCGGTGGAGTGGTAGTCGCCGCCGAACCAGTCCGGGTCCGCGCGTACGGCGTGCAGCTGCGGGGCGGCCCAGGCGATCTGCCAGGCGGTGGTAGCCGCTGGGCAGGCCAGGAGCAGAGCCCGGCGGACCCGCGCGGGGTGCGTGAGGGCCCACTCCAGGGCGCGCATCCCGCCCATGGAACCGCCGATCACCGCCGCCCACGCGTCCACGCCCAGCGCGTCCGCGAGCGCCTCCTCGGCACGGACGGAGTCGCGCAGGGTGATCCTGGGGAACCTGCTCCCCCATGGGCGGCCGTCGGGGGCGTCCGAGGACGGACCGGTGCTGCCCTGGCAGCCGCCCAGGACGTTGGGGGCCACCACCAGGTAGCGGTCGGTGTCCAGTGCCCTGCCTGGGCCGACGACCCCCTCCCACCATCCGGAGCTGGGCTGGCCCGGGCCGGGTGGCCCGGTCACGTGGGAGTCCCCGGTGAGGGCGTGCAGCACGAGCACCGCGTTGGTGCCCCGGGAGTTGAGTCGCCCCCAGGTCTGGTAGGCCAGGCGCACCCCGGGCAGACGCTCTCCCGACTCCAGTTCCAGGGGGTGCTCCAGGCCGATCCAGCGGCGCCGCCCGACGGGGTCGCCCTCGCGCCAGCCGCCCCGGGCCGGTCGGGTCCCCGGCGGGACGGGGAGGGAGGGAGCGGGGCCCGGACCGTCCTGACGCGGACGGGCCGGACCCACAGGTCGCGGGCGTCCGGTCACTGGTGCGCCTTGGCGGCGCGGAAGCCGAGTTCGAGGTCGGCGCGCAGGTCGTCGACGTGCTCCAGGCCCACCGCGAGCCGGACCAGCCCGGGGGTGACTCCGGCGGCGGCCTGTTCCTCGGGGGCCAGCTGGCTGTGGGTGGTGCTGGCCGGGTGCACGATGAGGCTGCGCACGTCACCGATGTTGACGAGCTGGCTGAACAGCTCGGTGCCGTCGACGAAGGCCCGCCCGGCGTCCACTCCCCCGCGCAGCTCGAAGGACACGACCGCCCCGGCGCCCCTGGGCAGGTACTTCCGGGCCAGGGCGTGGAAGGGGCTGGAGGCCAGACCCGCGTAGTGGACGCGTTCGACCTCGTCGCGCCCCTCCAGCCACTCGGCCAACGCCCGCGTGTTGCTGACGTGGCGGTCGATCCGCAGTGAGAGGGTCTCGATCCCCTGGAGGACGAGGAAGGAGTTGAACGGGGCGATGGCTGCGCCGGTGTCGCGCAGCAGCTGCACCCGGAGTTTGGCCGCGTAGGCGCCCGGGCCGAGCGCGTCCCAGTACCTGAGCCCGTGGTAGCTGGGGTCGGGCTCCACGAATCCGGGGAAGCGGTCGCCGTGCGCGCCGAAGTCGAAGCTGCCCGCGTCCACGACCACTCCGGCGACGGTGGTGCCGTGGCCGCCGAGGTACTTGGTGGCGGAGTGCACGACCACGTCGGCGCCGAAGTCGATGGGACGCAGCAGGTAGGGGGTGGGCACGGTGTTGTCCACGACCAGCGGGACGCCGACCCCGTGGGCGGCGTCGGCCACCGCCCGCACGTCCAGGACGTTGCCGCCGGGGTTGGCCAGGGTCTCGGCGAAGTAGAGCTTGGTCTCGGGCCGGGTCGCGGCCCGCCACGACTCGGGGTCGTCCTGGTCCTCCACGAAGGACACCTGGACGCCGAGCTTGGGCAGCGTGTGGTGGAGGAGGTTGTAGGTGCCTCCGTAGAGGAGCGAGCTGGACACCAGGTGGTCACCGGCGCCGACCAGGTTGAGCAGGGCCGAGGTGACGGCGGCCGAGCCGGAGGCGAAGGCGACCGCGCCCACACCGCCCTCCAGGGCGGCGACGCGCTGTTCGAGGACGTCCTGGGTGGGGTTGCCGATGCGGGTGTAGATGTTGCCCGGCTCGGCCAGGCTGAACAGGTCGGCGCCGTGCTGGCTGTCCCGGAACACGTACGAGGTGGTCTGGTAGATCGGGGTCGCCCGCGCGTTGGTCGCGGGGTCGGGCTCGGCCCCGGCGTGGATCTGCTGGGTCTCGAAGGACCAGGACCGGACGCGGGTGGTGTCGGTGCTCAACGAACGCTCCTTTACGAATAAAGCCAACCGGAAAAGTAGGAAACCAGGTCGAGGCTAGCACCCGCCCATCGGCCATGGCCAGGGATCAGCCGAATCCCCGACGCCCCCACCCTCCGGGCGGGTGGTACCGCCCGATTCAGGTGGTTTCACTTAGGGTGATTGAGCGACTCCTACGGGCAATTTCGCCCGTCCGTCAACACCACGGGGGACGACACGACATGAGCACCGACCTTCCCGACGGCCCGGGTGACGACCCGGGCTCCTTCGACGAGTTCCTGGCGCGGTTCCTCAGCGGGTCCCGGGGCCCCGTCCGCCGCGTCGACCTCTCCAAGCTGATGGACCCCGAGGCGCAGAGGGTGGCCGACGCCGCCGTCCGGCGCACCCTGGAGAGCGGTGGGGCCGACGTCGACTCCGTCCACCTGCTGTGGTCGCTCCTGCGCTACCCGCCGATCCGCGAGCTGCTGGGGCGGACCGACACCGACCTGGCCCCGCTGGAGGACGTGGTGGACCAGGCCGTCGCCCAGACACCCCGCGCGGCGCGCGGCGGCTCGCCCCGGCTCACGCCCGCCGCCAAGCGCGCCTTCCTCGACTCCCTCCAGATCGCCCGGGCCACCGGTAGCGCCAGCATCACACCCGAGCACCTGCTGTTCGCGCTGGCGGTCACCCCCGACGCTCCGGTCGGACAGCTCCTGCGGGACTCCGGGGTCACCCCGCAGGCGCTCCAGAAGGCCGCCGGGGCGGTGCCCGCGAGCGAGCAGGGCGAGTCCGCCCCCTCCGACACCCCCCAACTGGACGAGTTCGGCACCGACATGACCGCGCTCGCCCGGGAGGGGCGCCTGGACCCGGTGATCGGCCGGGACGACGAGGTCGAACAGTGCATCGAGGTGCTGGCGCGACGGCGCAAGAACAACCCGGTGCTCACCGGCGATCCCGGCGTGGGCAAGACCGCCATCGTGGAGGGCATCGCCCAGCGCATCTTCGACGACGACGTCCCCGAGACCCTGCGCGGCCGACGCCTGGTCCAGCTCGACCTCTCGGGCATCGTCGCGGGCACCCGGTACCGGGGCGACTTCGAGGAACGGCTCAACGCCATCGTGGACGAGATCCGCGCACGGTCGGACGAGCTGCTGATCTTCATCGACGAGATCCACACCCTGGTCGGGGCGGGCGCGTCCGAGGGCTCAACCAGCGCCGGGAACATGCTCAAGCCGGCTCTGGCCCGCGGCGAACTGCACATCATCGGTGCGACCACCGTCGACGAGTACCGCAAGAACATCGAGAAGGACGCCGCCCTGGAGCGCCGGTTCCAACCGATCCAGGTGCCCGAGCCGTCCGTGCAGGACACCGTCGAGATCCTGCGGGGGCTGCGGGACCGCTACGAGGCGCACCACCAGGTGCGGTTCAGCGACGACAGCCTGGTCGCCGCGGCGGAACTGAGCGACCGCTACGTCACCGACCGGTTCCTGCCCGACAAGGCCATCGACCTCGTCGACCAGGCCGGAGCCCGGGTCCGGTTGCGCCTGAAGACCTCCAGCTCGGCCCTGCGCGAGCTGGAACGCAAGCTCAAGGACCTGGAGGAACGCAAGGACCGGGCGGTCCAGGAGGAGAACTACGAGCGGGCCTCCGCGCTGCGCGACGAGATCAACGCGGCCAAGGGCAACGTGCACCAGGCGCGCGGAACCGGTTCGGCGGTTCCGGAGGTGAGCCCCGACGACATCGCGGAGGTGGTCTCGCGCAGCACGGGTATCCCGGTGGCTCAGCTGACCCAGGAGGAACGGGAACGGCTGGTCAACCTGGAGGAGGTGCTGCACGACCGCGTGATCGGCCAGGACGAGGCGGTCACCGCCGTCTCGGAGGCGATCCGTCGCAACCGCGCCGGATTGGGCGACCCCGACCGGCCCGTGGGCAGCTTCCTGTTCCTGGGGCCGACCGGAGTGGGCAAGACCGAGCTGGCCCGGGCCCTGGCGGAGGCGCTGTTCGGGGCGGAGGACGCCATGGTCCGGATCGACATGAGCGAGTTCCAGGAACGGCACACCACCAGCAGGCTCACGGGTGCGCCGCCCGGGTTCGTGGGCTACGAGGAGGCGGGGCAGCTGACCGAGGCGGTCCGCCGACACCCGTACTCGGTGCTGCTGCTCGACGAGATCGAGAAGGCTCACCCGGACGTGTTCAACCTGCTGTTGCAGCTCCTGGACGACGGTCGGCTCACCGACGGCCAGGGCCGGACCGTGGACTTTCGCAACACGGTGGTCATCATGACGAGCAACCTGGGTTCGGAGGCGATCACCGGGAGCGGTCCGATGGGCTTCACCGCGGACGGGCAGATGGACCCCGACACCGAGCGCCGTGTGATGAGACGCCTGAGGGAGGAGTTCCGTCCGGAGTTCCTGAACCGTGTGGACGAGATCATCGTCTTCCAGCAGCTGGGTGAGGACGAGATCAGGCAGATCACCACGCTGATGCTGGAGAGTACCGAGGAGCGCCTGCTCGCGCAGGACATCCGGGTGCGCTTCACCGACGAGGCGATCGACTGGCTGTCCCGGCGCGGCTACCAGCCCGAGTTCGGCGCCCGTCCCCTGGCCAGGACCATCCAGCGCAACGTGGGCAACCGGCTCTCCCGCATGGTGCTGGACCGCCAGGTGCTTCCCGGCGACCAGGTGGTGGTCGACGTGGACGGTGAGGACCAGCTCACCATCTCCACCGTTCCGCCGAGCTGAGGCGTGGGCCCGGGTCCCGGAGGAGACGCCTCCGGGACCCGGCCGGGGTCAGGCGGACAGACCGCTGGTGCGGATCTGGTCGCGGATCCACTCCCCTGCGGGCTTCAGCGAGTCGGTGCCGGTGAACGGCCCTCCGGCGTCGCAGGTACCGGTCTCGAAGACCGCGCCGGAGCGGAAGTCGTCCGAGAAGTTCCAGTTCACCCAGCTGATCTGTTCCTGGGCCATGAAGTCGAGGTAGGCCTGGGCGGAGGCGAAGTCGTTGGGGCCGTCGCCGGTGTGCTCCTGGGTACCGAACTCTGTGACGAACAGGGGCAGCTCCTGGGCCGCCTCACGGAAGACGTCGAAGTGCCCACCGCTGTGCGAGGCGGCGTAGAAGTGGTAGACGTACATGATGTTGTCGGCGTCCACCGGGTTGTCGACGATCTCGGAGTGGTCGGAGCCCTCCGAGACGCCCAGCGAGGACCAGGCCCTGGTGCCGACCAGCACGACCGCCTCGGGGTCCTGCGCCCGGATCACCGGGATGACCTCCTCGGAGTAGCCCTTCACCGAGTTCCAGGAGACCCCGTTGGGCTCGTTGGCGATCTCGTAGAGGAGGTTGTCCTTGTCGGCGTGCTCGGCGGCGATCTCGGCGAAGAACTCCTTCGCGCTGTCGGTGTTGTGGTTCGGGTCGCCGGGCGTGAGCATGTGCCAGTCGACGATCACGTAGAGGCCGCGCTCGGTGCCCTCCTCGATCAGCTCGTGCACCCGGTCGGTGAAGCCGCGCGGGTCGGTCTCGTAACCGCCCTCCTGGATGTACATGGACACACGCAGCACGTCGGCGCGCCAGTCCTGGGCCAGGGCGTCGAGCGAGGCGTCGGTCAGACACTGGTCGTACCACTGGAGCCCGTGGGAGCTCATGCCGGTGAGCTGGATCGGCTGACCGCTCTCGTCGCAGAGCTTGAGGCCGCACACCTGGAGCTGCCCGTGCTCCTCGACGGCGTTGAGCGCGGTCTGGTCGGAGACGGGGGTGACGTCGTCCGTGGAAACACCGGGGAAGAGGGCGGCACCGACTAGGAGCGCTCCCAAAGTGGCGATTCCCAGGGTCCTGAAGGGGTGTCTGCGGGGGGCTCCGAGGACGGGGGTGGTGCGGTGACGCGCCATGCGAGGACCTCCAGCGGGGTGCGGACCGGCCGCGCGAGGGGGTTCACGCGGCCCATATCCGGAAGGAGTATTACCAGAAGAAGCTAGGCTCCGGTCGCTCAGACGTCAAGGGCGGTGACTCCCGGTGACCAACCGTGGGGCACACCTCGTCGGTGCGCCCCACGGGCCCGCGATGGCTGGACACGCACACTGTCTCGGGACCCGGCCCGCTCAGGCGGGTTCGGGCTGCGGCTCGGGCCCTGGCGGTTCGGGAACCGGCTCCGGCTCGGGGATCGGGGTCGGGCTCGGCTCCGGCGGAACCGGCTCGGGAGGCATCGGCGCCGGCGGGAAGGGGTCCGGCGGCATGGGGTCGGGTTGACGTTGCGTCGGGCCACCGCCCGCGCCCTCGGGGTTCGCGCTCATGGGGTGTCCTCCTCTTCGTTGGACCGTTGGGAGTCTCGGTTCCGTTCGTCGCGCTGTTCGTCCGCTCGGGAACGCTGGTTCATGCGGTGGCCCGCCCGTTCGTTGAGCACGGTGACGGCGCCGACCACCCGTCCGAGCCTGCTCTGGCCCGCCTCCGAACCGGGGCGCTCCTCCACGTGCTCCGGGGCGTCGGGCAGCAGTCGGCCCACCACGCGCATCGCCTCCTGGGTGAGCCCGGGTGCGATCCCGCGCACCGCCAGACCGACCCGGGTGATCGGGGAGATCACGAGGAACCCCTGGCGCCGGGCCGTGGCGTGCACGATGCGCCGGGCGGCGTGTTCGGCGCTGACACTCAACAGGGGCAGTCCGGCGGCCAGCGCGAACCACGCGTACTCGCGTTCCGGATCACCGCTGAAGACCACGCCCCGGTGCGACCCGGTGCGCATCAGCCCCGGAACCACGGTGGTGACGCGCACGCCGGTGCCGGCGGTCTCGGCCGCCATGCCCTCCGACAGCGCCGCCCAGGCGTGCTTGGCGGTCGAGTAGGGCAGCAGGTGCGGGACGGACAGGTAGGCGCCGATCGAGGTGATGTTGACGATGGTGCCCCGAGTGCGGCGCAGGCGGTCGACGGCCGCGCGGGACAGGTGGAACGGACCCCAGAACATGACGTCCATGGCCTGCCGGAAGTGGTCGTCCGTATGGGTCTCCTGGGGACCGACCCGCATGATCCCGGCCGAGTTGACCACGGCGTCCAGGCGCCCGAAGTGCCGTTCCGCCTCGTCGAGCAGGCCCTCGATCGCGTCCGGGTCGGTGACGTCGCAGACCACGCCGTGGGCGCGCACGCCCCTACCGGCGAGTTCGGAGACGGCGCGATCCAGCCCCTCCTGCCCGCGCGCGCAGATCACCACGGAGGCGCCGCTGGCACCGAACTCGCGGGCCAACTGGAGGCCGAGCCCCCGGGAGCCGCCGGTGACCAGCACGACCTTGCCGTTCATCAGCCCCGACCGGCGGTGTTCGGACAGCGCGGAGGCGCCGATTCCGAGAGCGGCCCCAGCCGCGCCCCAGGCGAGAAGTTCGAGTCCGTCACGAGGAGGAGGCTCGGGAGTTCGCGCACGGCGGGCCCTGGTCCACGCCCATCGGAGCCCGGCGATCGCGAGGGGCGCCTTCCAGCCGGTCACAGTGCGCCCTCACGGTCGGCGGGCGTGTGTTGACCCTGCGGCATGTGCTCCCCTGTTCTTCGGATACTGCTGTGTGGGGGATGTGGATGCTGCGGTACCCGACATGCGGGGCCCGAAAACGACGCCTGGGAAGAGATGGGGGAATCCGGGAGTCCGCGTTGGGGAACGCCCGGCGCGGCTGGCCTGGATCGTTCAGCGCAGGACGAACTCGCCTCGCGGACCGCGCAGGTCGGCCTCCAACAAGACCCGAGGCCCCTCGCGGAGGTCCAGGTCCACACCCAGCGCGCCCAGTGCCGGAGCCAGCGACGCGGGGTCGGGGTGCTCCGCGCGCAGGGCGAGGAGCTCGAGCGCGGGCAGGTCCCCCAGTCCGGGCTGCGGGGTTCCCTCCCAGTCGATCAGGAACGGCACCGGCGCCGGGTAGGAGTCGGGTTCCCTCTTGGCCAGCAGCCAGCGGAGCACCGTCCCGTCGGGGGTGGTCCTGGACCACGGGTCCACGTCACCGGGGTCGTGGCCCACCGCGCGGGCCCGCTCGACGGCGGTCTCCAGGTCCTCACCGACCCGCACGGCGAAGGTCGCCAGGTGGGGACGCTCCAGGTCGGCCAACCCGAAGACACGCACCGGCCCCGGGTCCTCCCTCTCGGGATCGGGGCCGACGATCTCCAGGTAGTGGGGGGCGGGCCGACCGTCCACGGTCAGCGCCACCAGGGCGTTGGCCGACCCCACCGGGTGCGCTCCGCCGCGCGCGGGCGTCACCCCGGTGCGCCGGGCGAAGTCGGTGACCGCCTCACCCAGATCGGGCACGGCGTACACGAGGTGGTCCAGCGTGCTCGGGAAACCCATCCAACACTCCTTGTCTGCCGGGCCAGGGGACGGCCCCGAGCGAAGTATGGCACCCAGGACCCTCGGGAGCAGCGAACCTGCCCGTTGACCTCAACCAGGCTTGAGTTCCTAGGGTGACGGTATGAGCATGATCTGGGCCTACCTGTACGAGCACCCCGACACCGACCCGGTCAGGGACCGCACCGAGATCGATCGTGCCGGGCAACGCACCATCCTCGTTCCGGTGACGGACCAGGACGCGGCACCGGCGATCGCCACGGCCCTGGCCGCCGAAGGAGTGCGGCTGATCGAACTCTGCGGCGGCTTCACCCTGGAGGCAGCCGCCCGAGTGCGCGCGAACCTGCCCGACCACGTGGCCGTGGGTCACGTGGCCTTCTCCGCCGAGTCCCTCAGGGCAGCCGCCGACTTCGGCGAGTCCGAGGCTCAGCAGCGCGCGTAGACGTGGTCGGCCTGGTCGGGCCCGACCAGGCCGAGGTCCCGCAGCACGGTCCGGGACGGAAGGTCCGGGTCCGAGCACACCTGCTCGAAGGTGGTCCCGGCCTCCTCCAGATCCTCGGGGTACTCGATGTCGAGCACGTCGTCTCCGTAAGCGTCCGTGTAGACGGAGCACTCCGACCAGGCGGCGCAGGACTCGGTGACGGCGAAGTCGAACCCGGCCTCGTCCCTGCCGCGTTCGGCCTCCTCCGCCGCGTTCTTCTGGGCGGCCGCGAGCCCGCGCTCGTGTGCCGACGCGACGAGGTCCCCGGCCAGAGCCAGGTTGTCGTCAACGCTCAAGGCACCCCGGGAGCGCAGGTAGGAGTCCAGGTTGTCGAACTCCACAGCGTCGAACCCCGCCTCCGCGCACCCGTCAACGGTCTCGGCGAGGATTCCCGCGATCCGCTCCCGCTTGTCGTCCGTGGAGGTGTCCAGGAGCATCTCGTCCGGCCAACCCGGATCGGCGACCGGTTCTCCGCCCCCGTCCAGCAACACCAGCCCCGCGTCCAGCCATGAGTCCAATTCCCCGGGCTGGGTCTGGAAGCCGTTGACGTAACAGACCGAGTAGATGCCCGGCTCCGGTTCGGCCGTGGAGTCGCGCACCACGATGGTGGCCCCTTCGGGCGGTGGGTAGGCCTCACCCAACTGATAGTCGAACCCGCCCTCCGGCAGGGCCTCCGACTCCCCTGCCTGCGCCCCGCATCCCGCGAGCAGAACCGCGAGCCCCACCGCGCACCAACCCCGACCGACCACGGCATCCCCCAGCTTCTTAGACCCCACCAGTCAAGCAGGCAGTTCATCCCAGCATGCGCGGGGAGCAGCCATCACCACCGCCGACGGCACCGTCGTTGCGGGGTCCATCCCGCGTGCGCGGGGAGCAGACGTTGACGTGCGCCCACCAGTTCGCGACCCGGGGTCCATCCCCGCGTGCGCGGGGAGCAGCTCCTGGAGGCCACGGCCGGAGTGCCCGAGCTGGGTCCATCCCCGCGTGCGCGGGGAGCAGCCCACGGTCGACAGGCCCAGCACGACGCCGGAGGGTCCATCCCCGCGTGCGCCGGGAGCAGCAGAGCCGCAAGGTCCGCGACCTGCTTCTCCAGGGTCCATCCCCGCGTGCGCGGGGAGCAGGGGGATGGTCCGCCCTGGTGACGGAGGCCCGTGGGTCCATCCCCGCGTGCGCGGGGAGCAGGGGGATGGTCCGCCCTGGTGACGGAGGCTCCAGGGTCCATCCCCGCGTGCGCGGGGAGCAGCTTGCGGGCCTTGGTGGCCCAGTGCAGGCGCTGGGGTCCATCCCCGCGTGCGCGGGGAACAGAACGCCCTGGTGGAGTCCGGGATCCCGGCCCGGGGTCCATCCCCGCGTGCGCGGGGAGCAGCACTCCTCGGTGTCTCCGCCCAGGACCGAGGCGGGTCCATCCCCGCGTGCGCGGGGAGCAGCCGGTGCCGTAGTTGTTCTCCCACTCGCGGGCGGGTCCATCCCCGCGTGCGCGGGGAGCAGCCGGACCCGGGCCGCACCCTGGACCTGACCGGGGGTCCATCCCCGCGTGCGCGGGGAGCAGGGGGATGGTCCGCCCTGGTGACGGAGGCCCGTGGGTCCATCCCCGCGTGCGCGGGGAGCAGCTGGCACCTACGCCCTGCTGAACGGCACCGTCGGGTCCATCCCCGCGTGCGCGGGGAGCAGTCCTCGATTCCTGAGGCCCGCCGGAGGCACGCGGGTCCATCCCCGCGTGCGCGGGGAGCAGGCTGACCTCGCGGTTCTGCGCAGGCACGTTCGGGGTCCATCCCCGCGTGCGCGGGGAGCAGACTTTTTGACCAGGGAACTTACCAGCGGCAAGGGGTTGTTTTTCCAACTTCTCGAAAGTTGGACACTGGTGATTTCCCTGGTCATAAGTGATTCCGTGACACGAATGGGACCACCTCCGTGGAGGTGGCTCCGGGATCAGTTGGCGGCGGCGATTAGGACGTCCACGAGGCGTTCGGCGGCGTCGGGCATGCCCTTGGAGCGGGCCTGGGAAGCGATGGCGTTACGGGTGGCCGGGTCGGCGAGCAAAGGCTCCACCGCCGCCTGGAGGTTCGCGGGGTTGACCTCGCCGAGGAGGGCGACGGCCGCCCCGGACTCCTGGAGGTGGCGGGCGTTGTGCGCCTGCTCGTTCCCGGCGGAGGAGGCCAGCGGGATGAAGACCGCGGCCTTGCCCAGGGCGGTGAGTTCGGCGATGGTTCCGGCGCCGCTGCGGGAGACCACCACGTCCGCGAGGGCCAGCACGTCGGGGAGTTCCGGACCGACGAAGGCGGTCAGGTGGTAGCGCCGAGCCAGCTCGGGGTCCAGGCTGCGGGCGCTCTCGCGCAGTTCCTCGACGTTGTTCGCACCGCACTGGTGGACGACGTTGGCCCTGCCGAGCAGCCACGGCAGGATGTCGCGGACGTTCGTGTTGATCTGGGCCGAACCCTGGGCGCCGCCGGTCACGTAGACGGTGGGCAGCTCCGGGTCGTGGCCCTCGAAGCCCAGGCCCTTGGCGGCAAGGTGCGGCTGGCCGGTGAGGACCTCGGGGCGCACCGGGTTGCCCGTCACCACGGCGGTGTCCTGGGAACCCTCGGGCAGGAGGGCGACCGAGGACTGCGCGGACACGGCGATCTGGGCTCCGGCCCGGGCGAGGACCTTGTTGGCCAGTCCGAGTCGGACGGTCTGCTCGTGCACCACGAGGGGGCGGCGACACATGCGGGCGGCCAGGCCGACGGGGACGGCGACGTAGCCGCCGGTGGCCAGCACCACGTCGGGGGCGAAGTCGGAGACCAGCGACCGGGCCTGCGCCACGCCTCGGGGGACGTTGGTCATGTCCTTGACGTTGGCCGGGGAAACCATCTTGATCGGGTTCTTGGACCGGCGGATCTTGCCGGTCGCCACCGACTCGAAGGCGATGCCGTTGCTCGTGGCCACGCGCTGCTCGAGGCTGTCCCCCGCGCCCACCCACAGCACCTCGAGGGAGTGGCCGGTCGACTCCAGGCGGGCCCGCAGGGCGTTGACCGCGGTCAGTGCGGGGTAGGTGTGGCCGCCCGTCCCCCCTCCGGTCACGATGAGGCGCAGGTCCCGGGGCGATCGGTCATGGGTGCTGTTCACACGGTTCCCATCTGGCTGCCCGCGTTGGTCCCGCGGGTGGGAGAAATGGTCAGAAGGAGGGCCGCGCACTGACACGGCCCATGAGCACGGTAGTCGCGTTCGGGAGCCCTTTGTGCCAGTGGGCGGGCCGAATCGGGGCGAATCGGGCTGGGCCGCTGGTCAGACATCCCGTTGGTGGCCGACGACACGGAGGAGCGTGGTGCGCCTCGACCGGTGGGTCTCCTCTTCGCTCAGGCCGGCTTCGGCGTGCCCGACGGCGATGACGACCGAGACCAGCCAGTCGGTCGAGAGGGTGTCGTCGAACTCGCCGTCGCGCTGACCCCTGCTGATCACCCTTCTGATCCGCTCGGCCACCGGTGCGTGCCGTTCGCCATCGGAGGTGGAGTCGGACCAGAGCACCAGATGCGGGTACCTGCTGATAGTGCACGCGGCGGCGTCCACCAGGCGAAGCAGGGCGTCCGCGGCGGGACCGGAGTCGAGGTCGGCGGCGTCCATCGCGGCCAGGGCCTCCTGGGTGATCCGGTCGAGCACCGCCGAGCGGAGCTGGGACCGCGAGGGGAAGTGCGCGTAGACGGTCTGGCGCGTGACCCCGGCCTCGGCCGCGACGGCGTCCATCCTCGCGTCGGGAAGCAAGCGGATCGCGGCCTCGAGGATCGCGGCTCGGCTGCGCTGGGCGTCGGCCCGGCGGTTCGGGGCTGGAACTGACGGCATCTCTTACACCTTGTCAAACTTGAGCACGTGGCATATTTTACATCGTGTCAGAATTGTGGAATCAGGGAGGCAACAGCGGACCCCTTCAAGGGCGAGGACCCTGCGAGGTTCATCGTGGAATTCTGCGGCGGCTTCGAGCGCGCGGTCACCGACACCGAGGAGGACCTCGCCACGATCGTCGACCGCTTCCACACCCCGGACATGGAGCAGACCAACGACGGTCTGCGCATGGACCGGAGCAGGCTCATCGCGCACCTGCGACCCATCCGTAGGAACCGGCCCAGCTCCCTGCTGGAGGTGCACGAGGCCACCAGCGACGGCGACCTGCTCACCGCCCGGTACACCACGCACGTGACGATGAAGCGGAAGGCGTTCTCGATCGCCGCGCACTTCTTCGGGAGGTTCGCGTCGGACGGCCGTCTGCGCGAGGCCCACTCGCTCACCCGCATGGAGAAGAACGCCGGGGCCCCGGCATGATCGAACGAACCTACACCGTGGTCAGCATGGCCTGCGGTCACTGCGGGGAACTCGCGTCCGAGGAGCTGGGAGCGCGTCGACGGTGTCCTCTCGGTCTCCGTGGAGGTGGAGCTGGACCGCGTGACCGTGATCAGCGAACGGGAACCGGCGGTCGGCGAGGTCCGCGCGGCCGTGGAGGAGTCCGGTTACGAGCTCGCCGGGCCGTTGGACGCCCCCTGGCCTCGGCCCCCGGGGCACCCGAATCCAGGAGTCTCCGGGGACTTCGAACGGCTGAGGGCTCCCCCGGCCCCGCAACAGAGGGTCAGCTACGGGTCAGGACCGCGGGCAGGTCGAAGAGGCGGAACAGCCCCGTGTCGAAGAAGACCGCGCAGTGTCTGACCCCCTCCGCCGCCAGGGTCAGCGCGTGGACTCCGAACGCTCGGTACGAGCCGTCCTGCGCTCGGAGGTACATGCCGAAGGCGGGGCGCCCGTTGGCCGAGGTCGGCACCATGGCCAGGTCACCGGGGCCCTGCGCCGGGCAGTGCGCGTCGATGAGCCGCCCGATGTTCTCGGCTCCGTGCACCCAGGTGGCGAACGGTGGCATCTCGAAGGCCGCCTCGGCGGTGAACAGCTCGGTGAGCGCTCTGATGTCGTAGGACTCGAAGGCGGCGACGTAGCGGTCGAGGATCTCGCGTTGGTCGGACCGGGGTTCGGGGACGGAGTCCTCCTCGGGGCTGACCCGCCCCAGCTGGGCGCGGGCCCGTTGCAGGAGGCTGTTCACCGCCGGGACCGAGGTGTCGAGGATCTGGGCGACCTCGGCGGCGCTGAACCGGAGCACGTCGCGCAGGATGAGCACGGCACGCTGCCGGGGCTGGAGGTACCGGAGCGCGGCCACCAGGGCGAGCCGCACGCTCTCCCGGGACGCCACCACGGCGCCAGGATCACCGGTGTCGTCGGGAGCGCCCAGGACGTCCGGCATCGGTTCGAGCCAGGGCAGGTCGGAGCGCTCGGCGAGCGCTCCCCCGGGCGTGTCCGTGGGACCGCCGAGCCCGGTGGGAAGCGGGCGCCTACCGCGTCTTTCCAGGGCGGTGAGGCAGGCCGTCGTCGCGATCCGGTGCAGCCAGGTGCGCAGGCTGGACCGGCCCTCGAAGCGGTCGTAGCCCTTCCAGGCGCGCAGGTAGGTCTCCTGGAGCAGGTCCTCGGCGTCGTGCGCCGAGCCGAGCATGCGGTAGCAGTGCGCGTACAGCTCCCGCCGGTAGGGAGCGACGAGCCGCTCGAACTCCTGGTCGGTGCCGGTCGTGTGTTTCACCACGGCCGTCACGCTACGCCTCACCCCCGACAGAACGCACTGACCAGTGGCGTTCCTTTGTGAAGTCTTCGCCTCGGCACTGCCCGGGCCCACCGGGACGGCGCGCCCGGGCCGATCGTCACTGGCCGAAGTCACCGCGTTCCATGGCGGCGAGGTGCTCCTCGCTCATCTGGATGATCTGCACGTAGTTGCCGTCCGGGTCCTTCGCCGTGGCGAAGAGGCTGCCGTCCCGGTCCTCCAGCGGCGCCACCCACTCCGTCCCGCGCTCGTCCATGAGGGCGGCGACGGCGCGGGCGTCCCCCACGTCGAAGTTGAGGATCACCCGGGTGGGGTCGGCGGTCCTCGCGCCGATGTCGTCGCGCTGGTCGATCAACAGGTGGAAGGTGCCGAAACGGAGCACCCGGTACTGGTCCATGGTGTCGTTGTCGGCGGGGTCCAGGACGGCCGCGTACCAGTCGCGCAGGCGGTCCGGGTCGGCGCTCGCGAGCAGCATGCTGTCCAGGTTGGGGCGTTTCACGGGTTCCTCCGATGGTGTGCGGGTCGTTCTCCTTCACCCGTACTGACCAGGCCGGGCCCCGGGAGTCATCGGCCTCCCCGGTCCTGCTTCCGGCCGCGACGGAGCGGCCCGTACGGACCCTCCAGGCGGACCCGACGGCGGTCGACTCGGGGCTGTGGACAACCGTCACGGGAGAGGCGGACGTGCCAGAATGTGGCCGAGTGACCCTTTCCCACCAGCCATGAGGGACCCACCATGACCTACGTCGCCGCACCCACGCGCTACGACACCATGCCCTACCGACGCTGTGGTCGCAGTGGCCTGCGCCTGCCCGCCCTTTCGCTGGGGCTCTGGCACAACTTCGGCGGGGACCGCGGGCTGGAAACGCAGCGCGACATCCTGTTGCGCGCCTTCGACCTGGGTGTCGTCCACTTCGACCTGGCCAACAACTACGGTCCGCCGCCCGGTTCCGCCGAGGAGAACTTCGGCCGCGTGGTCGCCTCGGACCTGCGCCGGTACCGGCACGAGTTCGTCGTGTCCACCAAGGCCGGGCACCTGATGTGGCCGGGCCCGTACGGCGAGTGGGGTTCACGCAAGGGCCTCCTGGCCAGCCTGGACCAGAGCCTGGCGCGGATGGGCCTGGACCACGTGGACGTGTTCTACTCGCACCGGCCCGATCCGGACACGCCCCTGGAGGAGACCATGGGCGCGTTGGACACGGCGGTACGGCAGGGCAAGGCCCTGTACGCCGGGGTCTCCAACTACTCTCCGGAGCAGACCCTGGAGGCCGCGCACATCCTGCGTGAGATGGGCACCCCGATGCTCATCCACCAGCCCTCGTACTCGATGTTCAACCGGTGGGTCGAGAACGGGCTGCTGGACGTCCTGGACGAGGTGGGCGCGGGATCGATCGCGTACTCCCCTCTGGCCCAGGGGCTGCTGACCGACCGGTACCTGAACGGGGTCCCGGAGGGTTCGCGGGCCGCCGGGGCAAGCCCGTTCCTGAGCAAGGACGGCATCACCGAGTCCCTTCTGGACCGGGTCAGAGGTCTGAACGGCATCGCCGAGCGACGCGGGCAGACCCTGGCCCAGATGGCTCTGGCCTGGGTGCTGCGCGGCGGTCGGGTGACCTCCGCCGTGGTGGGCGCGAGCAGTGTGGCGCAGCTGGAGGACAACGTGGCCGCCATCGGCAACCTGGAGTTCTCCACCGAGGAGCTCGCCGCGATCGACGGGTACGCCCCGGTCGAGTAGCGGGCGTTCGAGGCGTCAGACGGGCGCGGGTCACCAACGCGGGGGTCGGGACGCCCCGCGAGGGATCGCCTACGGCATGCCTCGAACCCTGAGGCGTTCGTGGAGCGCGGGCGGTGGGCGCCCGCCGACGCGTGCGCGGGTCGCCGGCCAGCCTGTGAGGGATCATGGTGGGCTGGCGGCTCGGCCCCCGCGAGGCAGGAGGAACCCGGCCAGTGCCATCGCCACCGCGGCGGCCAGGAGCGCCGCCCGTGCGTCCACCAGGCTGGCCACCACTCCCCCGACCAGGATGAACAGCGGCTGCGAGACCGTCGTGGCGAAGGCCCAGAGCGTGGCCACCCGGGACATCAGGGCGTCCGGGGTCTCCAGCTGCCGGTACCCGGCCATCGCCGAGTTGGCCGCGGCGGCGAACACCAGGAGCAGACCGAACCCCGTCCCGCACATCAGCAGGCCCACCGGACCGGGAACCGCGAAGGGGATGAGGAAGTACCAGGGGCCGCGCAGCAGGGAGGCCCACCGCAGGGTGCGCAACGCGCCCAGCCTCCGCACCAGCCGGGGCACGAGGCGCGCCCCCAGCAGACCGCCGAGCGAGGGCACCCCCATGAGGAGCCCGTACTCGAACGCGCTGAAGCCGAGGTCGCGCATGTAGAACACGGCGGTCAGCGGGGCCGCCATGGAGGATGCCCCGGCGAACAGGACCCAGCCGAGCAGGATCGGTCTCAGGGTGGGGTGGCCCCAGACGAAACCGAGCCCGGCGAAGAGCTCCTCACGCCGCGAAGCTCCCTCCCCTCGCGCGGGACGCGCGGGCGGGGCGGGTTCGGGCTCACGGATGGTCCGGACCGCCAGGGCGCCGAACAGGTAGCCCACGGTGGTGGCCGCGAGCGCGCCGACCGCCGACAACGCGGCGATCAGCGCACCGGCGAGGGCCGGGCCGAGGGAGATGCCCAGCCACCGTGTGGATTCGAGGCGGCTGTTGGCGTCGATGAGCCCGGACGGTGAGACCAGGGACTTCAGGTGGGCCTGCGACGCGCCGGTGAAGGCGATGGCGCAGACGGCGTTGACGGCCGCGACCGCGCACAGGTGGGTGTAGGTGAGCGCGCCGAGCGCGTGGGCGGCGGGAAGGCTGGCCAGGGTGACTGCCCGGAGGAGGTCGCCGCCGATCATGACCGGGCGTTTGCGTGCGTGCTCGACGACGCGGCCGACGTGGAAGGCGACCAGGACGGTGGTCAGCGCGGTGATCCCGGCCAGGAGTGAGACCTGCCAGGCGGCCACGTCCAACACGACGACGGCGATGACGGGCAGGGCCACCATGCCGACGGCCGATCCGAACTGGCTGACCGCCGCACCGGCCCAGAGGCGGCGGAAGTCGCGGCGTCCGCCGACACCGTCGATACGGGGGGAGGGCATCCGGCCGATGCTACCGGCGCTGTTCCTCCCCCATGCGGGGTGCGGGCACCGTCCCGCGCGTGGACTACTCCTGGATGAGGCCGATGACGTTCCCGGCCGGGTCGGTGAACCAGGCCACGAGTGGTGTGCCGCCACGGACGACGCCCTTCTCGTCCTGGTCGAAGTCGTCGTAGCGGAGCATCGTGATCCCCCGGTCGACCAGGCCGTCCACGGCGGCGTCGATGTCGTCCACGGTCAGGTTGAGGACGGTGAACACGGCGGGCCGGTGGTCGGGTTTCGGGTAGACGAGGATGGCGCGGTCGTTGCCGAGGTCGATCTCCAGCAGGCCGTACTCCTCCATGCCGGGTACGTCCCTGACGGCGAGGCCGAGGGTGTCACCGTAGAAGGCGCGGGCGGTCTCGGTGTCGGGAACCGCGAAGGAGCCGAAGGCCCTGGTGCTGTCGAACATGGTGTCCTCCCTGAGGATCGCTGTGTTCTCACCCGTACTGACCCTGGGCGTTCCCGCAACTCACCGGGAGGATCGGTGGATCGGGGTCAAACAATGCGGACGGTTCCGTGCACGCCCCTTGGGTGACGTGCGGGTCGCCCGGTGTTAGCTTCGCGTGGACTACCGGGCACGACAGTGTCCTGTCCTCGGTGCCCCCCGAACGGGCGCCGCGCCTCACGCGGGGGGAGACCGCACATGCGCGCAGTGGTGTTCGAGAACTACGAGGTGTTCCCCTCACTCACCGACGTCCCCACCCCCGAACCAGGCCCCGGGGAGGTCCTCCTGCGGGTCGCGGGCGCGGGCGCGTGCCACTCCGACATCAGCGTGTACCGCCTGTTCAAGGAGGGGCAGCCGGGCGCGCAGAAGCCGCCGTTCGTCCTGGGGCACGAGAACGCGGGCTGGGTGGAGGCCGTCGGCAGCGCGGTGAGCAAACGGGTCCGGGTGGGCGAGGCCTACCTCGTGTACGGCCCGATCGGCTGCCAGCACTGCCGCAAATGTGCCGCAGGCCTGGAGACCTACTGCGAGAACGTGGCGACCATGCCCTACATGGCGGTGGGTCTGGGCCGTGACGGCGGGATGGCCGAGTACATGACCGTGCCCGAGCGGCACCTCATCCCGTTGGGTGACGCCGACCCCGTGGCCGCCGCGCCGCTGGCCGACGCCGGACTGACCCCGTACCACGCGATCAGGGCCGCGCTGCCGCACCTGAGCGGCGGGGGCCGGTACGCGCTGGTGATCGGCCTGGGCGGGCTCGGGCAGATCGGCGTGCAGATCCTGCGTGCGCTGACCGGGGCCACGGTGATCGCCACCGACGTCAAGGAGGAGGCCCGCGCCCGGGCGGAGGCCAACGGAGCGATCACGGTCGAGGCCGGGGAGGCGCAGGTGGAGCGGATCAGGGAGCTCACCGGGGGCCGGGGCGTGGACGCGGTCTTCGACTTCGTCGGCGCGGGGCCGACCGTGTCGACCGCGGCCGCGTCCGTGGCCCAGGGGGGCCGGGTGAGCATCGTGGGTATCGCGGGCGGCACCCACGAGTTCTCGTTCTTCACCAATCCGTACGAGTCGTACCTGACCAACACCTACTGGGGTTCGGTAGCCGAACTGTGGGAGGTGGTGGACATGTACCGGGCGGGGCAGATCCGGCCGGACGTCGAGCGGTTCTCCATGGACGACGCCCTGGAGGCGTACCGGAGGCTGGAGGCGGGCGACATCAGCGGCCGCGCGGTCGTGGTGCCCAACGAGAGCTGACGGGCCGTCGCGCCCCCGGTTCCGTTCCGGGCCGTAGGGCGGGGCTCCGTGGTCAGGCCGTCCGGCCCGCCCGTTTCCGGGCGTGGTGCCGGGCGGCCTTCGCGCGGTTACCGCAGCCCGACATGGAGCACCAGCGGCGGGTGGCGTTCTTCGAGGTGTCGAAGTGGGACGCACGACGGGGCGCCCCGGAGCCGGGGCCACGAGCACGATCCGGACCGCTCCCGGTTGGAGGTCTCCTACCACCGGGGGCGGCGGTTCGTGGGAGCGCTGACGGTGAACCGCACCTCGCGTCTGGCCGCCCACCGGGAACGGATCAGCCGGGAATGGCGACGGGGCACCTCTGTGTAGCCCCCTCGGCACTCCGGGTCCACCGCCACCGCCCTCGACGCTGCCCCAGCCCCCACTGACCAGGCCCCGCGTGTCCCAGGTCTCCCCGGTACTGCCAAGATGCCGTCAGCAGTCGTAGGAAGTCTGAGGAGAACAATGGATCTGGGAATCGCTGGGAAGGTCGCGCTCGTGACCGCGGCCAGCTCCGGACTGGGCCGCGCGATGGCCGTCGCGCTGGCCGCCGAAGGGGTCCGGGTCGCGGTGACCGGCCGCAACGAGGAGCGTCTCGACGAGACGGTCGCGGCCTGCCGCGCCCACGGAGTGGACGCTGTCGGAATCGCGTGGGACCTGGCCGACCACGGGCGCGCGGGTGAGGTCGTGACCCGCGTGGTCGACGAACTGGGCCCGGTGGACATCCTGGTCAACAACACCGGCGGCCCGCCGCCCACCCCCGCGCTCGGCCAGGACCCGGCACTGTGGGAGGACATGTACTCCGCGATGGTGCTCCCGGTGATCGGTCTGACCGACGCCGTGGTCGGCGGTATGCGTGAGCGCGGCTGGGGACGGATCATCACCAGCACGTCGGGCGGACCGATCACGCCCATCCCGAACCTGGGCGTGTCCAACACCTTGCGTGCCTCGCTGCACTCCTGGTCCAAGACGGTCGCCAACGAGGTGGCCGCCCACGGTGTGACCGCCAACGTCATCGTCCCGGGACGGATCGCCACCCCGCGCGTGGAGTCGCTGGACCGCGCCCGCGCCGAGCGGGAGGGGACGTCGCTGGAGGAGACCCAGGCCAAGGGTCGGGCCACGGTCCCGGCGGGCCGCTACGGCGACCCGGAGGAGTACGGCGCGGTGGCCGCGTTCCTCGCCAGCAGGCAGGCCGCCTACGTCAACGGTTCGATCATCAGGGTCGACGGCGGCCAGATCCCGTCGGTCTGAGTCCGGAACGGGCGGGAGGCGGGGGCGGTGTACGGCTGCCCCTCCTCCCGCCCGGTCAGGCGGGTCAGTCGGACAGCGCGATGCTGTCCGACGACACCTGGTGCTGGGTGCTCACCCGCTTGTTCTCCCCGAGCCACATGTCGATGGCGCCCGGCTCGTTGAGGTCGAACCAGCGGGGCTGCCAGTCCTCGTTCTCGGGGATGCGCCGCACGCCGAAGGAGTACTCGTAGGTGAGGCCCTCCGGCCCCTTGAAGTACAGGAAGATCGCGGTGGACTGCGGGTGGCGGCCGGGCCCCTGCTCGATCTCCACACCCTTGCTCTTGAGGAAGTTCCAGGAGCGCATGACGTCGTCGATGGACTCCACCTGGAAGTTGATGTGGCACAGCCCGGGGCGCTCACCGTGGAAGACCGCCAGCTTGTGGTGCACCGGGTCGATGCGCATCAGGCAGGCGACGTCACTCACCCAGTCCGAGACCCTCGCGTTGAAGGTGCCGGTCCAGAACCGTCCGGCCTCGTAGATGTCGGGGGCGTCGAAGCAGATGTGCCCGAACTCGGTGATCCCGGCCGGACGCGAGAAGGCGACCGGGGTGGTCAGGTGCGTCTGGCCGACGACCAGGTCGATCCGGTTGCCGAAGGGGTCCTCGAAGGTCAGGTAGTCGTGGACCCTCCTGGACCGCGCGCCCTCCTTGCCGCCGCGCCGCACGGGCAGACCGGCTGCCTCCAGCTCGGTCTCGGCGTCGGCGAGGGCGTCGAGGTCGGCGACGGTGAACCCGGAGCTGATCACCCCGGACTCCCCCTCGACGAAGGCCAGACAGTGGTGGCGGTGGTCCACCCGCAGGTAGGCGACCCCGTCCTGTTCCTGGACCAGCTCCATGCCGACGACGTCGGTGGCGAAATCGACGGCGGCGCGAAGGTCGGCGGCGCCGGAGCGCACGTAGGCGATGTCCTTGAGTTCGATCATGGTCGCGTGGATCTCCTTTGGGGGGTTTCCTCGTTGGCGAGGTACAGCCAGATGCGCGAGCACAGCTCCGGCGCCACCTGGCGCCAGGCCCGTTGCTCGTCCTCGGCCAGGGGGCGGGCGGTTCCGACGGCGGAGGCCGTGGCGTTCATGAGGGCTGAGCGTTCCAGCACCCACATGAGGGCGACCGCCTCGGCGACCGAGGCGCCGACCGTGACGGCCCCGTTCCCGCGCATCAGGACCGCCGGACCCCGGCCGAGGTCGTGGGCGAGCCGTGCGGCGTGCTCGGGGTCGCGGACCAGCCTGGGGTCCTCGTGTACCGGGACGGCGGGTCCCAGGAAGGAGCCCTGCCCGTGCAGGGGGACGACGGGCACCCCGGCGGAGGCGAGGGCGGTCGCGGTGGGGGGCTGGGCCCGGCAGATCGCCCCGACGTCGGGGCGTGCGCGGACGACGGCGCGGTGGATCCATCCCTCCTTGGGCAGGGAGGGGCTGAGGGTGTCGGCGGTGGGGTCGAAGGGCCGGACGTCGTCGGGGGTGAGGGCGCCGAGGGGGACGCCCCGGGTCATGGCCCAACCGCCGTCGCGGGTCCGGGCCGAGACGTGCCCGAAGGCGTCGACCAGGCCGTGGCGGGCCAGTGCGGTTCCGGCAGCGATCAGTGCTTCGGTCGTCGTGGGGTCCACGGGGTCTCCTGAGGAGGCGAATCGGGGGTGGGCGCGGTGGCGCCGGAGGGAGCGGGGAGACGGGCGCCCGGAGGGTTTCTGAAACGGCGGCCGCGAAGGGAGCCGAAGGCCGCCGAACCGCCCTCGGAGACAAAGGGCAGGGCCCTCACCTGGGTGATTCGCCGGAAGGTCGTATAGTTATGATCATTATGGCGAATCGTTACAGCGACTGGCCCACCATGGGCGCCCCCCTGCCCGAACGCATGTCCAAGGCTGAGGGCGTGGTGCGCCACATCAGCGGCATCATCATGAACAAGCAGGTCAGCCCAGGTGACCGCCTCGGCACCAAGGAGGAGCTGCGCCAGCGGTTCGAGGTCTCCGTCGGCACCTTCAACGAGGTGGTCCGGCTCCTGGAGACGCGCGGTCTGGTGGAGGCGCGTCCCGGCCCCCGCGGAGGCATCTTCGTCAGCTCCCCCAGCGCGCACATCCGGCTGAGCCACCTCATCCTGGGGCTGGGAGACGACGCGTTGTCGGTCGCCAACAGCCTCGAGGTCCGCGAGGCCCTGGAGGCCACCATCGCCGAGCACGCGGCGCGGGAGGCGGGCACGGAGCAGATCCGACGCCTTCGGGAGATCGTGGCCCTGATGGCGGATCTCAGGAACGACCCGGCCGGCTATCTGGCGCGCAACTGGGAGCTGCACGAGGAGATCGCGCGGATCTCCCCCAACCAGCTGCTGAGCACCCTGTACGTGTCGCTCCTGGACACCGCGCGCGAGTCGGTGCGCGAGATCGCGGCGGACCCCGGCTTCGAGGCGGGTTTCGAGGCCAACCTCCAGCTGCACCGCAACCTGGTGGACGCCATCGCCTCGGGTGACGCCCGGCTCGCCAGACGCGCGGCCGACGAGCACACTCCGCCGCGCAGCAGCACACGCACGCCGCCGGGCTGAACCGGACGGGAGGGGCGACGGGGCGGGCTTCGTGGAGTTCGGGGAACGCACATTGACATATTAACCATAATCAATAGAGTGATTGCATTCCGTCATCCTCCAGGAGCGTTCCGACGTGCCCCCCCTGAACTCCCTCACGCGGCGTGGTCGCCTGGACCACGGTCCGCGCACGTCGATCCTCGGCACCCTACGCCGGGGTCTCGTCGGCGTCGTCGTCGCCCTGTGCCTCGCTGAGGCCGTGGCCCGCTGGGGTGTGGACTCGTCCGCGCTGCCCCCGGTCTCCGTGGTCCTGGCCAACACCGGGCGGCTCCTGGTCGACCCGGCCTTCCTGACCGAGGTCGCCGCCACCCTCACGGCCGCCGTCACCGGCCTCGGCATCGCGGCGGTCGCCGGTGTCGGCCTGGGACTGCTCCTGGGCTCCCTGCGCTGGGTCGAACGCGCCTCCTCAGTGGTGGTGGAGTTCCTCCGCCCGATCCCCTCCGTGGCGCTCATCCCGGTGGCCATCCTCGTCTTCGGCCAGGGGTCGGAGATGAAGGTGGCCCTGGTGACCTACGCGGCACTGTGGCCGATCCTGTTCAACACCCTCTACGGGGTGCGGGCCGTGGAGCCGCTGGCCAGGGAGTCGGCCCGGGTGTTCGGGGTGCCCCGGCTCGCGGTCCTGGCCCGGGTGGTCCTGCCGTCCACCGCCCCCTTCGTCGCCGCCGGGGTTCGGATCTCGGCCGCGATCGCGCTGATCGTCACCGTCAGCGCCGAACTGCTCGCCGGTGCCGCCGAGGGCCTGGGCAGCTGGATCCTGCGCATGAGCTCGGGCGGTGCCAACACCGACATGGTCTACGCGGGGACGATCGTGGCCGGGCTCCTGGGGCTGGTCGTGAACGGGCTCCTGCGCGCCGGTGAACAGCGGCTCTTCCGCTGGAAGCGTCTCATGGAGGAACAGACGTGAAGACGTTCCCGACGGTGGAGCCGACCTCGCACGCGCGAGGGCCCGGCATGGTTCGACCGGCACCCGCGAACCCCGGCCAGGGGGCCCAGGGGCCTGCACGATCGGGCCGGACCGCCCGCGCCGGACGCACTCTGGGATCGTTCCTGCTGCGCTGGGCCGTCCTGGCGGGACTGCTGCTGGTGTGGGAACTGGCGGCGCTGAACGCGCGTTCGCCGTTCTTCCCCCCGCCCACCGAGTTCCTGGCCCGCGCCGGTGAACTGTGGCTGCCCTCGGCCGAGGCATGGCTGACCGACAGCATGCGCGACGACGTCCTGCCCAGCCTGGCACGCATGCTCGCGGGTCTGGCCCTGGCCACCGTCACCGCGGTCGCCCTGGGCGTGGCCATCGGCCTGAACCGACGGATCGGCGACTACGTCGACCCCGTCATCCAGTTCGCCCGCGCGCTGCCGCCACCCGCGCTCATCCCCCTGTTCCTGGTGCTGTTCGGTCGCGACGACCTGATGCGGGTGCTACTGATCGCCTTCGGGACGTCCTGGCCGATCCTGATCAACACCATCGAGGGTGTGCGCTCCATCGACCCGCTCAAGCACGCCACCGCCCGTGTGTTCGGCGTCCCCCTGCACACACGCCTCACCCGCATCGTCCTGCCGGGAGCCTCGCAGAAGATCCTCGCGGGGGTGCGCACCGCCCTGGCGCTCGGTCTCATCCTGATGGTGATCTCCGAGATGGTCGCCGCGACCGGGGGGATCGGCTACCACATCGTCCAAGCCCAGCGCGGTTTCCAGATCCTCGACATGTGGGCGGGGATCGCGCTCCTGGGCGTCCTCGGATACCTGCTCAACCTCGCCCTGACCCTGGTGGAGCACCGGCTGCTGGCCTGGCACCGGATCGCCAACCGCCCCAGTTCCGAACCCGCGGGCCAGTGAGGCCCCGACCATGAGGACCACACCCATGCTCGACGTCAGAGGCCTGACGCACACCTACGGCAGTGGTGCCACGGCGCACACCGCGCTCGCGGACATCAGCTTCTCGGTCGCCGAGGGTGAGCTGGTCTCCGTGGTGGGGCCCTCCGGATGCGGCAAGACCACGCTGCTGCGCGTCCTCTCCGGGCTCCAACGCCCCACCGGCGGCGAGGTCTCCTTCCAGGGACGGCCCGTGAACGGTGTGCCCGAGGGACTGGCGATGGTCTTCCAGGACTACGCCCGGTCCCTGTACCCGTGGCAGACCGTGGCGGGCAACGTCCGCTTCCCCCTGCGCCACCTGCGCCTGGGACGCGAGGAGGCCCACCGGCGGGTCGCGGAGTCGCTGGCCGCCGTGGGGTTGGAGGGGCACTCCGACAGGTACCCCAGCCAGCTCTCCGGAGGTATGCAGCAGCGGGTGGCCATCGCCCGGGCCCTGGCTTACCAGCCGGGGGTCCTGCTGATGGACGAGCCCTTCGCCTCCATCGACGCCCAGACCCGTGAGGACCTTGAGGACCTGGTCCTCAAGGTGCGCGAACGCTACGACATGACCATCGTCTTCGTCACCCACGACATCGACGAGAGCGTCTACCTCGCCGACCGCGTGGTCGTGCTCTCGGGCCCGCCCACCACGGTCGTGACCACCATCGACGTGCCGCTCCCCCAGCCGAGGGACCAGATCGAGACCAAGGAACTGCGGGAGTTCGTCGCCCTGCGCGGCGAGGTCGCACGCCTGATCCGGCGCCCCTCCTCCGATCGGGCGCCGGAACCGCTCCACAGCCACTCCGGCAACGACTGACCCAGCAACCAGCCGGGTGCGCGGCCCCCTACCGCGCCCCGCCGACCCCCCAAGGCGCTAATCCATCATGATGAATATGTCCGATACCCCGTCGACGAGCAGGCGCTGGACCGTGGCCTGCGCCGGTGCCGCGCTCGTCCTCGCCGCCACCGCCTGCTCCGATTCCTCCGAGGCCGAAGACGGTTCCACCGACGAGACCACGACGCTGGTCGTGGGCATCACGCCCATCATCGACCACGCCTCCGTGTTCATCGCCATCGAGGAGGGCTTCTTCGACGAGGAGGGCCTCAGCGTGTCCGCCCAGCCCGTGCAGGGCGGTGCGGCCGCCGTCCCGGCGATGGTCTCCGACGACCTCCAGGCGGCCTTCGCGAGCTACCCGTCCTTCTTCCTCGCCGAGAGCCAGTACATCGGCGTGACCATCGTCGCCGAGGGCGTGCGGGGCACCGAGGAGACAGCGGGGATCTACGTGAACGACGACTCCCCCATCGAGGCACCCGAGGACCTTGAGGGCAGGACCATCGCGGTCAACACCCTGAACAACATCGGTGACGTGAGCATCGCCGCCTCGCTGGAGGAGCAGGGGGTGGAGACCGCCGGGATCGAGTTCGTGGAGTACCCCTTCCCGGACATGGTGCCCGCCCTCGAACAGGACGCCGTGGACGCGGTCTGGCTCGTGGAGCCGTTCCGCAGCGGCGCCGAGAAGGACGGCGCCCGCAAGGTCTTCTCCTCCTACACCGGGATCGCCGAGGGCATCCCGGTCTCGGGGATCGGCATGGCGGACGAGTTCGTGGCGGCCAACCCGACCACTGTCGAGGGCTTCACGCGAGCGATCGAGCGCGCCAACGGCATGCTCGCCGAGGACCCCGCCATCGCCGCGGAGATCGTGCAGACCTACTCCGAGACGACCGAGGAGCAGGCCGAGGCCATGGAGCTCCCGGTGTGGACCGAGGGCGCGGTGGACGTGGACGAACTGGGCCGCTGGAACGACCTGCTGCTGGCCACAGGTGTCCTGCACGAGCCCATCGAGATGTCCGAACTGACCCTCCAGGACTGACCCGTCCACGGCCGGGGTCGGCGCCGCCACGTGTGGCACCGACCCCGGCCGGGACCGCACCGGCCCGACCCCTCACAGGAGAGTTCCCTTGCCCCTGATCGAAGTGACCCTCACCGAGGGCCGGGACCCCGCGCGGCTGCGCGAGCTCATGCGGTCCGTGCACGAAGCGGTCGAGACCAGCCTGGACGCCCCCGCGCGGAGCATCCGCGTCATCGTCCGCGAGGTGCCGCCCACCCTGTGGTCGGCCGGAGGCACCACCCTGGCCGAGCAGCGCGGCCTGGACCGATCCGATACCGAGCACGCGGCGGACGGCGTCGGCGTCGGCGCACCCGCTCCGGAGGGGAACTGACATGGCCGGGGCACAGTCGGACGTCGAGCTGTTCGGCCACGTCATCGACGGCGAGGAGATCACCGCCGGGGACGGTCCCGGCTTCGACAGCGTCGATCCCTACACGGGCCGCCCCTGGGCCCGCTTCCCCCTTGGCGGTGGGGCCGAGGCGGACCTGGCCGTGGACGCCGCCCGCCGGGCCTTCGACTCCGGACCGTGGCCGAGGATGAGCCGCTCCGAGCGCCGTGCGATCCTGCACCGGCTGGCCGATCTCGTGCTGGAGAACCGCCGGGACCTGGCCCTGGCGGACACCCGTGACATGGGCAAACCCGTGTCGCAGAGCCTGAACAAGGACGTTCCGCGCACCGCTGAGAACCTCCGGTTCTTCGCCGACCACGCCGCCCTCACCCCGGCCGAGCTGTACCCCTCCGACACCGGCCACCACGCCTACACCCGCTACGAACCGGCCGGTGTGGTGGTGGCCATCGCGCCGTGGAACTTCCCCCTCATGCTGGCGAGCTGGAAGATCGCTCCCGCGTTGGCCTGGGGAAACACGGTCGTGCTGAAGCCCGCGGAGGACTCCCCCGCCTCGGTCACAATCCTGGCCCGCCTGGCTCTGGAGGCCGGGATGCCGCCCGGGGTGCTCAACGTGGTGCACGGCTACGGCCCCGACTCGGTGGGGTCTGCGCTGACCGGCCACGCCCGGGTGGACCGGGTCACCTTCACCGGTGAGAGCGCCACCGGGACGGCGGTGGCGCGCGCGGCGGCCACCCACCTCACCCCGGTCAGCCTCGAACTGGGCGGCAAGGGCGCGAACGTGGTGTTCGCCGACGCCGACATCGAGCGGGCGGTGGAGTGGTCGGCGCGCGCGGCCTTCACCAACGCCGGACAGGTGTGCCTGGCCGGATCGCGGCTGTACGTGCACCGGTCGATCGCGGAGGAGTTCACGCGCCGCCTGTGCGGGGCCGCGGACCTGTTGGTGCCCGGGGACCCCAAGGACCCGGCCACACTGCTGGGCCCGCTGTCCTCCGGGGAGCACCACCGCAAGGTGTCGGGATACCTCGACTCCGTGGCGGAGTGGGGCGGCACCGTGGCGACCGGTGCGGCGGGGCCGGGGCTGTTCGTACGTCCCACCGTGGTCACCGGCCTGCCGAAGGAGGCACCGCACCGCAACGAGGAGGTCTTCGGTCCGCTCGTGACGGTCACCCCCTTCGACACCGAGGACGAGGTGGTGGCGGAGGTCAACGACAGCCCCTACGGGCTCAACGCCATGCTGTTCACCGAGGACCTGTCCCGCGCCCACCGCGTGGCCGCCTCCCTGAGGGTGGGCACGGTGTGGGTGAACTGCTTCTTCGTCCGCGACCTGCGCGCACCCTTCGGCGGGGTGGGTCGTTCCGGCCTGGGCCGCGAGGGCGGCACCTACAGCCGCGAGTTCTTCACCGAGCCCAAGGCCGTGGTGGTGCGCGTCGGCGAGGACCCGGGAGCGGACGGGGCCGTCTGAACGGCCCCCGTCCTGCGAACCGCCCCCGGCCGGGGCCACTCCACACCCTCCGGCCGGGGGTCTGCCGTGTTCCCACGCGAGACCGCGCGGGGGCTCACTCCCGGGCGGCCGCCCTCTTCGGGGGCAGCGGAACGAAGGCGCTGGTCCGGGCGACGTACTCCGACCAGCCGGGTCGGCCGGACATGTGCTCGTCGAGCAGTCGCTGGCCCGAACCACGGGTGAGCAGGTAGGTCATCAGCAGGGGCGCGGGCAGGGTGAGCAGCACCCACCAGGACCCGGCGGCGACCAGGAACAGGCCCCACCACACGAGGGCGTCGCCGAAGTAGTTCGGGTGCCGGGTCCAGGCCCACAGCCCCCGGTCCATGATCCGGCCCCGGTTGGCGGGGTCGGCCTTGAACCGGGCGAGCTGGGCGTCGCCGACGGACTCGAACGCGAACCCGGTGAGCCAGACCAGCACGCCCAGGAACGCCAGCCAGCCGAGCGGACCGGCGGTGTGGGCGGCGACCTGCAACGGGAGCGAGATCAGCAGGAGGAGGGACCCCTGGAGCAGGTAGACCACCCGCAGGGCGTGGAGGTTCCGGTTGCCCGGGGCGTTGGCGAGGAACCTTTCATACCGGGGGTCCTCGCCCTTGCCGCGGCCGCGCAGCCCGATGTGGACGGCCAGTCGCAGACCCCACACGGCGGTGAGGGCGGCCAGCAACCAGATCCGCGCGGGGTCGCCGGTCCCCGTGGCGGTGGCGACCACGGCGGTGGACACGGCCACCCCGACGAAGCCGAGCCCCCAGGCGACGTCCACGACGCCGTGGCGTCCCACACGGACCGCGACCGCGAAGGTGGCGAGCATGACCGCGCCCACCACGACCGCGGTGACCGCGAGGTTGAGCAGGAAGGCGGTGAGGGCGGTCATCGTGTCGCCACCGCCTCGGCGACCGGTTCCGCGCTGGTCTCGTCCCGGCTCACCGGGTCCGGGCGGACCGCCAGGATCTGGTCCACGCCCATGCGCCCCTCCTCGAAGGCCAGTGACCCTCCGGCCAGGTAGAGGCGCCACACCCGGGCCGCCTCGGGCCCCGCGAGGGCGACGAGTTCGTCGAACCGCCGCTCCAGCGCGTCCGTCCAGGCGCGGGCGGTGCGGACGTAGTGCTCCCGCATGGCCCGTACGCCCCGCACTTCGAGCCCCGCGTCCTCAAGGAGGCCGACGGTCTCACCGAGCGGACGCATGTGCATGTCGGGCGCGATGTAGCGCTCGATGAAGGGGCCGCCGCCGGGGTGGGGTCCGCGCCGGGACATCTGCTGGACCAGCAGGGCGCCGCCGGGGCGCAGCAGACCGTGGAGCCGGCGGGTGAACGGAGCGTAGCCGTCACGGCCCACGTGCTCGCCCATCTCCACGGAGGCGACCGCGTCGAAGCCGCCGGGCCCGAAGGTGTCGGGGGCGACGTCGCGGTAGTCGAGCAGGCGCACGTCCACGAGCTGTTCGAGCCCCTCCTCCTCGGCGCGCGCGAGCACGTGGTCCCGTTGCCGGGCGGACAGGGTGAGCGCCGAGACGTGCGCCCCGTACCAGCGCGCCGCGTGCAGGGTGAGCGACCCCCACCCGCACCCGACGTCGAGCAGCCGGTCCCCCTTGTTCAGGCGGAGGGTGTCGCAGACCAGGTCGAGTTTGGCGCGCTGGGCGTCGGCGAGGCTCTGGCCGGGATCGTCCTCGTCCCAGAGCGCGCACGAGTAGGCCATGGTCTCGTCGAGCAGCAGCTCGTAGAGGTCGTTGCCCGCGTCGTAGTGGTGGGAGATCGCGGCTGCGTCCCGTTCCCGGGAGTGGCGCCGTCCCCTGACGCGGGCCTCGGAGACCGGAGGGGGCGGCGGCGGTCCGACCACTCCCAGGACCACGGCCGTGCGGGCGATCCTCGCCCAGGTGCGCGGGCCGGGGAGCGAGGTGCCGTGTGCCTCAACGGACGCCCACACCCCGCGCAGCGCGTCGGTGAGGTCACCCTCGACCTCGACACCACCGGTGACGTAGGCGCGGGACAGCCCGAGTTCTCCGGGGCGGGCCAGGACGTGGCGCAGGGCGTCACGGTCGCGGACGGTCACGCGCGGGGCGCCGTGCGGTCCGGTCTCGCTGCCGTCCCAGGCCCGCAGTCGGACCGGGAGGACCCCGTTGAAGAAGGCGGCGACCAGGGGGCCGAGCAGGTGGGCGACGCCCCGGGGGTGCGGGTGGGTGGTCGTCATGCGGCACGCTCCATGGTGATCTGTTCGACGTCGATGAGCCCGGACCGGAACCCGGCCTCGCAGTAGGCCAGGTAGAAGGTCCACATGTGGCGGAAGGTGTCGTCGAAGCCGAGCGAACGCACCTGTTCCGCCGCCCCGGCGAAGGTCTCGCGCCATACGCGCAGGGTGTCGGCGTAGTCCCGGCCGAAGGCGAGGCGGTCCGTGATCCGCAGTCCGGTCCGGGCGGCGAGCTGTTCGCGGACGGCGGTGACCGAGGGGATGAGCCCGCCGGGGAACACGTATTTGTGCATCCACGTGTAGGAGCCCCGGGAGGCCCTCATCAGGCGGTGTTCCATGGTGATGGTCTGGAGGGCGACTCTTCCGCCGGGCCGGACCAGCCGGTCCAGTGCGGCGAAGTAGTCGGGCCAGTAGCGTTCGCCGACCGCCTCGACCATCTCGCAGCTGACCACCGCGTCGTGGGTGCCGGTGGCGTCCCGGTAGTCGCACAGCTCCACGGAGACCCGGTCGGACAGTCCCTCGGCGGCCACGCGCTCACGGGCGAGGTCGCGCTGTTCGGTGGAGAGGGTGAGGGAGGTGACGTGGGCTCCCCTGCGTGCGGCGCGCACGGCCAGTTCACCCCAGCCGGTACCGATCTCCAGCAGCCGGGTGCCCTCCCCGACCCGCGCGGCGTCCAGGAGCCGGTCGGTCTTGCGTGCCTGGGCACGGGCCAGGCCGTCGGCGTCACGCGGGTCGTCGTCGGTGAACAGCGCCGACGAGTAGGTCATGGTGCGGTCGAGGAAGAGGGCGAAGAGGTCGTTGGAGAGGTCGTAGTGGTGGCTGATGTGGCGACGGGCCCCGGCGCGGGTGTTGCGGTCCGAGGACGGGCGGCGCGGCAGCGTGAGGTGGCGCAACGGCTGGAGCGGCTTGGGGACCAGCTCCTCGTAGTGCTCGGCGAAGCGGGTGAGCACGGCGACCGGGTCGGGTGAGTCCCACTCCCCGGCCATGTACGACTCCCCGAACCCGATGAGGCCGTCGTGGGCCAGGCGGGCGTGGAAGGCGTCGGGGTCGCGCAGCCACAGCACGGGGGCGCCCCCTTCGGTGAGCTCGGCGGGTGGTGCTTCCTGGCCGACGTGCAGGCGGATCCCCACGGCAGGGACGGCGCGGGCGGCGATCAGGCGGGCCACGGCGGTGCGCAGCCGGCTGTTGGGGACCCTGGCCACGTCGGGCCAGCGGCGCGGGTCGACGGCGCCGGGTGGGTGGGGGTTGGTCGCGGTCATGGTCGTGTTCCTCGTGGTTGGGGTCGGCCGGGACTGGGGCGGGCGCTGTCGGGGGCACGCGTGCGGGGCCCGCGCGCATCGGTGCGAGGGCAGCCGGCTTCGGGGCGTTCCCGGATGGGGAGGCCGCGCAGGTGGAGCCAGACACCGTGGACCCTGATGCGGGCCGCGTTGACCAGCGGCGCCAACGGGTGGCGCACGGACAGGCGGAGCAGCTGGGCGAGGGTCGCGGGGCGGCGACGGCCGCGCACGGACGCCGTGAAGGGAGGACGGCCCTCACGGTGGAGGGCGACGGTGAGCGCGAGCCGTTCGCCGGGCTCGGGCAGGCTGAGCCGGTACTCGCCGTCGATCTCGTTGAACGGGGAGACGAACAGGGCCTTGGGCACGGTGGCCCGCCCCCGCTGGTCCGGGTGGAGGAGATAGCGGTGGCGGTCGCCGTAGGTGTTGTGGACCTCGGCGACGACCGCACGCGGGGAACCGTCGGGGGCGTGGCACCAGTAGACGGTCAGCGGGTTGAAGACGTGTCCGAACACCCGGGCGTGCGCGAGCATGAACACCCGGCCGCCGTTCAGGTCGATCCCGTGTTCGCGCAGGTGGAGGACGATGTCGGCGCGCAGGGTCGCCGCACGGCCGTCACCGTGGTCGGCGGGGTGGAACCCCGCCAGGGCGCGCAACGGCCACGGAAGGCGGGGCGGGGAGTCGAGGTCGACCAGCCAGTAGTACGTGCGGTGCTCGAAGACGTGCCGGACGGGCTCGGCGCGGGCGTGCCGCACCGTGGCCTCGTACAGGGCGGGGATCACCACCGCCTCCCCAGGGCGGCGGCCGCCTCGACCCCGGAGCGGCAGCCGTCCTCGTGGAACCCCCAGCCGTGGTGGGCCCCGGCGAAGGCGAGGACGGGGGTGTCCAGGGAACGCAGCCGTCCCTGCGCGGCCACCGACTCCGGGGTGAAGACGGGGTGGGCGTAGTCCATGGCCGCCACCACCCGGTCGGGTTTGACGTCGTCGTCGGCGTTGAGCGTGACCACGTAGTCGGTGCCCTCGGGCAGCCCTTGGAGCCGGTTCATGTGGTAGCTGACCCGCACCGGGGAGCCGCCCGGGTCGCAGGAGGTCAGCCGGTGGTTCCAGGAGGCCCAGGTGTCCCGGTCCGAGGGCAGGACCGAGGTGTCCGTGTGCAGCAGGGTGTGGTTGCGCGTGTAGGTGAAGGCTCCCAGGACCTCCCGTTCGTCGGCGGAGGGGTGTTCGATGAGCGCGAGGGCCTGGTCGGCGTGGGTGGCGACCACGGCGGCGTCGAACTCCAGCACCTCGGAGTCGGTGCTCAGCCGCACCCCGTCCCCGTTGTGGGACAGGGCCCGCACGGGTGTGCCCAGGCGGACGGAGTGCAGTCCCGCCAGTACACGTTCCACGTAGGTGAGGGAGCCGCCCTCCACGGTGCGCCAGCGCGGGGACCCCCAGACGCCGAGCATGCCGTGGTGCTCCAGGAAGCCGAACAGGTGTCGGGCCGGGTAGTCCAGGGCGGTTCCGGCCGGGCAGGACCAGACCGCCGACACCAACGGCAGGAGGAAGTGCGCGGTGAAGTAGGGGGAGAAACGGTGCCGGTCCGCGAACTCCCCCAGGGTGGGGCCGACCACCGTGCCCCCGGGGTCGACCCTGCGGGCCACGGAGACCAGGCGACGGGCCGCCTGGTGGAAGCGCGGGATGTCGAGGAGCATGCGGACGTGGTCGGCGCTGCGCCGGGACCCGCTCGGCCACAGCGCGCGCACCCCCCGTGCGCCCGCGTATTCCAGACCGCAGCCCTCGCAGCTCACCGACAGGCTCATCTCGGTGGGCCGGGTGGCCACGCCGAGTTCGTCGAAGAGCCGCAGGAGATGGGGGTAGGTGCGGCGGTTGTGGACGATGAAGCCGGAGTCGACACCCAGTTCGCCGCCGTCCGCCCCGGGAACGCGGTGGGTGTGGGCGTGGCCGCCTGGGCGGTCGTCGGCCTCGAACAGGGTGACGTCGTCGTGCCGGCCGAGGATGTACGCGGCCGTCAGTCCGGAGACGCCGCTACCGATGACCGCGACCCTGCGACGCCCGTTGTGGTGTGTGCTCATGCGTCCTCTCGCGAAACAGGTGTCTGGCTGACACCAGTGATTCGGAGCAGGTCGGGGAGCGGATTGGTGGTAGTTGGGAAAAAAAGATTCACGGATTGCGAGAGGACGAGCCCAGGGGGTCAGGGATGCCAGCCGTACACGCGGGCCCCTCCTGACTCAGGGAGGAGACCACCGCCCCGGGGACCGCCTCCGCTCGGAGCCAGCCCCCTCCCGGACGGACTCAGGGCACCAGGCCGTGGACGTCGGCCGCGCCGGAGCCGTGGGAGACCACGGCGCCGGGGACGGCGACCAGCCGGTGCTCCCCAGGTACGTCCTTCGCGGACGGACCGATCTCCACGCGTTCCCCGCCGAGACCGCCGGCCGCGAGCGCGAAGGAGTGGACGCCGCGTTCATCGGCCTCCCGATCCACGTAGGGGATCAGGAGAGCGTCGTCCAGGACGACCGCCTGGTCAAGGAGTTCGGGGGCCGGTTCCCCGGCCACGTCCATCGTGACCCGAGCGGTCACCTCGCCCCCGGGGTCGGCCGTGAGGACCTCCACGGCCCGCGCGGTCCCCGGGTAGCGGCCCTTCAGCGCGAGGACCGTGCCCGCGGTGTCCGCGCGCAGGACCCGGTCCACCCCGGGTCCGAACCGCCCGCGTGGATCCCGCGCCTCTTCCGGGTGGCCGAGGGGCTTCCCGGTGCGCGGGTCGAGCAGGAACAGCTCTCCGTCGGCCCCGAACCGGAGGGCACGCGCCTCGCCCTCGGAGAGAGCCGCACCCTCCACTGGGCCGAGGTCGAACCGGCCCCACGACCGGCGGACGGGGTGTTCGTGCCGCCACACCTCCTCACCGCTGGCGAGGTCGAGAGCGGCGACGGTGGCGACCGCCGAGTCCAGTGACTCCCCGTGGGCGAGGATTCCTTCGGAGCCGTCGGCGGGCGCGAGCGGAGGGGCTGGGGCGAGCGTCCTCTCCCCGTACTCCCGCGCGTCCGCGCAGGCGTGGGCCACCACGACCAGCCCGTCTCCGGTGCCGGGGTCGGTCGTCGGCCACACGTCCCGCTGGAGCTCGCAGTACAGACCCTCCCCCTGTGGGACGAAGGTCCACCGCGTCCCGCCGGTCCCCGTCGCCGTGCGGTCGAACGCCCGCGCCTCGATCCCCCTGGTCCCGGCGTCGTCACGGTACTCGTGCAGGGTGGTCGACCGCGCGTACGCCACCAGCTCCTCCAGGTGGGGTTCACCGGGGATGATCCCGCCGGTGGCGGGGTCCAGCACCGTACCCGTCATGGAGATGTTCCCGGAGTCACGCGTCAGGAAGAGGACGTCGTCGAGGAGTCGCGCCGCGACCCCCTCGCCGTGCGGTTCGCGATAGGTCCACAGCTCCTGCCCGCTCGGGCCGTCCAGGGCGATGACCCCGTCCGGCAGCACGAGGATCGGTCCCCGGGGCCCGGCCTCCACGCGCTCCACCCGTACACCCGGCGGAGGAGACCAGACCCACCCCTCGGCCCCGACACTGGCGGGGACGGACGGCGGTTCGCCGAGGTCGCCCGCGACGACCGTGTGGATCACTCTGGGATGGGTGACCGACGCGGCAAGCCCGGCGACCAGGACCACGGCGACGACCCCGGCACCGGCGGAGGTGACGGGGAGGAGGGGGCGCGAGCGGCGCCCGCGCGCGTGTCCCGCCCCGGCCGAAAGGAGCCCGGCCGCTGCCAACAGCACCACGCAGGACCAGATCAGGACGCCGGTTTCGGTGAAGGAGTGCGCGTGGACCGAGGCCGGGATCAGGGCGTCCCGGGGGAAGTGACGCACGGCGAGCAGAGCCAGCACCGCGGCACCCACCGCCACCAGCGTCCTTCCGATCCCGAGCGCGCTCGGCGAAGTGCCCTCCCCGCCCGTGCTCACGCCCGACCGGGGTAGGAGAGGGCGCTGAACGACCAGACCGGCCGCCGCGATCAGGCCCAGTAGGAGCCAGGAGGTGGTGGCGTGCGCGGGGATGTCGGCCACGCGCTCCGTTCCGGTCAGAGCGGCGACCGGTTCGAAGGTCAGGGCCAGGCCGACCACGGCGAAGACCAGGGAACCAGCGAAGAGCCCGGCCCCGGTCCAGGCGAGCGCGGCGCGCAGGGGCTCCCGCGAGGGCGGCTCCGAGGCGCTCCGGTGGTCGTTCACTCGCCCCGCCCCTCCCCGCCCGCGACAGCCCCCTCGTGTGTCCGCACCCCGACGGCCCGTCGTGCGAACGACAACCTGGCAGCGGCGGGAGGGGCCACTCGAAGGGGCCCGAAGCCCCGTGGCAGGAGCGGGTTCAGTGGTCGGCGGACGCCGCGGGACGAGGGTCCAGCCCGAGCCCGGAACGCAGGTCGGCGCACACGTCCTGGCAGGTCTCGTCCCTGGTGACGACGTCCACCTCGCCGCCACGCGCCCAGCGGGCGAGCTGGTCGGCCCATTCGGAACGGGGCATGGACACAACATCCGGGGGTTCGATCCCCTCACTGGCCGCACCCGGGGCTCCGTCCGTGAGCACGGTGACCCGGCAGTCGGGGTGGAGTTCGGAGAGGTCGACGGTGAGCGGCTGCTCGGAGTGCAGGACCACGACGTGGATCGGGTCGGGGGTCTCAGTGGTGGACATGGGCGCCTTTCCTCAGGGGGGAACGCCCGAAGACCTACTCTCCCTCGCCCCCTCCGAAACGTCTTACACCGGGCCGGAACCGGCCACCCAGGGACGACCCCGCACAGTGACGGGGATCCCACCCCAAGCCGAACAGGACAGGCTAACCTCAGAACAGGTCCACGGAGTTCCGGTGGTGCGAACCACTGAGCCGTGGCGCTCGGGGGCGACGGCCCTTCCCCAGTCGTCGCCCCCGAGCACCGTCTCCCTTCCGGCCGCTTCTCGGGGCGAAGCGCGCCTTATGGACAACTCATCCGGTAGCCACCAGGCTGGCCCCATGAGACTGCTCCCTCGACTCCAACGCATCGACCAGCGCGTCTACGATCGTGTGACCCGAGTGGGCACCCCCTTCCTGGACGGCTACACGCCGAAGTTCGTGCAGAGCACGGACAACATGGCGCCGTGGGTCCTGGTCTCCGCCACACTCGCGGTCACCGGCGGCCCACGCCTGCGCCGCACCGCGCTGCGGGCGATCGTCGCCGCCGGGCTCGCCAACGCGGGCGCCACCGCGGTCAAGTACCTGGCGCGGCGTTCCCGCCCGGACAGTTCCGCGGTGCCGACCGCCCGCGTCCCCTACCGCACCTATGCCAGCTCCTCCTTCCCCTCCGGTCACACCGCCGCCGCGGTGGGCTACGCGGGCGGTGTCCTGTCCGACGCCCCGCTGCCGCTGTCGGTGCTGGTGTCCGCCATGGCGGGCGCCGTGGGCTTCTCCCGCGTGCACAGCGGGGTCCACTACCCGGGTGACGTGCTCGGCGGGGTCGCGGTCGGCGCCGCCTCGGCTCTGCTCGCCCGCACGCTCCTCCCGCCCCGCCCCGAACTCGTCTTCGGCGCGAGCACCGCCCCCGCCGGAGAGGCGGACGTGGACCCGGAGGGCTCGGGGGTGACCGTCGTGGTCAACCCTCGCGGCGGCGACACCGGGGTGCCCACGCTGACCACCGCCGACACCACCACCAGGGTGGCCCGCCAACTGCCCCTGGCACGGATCGTTCCGCTCTCCGCCGACGACGACGTCGCCGCGGTGATGGACGGGGCGGCCCGCGACTGCGAGGTGCTCGCGGTGGCGGGCGGCGACGGGACCGTCAACGCCGGGGCCACGGCGGCGCTCACCCACGACCGGCCGCTGCTGGTGCTGCCGGACGGTACCCTCAACAACTTCGCCCGCACCCTGGGACTGACCTCGGTGGAGATCGCCCTGCGGGCCTATCAGGGCGCTCGGCTGGCCCGGGTGGACGTGGGCGAGGTCGACGGGCGCGTCTTCCTCAACACGTCGTCGTTCGGGTCGTACCCGCGCATGGTGGAGGAGCGCGACCGCTGGGCGGACCGGATCGGCAAATGGCCCGCCTTCGCACTCGCTCTCTGGCGCGACCTGCGGGAGGTCCAGCCCACCCCGGCGCTGGTGGACGGACGCCCTGTGAAGGTGTGGTGGGCGTTCGTGGGCAACTGCCGGTACCGGACGCACGCCCGGGTTCCGGGTCTGCGGGAGAGCCTGGACGACGGACGGTTGGACGTGCGGGTGCTGCGCGCGCGCTCGCCCTTCCCCCGACTGCGTGCCCTGGCGGACGTGCTGTTCGCCCGGACGGTGTCCGGGGCGGGCTACACGGAGCGGCTGACCGAGTCGCTGACCCTGTCCATTCCGGACGAGCCCCGGCTGCTGGCCGTGGACGGCGAGGTCGTGGAGGGATCGCCCGAGGTGGTCTTCCGCAAGCGCCCGGGGGCACTGCGGGTGTTCGTGCCGCTGGTCAACGGCTGAGCCCGGGCCCGTCCCCGGCTCAGAGCTCCAGACGGCGCAGGATCGCGCCGAGGTCCCGCCAGGCCTGCTCGGTGTCGGGGCCGCGCAGGTGCGGGGCGGCGAACCAGTCGACGAACTCCACGGCGTCCTGGAGGTCCCAGCGCAGTCGGTACAGGGTCAGGAGCGCGGGGTCGGGCCGGTGCCCGGTGGCCCCGGCGTAGCGGGCGAGTTCGTCGGGGTCGTCGGTGACCAGCCACAGGTCGCGCTCGGGGACGGCCAGGCCCACGGTGTCCCAGTCGACGAGCAACGGACCGGACCCTCGCCACAGCAGGTTGCCCGGGTGCGGTTCGCCGTGGGTGGTGACCGCCCGCGCGTCGTCGACCTCGGCGGCTCGGTGACCGAACTCGTCCAGACGCTCCCGCAGGACGGCGCCGTGGGTGGAGAGCAGTTCGGCGGTGGGCCCCGCGAAGGGGCCGTGGTCGCCGATGCCCTCGGGGGCGGTGGTGAGCCCGGCCAGCCGGTCGGCTCCGTCCAGGGTCGGCGGGGTGGCCCGGACGTCGGAGGGCGGGGTGCGCCCGTGCAGACGGGCGAGCGTGTCCAGGACCCGGGCCCGCTGTTCGGGCGTGAGCCGCTGCCCGAAGTCGCCGGGGGTGCCCTCCATGTGCGGGAAGACGCTGAGCGCGTAGCGGTCGCCGATCCTCAGGGCGGTGACACCCTCGGTGGAGCGGAGCGGGGCCACGACGAAACCGAGCCCGTGCACGTCGTGCAGGTCCGCGGCGGTGTCCATGTCCCGGCGCAGGTTGCGCAGGGCGGTGTCGGGGTCGCCGCCGAGGAAGGGCTTGTGTGCGAGGTCGGCCAGCGTGAGGAACCAGCGCCGACCGGAGGTGTCGGTGGCGCTCCAGTGGTGGTCGCCGAACCCCAGGGGGACGTGCGTCAGCACCTGCGCGTGGATGCCCCAGTCCGCCAGGGCGTCCTTGATCTGGTGTTCGTCGAAGTCAACGGGCCTGTCCAACATGGCTGTGAAACTAACACCCCCCGCCCCGTCGGGACACGCAGTTTCTTCGTGCGCCGCTCCGTCCCCGGAGCACGTGGCACGCGGCCCGCGGACGTCGCCTCGGGTCACTCGGTCTCGGCGACCTTGAGGAACCGGGCGAAGCCCTGCTCGTCGCCGGTGATCCGCAGTGAATCGGGATCGGCGCGTCGCCACAGGGTGAGCAGCAGGTCGGAGGCGGCGCCCTCCACCGTGGTGTTGGCCCGGGTCACGCCCTGGATGACCCGCCAGTGCTGGCCGGTGTGGTCCACCGACCAGGAGCGGTCGACGTCGGTGGCGGTCAGCAGCACCGCGCCGATCGGGCCGACCGGTTCCCGGGGCAGGTCCAGCATCTCGGCCAGCCCGAGGAAGAAGGTGAGGAACTCGTCCACGCCGTCCGAGGCCACGTCGGCGGGAAGCCGCGCGGGGCCTCCGATCGCGTTGAGCATGTCCCACGCGTGCACGGCGGTCTCCTGGGCCATGCGTCTGTGGATGAAGGCGCCGTTCTTCTGCGGGGACCAGGTCCAGCGCGGTTCCTCGGGGTCCAGCGCGGTGAGGGCGGTGAGGGTCTCGGCCAACCCCTCCCGGTACCAGTCCAGGAGCTCCTCGTCCTCGGGACGCTCCGGCTGTACGTACCCGTCGTCGGGGTCCCGGATCTCCCCGGAGGCGACGGACCTCCAGAAGTGGTGGGTCTCGCCGACGTGCCAGACCAGGTCGGAGACGTTCCACTCGGGGCAGGTGGGCACGTGCGCGTGCGGCCTGCCCTCGGCGGCGTCGGCCAGGAGAGTGCCGCTCTCGCGAAGGACCGTGAGGTGTCGAGGCGTGTCCATGTTGGGAAGCTAGCACCCAGCGCTTGCCGAAGTTCGGTTTTACACAAGCTGGATTCTCGAAGAATCGGACTCCGTCAGCGTGCGAAGCCTGGTCACGGGGCCAGGACCTCCGCCAGGTCGGTGAGGGTGTCGACGGACCGGTCCCGCGTGTCCGGGGCTTCCGATGCCACTGCCCGTCGGGGAAACGCCCCGAACCGCCACGCGACGAGGGGATCGCCATGAGGCAGGGCCGTCCGCGCGGGTGACAGACCCCTGGGGAGCGCGCGCCGCCGGCCCCGGTGGGTTCGGCGCGCGGGCGGACGCCGAACGGTGCTTCATCGTCGATGGACCCGGCCCGGGTACTCGCCGACACCGTGGGGTGAGACGGCGGAGCGATGCCCGTCTCGCCGACGGTCAGGGTCCAGGAGGCACCGGAAATGTCGGCACCCGCCGATAGTTTCGAACCAGTCGACACGGCCTCCTCCCGGAGGCAGGTACCCCTCCCCACCCCTGCCTGGCACCCGTCTCCCCCGCGTGTGCCCGGAACCCGATCGTCGAAGGGCGTCCCATGACCAGTACCCGCACCTACCTGGAGCTCTCGGAAGAGGGCGGCGGCGCGCACAAGTTCTACGAGGTGACCGTGGACGGCACCGACGTCACCATCCGCTACGGACGGATCGGGGAACCCGGACAGGCGCGCACCGCGAGCCACACCACCGTCGCCAGGGCCGAGGCGACGGCGGCGAGGAAGGTCGCCGAGAAGAGGCGCAAGGGGTACGAGCCCGCCGTGGCCGGGGTCCGCAAGCGGCGCGCGGTGACCAGGCGGACGATCGTCAGCCAGCGGTCGACCGCCAACCTGGCACCGGTCCTGTGGCGGTTCCGTTCGGGCAGCCCCGCCTTCGGCATCTTCGTCGACGACGAGCGCTGCTGGGTCGGCAACGAGCGCGGGGACGTGTACACCCTGTCCCACCAGGGCACCGTCACCGCCCGTTACGGACTCCCGGACGGCGTCAAGTGCATCGTGGCCGACGACTTCTGGATCTACGCGGGATGCGACGACGGCAAGGTCTACGACCTGGGCGCGAAGATCCCGCACGTGGCGTACGAGATCGCCGAGGACGTCGACATCTTCTGGCTGGACATCCACGACGGCGTGCTCGGTGTCTCCGACGTCGCCGGTCAGATCACCGTGATCGACCACGAGGACGAGTTCCAGTGGTCCCGGCGCAGCGCGGGCAACGCCGCGTGGATGGTCCGCCACGACGAGTCGGGCGTCTACCACGGGCACTCCCGGGGCGTCACCATGTACGACGCGGGCACCGGGAACGAACGCTGGTCGGTGCCGACCAGCGGCGCGGTGCTGTTCGGCTGGCAGGAGGGCGACGAGGTCTTCGCCGCCACGGCCCACAACTCCGTGGACCGCATCGGCAAGGACGGCGTACACCGTTCCACGTACCGCTGTGACGGGGCGGTCTTCTCCTGCGCGGCCTCCCCGGACGGGCGTTACGTGTTCGCGGGTGACAACCACTCCTCCGTCTACTGCTTCTCCAGGGACGGGCGCCGCCTGTGGAAGCTGGCCACCGGCTGCGGCTCGGCCTACTCGATGCAGTTCCACCAGGACCGGCTGTACATCGTCACCACCGACGGATCCCTGGCCTGCGTCGACGCCTCCGAGGAGGCGATCCTGGCCGCGGAGCGGGGCACGGTCCCGGAGCCGGTCAGCGTCAAGGCCCCTTCCTGGGACGCGGTCACCCCCGCCACCGAGCTGGAGACCGTGCGGAGCAGCGAGCTCACCGACACCGACGGGATCATCGTCGAGTGTGTGGACGAGGGCGGCCGCCTGCGGGTCCGTGTGGTCTCCCACGGCTACGACCCGTCCCTGCGGGTGCAGTTCCCCAAGGACATCCGTCACGCGGGGGCCCGCTACGTCGTGAACGAGGTGCTGACCTCGGGCAGCGGGGGCTTCTACCGCGTCAGAGGCGACATCCGCCGCCTGAGCTAGCCCCGGGGATTTGCCTGATGCCGCACACTGAGTTCGTCCAGGGTGATTTCGCACGGAACGCCGGTTTCCGCTTGGGCGGGAATTCGGAATGCGAATGACAATCTAGCCATAACGCCCCTAGTTAGTGAATACAGACAGAAGGGGACCCGTTTCACACGGGTTCCCTTGAGAATCAGGCTCATCAGGCTGCCACGCAGATCCGGGGCGGGGCCGCCGACGGGCTCGCCCGCCTTCTCGAAAAGGAGGGGAGGAGAATCGGCGGTCCGGGACCGCACCACACGGCTGACGTCCCCCTGTCGCTCCGGAGGGGTGTCGAAGGCGTTGAGGCAGAGGGAGTTCGTACTCACCCTGCCCGGGAGGCGAGAAGTCGACCCCGTGGGTCACTCCGCCGCGGTGACCCGGATCTTCGACTGTCCGTGCGGGCGCTCCTCCCAGTCCTCCATGAAGCGGGCCCGCAGCCCGTGCTTCTCCGCGAGCTCGACCAGGGTCTGCGTGCGGTAGTAGAAGTCCTCGTGCAGCACGTGGTGCTCGGTGCCCTCGGTGCGGTCGAAGGTGAAGTCGAAGAACCCGCCGGGGGCGAGCACGCGGCCCACGTGGCCCAGGCACTCGTCGATAACCTCGACGGGCGAGTGCGAGAACACGCTGTGGGCGTGGACGACGTCGAAGGAGTCGTCGGGGAGGAAGTCGAAGGTCAGGTCCTGAGTGAGGGTCAGGTGCGGCAGCTTGGGCTGGAGTCCGCGCTCGGCCAGGACCTTCTTGCCCGCGATCAGGATGTCCGGGGAGATGTCGATGCCGTAGTAGCCGCCGGTGTCCAGGTAGTCGATGAAGCGCCACCCGGCCCTCAGGTTGCCGCAACCGATGTCGAGCATCCGGTGGCTGGGCTTGAGGCCGTGCTCGACCAGGTAGTCGAACTGCATCTGGCCCAGGGCGAGCCAGCGCTCCTCGTTGCGACTGCCGACCGCCGCCTTCGGGTCCCGGGCCGCGTCGGAGGCCATCACCGCGCGGTAGTAGGAGACGTGGTCCCGGTGTGTGAGGCGCAGACGCAGGTCACGCGCGGACCGCAGGACGTGGGGCGCTATCCGGCCCGGGTTCCGCAAGGCGTAGCGGATGCGGTGGACCAGGGAGAAACGGTCCGTGGTGAGTTGCTCTGTGCTCTGCTTCGGCATCGGTCGCCCGTGCTCTTCCGTTCGGTCGTCACGCTGAAGGTGGCATCCCATCACGGGGGGACTTGTTTCGCCAAGGGGGTGGCCACGGGACATCGGGGCCACCTTCGGCCACGTCGACCCGGGGTCCCATGACGGGACCGGATCCCGCGGTCTCGTCACCACTCCCAGAGTCGGTGAAATCACCGCAAAATTGCGCCAAGTGTCCCTCTTTTCTCTGTTCGGCACCTTTGTGGGTGTTTCGCTGTCTCCAGGACGCGAACACCGGAACGAGCGCGGAGACGGGGGCGCGATGGTGAACGAGAGCACGGAGCTACGCCACGCCAGGTCACGAGGTCCACGGAGCAACTGGGTCCCGTTGGGGGCCACGGCCGCGGTGGTCGTGCTCCTGACGGGAGGGTGGGCCCTGGTGAACGCGGCGCTGCCCTCCTCCGAGGCGGTGGAACCGGGGCAGGCCGTGACTCTCGGGTCGAGCGAGGGCTACGGGGCGTCGGTGACCTTCGACGAGGGCTGGGAACTCGACACCGGGTCCAGCACCCTGGGCCAGCAGCTCCGCTTCGTCAAGGGACCGGTCAACCTCCACATGAGCGTGGTGGAGCCGTCCGAGCGCGCCGACGCCTCGGAGCTCTGGGACGGCATGCGCGAGACGGTCAGGGTCAGTGACTCCTCGGCCACCCTGGGAGAACCGCAGCCGATCACCTCCGACGGCGGCGCGCAGGGCCTCACCGGGGACCTGCACATCCAGGAGCACACCGGAGTCGCGACAGTGTTCCCCTCTCCGAACGGCGGTTTCGCCGTGGAGACCCAGGCTGTCGGCACCGACGTCAGCATGGCCGATCTCGCCGACGCCGAACGGACGGTCCAGTCGATCCGGTTCGACCGGGACACGGAAGGGACCTCATGAGCCACGCACGACCCGAACCCGACGTCCCGTCCACCGCGAGTGGGCAGGTCCCCACCCCCCGGCAATCCGGCCAGGGCCACGAGGGCACCGAACACCTGACCGCCCCGCACGCCGAACCACACCGAGCCCAGCGCCTTCCGGCGCTGTTCGCCACGTTGGGCCTCGCCCTCCTCTGCCTGGGCGGCTTCGTCTTCACCCTGACCAACTTCTTCGGGGCGATGTGGGTCTTCCCCACCGAAACGTTGGCCGCCGCCGTGGTGCTGGCGGTGGCGGGTGTGTTCGGCTTCTGGGTTCTGCGCCGGATTCGACCGGTCCGACCTCCGAGCTTCACGTTCTCGCTCCTCGCGGTGCTCTGGGGCCTGACCGGGGCGATCGGTCTGTCCCTGTTCTCCAACACCCAACTGATGTCCGCGTGGTCGCGCCTGGGCGGCGTCGAGTTCGGTTCCGCGTGGGGCGCGGCCCTGACCGCACCGCTCAACGAGGAGCTGCTCAAGACCGCCGGGGTGGTGCTGATCGCCGTGATGGCCGCGCGCGTGGTGCGTGGCCCCGTGGACGGTTTCGTCATGGGCGCCCTGGTGGGGTTGGGCTTCCAGCTCGCCGAGGACTTCACCTACGCGCTCAACTCGATCATGATGCAGGGGGCCACGGACGGGGTCGCCTCGGTACTCCAGACGCTGTTCCTGCGGGTCGGTCTCACCGGTCTGGGCTCGCACTGGGCGATGTCGGCGATCGCGGGTACCGCGGTCGGCCTCCTGGCCGCCTCGGCCTGGCGGCCCAGTCCCGGCCGGGCCACCGGCGCCCTGCTCCTGTTCCTGTTGGCGATCGGCGTCCACTGGCTCTTCGACGCTCCGCTGTTGGAGGGCATCCTCGGCGTACTGTTCAAGACGCTGGTGGTGTTCCTGAGCGCGCTCGCCGTGTACTTCGTGGCACGGCACGCCCATCGACGTCGGGTCCGTGAATCCCTGGCAGAACAGGGCGAGGAACTGGGCATGCTCCGATCGGCGGCGGTCACCCTCGCCAGTCGGCACGGTCGGCACCGCGAACTGGGCCGGGTGGCGGCTCCGGAGCGGCCCGCCGTCCGTGAAAGGCAGGACCGGATGGTGGCGGCGGCGGAGGAGCGGGCCTCGGAGTACCGGGTCTGAGGCGGTCGGTTCCTGCGGGGGTTCCCGGGGACCCTCAGAAGAACCGAGCACCTCCTGGAACCCACGAGCCCCCGGCGCGGCGCAGGCCGCCCCGGGGGCTGCGCCGTGTCCGGTGGGCTGGCACCATCGGGGCATGAGCGAAGCCACCGTCCGACCGGCCCGCACCGAGGACCTGCGCGGCGTCGCCGAGCTGCGCTGGGGGTGGGAGACAGAGGTGCACGGAGCCCCCGAGCTGCCCCTGGACGAGTTCACTGCCCGGTTCGTCGACTGGGGCAGGGGGCAGCGGGACACCCATCACTGCTACGTGGCGGTCATGGACGGTGCCCTGGTCGGCATGGCCTGGCTGGCGGTCACCCCGCGCGTCCCGCAGCCGCGTGCGTTCGGGCGGGCCTCGGGCGACGTGCAGTGCGTCTACGTACGCCCCGAATCACGGGACCTCGGTCTCGGCGGCCAGCTGATCCAGGCGGTGCTGGGGCTGGCCCGCGAACTCGAACTGGAACGGGTGAGCGTCCACTCCAGCGACCGGGCGGTCCCCGCCTACGCCCGGCACGGATTCGCCGTCTCACCGGTCCTTCTCCAAGCCGACCTCAGAACCAATGGTAACAACGGCCCCTGAATTCACTGCGGCCGTTTTCCCTCACCACCCAACCCAGGTTTCCCGGGGTTCCTTCCCATGAAAAGTGGGAACATCCTCTCTCCCAAGCCGAAAGCCCGTGCGCACGGGACACACGGGCCGACGGGAAGGTGCGAGAAAAGGAAACTTCCTCCCCCCGGAGCCGCGTTGACCAGCAAAGTAATCGGGGACACGAACTCCGCCGGACAGATCCTCGTGTTCCATTCGCCCCTGTCGGGCAGCAGTTGCACCACGTCCCTGGCCAACGTGGCCTGGAACATCGCCAGCACCGGTCGGAGCGTTCTGCTCGTCGACTTCAACCTGCGCTCCCCCGAGCTGCGCGAGTACTTCTCCCCGCTGTTCGGACTACGCGGCGGACGTCCCCACGGCCTGGTCGACATGATCACCGGTGTCATCGAGGGCTGCCACGACCCGGGGGCCGACCCCGCCGAGGTGTGCGCCCGCGGAGCCGACCTCAGCGACCAGGTCGAACACCTGAGCCGCTGGCCGGTCATCCCCGGCGTACCTGAGGGCGAGATCGGCTACCTGGGTCCGGGCACCCACCACGCCGCCCGGCTCACCCAGCTGGACACCATCCACGGTTCGGGGTTCGCCCGCGGCGACCTGTCCATGCGCTTCCTGCGCGAACTCCGCGCGGCGCTGGCGGACAGCGGATACGACCACGTCCTGGTCGACACAGCCCCTGGCAACGGGCTCCTGGGGCGGCGCATCGCCACCGTCCTGGCCGACCAGGTCGCCCTCTGCCTGACCCTCAACACCACCGCCATCCAGAAGTCGGCCCGCATCGCCGCCGAGCTGCGCGCCGAGGCACCGCACGTTCCGGTCCGGCCGGTCCTGACCCGCGTGGACCTGGAACTCCCCAACCTGGACGAACTCCGGGACCGCGCGTACGAGACGTTCGCGTCCTGGGTCGAGGCCTCCCAGGACGACCCCTGGCAGTACTGGGGTCGGGCCGAGATCCCCTACAAGGCGCGGATCGCCGAGCGCCTCACCCTCGCGGCCTTCCTCGAACGCACGTGGATACCCAGCTCCCTGTTCCACGCCTACGAACGGCTGACCTCCATCCTCACCGGCGACGCGGTCCCCCGGGGGCGTCACCTCACCCAAGAACAGAGCGAGCAGGTCAGGCTGGTCTTCGAGCAGATCCGGCACGGGGCCGTCGCCTCGGTGACCCTGCTGGCCGACTCCCGGGACCGTTCGTGGGCGGACTGGGTCCAGCCCCAGCTGGAATGGGTCGGCATCCGGGTGGTGCGGCCCAGGACGGCCCCGGGCGCGCCCCTGCCGGAGACCGGCGGACACGGGATCATCATGGTGCTGGTCTCGGCCCACCTGCACGGGTCGCCCGCCTTCGGGCTCCTGCACCGTCTGTTGGAGACCGCCCCGCAGCAGGGCGGCAACGGAGCCCACCGCGTGCTGGGGGTGACCATCGACGAGGGCGCCCCACCGGACGGCTTCCCGGACGCCGAGTGGATCAACCTGCGCATCCGGGAGGAGGAGGACGCCCGTGGCGCCCTGCTCGCCCGCTTCGACCCGAGGTTCCCGAGTCACCGCTCCCGTGGCCCCGGTCAGGGCCCCAGCTACCCCGGGGCACCCAACCCGGAGCTGATCAGCAACGCCCCCCACGGCAACCAGAACTTCAGCGGCCGGGAGGGGTTCCTGGAGCGGCTGCGCGACCTCCTCGGGCAGGGCATGGAGGACAAACCACCGGTGGTGCTGGTGGGGATGCAGGGCAGCGGGAAGTCGGAGATCGTCCGCGAGTTCGTCCGGCGCTTCCGCAGCGACTACGACCTCATCTGGTGGATCGCCTCGGACCGCCCGGAGAAGGTCGAGTCGTCCCTTGAGGAACTGGCGGCGACCCTGGCCGAACGGTTCCCGGACCACCGCTCCCCCGAGGCCGACCCCGTGTTGGCCGCACTCCGGTCGGGGCGTCCGCTCAACCGCTGGCTGCTGGTCTACGACAACGCGGGGCCGCCCGGCGGGCTGGACGCGTTGATCCCGCACGACCACGGACACGTCATCATCACCTCCTACCACCGGGAGTGGGAGGCCTACGGCCACCGGCGCTGCCTCCAGGTGGGCCCCTTCACCGAGGGCGAGGTGGTGGAGCTCTTCCGGGACCGCCTCCCGGAGATCGAGGCCGGGACCGCGCTGGCCCTCTCGCGCCGACTCGGCCACCTGCCCGCCCAGCTGCACCGCGCGCTGGAGTGGCTGAGCTCGGGGCAGCGCCTGGACGGGGCCGCCGAGGCTGTCGTGGAGTACACGCGGCTGCTCGACGAACGCGAACCCTCGGTGGTCCGGGGAGCCGGTTCGTTCGAGGAGCGGCTGAGCAGTTCCCTCGCTTTGGACGAACTGGAGCAGTACCACCCGGCGAGTCTGTGCCTGATCCGGCTGGCGGCGCACCTGTCCGCCGACGGGGTCCCCGAGGACCTGCTCCGGTCGCCGCGCGCGGTCAGCGAGTACAGCGGGGCCGACCCCCAGTACCGGACCGGACGGGTCAACTTCAACCACGTCCACTTCCAGCTCACCCGGGTCCTGTTGATGGACTTCGACCGGCAGCTGAAGATGTTCTCGGTGCACCCGGCGGTGCAGGAGGTGGTCCGGGACCGCATCCCCGCCGAGGAGCGCGCCGGGGTCCGCGAGTCCGTGCGCCAGGTGCTGGCCTCCTACGCCCCGCACGACGAGGAGGCGGACGACCCCCGCCACGACCGCCGCTACCAGAACCTGCGCTGGCAGATCGCACCCTCCGAGGCCAACCTGAGCGGGGACGACGAGGTCCGCCGCTGGCTCGTCAACCAGGTGCGCTACCACCACCGCAAGGGCGAGTTCGAGGCGGCGCTGGACCTGGGCACCCCGCTGCTGCGTACCTGGACCGACGCCTTCGGCGAACGCGACCGGCTCCGCCTGCACCTGGCCACCCAGCTGGCCAACGTGCACCGCTCGCGCGGCGAGCACCGTGAGGCGGGACGCCTGAACTCCCGCACCCTCGAACTCCAGCGGGAGGTCCTGGGCGAACGGCACCCGTTCACGCTGCTGACGCGTCGGGGCATGGGCGCGGACCTGCGGGCCCTGGGACGGTTCGGGTCGGCGCTCGAACACGACAAGGAGACCTACGCCGCCTACCTGGCCGGTCGCGGCCCCCACCACCAGCACACCCTCCTGGCCGAGCACAACCTGGCGCTGTCGCTCTCGGCGGCCGGAGACTACGCGGAGGCCCTGACTGTCGGTGAGCGGGCACACCGGGTCACCCGGGAGATCCTCGGCCACCGCCACCCCTACACCTGGATCCTCTCCTCGGCGACCGCGACCTACCGCCGTCGCACGGGCGAGTACGTGATGGCGCACCGGCAGATCCACCAGGCGGCGCAGATGCTGCGCCGCACCATCGGGGAGCTGTCCTCTCACACGCTGCACGCCTGCAAGGAACTGGCGGTGAACGAGCGACTCGTGGGCGACCCCGAACAGGCGCTGGAGCGGATTCGCCGAACCCACGAACAGCACTGTCGCGAGTACGGCGACGAGCACCCCCGCAGCCTGGCCATGGCCCTGGAACTGGCGGCGTGCCTGGCCGCCGCCCACCGCCACGACCTGGCCCACCGCCAGGCCCGCACGTGTGTCGACGGCTACACGGGGGTGTTCGGGCAGGACCACCCCTTCACCCTGGTGGCCAGGGCCAACCTCGCCGCCTACGCCTGCCGGACCGGGCACGTCCAGGAGGCGGAGGTCCAGGCCAGGCGGGCGCACGAGGGACTGTGCACCGACCCCCAGGTGGGCGCGGGGCACCCCCTCTCCCTGGGCGCGGCGGTGAACCTCGCCAACGCCCTGGTGGCCAAGGGGGAGATCACCGAGGCCGTGGCGCTGGACGTACGCACCCAGGAGGAGCTCCACCAGGTGTGCGGCACCCAGCACCCGCATTACGAGCTGGCCTACGCCAACTACCTGAACAGCACCGCCCGCCACATGGGCGACTCCGTCAGCGAACGCGGTCACATCGACCTGGAGGTGCCGGAGATCTGAGCGACATCGGTGACGGGGCTGGGCCGACTGGGGGGAGGGCCATGGTGGAGACGACGGGCGTGGAGGCGACCGGCACGGAGGGGGTCGGCGCGGGCGGGACCAGCGCCTTCTTCACGAGCTACGGCGGGCGCAGGGCCGACCGCGAGCACGTGCTGCGCTTCCACGCCGACCTGGAGGGCATGGTCCGTCTGCACACCGACGACCACGCCTTCGGCGCCACCGGGCCCACCCTGGAGCCGGGCGGCGGGTGGCGCTCCGAGCTGCTCCGGCACTGCGCCACCACCCGCACGCTGGTGGTCCTGCTCAGCGAGACCCACCTCAACAGCGCCTGGTGCGCCCGGGAGTGGTGGATCGTCGAGGAGCGGGTCCGCCGGTTCCGCGACGACGGCGCCCCGCCCCACCACATCCTTCCCCTGGTGTGGCAACCGCTCAGCGGGCCGCTCCCCCGCGTGGTGCGGGAACGCCAACGGCTGGACTGGGTGGGCGTGCCCGGTCACGCGGACGCCGGGGTCCTGGAGCTGATGCTCACCGACCCGACCGCGTACCAGGCCCTGTGCTACCGGATCGGGGCCCTGGTCGCCCGCTCCGCGGCCGTCGCCCTGCCGCCCCTGCCCGAGGCCCTCGCCCGGGAGGCGGTCCCCGCCTGGGACGCGGTGGCCCGGAGGGACGGCCGTGACCCGGACGGCCCGGTCCCGGGTTCGGGTTCGGCTCCGGGCTCGGACGGGGCCGCCCCGCCCGAGGAAGTCACCGAGTGCGAACCTGGGGGGCCCGACGCGCGCGGGACCGTCGGTGAGCGGGCCGCCCGGGTCCTGCTCACGGTCCCCGCGCTGGACGACCCCGAGTGCTGGGCGGCGTTCCTGCGCAGGCTCGGAGAACTCCGCCGGGACCGGGCACTCAACCCCCTGTACTGGCCGGTCACCGTACCCGCCCCCGAGCGCCACGCCCGGCTCGTGTCGCACCTGCGCGCCCAGCACCCGGACTCCCACGCCCTCGTCTGGCTCGCCCGCGCCGTGTCCGAGACCGCCGGCGCCGCCGCCGCGGCGGCGGCCCTGCGCGCCCTCCTCCCCCAGGGTCGGCCCTCCACGGAGGACACCCCGACCGACCTCCCCGCACCGTGATGGAGTCCCCGTGAAGCAGGCACCCGTCCCGTCGAAGCGACCGCGGATCGCCGTGGTCGGCAGCGTCGACTCCTCCCGCGAGTACGAACCGCCCCTGAGCGCCACCGACCAGGTGCGCGGCGCCTGCCACGAGCTCGGCCGCGAGCTGGCCCTGGCCGGGTACGACCTCGTGGTCTTCGCCGACGACGAGCACTACGTCGAGACCCTGGTCGCGCGCGGGTACGCGGCGGCCTCCGCGCCCGAAGCCCAGATCATCGCCCACCCTCCCCGGCACCAGGACTACGCGCCCGACCTGCCCGAGGGGTCGAGGGTTCGTGTCACCACGATCCGCGACACCGGCGCCGAGTGGGAGGTGCCGTACTACCGGACCCTGTTCGAGGTGGACGGCATCGTCCTGGCCGGGGGCGGGCGGTCCACCCGGGTCACCGGGGTGGTGGCGCTGGCCCAGGGCGTCCCCCTGGTCCCGCTGGCCGTGTTCGGCGGCGCGGCCCGGCAGGTGTGGGTGTACCTGGACGGTTCCGGTGAGCACGTGGACCGCGAGGACGTGCGCGCCCTGGGCGAGTCCTGGTCGCCGGGGTCGGCCCGGCGCATGACGGAGGTGCTGCGCCGTCAGATGGAGCGGCGGGCCGAACGACGGCGCCGTGAGGAGCGGGCCCGGCGGTGGGGCCGCTGGCGCGAATCGGCCGGGCTGGTCGGCGCGATCCTGCTGTTGCTCGCCGCGCTGGCGTCGATCGTGCTGGCCGGAGGTCCGGGGCCGGCCGACGCGCTCAGTCTCACCCTGTTGTTGGCGGGGCCGATGTGCGCGGCCGTGTCGGGGGCGCTGATCAGGGACTCGTTCGGTCGGACCCCCTCGGCCCTGCGGGCCTGCGCGCGTGGACTGGGCGCGGGCGCGGTGTCGGTCCTGCTGTACGTGGCCGCCCAGTTGCTGACCGTCCCGGAGCTGCTGGTGGAGCTCGATGCCCGGCGCCTGCTGTTCTTCGTGGTGCCGGTGGGGTTCACCGCCGGGTTCACCTTCGACCTCGTCTTCGAACGTCTGCGCAGCCCCGGCGGCCCCCAGGTGGCACCGCCGCCCTCCCTCAGCACACGGAACTGAGCGACGTCACCCCAGTTCGGAGGGGGTCCGACCGGGCCATACCCGGTGCGCGGGGTCCGACCGGGGGAAGTGGTCGTCTTCCCGCCGTGGGGCCAGGAGGCGGCTCGTAGCCTGGACTCCGCGTCTCCCCCAGGGAAGGAAACCGCGATGCCCGTGGACGGCACCCCGGACCCGTACGAGGTCGACATCCCCTTCGGTACCCGTCTCAAGCTGAACCGCACCAGACGAGGTCTGACCAGGGAGGTGCTCGGCGGCCTCGTGGGGCGTTCCGCCTCGTGGGTCAAGGCCCTGGAGACCGGACGGCTGAGCACGCCCAGGCTCCCGGTCCTCCTGTCCCTGGTGGAGGTGCTGCACCTTCGTGACCTGGCCGAACTCACCGGCAAGCAGTCCGTACCCGTGGCACTGTTCAGCGGTCCGGGGCACACGCTGCTGCCGAGGGTCCGAGCGTCGGTCAACTCCCTCGCTCTGGGCGACGACCGGCCGGTTCCCACGGTGGAGCGGCTGCGCGCCCGGCTGGCGGGGGCCTGGCGGGCGCGGCACTCGGCGCCCAACCACCGCGACGTGGTGGGGCGCCTGCTCCCCGGGCTGTTCGATGACGCCCAGCGGGCGGTGCGCGGCGCCGAGAACGGGACGGACCGGCGTGCGGCGAACTCGGTGCTGTCGGAGGTGTGCTCGCTGGCGCAGTTCTTCATCGCCTACCAGCCCGCGCAGAGCCTTCTGTGGCGGGTGGCCGAACGCGGCATGGTCGCCGCGCAGGAGGCGGAGGACCCGCACGCCCTGGGGGTGGCGGCCTGGCTGCTGGCCCAGGCGCACCGGGACGCGGGCGACTGGGAGGCGGCGGACGCTGTCACTGAGGAGGCCAGCCGCCACCTGGAGCGGCACCTGCCGGACGCCGACCTGGACGTGCTGGCGGTGTGGGGCGCACTGCGGTTCGAGGCCGGGTACACGGCGGCGCGGCGCGGGGAGGCGGGGACGGCGTGGCGGCACTGGGACACCGCCCGGAAGGCGGCCGAGCGGCTGCCCGCGTCCTACTACCACCCGATGACCTCGTTCTCCCGGCCGGTGATCGGCGCCCACGCGGTGACCGTGGCGGTGGAGCTGCGCAGCGGGCACGAGGCGGTCCGCCAGTCCGGACGCGCCCCGGCGGAGGCGATCCCGTCGAGGCCGCGCGGGGCCCGGCACCGGATCGAGCAGGCCCGCGCCCACCGTCTGGCCGGACAGCGGGACGAGGCGCTGCGGGTGCTGGAGGCCGCGCACGCTGCGGCTCCGGAGACGGTCCGTTACAACGCCTTCGCCCGCCACATGGTGTTGGAGGAGCTGGAGTCACGCGATCCCCGGCGCCGCGACGGGGCGGGGGTTCTGGCCGAACGGATCGGCCTGCTGTCCTGAACGGGCGAACGGTCTCGACACTGGGGACACAATCTGTACCCTTCGGATCCCACTGGCCACCTAGAGTGATCACATGTCAGAGCCCCGGGCGACTCGAGGGGGCGCCCGGGGTCCGTTCAACAGCGCGGAGGGCGCCGTGACCGACGCCGCCGTCATCGAGGCCGAGAACCGGTCGACCCTGGAGGCATGGGCGAGAGCCATGCACGCGACGGTCGTGCCCGTGGCCGAGAACTGGTGGTCGATCACCTACCAGGCCGAGGCGGGACTGCCCGACGGCACCCGGGTACGCTGCCGCTACCGGTACGTGATCCCGCACCAGGCCGCCCTACGGCGCTGGAAGCGCACGTACGTGGTGGGTCTGGTGCACACCAGCGGCCGCGCGCGCTGCCACCACGTGCGCCAGGTGATCCCGGTGGGCGACACCGAGCCCGAGGAGCGGCACCGCGCGGAGCTGATCGCCTCGGCCCTGGTCGCCACCGAGAGGCAGGACACGTGCGGAGCGAGCGTGGGCAACCTGGAGGTCTACGTGGTGGAGCGGGCCACCCTCTGGAAGCCCGGGGTGGCCCGCTACTGAACGGACCACCCCGGGGGCCGGGCCGTGCGAGCTAGGAGAAGTACTCGTGGGCGGTCCGCGCGAGCAGCGTGGCGCCGTCCTCGATGACCCGGTTGGCGGCCTCGCCCACGCACACGGCGGCGAACTCCGGCTGGTGGTTGCTCACCGGGAAGCAGTCCAGGCCGATGTAGGGGTGGATGGCGGGCACGTGCTGGGAGACGTTGCCCATGTCCGTCGAGGCGCGGTTCATCGTCTGGTGCTCCACCGGAGCGTCGAACCGGCGACCGATCGCCAGGGCGTGGCGCGTGTAGATCTCCAGGGCGCGCTCGTCCGTGCGGAACTCGGAGTAGGGCTGGGACTCGGGCGTGAACTCCAGCTCGGTGTCGGTGGCCAACGCCCCCGCCTCGAAGCACCGCTCCACCCGATCCCTGAGCGGTTCCAGCTCCGCCAGGGTCCGGGCCCGGGTGTACCACCGGCCCTCGGTGACACCGGGGATGGCGTTGGGGGCCTCCCCTCCGACGGTCTGGATTCCGTGCACCCGCGTGTGGGGCGGAAGCTGCTGCCGCAGCAGCCCCAGGGCCACCTGGGCGACCACGAAGGCGTCGTTGGCGTTACGGCCCTCGTGCGGGTAGGCGGCCGCGTGGGCCGTTTGCCCGGTGAAGCGGACGTGGTCGTGGGCGACCGCGTACGGCTCGGCGCGGGGAGCGTCAACCGGTCCCGGGTGGGCCATCAGCGCCAGGTCCAGGCCGTGGAAGGCGCCCGCGTCCAACAGCTCGACCTTGCCCCCGCCGCCCTCCTCGGCCGGGGCTCCGACGACCTCGATCCGCAGGTCGAGACGGTCCGCCCAGGGCCGGAGCGCGATCGCCGCGCCCGCCGACATCGCGGCGATCAGGTTGTGCCCGCACGCGTGGCCCAGGCCGGGCAGGGCGTCGTACTCCACGACCAGGCCCACCCTGCGGCTGCCCGACCCGTAGGAGCCGTGCACCGCAGTCGGGAAGCCGAGGTAGGAGGTGGTCATCTCGAAACCGAACTCGTCGAGCAGTTCGGCCGTCCACGCCGCCGCGCGGTGTTCCCGCCAGGCGGTCTCCGGATGCGCGTGCAGGGTCTCGGAGTAGGCGATCAGCCGCGCGAGCTGATCGGAGACACCGGGCGGGCGGTGGGTCTCAGCGGTCATCGCCGGGCACCCCGTATCCGGGTGAGGCGGCCGGGTCCAGGCCGCGCTGGACGTAGTCGTCGCGCTGGGGCAGCCAGACGTCGAGCAACCCTCGCAGCGCCTCGACGGGTTCGTCCTGCCAGTCCACGCGCAGGTCCGTGTCGCGCCAGCCGTGGCCGGACACGGTGGACAGCCCGGCCGAGTACACCGGCCCGGCCTCACCCCCCGCCGCCAGTGCGGCCGAGAGGGCCGTGAGCAGGCGTTCCTCCAGCTCTCCCCCGGCCGAGGCGAAGGCCTCGCACATGATCGCGGGGATGTCGGCGCGGGTGAGCATGTTGCCCGCGGCCGCGCAGTGCGGACCGGTGGCCTCGCCGTGCACGCCGAGGGTGAGTCCCCCGCTGAACGTCGCCGCCGCACCCGAGGCGTCCACCACGGTGAGCTGGCGGTAGTTGGAGTTCGGGGCTGCCCCGACGACCTCTTCCAGGGCCGCCTCGGGGCTCGCGCCCGCCTCCAGCCGGTCCAGCAGGGCCGAACCCAGCCGGGGGTCGGTGATGTTCTGCGACGCGACGGCCCCGACGGAGTCCCGCAGGTGGACGACGCGCGCGGCGACCGCCGGCGAGGAGGACACCGCCGCGACGCCGAACCTGCCGTCCTGGTGTGCCGCGATGGAGAAGGTCACTCCCGGCCTCCCGAGATCACGGCGGTGGCGTCGATCTCCACTAGCCACTCCGGCCGGGCCAGCGCCTGGACGACGATCCCGGTGGAGACCGGGTGGACGCCCTTGAGCCAGCGCCCCATCTCCCGGTACACGTCCTCGCGGTAACGCGGGTCGACCAGGTAGACCGTCACCTTGACGATGTCCTGGAGGCCGCTGCCCGCCTCCCGCAGAAGGAGGTCGATGTTGGCCATGGCCTTCTCGGTCTGGGCGCGGACGTCGCCGACGCCCACCGACTCCCGGGTCTCCAGGTCCTGGCCGATCTGGCCGCGCAGGTAGACGACTCCCCCGGCGACGACGGCCTGGCAGAGGTCGTTGTCGATGTTCTGCTCGGGGTAGGTGTCGCGGGTGTTGAACTTGCGGATGCGGGTGTGCGTGGTCATGGGTGCTCTCACCTCTGGACGTGGGACGGGCGCGGGTGGGCGTCGTTGTGTTCCATGTATCCCCTCTGGATGGAGATCTGGTCGGCCACGTAGCTCGCGTCGTGCCAGGCCCCCCAGAGGAAGCTCGATCCCCGGCGCGACTGCCAGGGCAGCCCCACGAAGTAGACACCGGGCTCGCTGGAGACCCCGCGCTGGTGCCTCGGCCTGCCGTGCTCGTCGCAGGCGTCCGCGGGCAGCCAGCCGTAGTCGGCGGTGAAGCCCGTCGCCCAGACGACGGAGGTGACCCCGGCGGCGGCGAGGTCGAGTTCGAGGACGGGGGCGGTCACCGAGTCCGGGAGGTGTCCCAGGGCCCTGGCCTCGGGCTCCTCGGGGAGATCGAGCCCGTTGCGGGTGACGTAGGCGTCGGCCTCGTCCAACAGCGCCAGGTAGTTGGCGTCGCCGCCGACGACGTTCTCCCGCAGGTCGGAGGCGAAGCACACGGTCCCGCCCGCGTAGGTCTCGGTCCGGCCCACCAGTGTGACGCCCCGCTCGGCCAGCCCCCGGAAGTCCACGGTGTGGCCACCGTGCGCACCGCTGACCGCGATCGTCACGTGCTCGGCGCCCTGGGGCGGGGTCGAGGCCTCCCACTTGCCGAGCACGCCCAGCCACCAGACGAAGTCGTGTCCCCGGTACCGGCGCGGAGGACGGTCGTGCGGGCCGACGGACAGGTACACCGGACGGCCGGAGGCGCGGAGTTCGTCGGCGATCTGCACGCCCGACGACCCGGACCCGACCACGAGGACGCCGCCCTCGGGCAGCTGCGCCGGGTTGCGGTAAGCGCTGGAGTGGATCTGGACCGGCCCCTCCCCCTCCGGGATGATCGGCGGGATCACCGGGCGCTGGAACGGTCCGGTGGCGGCCACGACGTAACGCGCGTCGTAGACGCCGTCCGAGGTCTCCACGCGAAAGCCCCTGCGGCCGTCGTGCCTGCGTACGGAGGTCACCTCGACCCCGCAGCGCAGCGGAGCGTCGATCCTCTCCGCGTAGGCGGCCAGGTAGTCGGCCACCTGTTCCTTCGTGGCGAAGTCCTCGGGACCCAGGCCGTCGAACTCCATCCCGGGGAACCGGTCGTGCCAGACGGGCCCGTTGGTGACCAGGGAGTCCCACCTCTCCGAACGCCAGCGCTCGGCGACGCGGTGCCGTTCGAGGACGACGTGCGGAACACGGCGGCCGCGCAGGTGCTCGCTCGTCGCGATCCCGGCCTGCCCCCCTCCGACGACGACGACTTCGATCTCCTCAACGGACATACTGCTCTCCACTCCCATGGACGGTTGCGAGGTACTGGTGGGGGCTCGACGGCGCGAGCCCCCGGGCACGGGGCCGGTCGGCGGGTCAGACCCGCGCGCGGTCGCTCTCGTGCAGAAGGTCGGATCCCCTGGTCTCGGGCATGGTCCGCAGGGTGACGGCACCGATGACGCCGATCACGATCATCGTGAAACCCGGGACCATGGAGCTTCCGGTCACCGAGATCAGCCAGGTCATCAGGTACGGCAGGGTGCCCGCGAAGAAGGCACCGGCGACGCTGTAGGCCATGGAGAGGCCGCTCTGGCGGGTACGCGTGGGGAAGAGCTCCGCCACCGTCGACGCGTGCGTGCCCAGGATGACGGCGAGGATCACCGCGAGTCCGAAGGTGGCGAGGAAGGCCGCCCACGACGTGTTCGCCTGCATGAGCAGGAAGAGGGGCACGGAGCCGACGATCATCGCGCCGGCGGCGGTGTACAGCACCGGCTTGCGGCCCACCCGGTCGGAGATCATGCCCGACAGCGGGATCACACCCATGGCCACCACCGAGGCGGCGGCGGAGAGCAAGGCGGCCCGGTCCGCGGGCACCCCCACGATCTCCTCCTGGTAGGTGATCAGGTACACGAGGACGATGTAGAAGGTCGAGTTCATGAACGTCTCGATGCCCACCGTCTGGAGGAACTGCTTGCCGTTGGAGCGGAACACCTCCACGACCGGCTGGCTGGGGACGTTGTTCATGTCCTCCAGCGCGCGGTACTCGGGCGTGTCCTCGATCTTCAGGCGGATGTAGAGGCCGACCGCCGCCATGGGCACCGTCAGCAGGAAGGGGATCCGCCAGGCCCAGTCGAGGACGACCTCGGCCGGGAAGGCCGCGTGGAGCGCCCACACCGCGAACGACGCGCACAGGAACCCGGCGACCGAGCCGAACTCGATCCACGAGCACCCGAAGCCCCGCCGCTTGGGCGGCGAGAACTCCGCGAGGAAGGCGGCGGCGCTGCCGAACTCCCCGCCCGCCGCGAGCCCCTGGATCACGCGGGCGACCACGAGCAGGATCGGCGCGAGGATGCCGACGGAGTCGTAGGTGGGCAGCAGCCCGAGCATGAGCGTGCCCGCCGCCATCGAGATGATGACGATGGACAGGGTGGTCTTGCGTCCGAACCGGTCTCCGAGGTGTCCGAACAGCACGGAGCCGAGCGGTCGTACGAAGAACGCCACGGCGAAGACCGCGAACACCGAGAGCAGTCCGGTGGTGCCGTCCTGCTCGGGGAAGAAGACCTTTGCCATGGTGGTGGCCAGGTACGCGTAGACGGCCCAGTCGAACCAGTGGACGAAGACGCCCACCGCTCCGGCGAACACGCTGCGGCGCAGGTCCTTCCGGTCCACTGAATCCGGGGTCGCACCGGTCATCTCGCCTCCTGGGGACTCGTTACTCAAGGCACGGACGGGCCCGGGGGACGCCCTGCCTGTGGCCTGGGTCACGAGTATCGGGGTGCGAAGTACGATCTGTACAACACATAGATCTGAACTTAACCATCGGAAAAACTGATAACCGAGAGTGGGACGGGCATGGCGGACGTGAGCCTGCGTCAACTGGAGTACCTGACGACCGTCGCGAGGCACGGTTCGGTGACCGCCGCCGCGCGCGAGCTGTTCGTGTCGCAGTCGGCGGTCTCGACCGCCCTGGTCGAGCTGGAGTCGGCCCTCGGCATCACCCTGTTCGTGCGCTCACAGAAGGGGATGCGGCTCACCACGTCCGGCCAGCGCGCGATCGCGGCCGCCGACAACGTGCTGGCCAGCCTCGCCCAGTTCAGGGAGTCGGCGCGCCAGGAACGGGAGCAGATCGAGGGCACACTCACCATCGGCTGCTACGCCACGATCGCGCCGATACTGCTGCCGAGGGTGATCGCCGAGTTCTCCCGCCGTCACCCCAGCGTCCAGCTCTCCTTCGTCGAGGCCGCGCACGAGAGGCTCCTGGAGGACCTGCTGAACACGCGGATCGACCTGGCGATCACCTACGACTACAAGCTGGCCTCGGTGCGCACCACGAGCGGGGTGACCGCGCTGCCGCTGCGGTCCGATCCCCCGTACGTCCTCGCCCCCGTGGGCGGGGCGGTGAGCGCCAAGGAGCGGCCGAGCCTGGCCGACCTGGCCGTCGAACCGCTGATCCTGTTCGACCTGCCGCCCGGCGGCGAGTACTTCCTCGGCCTGTTCACCCGGGCCGGGCTGACCCCCAACGTACGCTTCCGGACGACCAGCTTCGAGATGGTCCGCGCCCTGGTCGCGCGCGGCCTGGGCAACGCGCTGCTGACCCAGCGCACCGTGCTGGAGCGCAGCTACGAGGACCTGCCGTACGCGACCCGGGAGCTGGACGTCGAGCCCGAGGGGCTGGGCATCGAGATCGTCCAGCTGACCGACCGTGCGCCGGTCCGGCGGACCCAGGCCTTCATTGAGGTCTGCCGGGAGGTCGTGGTCTGAGCCGAACGGGGGGCGCCCGTCCGGGCCTGCGCACACGGGCGGGCCCGGACGGGCGATTCGCTAGCGGATCGAGGCCGCGACGATGTCCTCGACCTGGCGGACGATCGCCTCGCGCTCCTCTTCGAAGGCCGGATCGGAGATGTTCCCGCCGGGGCCGAGGTTCAGCACCGGAGTGTGGATGTGACCTGCGGGGACGTCCCCTTCGGTGGCGTCGCGCAGCAGGGTGTTGCGGTACGCGATCTCGTTGGAGAGGTAGTTCCCTCCGCCGCCGGACCGCGCCTCGGAACCGGGGGTGGGGCCGTCAGGGCGCACCACGGGCGCGGTCCCGCCCGCCGGGATCTCGGTCACCTCGGTGTTGTCGAACACGGGGAAGGGAGCCCCGGTGGTCTCCTCGACGATGGCGGGGCGGTCCAGGGAGGAGTCCGACCACTGGGGCTGGGGGGAGACGGTGGGAACGCCCTCGGGAACGGGGATGATCTCGGGCGTACCGAGCACCTCGTTGTCCTGGAAGCCACCGCGCCAGGCACCGTTGTGCGCCTCGAGGTCGAACCTCCCCGGCGAACCCTGGCTGACCGTGATGACCGCGTCGGCCGGCTGGTCACCGGTGTAGTAGGGCAGGAGGGACTGCTCGACCATGCCGTCGGTGAAGTCCCTCCAGCGCACCGGGTAGAGCATCGCCTTGACCACCGCGACGCCGTCGGCTGTCTCCAGCACCGCTCCGTCGAGGGCCAGGGCCGCGGCGCCGGAGGGGTTGGCCTGGCGGATGTCGTCGTCGAGGAGGAACGGGTCGAACCCGGTGACGACCACATGGCTGACGTCGGCTTCCCCGGGGGCCTCCGCGAAGTCCTCTCCGTCCTGGCCCCGGGAGCGTCGTTCCAGATCGGCCACGAGTTCGGCGCGCTCGGACCCGCTCAGCGCGAACCCGGGCTCCCAGCGGTTGAGCGCGGAGGTCATGGCGAGCCGCGCCCAGTAGAGCGGCCGGTCGTCCTCGGCGCTCAGGTCCCCCTCAACCTCCCCGGGGGCCTGGACGCGCTCCACCGCGTCCCTCCAGAGCGCTTCCCCGTGGCCTTGGACGACCGCACCGGCACCGTCCAGGTCGGACGCCGCGCACAGTTCCTCTTCGAAGCGGTCCACGGCGGCGTCGAACCCGGACCCGCGCAGGATCTCCTGCGGGACCTCCTGCTCGACCCGCGCCTCCTCGACCGTCGCGCCCTCCTCACCCAGGCAGCCGTCCGCCGGCTCGGCGTGCGCGGGAGCCACGAGCGCCAGGGCGGGGGCCATGACGAGTGCCGACGCTGCGACACGGGAACCGGTCCGCCATGGACGCGCGCTCCCGTTTCCTACGGTTGATCTGTCCGACAAGCTGTCCCGTCCTCTCAGTTGTTCGCCTCACTGACGTGACCGTGGAACCATCACCACGGCAGGATCTCGGGGATCGGGTCACCGCCCCGGAGGTGCTGGTCGCAGAAGGCCAGCACGGTCTCGTTCCACACGCGGCCGTTGGAGGGCGTGAGCACCCAGTGGTTCTCGCCGGTCAGCTGGAGGAACCGGTGCGGCATGGTCTCCGGCGGGCCGTCCCAGCCCGAGACCAGGTCCCACCACATCCGCAGCGCCTCGCTGATCGGCACCCGGTAGTCCCGGTTGCCGTGGGTGATCAGCACCGGCGTGACCACACGCGACGCGCCCTGGTGCGGGGAGTTGTCCCGGTACCACTCGGGCTGCTGGTCCTCGCGGCCGTGCACGCGCATCTTCTTCGCGGCGGCGTCGGTGGTGCGGTGCTGTTGCCCCATCGCCCACGAACCAGCGTGGGTGACGACCGCCGAGAAGCGGTCGGTCCGACCGGCGATCCAGCTGACCATGAAGCCTCCGAAGGAGGCACCGAGCAGCGCCGTGCGCGAACCGTCCAGTTCGGGGCGCTCCAGCTCCTGGTCGAGCAGAGCCTCGCACTCCCCGTAGACGACGTCCGGCAGCCTGGGCCAGCCGCGGTTCAACCCCGCGTGCCCGTAGCCGCTGGACATGGCGAAGTCGGGCATCAGCACGGCGTAGCCCCGGGCGACGGCCAGCCACGGGCACCACCGCCAGGACCACGCGTTGAAGGATCCGTGGGGGCCGCCGTGGATCCACAGCATCACCGGCGCCGGGTCGGTCTGGGAGGCGCCGTCAGGCAGGCACAGCCATCCGCCGACCCGTACGCCGTCGACGTCGGTCCACACCCGTTCCAGGGTGCCGGGCAGGGCGTCCACCGAACCCGGTGCGGGGAGTTCGGTCCGCTCACCGTCGGGCGCCAGCCGTACCGGACGCGCGGGGGTGGCGACGTCGGAACGCAGCGCGAACAGGGAGCCGTCCGGCGCGGGAGCCAGCGAGGTGAACACACCGGCGTCCGCCAGGGTGCGCGCCTCGCCGGTGCTCGGGTCGACGGCGAGCACGGCGCCGGAGGAGTGCAGATCGCCGGTGACCAGGAGGGTGCCGTCGTAGCTCCAGACGTACCCCCTGATCGTGAGGTCTCCGACGTCGACCCTGACCGGCTCCCCACCCGTCAGCGGGTGGATCTCCAGGAAGTCGTAACCGGTGTCGGTGGGGGTGGAGATCGTGATGCGCGTGGCCGCCACGTGGGCCCCGTCGCGCGAGAACACCGGGGAGCCGTACTCCTGGTGTTCGTCAGCGGTCAGCAGGGTGGATCGTTCGCGGCTGTCGGTGTCGATGAGGACGACACCGGTCCGGGTCTGCCCGCCCTCGACCCGTTCGGTCCAGGTCGTCGCGACGGTTCGGCCGTCCGGGGACAGGTCGGCCGACGCATCCGAGAGCGCCAGGGTGTCGACGCCGTCGGTCAGGTCGCTGATCCCGCCGTCAGGGGAGATGAGCACCAGGCGTGGGCTGACGTCGCCGAGTTCGTGGTCCCAACGGCGGATCGGCATGCCGGTGTGCCAGATGGTGCTCCGCTTGGCGGCCCTCCTGGCCTTGCGACGATCGGCGTCATCCTCCAGGGTGGATCCGGCCAGGACGCTCGTCTTCGCGAGGATCGAGCCGTCCTTCGCGACACCGGAGACGCTCAGGCCCGCGGGGGTCCGGGCGACGAGGGCCGCCTCCCCGTGTTCGGGCAGGCGCCAGATGGCCGCAGTGCCCCCAGCCGAGTCGTCGTCCGGGTCGGGGCGCCGGGAGGTGAACAGCAGCGAACCGTCGGGGGTGAGCCGCGGTGCGTCCTCGCCGTCCGTGGAGAAGGTCAGTCTCCGGGCCGGGGTCAGGCCCTCCGGGTCGAGCGCCCACAGGGCCGACCTGCGTTGGGATCCGTGTTCGTCGACTTCGTCGATCGAGGCCACCACCCGCCCGTCGGGCCCGGCTGCCACGGCGGAGATCCTGGGAATCCGCGTGAAGGCGTCGATGTCGGCGAAGTCGGAGAACGAGGCAGATATCGGTGAAGGCACCGGCACACGGTATCGCGTGCGGAGAACGGGCCATAGAGCGGGACAGCGTCCGCTTCACAGCTCACGGCCAGCAGCCGCACCCGCGCTTCGCCTTCGAGTACGTGCGGTGGACCCCCGGACTGGTGGCGGTTCGCCGGGGATCCGTGGGCCGATGACGGGCGCCGGGGAGTCCACTGTGGCTGTGCGTCACGGCCCCCGGAGCGGTCGGCCTCGGAACACGAAGAAGGGCGTTCACCTGAGTGAACGCCCTTGGTTTGTCGGGACGGCGGGATGTGAACCCACGACCCCTTGACCCCCAGTCAAACTGAAGCAAGCCATGGGGAGTCGGGGAAGGTCGCTGAACCACACGGATCACCTGGCCAGAACGCACGTTCAGGCCCAGAGGAACTTGCTCAGAAAACCTCAGTGCAGGAAGTTGTACGTGAATGCCTCGATCAACGCGATGCCGATGAGCACCACGACGATGAGGGGGTAGAGACGGATGTTGTCTCTGATGCCCGCCCGGTACCCGGCCCAAGCCGACGGAAGTTCGCGCCGCCGGTAGCCGAAGGTCGACTGCCAGAGGATGACGGACCCCAGCATCGCCAGGACATAGGCCTGGAACTCGATCAAGAGCACAGGCGAACTGATGATGACCATCATCGCCTCTTCAGACGATGTCGGAGAGAACGGCATGCCGATGAAAACGGCACGTCCTAGCGTCGCGACCACACCGAAGAAGGGGATGCCGAGCGAGGGCAGAGTCGTCGTCAACAGGGCGGCGAACAGGAGGTTCGCAAGGAACGTCAACAGCGTTGCCTTCACGATGCTGCCGCTGGCATAAGCGTCGACGACGATGGAGGAACCCGGCGCTTCGAGGAACGCTTCCACGTTGTTGAGCCCCAACTCGTACATCCCGGGGATGAGCGGGGTCACGATCATCGTCACGATGAGGGTGCCGTAGACGACGAGGTTGAGCAGGAGGTAGGTCCTCCAGTTCTCGCGCAGCACGGTTCGGAAGTTTTCGTAAATTCGCATGGCTGTGTTTCCTTTCTTGTGGTTGGCGTGGAATCGGTGAACGGGGGTTTGATCGTGATGGCGATGTCGACCGGTCACCCCTGCTTCTCACCGTCATCGCGGACCCTGGCAAGGCAGGCCTGTGCCAGAAAGGCAAGAGCGCTCACCACCGGAAGTGTTTGCCGCCCGAGCACGCCTTGCCGTGGTAGAGAGACTGGGAAATCCCTGGCCGCAGGCGATGAGCCCCACGGAGACTGAGCTTCATCAGGCCTCGTGCTGTCCCAATCGGCGAAGGCGTGGGGTGAGCAGCGCGCCGATGGCCGCGAGGATCCACAGTGCCGCGAGAGCGGTCGTCGCGAGGTGCAGACCGCTGACCTCGATGAGCACGGCGGCGACACCGATGCCCGCTGCGGGGACCAGAGTCATGATGGCGTTCTGCGCGCCCAGCACCGTGCCGCGTTGGGAGTCGTCGACGTTCTCGATGAACGCGAGTCCGATCACGGCGTTCATGGAGCCGCCGCCGACGCCGACGATCGCCGCCCCGGCGAAGATCGACCAGACAGGGCCGAGGACGCCGATGATGGAGAAGCCCATCGCGACGAGGACGAGACCGGTGGTGAACCAAACGCGGTGCGGGATTCGGTGGCCGAGAACCGCGAAGCATCCGCCGCCGATCAACAGGCCCGCGGCGAGTGCGCTGAGCACGAATCCGACGAACTGGGGCTCGTCTTGGAACGCGAAGTGGACCGGGATCACCATGCCCTGCGTCGCGGCCAGCACGATGGCCAGGGCCATGCCCAGCAGGACCAGTCCGCGCAGCAGCGGGGACCGGACGATGACCCCCAGGCCGTGGAACACCGATCTCGCGGGCGGTGTTGTGGAAGCCTCCGTGTGGTCAGGGGCGAGCACAGTCGCACTCTTGGGGATGAGGAGCGTGAGTAGGGCCGCCGTCGTCGCCAGACCGGAGGTGATCCATAGCACTGTGACCGGCGCGAAAGCGGCGACCAGGATCCCTGCGATGGCCGGGCCGAGCAGCAGCGACACCCCGGCCAGAGACTCCCGTAGTCCGATGAGCCGTGAGGAGTCCATTGCGGCGGCCCTGGCGATCGCCGGCAGCATCGCCTCCCGTGCGGTGAGGCCCGGCACGTCCCCGAACGAGTTCAGAACGGCCACGGCGATGAACCAGCCCAGGCTCAACCCGATCGTGAGATCAACGATCGGCAGGACCAGCAGCGCCGCCGCCGAGATGACGTCGGAGAGAACGGCGGCAGTGCGTCGGTTGATCCGATCGACGAGCGACCCCATGAGCAGCCCCGCCAGGGCCGCGGGCACCGCAGCGGCGATCGCCACGACGCCGGCGCTCAAGGGGCTCCCGGTGGTGAACAGCACCACCAGGGGCAGAGCGATCGCGGTGATCGAGTTGCCCAGCAACGAGGTACCGAACGAGGTCAGGTAGAAGACGACGGTCCGTTTCATGCGACAAGCACAAACTATGACGTCGCGTCGCAGTCAAGCCCGCTCCAGCGCCGCTCGTAGCGAAGCCTCAGAGCGCGCTTGGACAGGTCGGGGGGCCTCACCTGACTGGAGTTGCTCCAGTTCGGTGGACACCTGGGTCGTGCCTGGTTGAGGGGTGAGGGGCGGCCCTGCGTCGCAGGGCTGCTTCAGGTCTGGTCGTGGGGAGTCAGTTGCTGCTGGACCCGGCGCAGGACGCGGTGTTGCACGGGCTTGAGCATCCGCTCGTTGTGTTGGTCCACGAGCTCTGAGCCCTGTGGGTCGACCAGGGCGAACTGGTCGGCCAGTCGCGCCGCTATCGGTTCCAGGTAGGCCACCAGCTCCTCGATCAACGTGGCGACCTCCTCCTCCGGAGTATCGGCTTCCAGGGTGTAGAAGCGTGCCATCAGAGGTGTGGAGGCGAACGACCCCCTGTCCGCCTCCTCTTGCAGGGAGGCGACTCCCTCTGGACTGACCTTGCCGAGCAGGTGTCCGACCAGGATCAGCTGTTCGTGCTCGTGGCGGGCCATGCCCGGAGGTATCTCCCTTGGGCTGGAACGCAACGCCGAGAGCTCCGGAGGCAAGTCGGGAGGGGCGCCGCTGTGACGCAGTGCGTCGATGCTGGCCCGGCGGGCGGTGAGCCGTTCGATCTCGGCGGTCGCCTGCCGGTCGAGTTCGTCGAGCAGTTCCTCCGCGGCTTGCGCATCGTCCAGCACCTCGGGGAGCACCGACAACGGCACTCCGAGCGCGGTCATTCTCGTGATCCGCAGGAGTCGGACGAGGTGGCCAACGTGGTAGCGCCGGTACCCGCTGGCTGAGCGCGGTGGTTCGGGCAGCAGTCCGATCTGATGGTAGTGGCGCAACGTGCGCTTGGTGACCCCGGTCAGTTCGGCGAGTTCACTGCTGAGCATCGGACAGCTCCTTTGGGTCCACGTCGCGCAGAACGCGTGAAACGAGCGCGGTCACCAGGACGAGAAACCATAACTGTGTCCGCCCCCGTAAGGCTGTTGAGGAGGACCGTAAACCGTACCGCGACGGTATTCACAACCCCGGGTCCGGGGACGAGCGCTATCGAATACTCGTTCTTTGCCGGTGATTGAGGAACAAGCGATCAGGATCCGGCGCTACGTCGGCCAGGGCAGCTGGACAGGTGAGCTCATATCGAGGAGATCCCCCGCTGGTCGGCCACAACGGTACCGACACCACCGAACGTGTCTGCCGCCGCCAACTGCGGCCGGTACGACGATGCGCGGCAAACGCGAGGAACGAAATCCTGCACGACGTGGGATGACCCCCCACACGGCCCCGGTTCTGCCCCACTTTTACCCCACCTGAGACGCAGAAAGGGGCCCACCATATGGTGGACCCCTCCATGACCTGCAACTTCTCTGTCGGGACGGCGGGATTTGAACCCACGACCCCTTGACCCCCAGTCAAGTGCGCTACCAAACTGCGCTACGTCCCGGCCGCTGAGCGGCAGCGTCTCCGCCCCGCCAACAGGTGAAACTTTACCGCATTCAGCAGGGCGCTCGAACCAGTCCGACCCCCGATCGGAGCCTCGGGCGAGAGCCGTCGGGGTACTCGAGCACCGGGGCCACCGGGGTTCGCGGCGCACTCCACCCGTAAGGAGCCCTCGGGAGTCGGGGCCGCACGGGTGTGTCCTACCGCTGGCCGAAGAGGTCGGGGCGGTGGCGTCGGGCCTCGGTGACCAGGGGGTTGTCCCAGCCGTGGCCTCCGGCTGCCTGGAAGGAGACGGCGACCAGTTCGGCGCCGGTCCGGGGATGGCGGGGCTGGGAGGCCAGGACGGTCCTCATGCGCGCGGCCCCCTCGGGGATGATCCGTTCGCCCCAACCCACCAGACCTCGGGACTCCAGGTCCCTGGTCCGGACCCGCTGCCCGCCGACCTCGACGCCCGGTCCGGCGGCGACGCGGTCGACGGTCCTGCCGACCTGCGTCGCGTCCTGCCAGCGCAGCCGCACCTCGAAGCCCCGGTGGTCACGCAGCTCGACGCCCACCGAGGAGATCACCACGACGGTGCCGACGAGCATGCGCCGAGTGTGACGCACCGGGAAGACGCCGAGGCAGAGCGTGGCGAGGGCACCGGCGATGATGCCGCCGGTCAGGCCGGCCCCGGGGCTGACCGTCTCGAAGAGGATCGCGGCCAGGAGCAGGATGACGAGGAAGAACACCCCGAGGAGCGGGCTGAACGCCACCAGGTGGCGCAGGTAGGTGCCGGCGCCGCCGTGGGGGCGCCCCGTGATGGTTCCGGGCTCCCCCGGCAGCGCCCATCCCGGCGAGCGTGTCCACCCGTGCGCCAGGCCGTCCACGGAGACGTGCTGCGGGTGGCCCTGCGACCAGTGGGGGTGGTGGGAACGGGGGAACTGCGGGCGACCCTGGTACGGGCGTGCGTAGGGAGGTTGGGGCTGGTCCCGGCCGTACTGTCCCTGGTGACCCGGGTGCCACTGAGGTCCCTGACCGTTCCGTTCCCCGTTCCGCGGGCTCACGGCCGCGCCCCCGGCTCTCGCTCCGTCCGTGTGGGCTTGTCCATCGTCTCCCCCGTTCACTTCCGGCCCCGGCCGGGCCCCGTCCCCTGACCAGGGGCGTCAGCACAGTGTGCCAGCGCGCTCGGACGGATTCGTCCCTCGCGGGCGGGAGCCGGGATCAGCGTTCGGCGGCGCGCTCGGTCAGCCAGACGAACAGGCTGGGGTCGGTCCCCATCTCCGGGTGCCACTGGACGCCGAGCACGTTGAACACGTCCGTGTACTCCAGCGCCTCGACCGTCCCGTCCTCCGCCCAGGCGGTGGCGGACACGTTCCGGCCCAGGTCAGCGACGGACTGGTGGTGGTAGGTGGGCACGTCGAGCATGGTGCGTCCCAGCACCTGGGCGGTGCGGGAGTGTTCGGCGACGGTGACCGGGTGGGTGTCGAAGACGCCGACCCGCTGACGGTGTCCGGCGTGGCCCACGAGGTCGGGCAGGTGCTGGTTGAGGGTCCCTCCCCGACACACGTTGAGCAACTGCATGCCCCGGCAGACCCCGAGCACGGGCAGGCCCCGGGCGAGCGCCCCGGCGAGCAGGTCCACCTCGGCGGTGTCCCGGTCCGCCCGCACCCCCGCGGTGTGCTCACTGGTCGGGGATCCGTACCGGCCGGGGTCGATGTCGCCGCCCCCGGCCAGCAGCAGCCCGTCCAGCCGGTCCAGCGCCCCGGCGATCCCGGCCACCGGCGGCAGCAGGACCGGAACCCCGCCGCTCGCCGCGACGGAGTCCACGTAGTACTGCGGCAGCAGTGTCGCGGGCAGGTCCCAGGCCGGCCCCCACCGGGCCTGCTCCGCGTAGGCGCTGATCCCGACGACGGGCGACATGGGTCCTCCTGCGAGCACGAGTATGTACGGACGGACGGTGACCAGACTAGATCGGGGTGACGTAGGCCCCGGAGATCCCGCCGTCCACGAGGAAGTTGGACGCGGTGACGAACGAGGCGTCGTCACTGGCCAGGAAGGCCACGGCGGCGGCGATCTCGGTGGCGTCGGCGAAGCGCCCCAGCGGGACGTGGACCAGGCGGCGCGCGGCGCGTTCGGGGTCCTTGGCGAACAGCTCGCGCAGCAGCGGCGTGTCCACCGGCCCCGGGGAGAGCGCGTTGACCCGGATGCCCTCGCGGGCGAACTGGACGCCCAGTTCCCGGCTGAGCGCGAGCACCCCGCCCTTGCTGGCGGTGTAGGAGATCTGGGAGGTGGCGGCGCCCATGGTGGCGACGAACGACGCCGTGTTGACGATCGCTCCCTTCCCCTGTTCGCGCATGTACGGCAGGGCGTACTTGCAGCACAGGTAGACGGAGGTGAGGTTGACCTCCTGGACCCGCTTCCACGCGTCGAGGTCGGTGGTGAGGATGGAGTCGTCCTCGGGCGGCGAGATCCCCGCGTTGTTGAAGGCCACGTCCACGCCGCCGAACTCGTCGCGGACCTGGGAGAACAGCGCCTCCACCTCGGCCTCGTCGGTGACGTCGGCACGGATGAACCCGCCGCGGGTCTCCTCGGCCACGCTGCGGCCGCCCTCCTCGTCGAGGTCGACGGCGACGACGGTGGCCCCCTCCTCGGCCAGGCGGCGGGCGGTGGCGCGGCCGATGCCTCCCGCCGCCCCGGTGATGACGGCGACGCGGTCCAGGAATCGGTTCATGGTGTTCCTCCGGCTCAGGTGTCGTCGGACAGGAAGACGGTCTTGGTCTCGGTGAACGCGTCCAGGGCGTCGGGGCCCAGTTCGCGGCCGATGCCGGACTGGCCCATGCCGCCGAAGGGGGTCCAGTAGCGCACGGCGGAGTGCGAGTTCACCGAGAGGTTCCCGGCGCGCACGGCGCGGGAGACCCGCAGGGCGCGGCCGAGGTCGCGGGTCCACACGGACCCGGCCAGCCCGAACTCGGTGTCGTTGGCCAGGCGCACCGCGTCGGCCTCGGTGTCGAAGGGCAGGACGGACAGCACCGGGCCGAAGATCTCCTCTCGGAAGGCGGGTTCGGCCGGGTCGTGAGTGGTGAGCACGGTGGGCGGGAACCAGAATCCGGGACCCCGTGGCGCCTCTCCCTGGAAGGCGACGGTGGCGCCGTCCACGTAGGCGGCGACGCGGTCGCGCTGGGCGGCGCTGATCAGCGGTCCCATCTCGGTTCCGGGGTCGCGTGGGTCTCCGACGGCGATGCCCTCCACGGCGGGGCGCAGGAGTTCCAGGAACGGTTCGTACACGTCGGCCTGGACGAGGAGTCGGGACCGGGAACAGCAGTCCTGGCCCGCGTTGTCGAAGGCGGCCATGGGCGCGGCGGCCGCGGCCCGCTCCAGGTCGGCGTCGGAGAAGACGATGTTGGCGCTCTTGCCGCCGAGTTCGAGGGTGACGCGGGTGAGGTCGTCGGCGGCGGCCGCCATGATCCCCTTGCCCACGCGGGTGGAGCCGGTGAAGACGATCTTGGCGACGTCGGGGTGGCGGACCAGACGGTCCCCGGCCACGGGCCCGGCGCCGGGCAGGATCTGGAGCACACCGTCGGGCAACCCGGCCTCCCGGGCCAGTTCGCCGATGCGCAGGGCGGTGAGCGGGGTGAGTTCGGCGGGTTTGGCGATGACGGTGTTGCCCGCGGCCAGGGCGGGGGCCACGCCCCAGGACAGGACCGGCATGGGGAAGTTCCAGGGGACGATGGCGCCCACCACGCCGAGGGGTTCGGCGAAGGTGACGCTCCAGCCGCCGGGGACGGGGATCTGCCGACCGGTGGCGCGTTCGGGGGCGGCGGCGAAGTAGGTGAACACGTCCCGGGCGTTGCCCGCCTCCCAGCGGGCCTGCCCGAGCGGGTGTCCGGCGTTGGCGACCTCAAGCTGGGCCAGTTCCTCGACGTGGGCGTCGATGCGGTCGGCGACGGCGCGCAGCAGGCGGGCCCGTTCCCCGGGCGGGGTGTCGCGCCAGGCGGGAAAGGCCCCGGCCGCGCGGGCCACGGCGGCGTCGGTCGCCTCCATGGAGGCGAGGGGGACGGTGGCGATGACATCCCCGGTGGCAGGGTCGACCACCTCCTGCTCCCGTGGTCCGTGCTGGTGGGGCCCCTGGCCCGGTGCGGTCTCGCTGGTTCCCACTGGGTGTCCCTCCCTGGTGCCGCTACCTCGGGTGTCCGCCCGCACCCCGTGCTCGGGGGGGGAACTGATCGTCTACATACGCTCGAAGCCCCGGAAGAGCTCCCAGTCGGTGACGGCCGCGTCGAAGACGGCCAAGACGGTGTCCACCGTTCCGGCGGCCGCCTCGGTCCCGAGCTGGTCCAGCGACAGTGGGGGGAGGCTGTCTCGCACCCGGGGCTCCTTGTCCGTGCGACTGCGCTCGGGAGTATGGTTCGACTTCAGACCAATGGTGGAACATGCAACCAGGGCCCTTCGGCGCTGTCAATGGCCGTGCGTCAGAGGGAAACCCCCGGCGTCCCGACAGGTGCCCCCCTCTCCACGAACCACCATCAAGCAGAAAAGGAACAAGCATGAACCTTTCGGGCGGTGATCCGTCCGGGGTCGCGGCCGAGGCCGTGTTCCGGACCGTGCGGACCGGCAACCCGTTCGAGGAGACCGTGGAACGCCTGCTGTCCGCGATCCGGTTGGGGGTGGTCGGCCACGGGGAGCGCTTCCCGGCCGAACGTGAACTCGCCGCGCGGCTCGGGGTCAGCCGGATCACCCTCCGCGACGCCCTGCGCGCCCTCCAGGAAGCCGGGTACGTGGAGTCCCGGCGCGGCAGGTCCGGCGGCGCCTTCGTCACCTACGTGCGCCCGAGGCCCAGTCGAAGCGAGGCCCAGCGGGTCCTGCGGGACGCCGGAACGGACCTGGACGACCTGTTCACCCACCGGCGTGCCCTGGAGACCGGCGCGGCCGTGCTGCTGGCCGAGAAGGGACTCACCCCCGAACAGGAGGGCCTGCTCGGCGATCGCCTGGAGGCGACGGAGGAGGCCGAGGTGGAGGACTACCGGCGTCTGGACACGGTGCTGCACCTGACCCTGGCCGAGCTCACCGGGTCGGCCTCCCTCACCCGAGCGCTCACCGAGGTGCGCATGCGGGTCAACGACCTCCTCGACGCCATGCCGATGCTGGTCAGGAACCTGGAGCACAGCAACGCACAGCATGGGGAGCTGGTGCGGGCGATCCGCGAGGGCGAGCCGGAGTCGGCGCGGCGCGCGGTCCGTGAGCATCTGGAGGGCAGCGAGGCGCTGATCCGGGGCTTCCTTTCCTGAGCGCGCCGGAAGTGGCCGCATCCCCGGTACGCCCACCCGGACACGTGCCCACCCTCGGGGCTCCGCCTCCGGTCATGGGCCGCATCTCCGGTACGCCCACCCGGACACGTGCCCACCCTCGGGGCTCCGCCTCCGGTCATCGAAAAGGGTTCGCGGTCCGTGTTGGACGCCCTCGCCGAACATGGACGAGAAGCGGGGGCGAGGGCGTGTGCGGGTCAGCCGACCGGGGCGTCCCAGGTCCCTCCGGCCGCGCGGTCCTGGGCCTCCAGGGGCGGGACTCTCTCGACGGCGGGGACCGGACCGGGCGGGGTGCCCTTCCCGAAGGGACTGCCTCCGAGGGCCTCCCGACCGTGCGGGGTGAGCCAGGCGCCGGGGTCCGGCCCGATCGCCACCACGCCCGAGGGGTTGATGGCGGTGTGGACCCGGTAGTAGTGGACTCTGATGTGCTCGAACTCGGTGGTGTCCCCGAACCCGGGCGTCTGGAACAGGTCCCGCGCGTACGCCCACAGTGCCGGGTACTCGACGAGCTTGCGGCGGTTGCACTTGAAGTGACCGTGGTAGACGGCGTCGAACCTCGCAAGGGTGGCCCACAGCCGCAGGTCGGCCAGGGTGACGTGGTCGCCCACGAGGTAGCGGCGGTCAGTGAGGCGGTTCTCCAGGGCGTCCAGCCGTGCGAAGACGGCGGTCACGGCCCGGTCGTAGCGCCGCTGGTCGGGAGCGAAGCCGGACCGGTAGACACCGTTGTTGAGGTCGCGGTAGACCTCCGCGCTCACGGCGTCGATCTCCTCGCGCAGGTCCTCCGGGTACAGCTCCGGAGCCCCCTCCCGGGTCAGGTCGCCCCACTCGGTGGCCATGTCCACGCTGATCTGGTCGAAGTCGTTGGAGACCAGGTGTCCGCTGGGCACGTCGACCAGCCCGGGCACGCTCACCCCTCCGTCGTAGGCGGGGTCACGGGCGAGGTAGGCCTCGCGCAGGGCGTGGATGCCCAGGACCGGGTCCCGTCCGCCGGGGCTTCCGGTGCGCTCGCTGAACACCCAGTGCGGGTCGCCCTCGATGATCTCCTGGACCGGGTCCGTGACAGCCAGGGAGACGGCACCCTCGAGCCCCATGAGCCGCCGGGTCATCACCACGCGGTGCGCCCACGGGCAGGCCCGGTTGATGATCAGCCGGTAGCGTCCCGTTTCGGCCGTGCGTCCGAAGCGACCGTCGGCGGTGACCCGGTCAGCAAAGGCCGCCGGGTCCCGTTTGATCTCCTCGGTGGGAAGCTTGTTGGCCCTCATACCGGCTACCTCCGACGTTGGGGAACGATTGGGTCCAGAAACGACCCTAACCCTCGGGGCGGCCGCGGAACGGTTGTCCACAGGCTCTTCTTCAGGCACCGGTTCCGAGTTCGGCCATGACCTGTCGGGCGATGGCGCGCCCGGCCCGGTTGGCGCCGATCGTGCTGGCCTGGGGGCCGAACCCGGCCAGGAACAGGCGCGGCTCGCGGACGGCGCGGCCGTTCTCGACCCGGACCCCTCCGCCGGGTTCACGCAGACGCAGGGGTGCCAGGTGCGTGAGTTCGGAACGGAACCCGGTGGCCCAGACGATGGCGTCCACGGGCGTGAGGGAGCCGTCGGACCAGCGGACCCCGTCCGGTTCGATCGCGGTGAACATGGGGCGGGCCACGAGGAGCCCCCGGTCGCGTGCGGCGAGGTTCTCGGGGGTCGCGGGCAGGCCCGTGCCGCTGATGATGCTGGGCAGTGGCAGCCCGGCCCTGGCGGCCTCGTCCGCCCGGCGCACCGCGCGGACCCCCGCCTGGGGGTCGTCGACGAACTCGACCGGACGTCGGGTGGCCCAGACCGTGCTCGCGGCGACCCCCTCCAGTTCCCGCAGGAAACCCACCGCCCAGGTACCGCCGCCGACCACCAGGACCCGCATCCCGGCGAAGTCCTCGGCCGACCGGTACCCGGGCGTGGAGACCTGTACACCTCGGAAGTCGGCGGCTCCGGCGAAGTAGGGGCGGAACGGACGCGCCCAGGTTCCGCTGGCGCTGACCACCACCCGTGCGGCGACGTCCCCCTTGTCGGTGGCGACCAGGAGGCCGGTTCCTTCATCACTCACCGAGGTGACACGGACCGGCCGCACCACGTTCAGCCCGAACCAGCGTTCGTAGCGTTCGTAGTAGTCGCGCACCACCTCCCGGGCGGGCCGCGCGGGGTCGGCGGTGGCGAAGCTCAGACCCATCTCACGCATCCCGGGGAGATCGTCCACCTTGTGGGCGTCGTCCAGGCGCAGCGACTCCCAGCGGAACTGCCAGGCCCCGCCGGAGTCGGGCCCTCGGTCCAGGGCCACGAACCCGGCGCCGGGTTCGAGCCCGAGCCGCCGCAGGTGCCAGGCGACCGAGAGCCCGGCCTGTCCGGCTCCGATGACCACCACGTCCGCCGCCTCGGGCGGGCCCCCGCCCAGAACACCCTCCACGACCGCTCCTCACCTTCGTCCACCATCAGTGGGCAACAACGCGGCGCCCCGGTTCATGCCGGGGCGCCGCGCGCGGAGGAGCGTCGTCCCGGGGGCTTCTGACGGACCGGACGCTTCGTGTCCAACGTGGCCCTGCCCGCACTCCCGGCCGCGGGCCGCGTGATCCGGGTCCGTACGGTGTTCGCGCCCGAGCCCCCTCGGTCGTGGCCCACCACGGAAACCACGAAGCCCAACGAGCCACAGCACGGCGAGCCCGAATGGCGACGAGTGCGGACGCCCACCGAAGCCCCGCCCCGGGAAGCGCTCGACCGCGTGGGCGCAGACCCCACCGGAACCCGGTCGGTGACCCCTCCCCGGGACCGTCCACGGGCGCGGCCAGCGGGCCGGGGTCATCCCGGGAGCAGTTCTCCCAGCAGGTCCTCCACGTGCCGTCGAATCCGGTCGCGAATCGGCCGCACGGCCTCCACGCCCCGCCCCGCCGGGTCAGGCAGCTCCCAGCCGAGGTAGCGCCTGCCGGGGAAGAACGGGCAGGCGTCGCCGCATCCCATGGTGATCACCACGTCCGAGGCTCGGACCGCTTCCTCGGAGAGGACCCTCGGGGTGTTCGCGGCGATGTCGATTCCGATCTCCGACATCGCCGCCACCACCGCCGGGTTGACCTGGTCGGCGGGCGCGGAACCGGCCGAGCGCACCCGTACACGGCCAGCCCCCAGGTGTTCGAGGAACGCCGCCGCCATCTGGGACCGCCCCGCGTTGTGCACGCAGACGAACAGCACCTGCGGAACCGCCTCCTCAGAGGGCGGGTTCACCTTCGGGGTCTCAGCCACCACTTCCCTGCCTCTCCTCGGCGGACGACTTCCCGTCCCTGGCGGACGACTTCTCGTCCTCGGTGGACGGCACCCCGGCGCGCCCCTCCCCCGGGAACCAGCGCCGGGCCGCCAGGGCCACGTACACCAACGCGATGAGCACCGGCACCTCGATCAACGGGCCCACCACCCCGGCCAGTGCCTGTCCCGAGGTGGCGCCGAAGGAGGCGATGGCCACCGCGATCGCCAGCTCGAAGTTGTTGCCCGCAGCCGTGAAGGCCAGGGTGACCGAGCGCGGGTAGGCCATGCCCAGGGCACGGCCCAGAGCCAGTGTCCCCGCCCACATGACCAGGAAGTAGACGAGCAGGGGCAGGGCGATGCGGGCCACGTCCCAGGGTCGCGAGGTGATCGCCTCCCCCTGGAGGGCGAAGAGCATCACGATGGTGAACAGCAGCCCGTACAGCCCCCACGGGCCCAACCGGGGCAGCAACCGGGTCTCGTACCACTCCCGTCCGCGTGCCCGTTCCCCCAGGCGGCGCGTCAGGTACCCGGCGAGCAGGGGTATTCCGAGGAAGACCAGGACCGAGACCGAGATGTCGACGAACGACACGTCCAGGGCCGCCTGTTCCAGTCCCAACCACCCGGGCAGCACCGACAGGTAGAACCAGCCGAGGGCGCCGAACGCCACCACCTGGAACACGGAGTTGATGGCCACGAGGACGGCGGCGGCCTCGCGGTCGCCGCACGCGAGGTCGTTCCAGACGATCACCATCGCGATGCAGCGCGCCAGGCCCACGATGATCAGCCCGGTGCGGTACTCGGGCAGGTCCGGGAGGAACAGCCAGGCCAGCGCGAACATCACCGCCGGGCCCGCCAGCCAGTTCACCGCCAGCGAGGTGACGAGCAGACGGCGGTCACCGGTGACGGCCCCCAACCGGTCGTAGCGGACCTTGGCCAGGGGCGGGAACAGCATCACCAGCAGCCCCAGCGCGATCGGCAGGGACACACCGGCCACCCCGGCTGCGGACAGCGCCTCCCCCAGCCCGGGGACCAGCCGCCCCAGGGCCAGGCCGGCGACCATCGCCGCCAGGATCCACACGGTCAGGAACCGGTCCAGCGACGACAGGCGTCCGACCACACCCGAGGGGGCGGCGTCCGAGCGAGCGGGAACGTTCACGAGGCGACCCCCGCGGGCCTCGCGGCGCGGGTGAGGATCGAGGCCAGCCGGTCGGTCGTCTCCGGGAGCAGCCGGTAGTACACCCAGGTCCCGCGCCGTTCGGACGAGATGAGCCCCGCCTCACGCAGGAGTCTGAGGTGGTGGGAGATGGTGGGCTGGGACAGGTCGAAGGCGGGCGTCAGATCGCAGACGCAGACCTCCTCGCCGCGCGCGGTGGCGATCATCGACAGCAGGCGCAACCGCACCGGATCGCCCAGGGCCTTGAACACCCTGGCGAGTTCGACCGACTCGCCCTCCTCCAGCGGGGACTGCAACAGCCTGGGACAGCAGTCGGTGCCGCCGCCCGGGGGGTCGAGGACCCCCTCCTCTTGATTCGACATGCGTCTATGTTGACAAACTTCAAATCAGAAGGCAACACTGGAGCCACCCTGGATAGATGAACATCAATGCAGAACTCAGGAGGACCCCGTGTCCCGTATCCAACTCGCCCTCAACGTCGCCGACCTCGAAGCGTCGGTGGCCTTCTACTCGACCCTCTTCGGCGTCGAGCCCGCCAAGCGCCGCCCCGGCTACGCCAACTTCGCCATCGCCGAACCCCCGCTCAAGCTCGTCCTGATCGAGGGCGAGCCCGGCCAGGAGACCCGCCTGGACCACCTCGGCGTCGAGGTGGAGGAGACCGCGAAGGTCGACGCGGCCACGGCTCGCTTCAGGAACTCCGGCCTGGCCACCTTCGAGGAGAACGACACCTCGTGCTGCTACGCGGTCCAGGACAAGGTGTGGGTCCACGGCCCCGGACGGGAGCCCTGGGAGGTCTACGCGGTCAAGGGCGACAGCGACCAGAGGGGCGCCGCGCCCGCGGCCGTCACGGATCTCACCCCCGCCGAACCCTCCGGCTGCTGCTCCTCCGGCCAGGCATAGCGGCCCGATGCCCCCCGAACCGAGGTGTCCCGGCGCCGACGCCACCGCGCCCCGAGCACGAGCATCCCGGTTCGGTTGCCCGTGCCCCGGGTCGCCCTCCCTCCGGTTCGTGAGGGAGTCCCTCGTGGTGCCCCTCTCAGGCGGGACTCCCTCACGGATGTGAGACGTGGTGCTGTTGGGGGAAGGACAGTGGGCCCAATGAGGGAGCGATCATGCGAGCTGTAGTGATGCACGGACCCGGTGACGTCCGGGTCGAGCAGGTCCGGGAACCGGAGATCGTCGAACCCACCGACGCGGTGGTTCGGATCACCGCCACCTGTGTCTGCGGTTCGGACCTGTGGCCCTACCGCGGCATCGAGCAGCAGGACGGGCCAGCGCGGATGGGCCACGAGTACGTGGGCGTGGTGGAGCAGGTCGGACCGGAGGTGCGTGCGGTTCGGGTGGGCGACTTCGTCGTCGGCTCGTTCGTGGCCTCCGACAACACCTGCGAGATCTGCCGGGCGGGCTTCCAGTCCCGCTGTGTCCACCAGGTGATGATGGGCTCCATCGGTACCCAGGCCGACTACGCCCGTGTCCCATTGGCCGACGGCACCCTGGTCCGGGTGCCCGGCGAACCGACGCCGGAGCAGGTCCGCGGCCTGCTGGCGGCCTCCGACGTCCTGGGGACCGGCTGGTTCGGCGCGGTCGCCGCCCAGGCCGGACCGGGTCGGACCGTGGCGGTGGTGGGAGACGGCGCCGTCGGCCTGCTGGCGGTCCTGGCGGCCAGACGGCTCGGCTCGGAGCGTGTCATCGCCGTGTCGCGCCACGCCGACCGGCAGGCACTGGCACGGCGGTTCGGCGCCACCGACATCGTGGAGGAGCGCGGCGAGGCGGGCGCGGCGAAGGTGAAGGAGCTCACCGGCGGCCTCGGCGCGCACTCGACCGTCGAGGCGGTCGGCACCCAGGAGTCCATGGTGCAGGCCATCCACTCCACACGTGCGGGCGGACACGTCGGCTTCGTCGGCGTGTCCCACGGGGTCGAGCTCGACGGCCTGGACCTGTTCTTCTCCAGTGTCAGCCTGTTGGGCGGTCCGGCGCCGGTGCGGCGGTTCCTTCCCGAGCTGGTCGAGCTGATCATGACCGGCCAGATCGACCCGGGCGCGGTCTTCGACCTGACCCTGCCGATCGAGGAGGCGGCCGAGGGATACCGGGCGATGGACGAGCGTCGGGCCACCAAGGTGATGCTCACGCTCTGAGACGACAGGGGCGGGTGAGGCTCGCGGTGCCATCGAACCCGATGGAATGTGTTGACTATCGATAGGATTCTATCGATAATCGATATATGCACCGCTACCTCACCCCCATCCTGCGCCTCGCGATCATCGGGGCGATCCTGGTCGGCCTCTTCGGACAGATCGTCGTCATTCCCGGCGCGATCGCCGACGAGGCCGCCCACTTCCCCCCGTACGAGCGGATCGTCGTCCCCTACACGATCCTGGGCATCCTGGGCGTCGCCTGCGTCCAGGTCGCTCTGGGTGCCACGTGGATGCTGCTCGGCATGCTGGGGCGCGACACGCTCTTCAGCACCCGGGCCTTTCTGTGGGTGGACCTCATCATCGGCGCCAGCCTCGCGGGATCACTGCTCACGGCCGGAGTCACGGCACACCTGGCCCTGACCGACATGCCCTTCGCCAACGGCAACATGGAGGCGGTCGCCGCGCTCGGCGCCGCCTTCCTGACCACCGCCATGGGCACGGCCTTCGCGATGATGGTCGTCCTGATGCGGGGCCTCCTGCGCAAGGCGACCCACCTCCAGACCGAGATGGCCGGGGTGGTCTGATGGCGATCATCGTGGACCTCGACGTCCAACTCGCTCGGCGCGGCATGTCGGTCGGGGAGTTCGCCGAGGCCGTCGGGATCTCCCCCGCCAACGTCGCCGTCCTCAAGAACGGCCGCGCCAAGGCGGTGCGGTTCACCACCCTGGACGCGATCTGTCGAGTTCTGGACTGCCAACCCGGAGACGTCCTGCGCTGGGCACCGGACGGCGACACCGCCACCGGTCGGAGGTGATCTCCTCAGCCCCCGGACCGTCTACTCGCGAACGGCGGCCACCGCCTCGATCTCCACCAGCTGGTCGTCGTAGCCCAGAACGGTGACGCCCATCAGCGTGCTGGGGACGTCGTGGTCACCGAAGGCGTCCCGGACCACCTCCCAGGCGGCGACGAGGTCGTCCTGGGAGGTGGAGGCCACGAGCACCCGGGTGTTGACCACGTCGGTGAGTTCGGCGCCAGCCTCGGCGAGCGCGGTCCGCAGGTTGGCCACACAGACGGCCGCCTGCCCCGCGTAGTCGCCGACCGCCGCGGTGGAGCCGTCCTCGTTGAGGGGGCACGATCCCGCGGGGAAGATCAGCCGCACCCCCGCGGGAACGGTGGCCGCGTAGGCGTACTCGGCGGCGTCGGAGAGTGCGGCGGAACGGATCAGGGTCACTGCGCTGTTCATGGATGTCTCCAGTAGGAAGGGCGAACACCAGGAACGTTAGCGGTCCAGCCTGGGCAAACCCAGCGAATTACCCGCTCACCGCCCGGAGGAGCTGCGCGAACAGGCCCCTCGAAGGCAGCGATGGTGTTACAGATGGTGACGACATCGACGCGCTCGGGAGTACAGGGATGACCACGATCACCTTCGACCACACCGTCAGGGACTACGAGCTGTCGCACGTGCGCTCCCTGGCCCACGCCGCGCGACTGGCCTACAGGGACGACGACGCGGTGGAGCGCACCGCGCGGGAGTGGGGATTCGACCGCGTGCGCTCCTTCCGGGTGGCCTTCTCACCACCCTTTCCCCTGGAGGACACCCAGGCCTACGTGATGGCGGGTGATCACATGATCGTCATCGCCTTCCGGGGAACCGAGCCCGAACAGATCCGCGACTGGCTCTCCGACATCAACACTCCCCCGGTCCCCGAGCGCTCCTGCGAAGGCAGGGTGCACTGGGGTTTCCAGCGCGCGCTGGACGCTGTCTACACGGACCTGTCGACCGCCCTGCGGGAGTTCCGCGACGCCGAACAGACGGTGTGGGTCACCGGGCACAGCCTCGGCGGCGCCCTGGCCATGCTGGCCGCCGCGCGCCTGCACTTCGCCGACGGCGTCCTGGCGGACGGCGTCTACACGTTCGGGCAGCCCCGGACCTGCGACGCCACCCTGGCCAGGGCCTACGAAGAGGTGTTCCGCGGACGGATGTACCGCTTCGTCAACAACAACGACGTGGTCGCCCATGTCCCGCCCGAGCCGGTCTTCCGCCACGTCTCCGAGGTGCGGCACATCGACGCCGCCGGGCGGGTACACGAGAAGCCGATGTCGGTGCTGGGAGGCCTGGCCGACTCAGTGCGGGGACACACGGCCGATCCCTTCTCCCTGGGAGTGGACGCGCTGCGCGACCACGCCATGAACGCCTACGTCACCCACCTCGACGCCGCCGCCCGCTGAGGGGCCGCGCTCGACCGGATGAGCCCGTGGTCAGCCACCGCCCCCAGCAGCGACGGGGTGTCAGTGTGAGGTCAGGACGTCGTCCAGGCGCAGCCGGGGGCTGGGCATGGCCGCCCGCTCGGGATATCCGACGCGGAACGCGAGCACCAGGGTCTTCGCCTCCGCGCCCAGGAGGTCGGCGTAGCGGGAACCGAACTGATCGGGCTGCCCGAGCGCGTGGTCGCGGTCAATGCGCTCGGTGATCTGGTTCATCGGGTGGAGTCCCAACTCCGCGCGAGTCGCGGCCAGGTGAACGGCCTGGAGCGCGCGCCCACCGTTGAACTGGTCCTGGAGGGCGGCGGCGTCGCCGACGGTGATGACCCCGTAGGCGGCAGCCGTGGGGCACTGCTCGGATCTGGTGCGCTCGACCCAGAACCGGTCGGCGGCCTGGCGGGACTGCTCGGGGAGGATCTTCGCCATGGCCAGGGTGAACGAGTCCAGCGCCTGCGCGTCGAGGGTGATGCCGTCGCGGTGGTGGTCGACATCGGAGCGGGGGGTCCTGAACCAGGAGGCCGAGTCCCTGGACTGCTCCTCGTCGTCGGTGATCGCCTGCGTCGCCTCGACGATCAGGGAGGACATATTTACTCTGAAATGGGGCTGTCAACCGGGCGCCGCCCGCTAGGTGAACAGATGGAAGAGCGGGCCCGCCAGCCCCGCACCCAGGGCGGCCCCCGCGATCACCTGGGTGACGGTGTGGTCGCGCAGCCGCACCCGGGACCAGGCCACGAGCCCGACCAGCGGCACCAGGGCCAGCGTGTACAAGCCGTAGGTGAGCGCCAGAAGCACGACCACTCCCCCGGCCACGGCGGTGTGCACCGAGATCTTCCACCGGGCGGCCACAGTGATGGCCAACGTGACGAACAGGGTGACCAGTATCGCCGCGACCAGCGCGACCATCGGCCGCGGAGCCCCCAGGAAGACCAGGGTCGAGATACCAGCGGTGACACAGACGATGATGATGGCCAGCGGGACCAGGCGCTGCCTACGGTCCCCCACGTGGTGGTCGCTCCACCAGCCCAGCCGCGCGCCGACGATGAGGATGCCGTAGGGAACGATGCCGCAGAACAGCGCGGCCAGCAGCCCCCAGCCCAGGCCGGACGGGCCGGGAGCGCTGTACCAGCCCACAGCCAGAAGGATGACCACGACCAGGACGCCGGGAGCGAAGACCTCGGTGACCAGGCGGGCGGCGCGCTCGCCCGTGCGACGGCCGGGAGTCGGAGTGGTCATGTCGGGTGCTCTCCTGGACTTCGGTGGTGGGGCGCGGAAGACTCCGCATGAGGCGACCGGTGGGCCCGGAGTCGTCGGCCCCCTCGCGCCACCAGTGTCCTCCGGGTTCTCCGATCCCCCGGCGTGGCCACGCGTTTCGACCCCACCGGCTTCGGAGCGCACGGGCACACACCTGGCAGGGAGGGAACGCTGCGAGCCCACGAGGGGTTGCACGGCGTGCTCGCACGGCCCCGTCGGGCCGTGCGGACGCGAGGGCGGCGCCGTCCTCGATCCCCGCCCGACGCTGGCCGGTCCAGACAGCGGAGACGCCGCCGATGACAGTGGCGAGTCGCCCATCCGCTCCCGGACATGCGAAAGGGCGTCCACCTGAGTGAACGCCCTTCGTTTGTCGGGACGGCGGGATTTGAACCCACGACCCCTTGACCCCCAGTCAAGTGCGCTACCAAACTGCGCTACGTCCCGGCCGCTGGGCAACGCCGTATGCGGCGCCGCCAACGGGGAAGACTCTATCGCATCCTCCGGGGGGTTCGCACCACGATGCGCACCGGGGCGAGGGCACCCGGCCCCGGCGGCGACTCGACTCGCGGCGCTTCCGGCGGGTGCGGAACCGTCGGCCACAGACACTGCGCAAGAACGGTCAAGCGCGGGCGAGGGCCCCCGGAACATACTGGTCACATGACCGAACCCACCACCGAATCCCCCTCCGGGCGGGACCGTCTGCGGGAGCTGCTCGACGCGGTCCTGGACGAGGACAACACCCGCCTGAGCGAGATGGCCGGGCAGGCACACGCCTCCCCGTTCCACTTCAGCCGTCAGCTGTCCCGGGACACCGGGGAGTCACCGGTGGCTCTGCGTCGGAGGGTCCTGCTGGAACGGGCCGCCTGGCGGATCGGGCAGGGCAGCAGCGTCACCGACGCGGCCTTCGAGGCAGGGTACGCCTCCGTGGAGGGGTTCACGCGGGCCTTCGCCCGGTCCTTCGGGCACCCGCCGAGCGCCACCACGGCAGGCAGCGGCCGGTGGCTGCCCGCACCGAACGGCGTCCACTTCCACCCACCGATCCACCTGTGGGTCGAGGAGAACCAGAGGGGACACCCCGGCATGGACGTGACCGCGCTCCAGACCCACCACGACGTGGACGACACCGCGCACCTCATCCGGCTCGCCGCCGCACTGCCCGAGGAGGAGTACCGCAGGGTACGGGAGGAGCGGACCGTCCTGTCCTGGGACGGACCCGAGGGTTCCATCGCCGCGATCCTGGACCACCTGGTGGGCACCAAGGAGTCGTGGCTCGCCTCCATCGAGGGCGCGGACACACCCGGGCACGGGGCGGACGACCCGGAGTCGCTGCGGATCAGGCATGAGAGGGCCGGGGCGCGCTGGATCGCCGTGGTCACGGACATCGGACGCCGGGACGCCTGGCGTGACCGACTCATCGACGCCCTGTGCGACCCGCCGGAGAGCTTCCTGCTCGGCGGGGTGGTGGCACACGTGCTCACCTACTCCGCTCATCGCAGGCAGAACGTCCGCCACATGCTGCGGGAGGCGGGGGTGGAGGTCGACCAGGGCGACCCCCTGGAGTGGTTGCCGGAACGCTACGAAGCACCGAGGAAACGGGGAGACACAGTATGAGGACCGTGTACGAGACCGCCACAAGTCTGGACGGGTTCATCGCCGACCGGGACAACTCGCTGGACTGGCTGTTCGCCGTGGAGGGAGCACAGGAGGGAGAGGAGGGCAGCGGGGCGATCGACGAGACCGCCGAGTTCATCAGGAACGCCGGGGCGATCGTCATGGGGGCGACCACCTACGAGTGGATCCACAAGTACGAGGGTGACAAACCCTGGCCGTACGAGGCGCCCACCTGGGTGCTCACCCACCGGGAGCTGCCCCGGCTCGAGGGCGACCTCCGCTTCACCAGTGCCGACACCGACCAGGAGCTACGGGACCTGCACGCCGAGATGGCGCGGGCCGCGGACGGCCGTGACATCTGGGTGGTCGGCGGCGGACGGATCGCCGCGGACCTGGCCAGGCTGGGGCTGCTGGACGAGGTGTCGGTGTCGGTGGCCCCGGTGAGTCTGGGCGGGGGCGCACCCCTGCTGGACGGACGGGTGTCGCTGCGGCCCCTGGAGGCCAAGCTCATGGGAGCCTTCGCCTGCTTGCGCTACGAGGTCGTGAAGGACTGACCAAGGGGGGCGTCGCCGCACCGGCGCCCCCTCAGCCCGCCTCCAGGGCCCGCAGGCGCTCGGCTGCCTGCGCGACCTCGTCCTCGTTGAACACCGCCACCCCGTTCTCACGGAGCAGGTGCGCCGTCACGCCCTCGCCGGGCACCTTGCGTCCCTCGAAGGCCCCGTCGTACACCTCGCTGGTGCCACACGAGGGGCTGGACTCCTTGAGCACCGCCACCACCACGCCGTGCGTCCGCGCGGTGGCCAGCGCCGCCCGCGCGCCGGAGACGAAGTGGTCGGTGACGTCCACGCCCTCAGGCGTGCGGATCCGGGCCCGCCCGGCGAGCACGTCGGTGGCGTCCGCGCCGGGTTCGATCTCGGCGGGAGGCCTGGGGACCGGCAGCCCCCCGGCGATCTCCGGGCAGTGCACGACCAGGCGGCCCTCCTCCCGCCAGCGGGTGACGGTGTCGTCCCCCACCGGCTTGGCCCGACCGTCGTAACGGACCCTGCGCCCCATCAGGCAGGCGCTGACCAGCACTTTACGCATGAGGCCACGCTACCGCCGCTGGACACGTACACCTCCCACGCTTCCGCCACCCAAAGTGCTTGTCTATGTACGTCAGGTGATTGCACCGAGGGGGAGAAGTGAGCGAACAACCGGGCCAGCCGACCCTGAAGACGGAGCACAGGACCACGCGGAAGGCCGTGGTCGCGGCGGCGATCGGCAACGCGACCGAGTGGTACGACTTCGGTGTCTACAGCTACCTGGCCGTGACGATCGGCCTGGTCTTCTACCCCTCGCAGTCGGCCGGCGTGCAGCTCATCGCGACGTTCACGACGTTCGCCGCGGCCTTCCTGGTCCGTCCGCTCGGCGGCATGTTCTTCGGCCCGCTCGGTGACCGGATCGGCCGCAAGCGCGTCCTGGCCGCCACCATGCTGCTCATGGCGGTCAGCACCTTCTCGATCGGCCTGATCCCCTCGGCCGCGACCATCGGTATCGTCGCGCCGATCCTGTTGCTGGTCGCCCGCATGCTCCAGGGCTTCTCCACGGGCGGCGAGTACGGCGGCGCCACCACGTTCATCGCCGAGTACTCCCCGGACAAGCGACGGGGGTTCCTCTCCTCGTGGCTGGAGTTCGGCACGGTCAGCGGTTACATCGGCGGCGCCTCCATCGTCACGGTGATGACCCTGCTCCTGGGTACCGACACCATGCAGGACTGGGGCTGGCGCATCCCGTTCCTGCTGGCCCTGCCACTGGGCGCCATCGGTCTCTACCTGCGGGTGAAGCTGGAGGAGACCCCGGTCTACAACCAGAACACCGACGGTTTCGCCAAGGACGAGGAGGGCGAGCGCCGCAAGGGCCAGCTCAAGGAGACGATCGTCGGCCAGTGGCACGCCATCGTCCTGTGCATCGGCCTGGTCATGGTCTTCAACGTCAACAACTACATGGTGACCGCCTACATGCCCACCTACCTCGAGGCGGTGCTGGGGTACAGCTCAACCCTGGCCCTGGTGGTGACCCTGGGGGCCATGATCTTCATGCTGGCCACCGTGACGCTGTTCGGTTTCATGAGCGACCGGGTGGGCCGCAGGCCCATCCTGATGTCCGGCTGCTTCTTCGGGCTCCTGCTGTCGCTGCCCGCCTTCTGGCTGCTGCAACAGGGCACCGCGTGGGCGGCGGCCCTGGGCGTGCTGGTCCTGGCCTTCACCCTGGTGCACTTCTCCGGCGCGGGCCCCGCCTCGCTCCCGGCCTTCTTCCCGACCAAGGTCCGCTACGGCGCCCTGGCCATCAGCTTCAACATCTCGGTGGCGCTGTTCGGCGGCACCACCCCGCTGATCTCGGAGTCGTTGGTGCAGGCCACCGGGAACCCGTACTCCCCCGCCTGGTTGGTGATGGCCGCGAGCGTCATCGGACTCGTCGTGGTCTGGCGGATGAGGGAGAGCGCCGGGAAACCGCTCCCCGGCGCCCCGGTCATCCCGGTCCCGGAGCGTGCCCCCGGAACCTCCGGGAACCTGCCCTACCCGAGGAAGAGCGGCGAGTTCGGTTCGGGCATCCGGGGCAGCAACGTCCGCCGCCTGCCCACGGACACCTGAACGGACGCGGAGAACACGACGAAGGGGGCGCCCACCGGGACGCCCCCTTCCTCATGCCTCGNGCGGCGCCCGCCGCCACGCGGCTTGCGGTCCGGACGCACACTGCCCTTGGAGGCGCGGCCCGGGGTGGCGTTCTTCTTCTCCCGGATACGCATGCTGATGTGCACCGGGGTCCCCTCGAAACCGAAGTCCTCGCGCAGACGACGCTCGATGAACCGGCGGTAGTTCTCCTCAAGGAACCCGGTCGTGAACAGGATGAAGTGCGGCGGACGCGCACCGGCCTGCGTCGCGAACAGGATCTTGGGCTGCTTGCCGCCACGCACCGGCGGCGGGGTGGCCGCCACCAGCTCCTTGAGCCAGTTGTTGAGCTGTCCCGTGGAGATCCGCTGGTTCCATCCGGCCAGGCTGGTCTCGATCGCCGGAACCAGGCGCTCCATGTGGCGACCGGTCATGGCGGAGATGTTCACCCGGGGAGCCCAGGAGACCCGCGCCAGCTGGCGGTCGATCTCCTTCTCCAGGTAGATGCGGCGCTCCTCGTCGAGGACGTCCCACTTGTTGAAGGCCAGCACCAGACCGCGCCCGGCCTCCACGACCTGCTCCACGACCCGGATGTCCTGCTCGGCCAGCGGCTCGCTGACGTCCATCAGCACCACGGCCACCTCGGCCCGCTCCAAGGCGGTGCCGGTGCGCATCGTCGCGTAGTAGTCGGCGCCCTGGAGCGCGCGGAACCGACGGCGGATACCGGCGGTGTCGATGAACTTCCAGGTCTGGCCGCCCAGCTCGATCAGCTCGTCGACCGCGTCACGGGTGGTGCCCGCGACCGAGTCCACGACCACGCGGTCCTCACCGGCGAGCCGGTTGAGCAGGCTGGACTTGCCCACGTTCGGGCGGCCCAGCAGGGCGATGCGGGACGGACCGTCCTCCTCGTCCTCGGCCTCGCCCACGGGGGTCTCGGGGAAGGCCTCCACGATGGCGTCCAGCATGTCACCGGTACCGCGACCGTGCAGGGCGCTGATCGGGAACGGCTGTCCCACACCGAGGTTCCACAGGTCGAGGGCGTCGGCCTCCTGCTGCCCGCCGTCCACCTTGTTGGCGGCCAGCACCACGGGCTTCTTCGTGGCGCGCAGGACGCGGGTGACCGCGGCGTCGGCGTCGGTGATGCCCACGGTCGCGTCGACCACGAACAGGATGACGTCGGCGGTCTGCGCGGCGTACTCGGCCTGGCGGGCGACCATCGCGGCCAGGCCGCTGACGCTGGTCTCCCAGCCGCCGGTGTCCACCAGCGTGAAGCGGTGGCTCTGCCACTCGGCGTCGTAGGCCACCCGGTCACGGGTCACGCCCGGGACGTCCTCGACCACGGCCTCACGGCGGCCGATGATCCGGTTCACCAGGCTGGACTTACCGACGTTGGGGCGGCCGACGACGGCGACGACGGGCAGCGCCGCCTCCTCGCCCTCGGGCGCCTCGCCCACGTCGGACACGTCGAACTCAATCATGTACTCACTCCCGGTTCCAGGTCCTCACGCGCCCAGGATGCGTGCCGCGAGGATGTCGAAGGATTCAGCGCGATCGCCACGTGAATCACCACGGGCGCCACCGTGGGCGCCCGTGTCCTGCCACGGAGGGCAACCCCCGTGGATGTTCGTGTGTTCCCCCTGACGGGGGTGGTGTGGCCGGTCTCTCCCCGGCCTCCCACCGTCTCCGGCGGGTCGCTCGCTAGCTGTCGCGGGCCTCGTCGGCCAGCTTGACGACCAGGGCGACGACCTCGTCGAGGGTGAGACCGGTGGTGTCGAGCTCGGTGGCGTCGGCGGTCTGCGTCAGCGGCGAGTGGGCCCGGCTGGAGTCGAGCTTGTCCCGGCGGGCCAGGTCGGCCTGGGTGGCCGCGACGTCGACGGTCCGGACCTCCTTGCTGCGACGCTGCGCGCGCGCCTCGGAGCTGGCGGTCAGGAACAGCTTGACGGGGGCCTCGGGGGCGACGACCGTCGTGATGTCACGGCCCTCCACCACGATACCCGCGCCCTCCTCACGAGCGGTCTCGATGACCTCGCGCTGGGTCCGCACCAGCAGCTCACGGGCCTCGGGCACGGCCGAGACGGCGCTGACGCTGGTGGTGACCTCCTTGCCGCGGATCTCGACGGCCACGTCGCGGCCGTCCACTGTCACGGACGGAGAGGACGGGTCGGTGCCCATCGAGATCACCGGACGGCCGACGTTGGCGGCCACCGCGGCGGCGTCGTCGACGTTCACGCCGTTGTCCAGCATCCACCAGGTCAGGGCCCGGTACATGGCCCCGGTGTCGAGGTAGCGCAGTTCCCGCGCCCTGGCGACACCCCTGGCCGTGCTGGACTTGCCCGACCCGGAGGGACCGTCGATGGCGATGACGATGCCCTTGCCCTGCGCGCTCACTGCTGCTGACTCCCGAAATCACTGTGCCTGCGTCGGCGTCTGCTGTCGCCGACGCCTCAGCCTACCTTCGTGCCGGGACGCCCGGCACCACGGGCACCGGCCGTGGATTCACAGGCCCGGGTGGACCGACCAGCCGTCGGCGGAAAGCGCGGCGGCGAGGGTGTCGACCGCCTCCGGGAGCAGGTACAGCTCGGCCACGCCCAGCGGCAGGCCGGGGCTGTGCTCGATCCGCACGTCCTCGATGTTGACGCCAGCCGTGGCGGCCGCAGCGAACAGCCGGCCCAGGGCTCCGGGCTCGTCGGGGATGACCACGGGGATCACGGTGTACTCGGGGCGCCGGACCGACCCGTGCTTGCCGGGGATGCGCGCCTGCCCCGAACGCCCGCGCGCCAACAGGTCGCGGACGGGCTCCAGGTCGTCCCGAAGCGGGGTCCCGAGCCCGGCCTCGCTCCAGGAGCGCAGGGCGTCGGCAGTGACGGCCAGGTCCGCGGCCACCCCGCGCAGCACCTCGGCCACCGGACCCGCGTTGTGGGTGAGGATCTCCTCCCACATGGCCGGATCGCCCCCGGCGATGCGGGTGACGTCGCGCACCCCCTGGCCCGCCAGGGTCAACGCGTCGTCGTCTCCGGACAGCAGCCGGGCGGCCACCGCGGAGGAGGCCACGTGCGGGGCGTGCGAGACCAGCGCCACCGCGCGGTCGTGCGCCCGGGCGTCCAGCACCAGCGGGTCCGCGCCGCACGCGCGGGCCAGGCCGGCCACGGCCTCGACGGAGGAGTGGTCGGCCTCCGGGGTGGGGCACAGTGCCCAGGAACGGCCGAGGAACAGGTCGGCGCGGGCGGCGCCCGGACCGTGCTTCTCCCGGCCGCCCATGGGGTGTCCGGGCACGAAGGTCGCCATGTCGCAGCCGAGCCGCTCCGCACCCTCCAGCACGCTCGTCTTCACGCTGGCCACGTCGGTGTACACCTGGGCCAGTTTCCGCTGCTGGGCGTCGCGCAGCACCGCCGGGACGACGGCGGGCGGGGCGGCGATCACGGCGAGGTCCGCGGGGGCACCGTGCCCGGCCTCCTCCAGCGGACGCCCCGCGCCGAGGTCGCAGGCCAGGCTCAGGGAGGCGGGGTCCGGGTCGCTGAGGGTGACGTCGACGTCGCGCGCACGCAAGGCCAGGGCGATCGAGGTACCGATCAGACCGGTCCCGACCACGGTGACCCGACGCGGCTCCGTCCGGCGCGTCCCGGCCGCTTCCTCGCCCACAGCACTCCCCCGCATCACCGTGCCCACGCCTGTCGCGGGCACGGTCCAAGGGTACGACCTCCTGACCAGGCCTCCCGCCCGCGGTGCCGGTGGAGTCCCCGGCCGGGGAGCGGTGGCGACGCCGGGGCCGACTACTGGGCGATGTCCAGGCGCAGAGCCTGGGCGCCGCGCAGGTAGACGTGCTGGACCTCGGAGCGCGGGAGGTCGGTCTCCACGTGGGCCATCAGCCGCACCACGCGCGGCAGGGCTCCGGGGACGTCGATCTCGGACGCGCACATCAGCGGGACGTCGGTGAAGCCCACACCGCGCGCCGCCAGCGCGGGGAACTCGCTGGTCAGGTCAGTGGTGGCCGTGAACAACACACTGATCACGTCGTCGGTGGTGAGCCCGTTGCGGCGCATCACCTCGGAGACCAGTTCGGTGGTGGCCTCCAGTACCTGCTCGCGTTCGTCCGCGTCGACCTGCACCGCACCGCGAATGGCCCGTACCGCCACGTTCGATCCCGCTTTCGTCCTCGTCGGTGGTGCCGTCGCCTTGGGGGACACAGGAGACGGCGGCCGCTCCCCGAGAGTGGGGCGCGACCGCCGTCAACTGTATCGACAGACCTCCGGGTCAGAGACCCGCGGCCTTGTAGAGTTCGCCGACCTCGCGCGAGCTGAGCGCACGCATGGTGCCCAGTCGCAGGGTGTTGAGGTCGATCGGACCGACCTGGGTGCGTGCCAGGTCCGCGACCGGGTGGCCCACCGCCTCCATGAGGCGACGCACGATGTGCTTGCGTCCCTCGTGCAGACGGATCTCCACCATGGCCTGGGCGTCGTCGTTGTCGACCACGCGGAAGGAGTCGACCTGGACCGGCCCGTCCTCCAGCTCCACGCCCTTCTGGATCTCGCGCACCACGCGGTGCGGCACCGGGCCGGGCACCTTCGCGATGTAGGTCTTGACGACCTTGTAGCGCGGGTGCGTGAGGCGGTTGGCCAGGTCACCGTCGTTGGTCAGCAGGATGAGACCCTCGGTCTCGGTGTCCAGCCGACCCACGTGGAAGATGCGCTCGGCGGTCTGACCGGCGTAGTCGGCCAGGGTCGGGCGACCCTCCGGGTCCCACATGGTGCTGACCACGCCGCGCGGCTTGTTCAGCGCGAAGTACAGCTTGTCCGGAGCGGTGACCACGCGCATGTCGTCGACGCGGATCTCGGAGGCCTCCGGGTCGACCCGGGCACCGAAGCGACGGACGATCTGACCGTCCACGCTCACGCGCCCGGCCGCGATCATCTCCTCGCTGGCCCGACGGCTGGCGACGCCCGCGGCCGCCAGGGCCTTCTGGAGCCGGATGCCGTTGGGCACGTCCGTGTAGGTGTCACGGGAGTCACCGGAGTGACGGTCCTCGTCGCGCGGGTCGTAGTCCGCGCGAAGGGCGCTGAGCCGCTCACGCGCCGCCTTGGAGAGCTGGTTCTCGCTCTTGACGTCGTTGACGGGCGCGTGGTCGCGGCGGACCGGGCGCTGGTCGCGGTCCCGGTCGTCG
>NZ_ANAE01000126.1 GCF_000341265.1 Nocardiopsis prasina DSM 43845 | reverse complement strand
CCCTGCGGACGGCCGCCGCGGTTGTCGTCACGGCGCTGGTAGCCGCCACCGCGCTTGTCGTCACGGCCCGGGAGGCGACGCCCCTGGGCGTCACGGCGGGGACGCTCGTCGCGGTGACCGCCACGGTTGTCGTCACGGCCCTGATAGCCGCCACCGCGCTTGTCGTCANCCCTGCGGACGGCCGCCGCGGTTGTCGTCACGGCGTTCGAAGGAACGGCCACCACGGTCGTCGCGCCGCTGGTCGCGGCCCTGCGGACGGCGGTCGTCGCGGTCGAAGCGACCACCACGGTAGTCGTCACGGCGTTCGAAGGAACGACCGCCACGGTCGTCGCGGCTCTGGTACCCGCCACGGCCACGGTCGTCCCGACCCCGGTCGTCGCGGCGGGGGCGGTCGTCCCGGCCCTGCGGACGGCCACCACGGTCGTCACGGCTCTGGTAGCCACCACGACGGTCGTCACGGCCCTGCGGACGGCCACCGCGATCATCACGGCTCTGGTAGCCACCACGACGGTCGTCACGGCCCTGCGGACGGCCACCGCGATCATCACGGCTCTGGTAACCACCACGACGGTCGTCACGGCCCTGCGGACGGCCACCGCGATCGTCGCGGCTCTGGTAGCCGCCACTACGGTCGTCGCGGTCGAAGCGACCACCACGGTTGTCGTCACGACGGTCGTAGGAGCGGCCCCCACGGTCATCACGACCCTGGTAGCCGCCACGCCGGTCATCGCGGCCCTGCGGACCACCACGGCGGTCGTCGCGGCCCCGGTCGTCGCGGTTCTGGTACCCGCCACGGCCACGGTCGTCGCGGTCGAAGCGACCGCCACGGTTGTCGTCACGACGGTCGTAGGAGCGGCCCCCACGGTCATCACGCCCCTGGTAGCCGCCACGCCGGTCGTCCCGGCCCTGCGGACCACCACGGCCGCGGTCGTCACGGCGGGGACGGTCGTCCCGGTCGTAGCGTCCGCCACCACTGCGGTCGTTCCCGCCTCGGTCGTCGCGGGGGCCTCGGCCGCCGCGGTTGTCATAGTCGCCGCGCTCACCGCGCGGGGCGTGTCCGTCCCGCTCACCACGGGAACGTTCTCTGTTAGGTGTGCTCACCGGTGTCGTCAAGACCTTCGATGTCGTCGGGGAGGAACGGCGCCAGATCAGGCAGTTCGTCCAGGCCACGCAGGCCCAGCCGTTCCAGGAAATAGGAAGTGGTCCGATACAGCAGCGCACCGGACTCGGGATCGTGTCCGGCCTCTTCGATCAGGCCCCTCAGTACGAGGGTACGCATAACCCCGTCGCAGTTGACCCCGCGAACGGCGGAGACCCTGCCACGTGAGACCGGCTGGCGGTAGGCGACGACAGCCATCGTCTCCAGTGCGGCCTGGGTGAGCCGCACCTCCTGCCCCTCCCTGAGGAAGTGCTCGACGATGTCGGCGCACTCGGGGCGCGTGTACACACGCCACCCGTCAGCCACCGCCCGTAGGTCGAAACCACGGCCCTGTTCGGTGTATTCCCGGGAGAGTTCCTCCAGGGTACGGGTCACCAGCTCCAGCGGCACGTCCATGGCGCGGGCCAGGTCGTATTCGGACACCGGCTGGTCGACCACCATCAGCACGGCCTCCAGGTCGCGGCGCAGGGCCGGGGGCGTGGAGAGTTCCTCGGCCCCGGCGGTGTGCTCTGCGGTCATCACTGCTCCCCCGGTGTCGTCTCGGCGGTCGGTTCCGCCTCGTCGTAGTCGGACTCCAGCTCGACTTGCTCGTCGCCGCCGGTCCAGGTGACGGTCAGCTGCTCCAGCGGAACGGGCTGGTCGAAGCCCACGTTCGCGGCGCGGTAGAGCTCCAGCAGAGCCAGGAAGCGGGCGACGACCTCGAAGGTACCGTCGCACTCGGCCGTCAGCTGGGCGAACGTCAGCTGCCCGTGCTCCCGGAGTTCGGCCACCATCAGCTCGCCCTGCTCCTTGACGGAGGTCTTGGTGAGGTGGATGTGGGTGACCGAGACACTGGGCGGTTCCCGGGGCGTGAACACCAGGCCGGCCAGCGCCGCGAACTCCTCGGGGCCGAGCTTGAACAGCACGTCCGGGCGCATCCCCGCGAACCGCTCCTCCAGCGGCACCGCCCGCGCGTACCTGCGCCCCTGCGTGGCCAGGCGCTCGCGCATGAACGAGGCGACCTCCTTGTAGGCGCGGTACTGGAGCAGCCGGGCGAACAACAGGTCGCGCGCCTCCAGCAGCGCCAGGTCCGCCTCGTCCTCCACGTCGCCGCGCGGCAGCAGGCGGGCGGCCTTGAGGTCGAGCAGGGTGGCCGCGACCAGCAGGAAGTTGCTGGCCTGGTCCAGGTCCCAGTCGTCGCCGAACCTGCGGATGTGCGCGATGAACTCATCGGTGACCTTCGACAGCGACACCTCGGTGATGTCCAGCTTGTGCTTGGAGATCAGCCCGAGGAGCAGGTCGAAGGGGCCCTCGAAGTTGTCCAGGTGCACCTGGAAGGCGTTCTCGTCGACCTCGTCGGCGCCGTCCGCCCCCGGCGGCGCGCCCTCCTGGTCAGTCACCATGACGGGTCCACGTCTTCTCGCTCATGACACAAGGGTGTCACCGGCTGGGACCAGCCGG
>NZ_ANAE01000125.1 GCF_000341265.1 Nocardiopsis prasina DSM 43845 | reverse complement strand
TGACACCCTCACTCTCGGGTTCCCGGTCGCCGTCCGCTCCCCCAGCGGTCGGCCCGGGGACGTCAGTCCTCGGTCAGCCGGCGCACCAGCATGCTGCTGGAGCCGTGCTCCTCGAAGTCGGCGAGCAGCACGGCGACGGCCTCGCGAACGAGGCGGCCGCGGTCGGCCGACAACCCGTGCTCCGCACGCAGCGAAAGCCGGGTCTGTTCCAGGGCCAGCAGCTCGGCCCCGGAGACGTAGACGGTGATCTTCTCGTCGTGGCGTTGGCGCCCGCTCGGCTTCGGAGCGCGGCGTACCTTGCTCCGCCCCCTGCCGTTCGACTTGCGCGCGGGCCGCTCCGACGAGGCCTCGGTGGTGCTCTGTCGATCCTGTTCCGGTACCTGGTACTGGCGTTCGGTCTCGACCGGTTCCTCTTCGGGACCGGAGGGGCGGAAGAACAGCTCGTCCGCCCCGGGTAGCGTCACACGTCGTGACCGCTGAGAGGCCACCTCGCCAGCACCTCCTTGGCCAGCGACCGGTAGGCGTTGGCCCCGGCCGAGGACGAGTCGAACCTGGTGATGGGTTCGCCGGCCACGGTGGCGTCCGGGAAGCGCACGGTTCGGTTGATCACCGTGCCGTACACCTTGTCGCCGAAGCCGTCCACGATCGTGGACAGCACCTCGCGGGCGTGCAGGGTGCGCGGGTCGTACATGGTGCCGAGGAAACCGTCGATGACGAGGTCCTCGTTCAGGCGCTCCTGCACCTTCTGGATGGTGTCCATCAGCAGCGCCACACCGCGCAGCGCGAAGAACTCGCACTCCAGCGGCACGATGACCCCGTCCGCCGCGGTCAGCGCGTTGACGGTCAGCAGGCCCAGCGAAGGCTGGCAGTCAATGAGGATGACGTCGTAGTCGTTGATGACCGGGCGCAGAGCGCGCCCCAGCATCTGCTCACGGGCCACCTCGCCGACCAGCTGCACTTCGGCGGCCGACAGGTCGATGTTGCTCGGAATGAGGTCCAGACCGTCGACGTCCGTCTTGAGCAGGACGTCCTCAACCGTCACGTCGCGCTGCATGAGCAGGTTGTAGACGGTCAGGTCCAGCTCGCGCGGGTCCAGCCGTCCCAGGCCCACGGACAGCGCGCCCTGCGGGTCGAAGTCGACCAGCAGTACCCGTCTGCCGTACTCCGCGATGGCGGCACCGAGGTTGATGGTGGTGGTGGTCTTACCGACCCCACCCTTCTGGTTACAGAGTGCTACAATCCGTGCCGGACCGTGTTCGTCAAGCGGCGCAGGCTCCGGATATGTACGCACGGGTCTCTTGGTGTGCAGATCCGCCCCCGTGTTGCGTGTCGTCCCCCACGGGTTGCTCACCGGGTCGGCGAAGCCCTCCTCGCCGACGGGTGCGGTGTTCGCCGCCTCGTCGTTGTCCGACCAGTTCACAACCCTTGACCTCCCCTACGGACCGGCCACGGCCCGATGGGACTCTTGACGTTTCCCACGACTGGCCGCCGTCGGAAACTCAATATGTCGACAGCAACGTACCTCTGTGCGGCGACTCTAGAACGACGACACGGCGCACTTCAACATGATCCGACGAGGATTCCCCACCCTCCGCAACCGGGAGGAACCGCACGGTCGTACCCATTTCTCTCGTAGGAGAAGGGTACACACGACGCACGTCGGACTCGTCCCGAACGCGGTCGGACCCCTCCGCAGCGGGCCCCGGCGGTCACGGCGGGCCACCCGGATCCGCCCCGCGCCGCGCCCTGGGGTGACTGGACGCGTACACCTCGCGCAGCCGCTCCACCGTCACCAGCGTGTAGACCTGCGTGGTGGTGACCGAACTGTGCCCCAACAACTCCTGGACGACGCGGATGTCCGCGCCACCGTCGATCAGGTGGGTGGCGAAGGAGTGTCTCAGGGTGTGCGGAGAGACGCCCCCCACCCCGGCCCGTTCCGCCACGGCCGACAGCAGCACCCACCCGCCCTGCCGGGTCAGGCGTCCGCCCCGGGTGTTGAGGAACAGCGCCGGGCCGCCCCGCCCCGACGCGGCCAGTACCGGCCGCACCAGGGTCAGGTACCCGGCCAGCGCGCGGCGCGCGTAGGAGCCCAAAGGCACGAGCCGCTCCTTGCCGCCCTTGCCGCGGAAACGCACCAGGCCGACCGGCCCGCCCGCGTCCACCGCGTCCGCGACGTCGTCCACGTCCAGGCCGACCGCCTCCGACACCCGTGCCCCCGTGCCGTACAGCACCTCCAGCAGCGCGCGGTCGCGCTGGGCGAGAAGGTCGACACGTGCGTCCGAGGCCGGTGCCGACACCGGCCCGGCCGCTTCCAGCAGCCGCTCCACCTGGTCCAGGGGCACGGCCTTGGGCAGGCGCATGGGCGGGGACGGCGGGGTCACCTCGGCGGCGGGGTCGGTGGCCGCCCACCCCTCACGCACCGCGAACCGGTGCAGCCCCCGAACCGCGGCCAGGGTGCGTCCGGCGGAGGAGGCGCTCAGCGGCGCGTGGGCGTCGTCACCGTCGCGCAGCGCCCCCAGGAACGCTCCCACGTGCCCGGTGGTCGCCACGGCGAGGTCGGTGACGCCTTGGGCGTCCAGGTACTCCACGTAACGCCACAGGTCACGCCGGTAGGCCAGCAGGGTGTTGTCGGCCAGCGCCCGCTCGGCGCTCAGGTGGTCGAGGAACGCGGACCGGACCCGGCCCAGGGGGCCGTCGTCGAGTTCGGTCCGCCCCGGCCCGTTCTCCACTGCTTCGGTTCCCACGGGCGGTTCAGTCGTCCGAGGCCACAGGCAGGGAGGCGAACCCGTCCTGCGAGGCGGCGTGCGCGGCGAGGACGCCGATGACCGTGGCCCCGTTGTGCAGCCGCCCCTCCATGACCGCGCGCACGGCCTCCGGCAGCGGGAGCCACTCGCTGGCCAGGTCGGCCTCCTCGTGTTCGCGCACGAAGTCGATCTCCTCCTCCGGGACCTCGGTGAGGTCACGGGCGAGGAAGACGTGGATGCGCTCGTTGGAGAACCCCGTGCTCGGGTAGAAGTCCGGAAGTCTGTGCCAGGTGGCGGCGCGCAGCGAGGCCTCCTCCACCAGCTCACGGCGGGCGGTGGCCAGCGGCCCCTCGCCGTCACCGTCGATCAGACCGGCGGGCAGCTCCCAGAGCGTGTGCTGGGTGGGGTGCCGGTACTGGCGTTGCAGCAGCACCCGGCCTTGGGAGTCGAGGGCGAGGATCGCGGAGGCGCCCGGGTGGTCCATGTAGTCGCGGGCCGCCACGATCCGGCCCTGGCCGTGGGCTCCGGGCATCTCCACCCAGTCCGTGCGCATCGAGCACTTGGCGCCCCGGTAGCGCTCCTCGGACCGCTCCACCGGCCACGACTCGGGGGCGTCCGCGACCTTCGCGAACGCCCCCGTCGTCTCGTCCTCGACCGGGCGGGTGTGGTTGGCCATGCGGCCCCTCTCAGGCTCGGGCCCCACCCGCCTGGTCGTCGCCGCTAGGAGACCTTGTGCTCCAGCGAGGCGGAGATCAGGCCGCGGAAGAGCGGGTTCGCGTTGGTCGGGCGGGAGCGCAGCTCCGGGTGCGCCTGCGTCGCGATGAAGAACGGGTGCACGTCCCGGGGCAGTTCCACGTACTCCACCAGCTTGCCATCCGGGGAGAGGCCGGAGAACACCAGACCCGCCTCCTCCAGCTTGGGCCGGTAGGCGTTGTTGACCTCGTACCGGTGGCGGTGGCGCTCGGTGACCTGGTCGGCGCCGTCGTACAGGTCGCGGGCCAGGGTGCCCTCGCCCAGGTCCGCCGGGTACAGGCCCAGTCGCATGGTGCCGCCCATGTCACGGTCGCCCGCGACGACGTCCTCCTGGTCGGCCATGGTCGCGATGACCGGGTCGACGGCCTTGTCGTCGAACTCGAGGCTGTTGGCGCCCTCCAGGCCGAGCACGTTGCGCGCGTACTCGATGACCATGCCCTGGAGACCCAGGCAGATGCCGAGCAGCGGCACGCCCTTCTCACGGGCGTAGCGGATCGCGCCGAGCTTGCCCTCGATGCCGCGCACGCCGAAGCCGCCCGGGATGAGGACGCCGTCGGCGCCGTCGAGTTCGGCGGCCGCGCCCGAGGGGCTGGCGCAGTTGTCGCTGGCCACCCAGCGGATGTTCACGCGGGTGTCGGTGGCGAAGCCGCCGGCGCGCAGGGCCTCGCTGACCGAGAGGTAGGCGTCGGGCAGGTCGATGTACTTGCCCACCATGGCGATGGTGACCTCGTGGTCGGGCTGGTGCACGCGGCGCAGCAGCTCGTCCCACTCGGTCCAGTCCACGTCGCGGAAGGGCATGCCGAGACGGCGGACGACGTAGGCGTCCAGGCCCTCGCGGTGCAGGACCTTGGGGATGTCGTAGATGGAGGGGGCGTCGGGGGTGGAGACCACGCCGGCCTCGTCCACGTCGCACATGAGGCTGATCTTGGACTTCAGGCTCTGCGTGATGGGCCGGTCCGAGCGGCACACGATGGCGTCGGGCTGGATGCCGATGCTGCGCAGGGCGGCGACCGAGTGCTGGGTCGGCTTGGTCTTCATCTCGCCGGACGGGCCGAGGAAGGGGATGAGGGAGACGTGCAGGAAGAAGCAGTTCTCCCGGCCGATCTCGTGCCGGATCTGGCGGACGGCCTCGAGGAAGGGCTGCGACTCGATGTCGCCTACGGTGCCACCGATCTCGGTGATGACGATGTCGACGTCGGGAGCGTCCATCGCGTAGATGCGCGACTTGATCTCGTTGGTGATGTGCGGGATGACCTGCACGGTGTCACCGAGGTAGGCGCCCTGGCGCTCCTTGGCGATGACGCTGGAGTAGATCTGGCCGGTGGTGACGTTGGCCGAGGCGGAGAGCTCGACGTCGAGGAAGCGCTCGTAGTGGCCGACGTCCAGGTCGGTCTCGGCGCCGTCGTCGGTCACGAAGACCTCACCGTGCTGGAACGGGTTCATCGTTCCGGGGTCGACGTTGAGGTAGGGGTCCAGCTTCTGCATGGTGACCCGAAGTCCGCGTGACTTCAGGAGCCGTCCCAGGCTGGAGGCGGTCAGGCCCTTGCCAAGACTGGAGGCGACGCCGCCAGTAACGAAAAGGTGCTTGGTACTCGCGGCGGATGCCAAAGTGTTGCTCCCGTGGTTTGAGTGGCTACGGCTGGCTCGGGCGAGCTTGGCTGCCGTGCGGCGGTCCGGTTCCGAGCGGCGGCGATGCCGTTCCAGCGCGTCGGACTCCACGGGGCACCAGAATAACAGGCCCCCCGTTCGTCCACACCCGGGAACGTCCGCCCTGCCCCCGCTGTTCCCCATCCCCACCTGCGCGGTTGCCGCGAACCCCTGGTGGCGCGGGCCTCCCGCGCGAACCACCGCCCGCCGGGTGGCGAAGGCAACACCGTTCCGAACTCCCCCATGGAGCCCATGGCGGCTCCGGACCACCACTCACCGGCCCGGAGCCCGTGCCGTGGGTCAGACGGGAAAGCCTCCGGCGCGGCCGAGGTAGGCGGGCGGCTGCTTGCCGAGCCGCTCGCCCATCCAGTCGCCCAGTGCGGCCGCCCCGGACAGGCTCACCCCGGTGCGCAGACCACTGCGGTGCAGCATGTACAGCAGGTCCTCGGTGCCGATGTTGCCGGTGGCGGCGGGAGCGAACGGGCAGCCGCCGAAACCGCCCAGGCTGGAGTCCAGGACCCGGACGCCCTCCTCCACCGCGGCCAGGGCGTTCGCGTAGCCGGTGTTGCGAGTGTTGTGGAAGTGGCAGCGCAGGGTCCGGCCGCCCGCCACCTCGGCGGTGCGGTGCAGGAGGTCGCGCACCTGCGCGGGGACGCCCACCCCGATCGTGTCGGCCAGGGCGATCTCCACGGCTGCGGTGTCCGCGATCCGCCGCACGACCTCCACCACGCGTTCCGGCGCGACCTCGCCGTCGAACGGGCACCCGAAGGCCGTGGAGACGGTGACGCTCAACGGCACCCCCGTGCCCTCCAGGGCCCGGTCCATCTCCACCAGGGAGTCCAGCATCGCCTCGACGGTGGTGCCCTGGTTGCGGGTGCTGAAGCCGTCCGTGGCCGGAACCGCCACGTTGACCTCGGACACCCCGGCCTCCAGCGCCCGGTCCAGCCCGCGCCGGTTGAGGGCCAGACCGATGAAGGAGACACCGGGCAGCCGCGTGACCCCGGCCATGACCTCCTCGGCCCCGGCCATCTGCGGCACCCGCTTGGGGTTGACGAAGCTGACCGCCTCGATCCGCCGCACCCCGGCGGCCACCGCACGGTCGATCAGCTCCACCCGGTCCTCCACCGACAGCACGGTGGACTCGTTCTGGAGGCCGTCACGCGGCCCCACCTCCACGATCTCCACGTGCTCGGCACCCTCGGGCCCACGGTCGTCCGCGCTCATCGACTCCACCTCTCCCCGCCACACTGCGCTTGCGCGCCCAGGCTAACCAGCCCGCCCCGTGAACTCCGTCACCGGGGCGCCGGTCAGTCGGGGGTGCGCGCCGAGGTCAGCGCAGCGCGAGGGCGGGACGGACCTCCCAGGTCGTCCACACCGGGCGGTAGCCCATCCGGTGCCAGAACGGCCCGGAGAGCGGGTTCATGGCGGCGTAGTTGAGCACCGACACCCCCACACCGTGGCTGTCCAGCGCCTGGTGCGCCTGGCTCACCAGAGCGGTGCCGATCCCGTGGCCGCGCTCGGCCTCGGAGACCACCCCGTAGCCGATGTGCGCGATCGGCCGAGCCCGGACCAGGGACTTCGCCCAGCGGGAGCGCTCCGGCGGTGACACCCACAGCAGCCCCACGGCCCGGCCCCGGCGCTCGGCCAACCAGATCCACGAACGCGAACGGTTGAGCGCCCGCGCGGCGACCTTGCGGGTCTGCTCGGCGGTGTCGGGCTGGAGGAACACCCCGCCGAAGTGCTGTTCGTACCGGTGCTCCTCCATCAGCAGACCCACCACCTGGGTGAGGTCGCTGGTGTCGGCCAACCGGATGACCACGTCACGCGGGGGCAGGGAGGGCGGCACACCGCGGCGGCGCTGGCGCGCGGCGAGCACGGTGTAGGGCTGGAGGCCGTGGCGTTGCAGGGGGATGATCCCGGCGACGTCACGCGCGGGCCAGCTCACGAGGGCCGCCGACTCCGAGCCGGTGCCCGTGGGCAGGTCCTCGATCTGGTCGCGCCAGCTGGTGAGCAGGGAGTCCAGCGCGCGGGCGGGTTCGGGGCCGCCGACGATGGGGGTGAGCCAGTGCTGGTCGGGCACGCCCCAGATGCGGCCCACCTCGCCCGGCTGGTACCAGGTGTAGTGCATGCTGCCCGCGGCGACGGTTCGGCCGTCCTCGTCGCTGACGGTCAGCAGGGGGTAGGAGTTGGCCGCGAACCCCACGGGTTCGGGCAGCAGGGGGTCCGACTCCGCCCAGCGCTGGGCAGCGGAGTGCACCAGCGGATCGAGTCCGATGTCGCCGCCAGGCGACTCATCATGCCGCACCCGAGCGACATAACCACTCACCCGCCCCACCCCTCCATTCGTCAAGAGCGTGCCCCGACCGGACTGACGGGTGCGGTCGCGTCGCGGCGCCCTTCGCGGACCCCGGACCGTCGTCCGAACCAACCGACGTGTCGGGACAGGATCGACCGTACCGCCTCGAAGCGGTACGGGTGACCGAAAGCCGGAGAACACGGGCCCGTCCGTCTCTCCGGAGGGGTCTCGGCGAACCCCTGCCCGACCACGCCGACACGGCAAGCTCGCGAACGCGCACCACGGTAACGGATGGAGGGGTCGCGCCCGAAGGGCGGGGAGGCTCCTCGGTGACGGGGCTATTCGGCCTCGGGGCTGGCGGTACCGCCCTCGGAGACCGTGGTGTTGCGTCCGTGGTTGATCACCTCGGGGTCGCCGGAGGCGAAGGAGACCTGGTTGTCCACGCCCACGAGGACGATCTTCTTCGCCGTGCCCACCTCCACGACGGAGTTGCGCCCGGTGGCGCGGACCAGCCCGCAGTCGCCGTCCAGTATCACGACGGCGTCGTCTGCCTTGACCACGACCTCGCGGTCGGCGCAGTCCTCGTGCACCTCGGCACCGTCGTCGACCACCACGATGACCTGGTCGTTGGAGACTCCGTCCACCGGCTCGTCCTCCGGCCCCTGGCCGAGGTCGGGAGTGGGGGCGATCTCCTCCGGGTCGTCACCGCCCCGGTCGAGCCCGCACCCGGCCACCAGGAGACCCGTCAGCACCGCGACGAACGCGATACCCAGAACTCGACCGACCATGAACTCCCCCACACCCGAAAAAGGCAAAAGCGACATTCGACTTACGCAAAGCACAAGAATATGTCACGTGAAGGTAACTATGCGACCCAACCGTACTGGGATCGTGCTCGATTCGAGACGGGAACGGCGGTCGCCGTGGGGATTCCCGGTGCGGAACCCCCGCACCGACAGGCCTGGAGGCACCCTACCGGGTGCAGCCAGGATCACTTCAACCCGGCCGCGTCCATCCCCCGAAGCTCCCGCTTCAACTCGCCGATCTCGTCCCGCAGCCGGGCGGCCAGCTCGAACTGGAGATCGGTCGCGGCCTGGTGCATCTGATCGCTCAGCTGGTCGATCAGCCCGGCCAGCTCCGCACGCGGCATGTTCGCCACGTCCGCGCGCTCGCCCAGGGCGGGCACCGGCGCCCGGCCCGCCTTGGCGCCCTGGCGGTACCCCGTCGACATGAGCTCCTCGGTGTCCACGTCCTCGCGGTTCAGGGTGTCCAGGATGTCCGCGATCTGCTTGCGCAGCGGCGTCGGGTCGATCCCGTGCTCCGCGTTGTAGGCCAGCTGCTTGTCCCGGCGCCTCGTGGTCTCGTCGATCGCCGCGCGCATCGAGTCCGTGACGTTGTCGGCGTACATGTGCACCTGACCGTCCACGTTGCGCGCCGCGCGGCCGATCGTCTGGATCAGCGAGGTCTCCGAACGCAGGAAGCCCTCCTTGTCCGCGTCCAGGATCGCCACCAACGACACCTCCGGCAGGTCCAGGCCCTCACGCAGCAGGTTGATGCCCACCAGCACGTCGAACTCGCCCACCCGCAGCTCACGCAGCAGCTCCACCCGGCGCAGCGTGTCCACCTCGCTGTGCAGGTACCGCACCCGGATGCCCAGTTCCGCGAAGTAGTCCGTGAGGTCCTCGGCCATCTTCTTGGTCAGCGTGGTCACCAGCACCCGCTCCGAGCGCTCCGCGCGCTCGGTGATCTCGTGCACCAGGTCGTCGATCTGCCCCTCGGTCGGCTTGACCACCACCTGGGGGTCCACCAGGCCGGTCGGCCGGATGACCTGCTCGACCACGTCGCCGGCGGCCTGGCGCAGCTCGTACTTGCCAGGCGTCGCCGACAGGTACACCGACTGATCGATCCGCGTCGTGAACTCCTCCCACTTCAGCGGCCGGTTGTCCAGCGCCGAGGGCAGCCGGAAACCGTGGTCGACCAGGGTCCGCTTGCGCGCCGCGTCACCCTCGTACATGGCGCCGATCTGCGGGACCGTGACGTGCGACTCGTCCAGGACCAGCAGGAAGTCCTCGGGGAAGTAGTCCAACAGCGTGTTGGGGGCGCTGCCCGGCTCACGGCCGTCGAAGTGCCGCGAGTAGTTCTCGATCCCCGAACACGTGCCGAGCTGGCGCATCATCTCCAGGTCGTGGGTGGTGCGCATCCGCAGCCGTTGCGCCTCCAGGAGCTTGCCCTGGCCCTCCAGCTCGGCCAGCCGTTCGCCCAGCTCCGCCTCGATCGTGCCGATGGCCCGCTCGGTGCGCTCCTCACCGGCCACGTAGTGGGAGGCCGGGAAGATGAACATCTCCTGGCTCTCCCCCAGCACCTCGCCGGTCAGGGGGTGCAGGGTCAGCAGCCGCTCGATCTCGTCACCGAACATCTCGATGCGGATCGCCAGCTCCTCGTAGACCGGGATGATCTCGATCGTGTCCCCGCGCACCCGGAACGTCCCCCGTGTGAACGCCATGTCGTTGCGCGTGTACTGCATCTCCACCAGGCGGCGCAGCAGGTCGTCGCGGTCCACCTCCATGCCCACCGACAGCTGGGCCATGCGGTCCACGTACTCCTGCGGGGTGCCCAGACCGTAGATGCAGGAGACCGACGCCACCACGATCGTGTCCCGCCGTGTGAGCAGCGAGTTGGTCGCCGAGTGCCGCAGCCGCTCCACCTCGTCGTTGATCGAGGAGTCCTTCTCGATGTAGGTGTCACTCTGCGGGACGTAGGCCTCGGGCTGGTAGTAGTCGTAGTAGGAGACGAAGTACTCGACGGCGTTGTTCGGCAGCATCTGCCGCAGCTCGTTGGCGAACTGCGCGGCCAGGGTCTTGTTGGGCTGCATCACGAGCGTGGGCCGCTGGAGCTGCTCCACCGTCCACGCCACCGTGGCGGTCTTGCCCGTACCGGTCGCTCCCAGCAGCACCGTGTGCTGGTCGCCCTCCCGTACCCGCTTGGTGATCTGCTCGATGGCCCCCGGCTGGTCCCCGGCGGGGGTCATCTCCGAGACGACCTCGAAGGGTGCCTCACTGCGCTTGATGTCACTGACCGGTCGCACTTGCCCTCTTCTCCCTACGAACGTCGGGCCGCCCCTCGCCCACGTGTCCCTCACTCCAACGCTACAGACCGCCCACGACATCCCGGAGGCCACGGACGCCTCCCCGTCGGCCCCCGAACGGAGCGTCACCGCCGCCGAGCGCACCGTCCTCGCGGCACGTCGACCACGGCGCACGACTTCCCGAAGGCGTCGGGAACCGGTGGGGACCCGGCGGCATCTCACCGACGTCCGATCCCCGAAGAAGGGTGATGTGCACCGTGACCCCCAGCACACAGGCGACCTTCGACCCGAACCTGCGGTCCGGGACCCTCAGGCGTCTGAAGGCCTCCCCCGAAGGCCTCAAAAGCCCGAGCCCGATCAGGCTCCCTCTGCCGCGTTGGTACCTGATCGCCCTCGCCGCGGTGGCACCCGCCGTCCTCGGCGCACCTCTGGTCCTGACTCCCGGAGCGTCCGGCTTCGTGGTGCTCACGCCGCTCATCCTCGTGACCGGGCTCTGCTGCGCCTTCCTCTGCCTGAGGGTCGTGGTGCACGACATGCTGGACGACGAGGACGACAGGTTCTCCAACTTGGTCTTCGTCGTGGGCGCCCCCTTGGTGGGCTTCGTGTTCCCCACGTGGTGGATCCTGCTCATCGCCAGGATGCTCGCGGCGGAGGAGCCATCCGTCACGGCGCCCCTGATGCCGGGCACACCTGGCGCGGTCGTGCTCTGGTTCCTTCCCGTGATCACCCTGGTCGTGTTCCTCGTCGTCCGGCGCCCCTGGGACACCGCCGACCTCGCCGCTCGGCACCGTGACGACTACGTCATCCGCGCGGACCTCCGATTCACCCTGAGCGCCCAACTGCTGGACAGGCTCCAGCGGGTGACCGCGCGCGCCGAGCACGCGCACCTGGTCCTCGGCACACCGGTGGGTCTGGACCATGCGCTGCCCCTGCTGCGCTCGGAGGAGTGGCGCCTGGCCAGGGAGTGCCTGCACCTCGACCAGCTGCGCGGAAGGCTGGTCGACAGCCAGAGGGAGGGCACCAGCGCACCGCTCGGGGAGGCGCTCGCTCCGCAGTGGAGTGTCCTGGAGGAGGCCACGGAACGCCTGACCGAGGAGGTCGACCGGTTGAACGCCTACGGCGAGAGGATCCAGACCGCTGTGGAAACCCACAAGGAGTGGGTCAGGCTCCAACGCGTCGCCGACCAGGCGGGCGACTTCGCCGACCTCGCGGCCAGGACACCGACGGCGGCCCCGGGTACGCCGAACGCCCTTGACGACAGCCTCCACGGAGCCGAGGCCGCCCGGGCGGTACGGGAGGAGATGATCCGGGAGACCGTCCAGGCCACGGCCGACCTCTTCCGCGGCACTGACGGGTCGAAGGGCCCCTAGACCGTTGATGTGAAATGTGTGCCCTGGTCAGCGGTCGTCAGCGATCAACGACCGCTTGACTGGGGCACCGAGCATCCGCTTGTGCCAGGTCACCAGCCACATCGCGACCGTGAACAGGGCCGGGTCCGCCGAGCGCACTGGCGGTTGCGTTCGGACTGGTCGGGCAGGCGGGGTGCCCCGCACTGTGGCGCGGCTCGTAGGAAGTGATCACCTCAGCGTCCAGTTGGACGTGGAGCGCTATCGAAAGGGCGTCAAGGTCCCTGGGCACACTCTGGTCCTCGACGCCCTTCGTCCTGCCCGCAGGGGATTCAGGGATCTGCCATCAACGCCCTAGTCCGCTCGTGCCAGGAGTTCTCCCCACAGTTCGGCGACGCGGTCGGCCAGGTCCTCACGGGTTCCGGAGTTGTCCACCACCAGGTCGGCGGCGGCCAGACGGGTCGGCCGGTCGGCCTGGGCCGCGATCCGGGCCCGCACCTGCTCGGGCGGCAGGCCCCGGTCACGGGACACCCGCTCCACCCTGAGTTCGTCGGGGGTGTCCACCACGACCACCACGTCGTAGAGCGGCTCCAGCCCGTTCTCCACCAGCAGCGGCACGTCGTACACCACCACGCTGGCCCCGGAGGCCTCGGCCTGCGCCATGAGCTCACCGCTGCGCTCAGCCACCCGAGGGTGGACGATCGCGTTGAGCCTGGCCAGACGTGCCTCGTCGGCGAAGACGATCTCTCCCAGCGCGGGCCGGTCGAGGCCCCCGTCCGGGCCGAGCACCCCCTCGCCGAACTCGGCGACCACCTCGGCCAGTCCCGGCGTTCCGGGCGCGACCACCTCACGGGCGATGGCGTCGGCGTCGATCACGACCGCGCCGTAGGAGGACAACGCGGACGAGACCGCGCTCTTGCCCGAACCGATCCCACCGGTGAGACCCACTTTCAGCATGGGCCACACCCTAGGGGGCGCGGCGGTCAGGCGTCACGCCGACCCCGCGCCCACCCGGTCCAGTTCCTTGCGCATGTGCACCATCACGAGGTGGTCGGCGACCCGCTCACGGTGCGTCTCGGCGTACCCCAGAGTCCGGTACAGGCGCTGGTTCCTCGGGCTCTGCGCGCCCGTGAACAGAGTGAGAGCCGTCAGTTCGGGCCTGCGCTCACGCAGGTCGTCCTCGACCCGGGCCAGCAGCGCCCCGGCGATCCCCCGACGGCGCATGTCCGGGGCCACGACGAGGCGCCCCACCACCCCGGTGGTCTCGGTGGTCCCGGCCCGGACCGCCCCGACCACACGGTGCCCGACCACGGCCTTGAGCACGAGGGCGTCACCGTCGGCGAGCAACCCCTCGATCCGTGACAGCCCCTCGGTGAGCGGCAGGATGAACGGGTCCCCGTAGGCCTGGGCCTCGTCCACGTAGGCGGCCCGTTGCAGGGTGAAGATCTCACCGGCGTCGTCGGGGGTGGCCGGGTGGATGTCGAACACGTCGCCTCCTCAACTGGTCCCCGCCCTCGGCGGGTACCAGGCAACCCTAGCCGCCGGTACGTAGCCTTGACCCATGGTGAGCAGCAACGCAGTCGATGTCGACGCCTATCTGGCGGAACTTCCCGAGGCCGACCGGGCCGCGCTGAGCGGGCTCCGGGACCTGTTCCGCGCCGAACTCCCGGGGTTCGAGGAGGTGATGGCGTACGGGATGCCCGCGTACCGCAGGGGCGGGGCACCGGAGGTGGCCTTCGCCCGTCAGAAGCGCCACGTCTCCGTCTACCTGATGCGCGAGGACGTCGCGGCGGCCCACGCCGACCGGCTCGCGGGCCAGGACACGGGCAAGGGATGCCTGCGTTTTCGCACCCCCGCGGCCGTCGACCTCGACCTGGTACGGGACCTGCTGCGGACCGTCGCCGCCACCCCGGGACCGAACTGCTGACACGCGGAAGGGCCGCCCCCACCCGTGGGTGGGGACGGCCCTTCACTCAGCCATCACTCGGGCCGGAGCCCGGCGAGGAGACCCTCAGGCCTCGCCGCCCGCGAGCTTCTCGCGGAGGGCGGCCAGAGCCTCGTCAGAGGCGAGCGCACCGCTGGTGGAGTCCGAGCCGGACGACGAACCGCCGGAGCTCTGCGCACCACCGGTGTAGTCCTCCTCGTCCTCCTCCACGGCAGGAGCGTTGGCGGCGTCGGCCTCGGCCGCACGCGCCTCCTCGACCTGCTTGCGGTGAGCCTCGAAGCGGGCCTGCGCCTCGGCGTAGCTGCGCTCCCACTCGTCGCGCTGGGCCTCGAAGCCCTCGAGCCACTCGCCGCTGTCCGCGTCGAAGCCCTCGGGGTACTTGTAGTTGCCCTGCTCGTCGTAGTCGGCGGCCATGCCGTACAGGGTGGGGTCGAAGTCCACCTGGTCGGGCGAGACGCTCTCGTTGGCCTGCTTCAGCGAGAGGCTGATGCGACGGCGGTCGAGGTCGATGTCGATGATCTTGACGAAGATCTCGGTGCCGACCTGGACGACCTGCTCCGGCACCTCGACGTGGCGCTCGGCCAGCTCGGAGATGTGGACCAGGCCCTCGATGCCCTCCTCGACGCGCACGAACGCACCGAACGGAACGAGCTTGGTGACCTTGCCGGGAACGACCTGACCGATCTGGTGGGTCCGGGCGAACTGCTGCCACGGGTCTTCCTGGGTCGCCTTGAGCGACAGGGAGACGCGCTCGCGCTCCATGTCGACGTCCAGGACCTCGACCGTGACCTCCTGGCCGACCTCGACAACCTCGCTCGGGTGGTCGATGTGCTTCCAGGACAGCTCGGAGACGTGCACCAGACCGTCGACGCCACCCAGGTCCACGAAGGCACCGAAGTTGACGATCGAGGAGACGACGCCCTTGCGGATCTGACCCTTCTGGAGGGTGTTGAGGAACGTCTGACGGACCTCGGACTGGGTCTGCTCCAGCCAGGCGCGACGGGACAGGACCACGTTGTTGCGGTTCTTGTCCAGCTCGATGATCTTCGCCTCGAGCTCGCGGCCGACGTAGGGCTGAAGGTCGCGGACGCGACGCATCTCGACCAGGGACGCCGGAAGGAAGCCGCGCAGGCCGATGTCGAGGATGAGACCACCCTTGACGACCTCGATGACGGTGCCGGTGACGACGCCGTCCTCTTCCTTGATCTTCTCGATCGTGCCCCAGGCCCGCTCGTACTGAGCGCGCTTCTTGGACAGGATCAGACGGCCTTCCTTGTCCTCCTTCTGGAGAACGAGGGCTTCGACCTGGTCGCCGACGGCAACGACTTCACCGGGGTCGACGTCGTGCTTGATCGACAGTTCCCGAGAGGGGATGACACCCTCGGTCTTGTAGCCGATGTCGAGCAAGACCTCGTCTCGATCGACCTTCACGATGGTGCCCTCGACGATGTCACCGTCGTTGAAGTACTTGATGGTCTCGTCGATCGCCGCGAGGAAGGCTTCCTCGGACCCGATGTCGTTGACCGCTACCTGGGGTGTCGAGGTGGCCTCGGTGCTGCTCGTCATTTGTGGGTGGACTCCGGATACGGACAGGAACAGGAAATGGGCACGCCGCAGGTTCGAGCCCGTCGATCCGCAGTCCAGAAGTAAGAAGCGAAGGTCACATGTACGGAACGAGCCGTCCGTGACCGCCAGCCGCCGGTCCAGAGTGGAGACCGAAGCGGTGCAACCCTCCTGCCCCCTATCGGAGACAGCGGACGCCCGCACGAACCCACAACGCTGACGCCAGAATATGAGACGTGAGCGCGCAGGTCAATCGGAATCCGGGAAGAGGGCACCGTACAAGGCTGTCGTGGCCGCAATTTACCCGAGCGGGGTGGGGAAGATCAACTAGCTCTTCAGCCATGTCTGCCAGGGCCTGACGCGCCCCGCGCGCCATCCGCGCGGGGCCGGGGCCGGACGTCCGGAAAAAAGTCCGAAACGTGTGGTTCGCTCGACGCTCGTCAGTCCATCGGAGGCCGCGAGCGCGACTTCTTCACGTCACTCCGTCGACGCTTGGCGTCCAGCCGGCGCCGCTTCGAGGCCCGGCTCGGCCGTGTGCCGCGCCGCTGCGGCGGCGGGGGCGCGATGGCCTCCGCGAGGATCGCGGCCAGCCTCTCCCGCGCCTCGGCCCGGTTGCGCACCTGGGAACGGTGTGTCTGCGCCGACACCGTGAGCACCCCGTCCACGAGGCGCCCGGACAGCCGCTCCAGGGCGCGGGCCCGCCGCGTGGCGCCCAGCGCCCGGCACGACGCCACGTCCAACGACAGCGACACCCGGGTGTCCGACGTGTTCACGTGCTGCCCGCCCGGCCCCGAGGACCGTGAGAACCGCCACGTCAACGCGTCGGCGGGAACGGTCACGGGTCCCACGGCCAGTCCGCCCGTGGTCTCTTCCTGCCCCGCCACCGTTCCCACCTCCGAGATCAGCGCCGCGCCCTAGTGCGCGGCGTCATGCCAGTTCTGCCCGCTGCCGACCGAGACGCCCAGCGGGACACGCAGATCATAGGCGGAGCCCATCTCGTGCGTCACGAGGTTTTCGACCGCCTCGCGCTCACCCGGAGAGACCTCCACCACGAGCTCGTCGTGCACCTGCAACAGCACCCGGGAGCGGAATCCTCCCTCGGTCAGCGCCGCGTCCACCTGGAGCATCGCCACCTTGATGATGTCGGCCGCCGACCCCTGGATCGGCGCGTTCAACGCCATCCGCTCCGCCATCTCGCGTCGCTGTCGGTTGTCGCTCGTCAGGTCCGGCAGGTAGCGCCGCCGCCCCAGGATGGTCTCGGTGTACCCCACCTTGCGGGCCTCGTCCACCACCTGGTTCAGGTAGTCGCGCACCCCGCCGAAGCTGGCGAAGTAGTCCTCCATCAGCCTCTTCGCCTCGTCCGGGGTGATCGCCAGCTGCTGCGACAGGCCGTAGGCGCTCAGCCCGTAGGCCAGCCCGTAGCTCATCGCCTTGATCTTGGACCGGGCCTCGCCGTCGACCTCCCCGACCTCGATGTCGAAGACCTGCGCCGCCATGTGCGCGTGGAAGTCGTACCCGCTGTTGAACGCGTCGATCAGCGCCCGCTCACCCGACAGGTGCGCCATGATGCGCAGCTCGATCTGGCTGTAGTCCGCCGTGAGCAGCTCCTCGTAGCCCTCACCGACCACGAACGCGCGCCTGATCCGCCGTCCGACGTCCGTGCGCACCGGGATGTTCTGGAGGTTGGGGTCGGTGGAGCTCAGCCGCCCCGTAGCCGCCACCGTCTGGTTGAACGTGGTGTGGATGCGGCCGTCGTCGGCGACCGTCTTGATCAGACCCTCGACCGTCGTGCGCAGCTTCGTCTGGTCCCGGTGGTGCAGCAGCACCCCCGGCAGCTCGTTCTCGGTCTGGGTCGCCAGCCACGCCAACGCGTCCGCGTCCGTCGTGAACCCCGTCTTGATCTTCTTCGTCCTGGGCAGTTCCAGGTCCTCGAACAGCACCTGCTGCAACTGCTTGGGCGAGCCCAGGTTGAACTCCCGGCCCACGATCTCGTGCGCCCGCTCCACCGCACCGCGCGCCGCCGAGGCGAACTCCCCCTGGAGACCCTCCAGGTACTCGCGGTCCGCGGCGATCCCCGCGCGCTCCAACCGCGCCAGCACGTCGACCAGCGGCAGCTCCACCTCGTGCAGCAGGTGCGTGCCGCCCCGCTTGTCGAGCTCCGCCACGAGCACGGCGGCCAGGTCACGGGTGGCGGCGGCCCGCACGGCCAGCCCGTGACCGCGCCCGCTGCCGCCCTGCTCCCCCAGGTCCAGGGCCATCTGGTCGCCGTCGGTGTCCTCCTCCAGCTCCCGGCCCAGGTACTTGCGGCACAGGTCGGCCAGGTCGAAGCGGCGCTGCCCCGGCTGCGCCAGGTAGGCCGCCAGGGCGGTGTCGCTGACCACCCCGTTCAGGTCCCAGCCGTGCGCGCCCAACGCCAGCAGCGCGCCCTTGTACTCGTGCACGGCCTTGGGCCGCCCGGAGTCCGCGAGGAAGGCGGCCAGCGCGTCGGTGTCGGCGGTGTCCAGCACGGTGGGGTCCACGTACAGCGAGGCCCCGCCCGGCACCGTGACGGCCAGGGCGTCCACCCGTCCGGTGCCCGCGCCCCAGGTCCCGTCGATCGCCAACCCGGCCGGGGCCTGGTCCGTCAGCGACTCGGCGGAGGCGTGCTCGATGATCCAGGCCGCCACCCCGCCGGTGGCCGCCATGGTCACGTCCACGGTGAAGCCCTCGACGGCCGCGCCCTCCTCGGCGCCCTCCTCGCCGCCGTCCGCGCGGATCACCGCGTACAGGCGCTCACGCAGGTTGGAGGCGAACTCCAGGTTGTCGAAGAGCGCGTCGACCCCGGCCCGGTCGGCCTCGCCCAGCCCCAGGTCCCGCACAGCCGTGTCCAGCTCCACGTCGGTGACCAGTTTGTTGAGCCTCTGGTTGCGCAGCACGTCGTCGAGGTGGTCGCGGAAGTTCTGCCCCGCCTTGCCCGGGACCTCGTCCGCGCGGGCCACCAACTCCTCCAGGGACCCGAACTTCGTGATCCACTTGGCGGCGGTCTTGGGACCCACCCCCGGCACCCCGGGGAGGTTGTCGGCCTTCTCCCCCACCAGGGCCGCGAGGTCGCGGTACCGCTCCGGGGTGACCCCGTACTTGTCCTCGACCGCCTCCGGGTCCATCCGGCGCATGTCCGACAGGCTCTTGCCCGGGTACAGGACCGTGCAGTCCTCGTTCACCAGCTGGAAGGCATCCCGGTCACCGGAGGCGATCAGCACCTCCATGCCCGCCTCGCAGCCCTGGTGCGCGAGGGTGGCGATCACGTCGTCGGCCTCGAAGCCGGGCGCGGACAGGTTCGCGACCCCGATCAGGCGCATCAGGTCCTGGGTCAGCGGCACCTGGGAGGGGAACTCCGGCGGGGTCTCCGACCGGCCGCCCTTGTACCCGTCGTACTCCTCGTCCCTGAAAGTGGGGCCCGAGAGGTCCCACGCCACCGCGACGTGCGTGGGCTCCTCGTCGCGCAGCAGCTTCACCAGCATGGAGGCGAAGCCGTACACGGCGTTGGTGGACTGCCCGGTACTCGTACCGAACTTCTCCACGGGGAGCGCGAAGAACGCGCGGAAGGCCATCGAGTGGCCGTCCAGGAGGAGCAGCCGGGCGCGCCCGCCGTCGGCCCGGGATGTCTGTTCAGGGGTCTCTCGCTTGGTCACCACAGAACGAATCCTAGGATGCGCTACGGACAGCCCGCGGCCATCACCACGGGAACACCTCCCCGCACCGGTCGGTTCGACCGGTTACGGGGCCACCTGACCGGATCGGAAGGCAACACCATGACCACAGACGCCGAGGGCCTGCGCGAACTCATGGACTCCGGGGCGCTCTCCGGCGGCCTGGGCCAGAGCATGGGCATCGAGATCACCGAGGCCTCCGCCGAGCGCGTCGTGGGCCGCATGCCGGTCGAGGGCAACCGCCAGCCCTTCGGGCTGCTGCACGGCGGCGCCTCGTGTGTGCTCGCCGAGTCCCTGGGATCGATCGGCTCCACCCTCCACGCACAGGGGTTCGGCCGCGTCGCCGTGGGCATCGAGATCAACGCGACCCACCACCGGTCCGCCACCGAGGGGCACGTCACCGGGGTGGCCACCCCGGTCCACCTGGGCCGCACCCTCGCCACCTGGGACATCACCATCACCGACGACCGGGGCCGGAAGGTCTGCACCTCGCGTCTGACCTGCATGCTGCGCGACGCCCCCCAGTAGAGAAGCCCGGACGGCGGGGCGCCCCCGCGCCCCGCCGTTGGACACCCGCCACCGGGGATGAAGCCCGGCTAACGACGGCCCCCGTCACTCCGAACACTGGACGAACCGGCACCCCACGCCCTCACACCACGACAACCAGTCATCACATCCCCCCACCACACCATGCATCCGTCCAGTCACGCCCGGCCACACGGCTACAGAGTCATAACGAGCAGAAGGCGACTGAGACGCAACCGCTCCCCGCTGCTTCCGCCGGAACCCGATACCGGATTAAGCTCCGCTAACGCTCCTGATTAAGTCATGCCACACATAACGGGCAACAGGACGCAACAGAGCTATCGGCACGGCTGCGCAAGATCAGCCGGTTGAACGGAGTGACCACGAACATGGCAAGCAAGAAGTTCCTGAGCCTCACTGCCGCAACCGCGGCCCTCGTGCTCGGACTGACCGCGTGTGGCAACGGGGACGGCGGCGACAGCGCCGACGGAGGAGAGGGCTCCGGCGAGGAGTTCACCTTCGGCATCCTCTACCCCCAGACCGGCAGCCTGGCCTTCCTGGGCCCGCCCCAGGTCACCGCCGCGAAGTACGCCATCGACGAGATCAACAAGGCCGGCGGCATCCTCGGCACGGACGTCCCCGCCATCGTCGAGGCGGACGAGGCCGGTGACGCCGCCCAGGCCAACCAGGCCGCCAACGACCTCGTCTCCGCCGACGTCAACGCCGTCATCGGCGCCGCCGCCTCCGCCATGACGCAGGCCAGCTACGACACCGTCACCGCCGCCAGCATCGTCCAGTGCTCCGGCTCCAACACGGCGCCCGACCTGAGCGAGATCGACGACAACGGCTTCTTCTTCCGCACCGCCCCCAGCGACCTCCTCTCCGGACCGGTCCTGGCCCGCCAGATGGTCGACGACGGCGCCTTCGACGTCGCCGTGGTCGCCCGCGCCGACGACTACGGCGACGGCTACCGCAGCGCCGTGGAGGCCGAGCTCGAGGCCCTCGGCGCGAACGTGGTCGCGACCGAGAACTACGACCCCGACGCCACCAACTTCGACTCCGTCGTCAACTCCGTCTCCAGCGCCGACCCCGACGCCGTCGCCCTGATCTCCTTCCAGGAGGGCGCCCAGGTCATCGCCGAACTCATCGAGTCCGGCATCACCGGCGACCAGCTCTACATCACCGACGGCCTCAACGACCCCGAGCTCGGCGACACCGTCAACTCGGACGACCCCGACGTCGTCACCGGCGTCACCGGCGTCGCCCCCGGCGCGGACAACCCCGAGTTCAACGAGGGCCTGCGCGCCTTCGACTCCGAGCTCGACGTCTTCCAGTTCGCCCCGCAGGTCTTCGACTGCGTCACGGCGATCGCCCTGGCCGCCGAGTCCGCCGGATCCGTCTCGCCCGCCGACTACGTCGAGCACCTCCCCGAGATCAGCCGTCCCGACGGCACCGAGTGCGGCAGCTTCGAGGAGTGCCGCGACCTCCTCAACGACGGCGAGGAGATCGACTTCCAGGGCACCAGCGGCAACATCGACTTCGACGACAACGGCGACCCCACCTCCGCCACCTTCGAGGTCTTCCACTTCGGTGACGACGGCTACGAGACCCTCGGCTTCGAGGAGTACTCCGTCGACGAGTAACGACGGATGACACCGCCTCCCGCCCGGGGGTCACCACGACCCCCGGCGGAGGCGCCGTCCGCCACACACCACGCGAACCGTCCGGGGGTGCGGGGCACCAGCCCCGCACCCCCGGACCCGTCCGAACACGACCACCGCGAGACCCCCGGCACGGCCGCACCCCGCGCGCCGTGCCTCGTCGTACACGGGCCAGGCGGCCGCACAGCGGCACCGCACGCACCGGGGCCCGACGCCCACGCGTCCAACCCCGGACGCACCACGCCACTCGAACGGACGACCACGCCATGCCCACCCACAGGGCCCTCGCCCTCCCAGCGGCAGCACTCGCCGTCAGCCTCGCCCTCACCGCCTGCGGCGCCCTGGACCTCGGAGACGAGACCGCGGACGACACCGGTTTCACGTTCGGCCTCCTCTACCCGCAGACCGGCAACCTGAGCTTCCTCGGCCGACCCCAAACCGCCGCCGTCGACTACGCCATCGACCAGATCAACGACGCGGGCGGCATCCTCGGCGCCACCGTCCCGCCGCCGGTCGTGGCGGACGAGGCCGGAGACGCCGCCCAGGCCAACCAGGCCGCCAACGACCTCGTCACCGCCGACGTCAACGCCGTCATCGGCGCCGCCGCCTCCGTGATGACCCAGGCCAGCTACGCCACCGTCACGGGCGCCGGGATCGCCCAGTGCTCCGGCTCCAGCACCGCTCCCGACCTCACCAACGTCGACGACAACGGCTACTTCTTCCGCACCGCCCCCAGCGACCTCCTCGCCGGACCCGTCCTCTCCCAGCGCATCGTCGACGACGGCCACCTCGACGTCGCCGTCATCGCCCGCGCCGACGACTACGGCAACGGCTACCTCAACGCCGTCGAGGCCGAACTCAACGCCCTCGGCGTCAACGTCGTCCTCACCGAGACGTACGACCCCGACGCCACCAACTTCGGTGCCGTCATCAGCTCCACCGTCACCTCCGGGGCCGATGCCGTCGCCCTCATCTCCTTCCAGGAGGGCACCCAGCTCATGGCCGCCCTCATCGAGAGCGGCACGGAGAGCCAGTTCTACCTCACCGACGGCCTCAACGACCCCGACCTGGAGGCGACCATCGGCGCCGCCTCCACCAACGCCGTCACCGGCACCACCGGTGTCGCCCCCAGCGCCGACAACCCCCAGTTCAACGAGGACCTACGCGCCTTCGACCCCGAACTCGACGCCTTCCAGTTCGCCCCGCACATCTTCGACTGCGTCACCACCATCGCCCTGGCCGCCGAGTCCGCGGGCTCCACCGACCCCACCCAGTACGTGGACCACGTCGCCGAGGTCACCCGCCCCGAAGGCACCGAGTGCACCTCGTTCGCGGAGTGCCGCGACCTCCTCGCCGACGGCCGGTCCATCGACTACCAGGGGATGAGCGGCAACATCGACCTCGACGACAACGGCGACCCCACCTCCGCCACCTTCGAGATCTTCCACTTCGGCGAGGACGGCTACGAGATCCTCGAATACGTCGAGTACACCAACGACTGAGCCCGCACCCCCCGCACCGGGCACGGCACACACCGGGCACACGAAAGGGGGCGGGACCCGCGACGGGTCCCGCCCCCACACACGCCCTGATCAGCCCTTCGCGAGCGTCCCCAGGTACAGCTCGATCACGTTCGGATCGTTCAGCAGGTCCCGACCCGACCCCGTGTACGCGTTCCGGCCCTGGTCCAGCACGTACCCGCGGTCACAGATCTGGAGACACCGCCGCGCGTTCTGCTCGACCATGACGACCGAGACCCCGGCGGCGTTGACCTCCTTCACCCGCTGGAAGACCTCCTCCTGGTAGATCGGCGACAACCCCGCGGTCGGCTCGTCCAGCAACAGCACCGACGGGTCCATCATCAGGGCCCGGCCCATGGCCACCATCTGACGCTGACCACCCGACAGCGAACCCGCCTTCGCCCGACGCCGGTCCGCGAGCAACGGGAACAACCCCGCCACCACCTCGAACCGCTCCGAGAACGACCTCGGCCGCAGGAACGCCCCCATCTGGAGGTTCTCCTCGATCGTCAGGGACGGGAACACGTTGCGCGTCTGCGGGACGTAACCCACGCCCCGCTCCACCAACGAGTGCGCCGCCAGCCCCGCGATGCTCGAACCCCGCAGCGTCAGACCGCCCTCACGCACCGGGATCAGACCGAAGATCGTCTTGATCAGCGTCGACTTGCCCGCGCCGTTCGGACCGATGATCGCCACGACCTCACCCTCGGTGAGAGTCAGCGTGCACCCGTTCAGGATGTTCACCCCGGGTACGTAGCCGGCCACCAGGTCCCGGGCCAACAGCAGGTAGTCGTCCGGACCACCCACCTCGAGCGACTCCGCCCGGGCCTGCTCCAGCACCTCCTCGCGGTGCTCCTGCACGGCCGCGGCCTCCTCAGCCTCCTCCGGAACCTCCTCCGGCTCCGGACGGACCCCGCCGTTCCCCTCACTCATCGCCACTCCCCTGGGTCTCACCCTCGACCTCCTGGGCACCCAGGTAGGCGTCGATCACCTGCTGGTTGGACCGGATGTCCGAAGGACGCCCCTCCGCGATCACCTGGCCCTGGGCCAGCACCACGATCCAGTCACTGATGCCCATGATCACGTCCATGTCGTGCTCCACGAACAGGACCGTCTTGCCCTCGTCACGCAACGACGTGATGTGGTGCAACAGGGACTGCACCAACGCCGGGTTCACACCCGCCATCGGCTCGTCCAACATGATCATGCTCGGATCGGTCATCAGCGCGCGAGCCATCTCCAACAGCTTGCGCTGACCACCCGACAGAGCGCCCGCCATGTCCCGGCGCTTGTCGATCAGCTTGAACCGCTCCAACAGGTCCAGGGCCTTCTCGGTGTTGACCTTCTCTTGGCGGCCCCACACCGGACGCAGGAACGCCCCCGCCATGCGCTCACCCGTCTGACCCGGAGCGCCCAACAACATGTTGTCGAGCACCGTCATCCGCGTGAGCGCCTTGGTCAGCTGGAAGGTCCGCACCATCCCGGCCCGGGCCACCTGGTGACCCCGACGACCGTTGATCCCGCGACCCTCGAACGACCACTGGCCGCCGTCGACCCGGTCGAACCCCGTCAACAGGTTGAACAGGGTGGACTTGCCCGCACCGTTCGGACCGATCAGCGCCGTGATCGTCCCCCGCTGCACCTCCAGGTGCTCCACGTCCACGGCGGTCAGACCGCCGAAGGAACGCTTCACCCCGTCAGCCACCAGGATCGGATCCGGCTTGGCCGAACCCGGCTCCGGGACCGCCCCGGCCATCCGGTCGACCTCGACATCCGCCCCGGAGGCGTTCACCTCGTCACTTGACATTGATCAACATCTCCTTGCGGTCACCGATCAGGCCCTGCGGCCGGAAGACGATCAGCAGCACCAGCAGCACACCGACGAACGCCAGCTGGATGGCGCCGAAGTCCGGACCCGACAGGAACGGCAGGTAACCCTCACTGCCCAACCCGCGCAGCAGCTTGTCCGTGAAGTTCATCAGGAACCAGAACACCATCGACCCGACGATCGGACCCAGGACACGGCCCGCACCGCCCAGCAGCAGGATCACCCACAGGAAGAACGTCACCTGCGGCTTGAACTGGTCCGGCGCGATCGCACCCTGGTGCACCGCCATCATGCAACCGGCCAGCGAACCGATCAGGCCGCCCAGGACCAGCGCCTGCATCTTGTACGCGAAGACGTTCTTGCCGAGGCTGCGCACCGCGTCCTCGTCCTCGCGGATGCCCTTCACCACGCGGCCCCACGGGCTGTGGATCAGCGCCCAGGTCAGCGCCGCCATCAGCGCCACCAGACCCCACGTCACCGTCATCATCCACATGTGGTTGCCGCTGAACGAGAACGAACCGATCCCGTAGCGGCCGGCCGGGTCGAACAACCCCAGCGCCTCGTTCCACTGACGGAACTCCGTGGACAGGTTCTGCAACCCGTAGACACCGTTGGTCAGCGGCTCGGCGAAGCCCGCCCGGTACACCAGCCGCAGCACCTCGGCCGCGGCGATCGTCGTGATCGACAGGTAGTCCGCCCGCAACCGGAGCGTCGGGATACCCAACAACAGCGCCAACACCACCGCGCAGGCCAGGCCCACCAGGAACCCGACCAGCAACGGCAGCTCGAACACCGCGACGCTGATACCGACGCCGTAGGCGCCCACCAGCATGAAGCCGACCTGACCGAAGTTCAGCAACCCCGCGTAACCGAAGTGCATGTTCAGGCCGATCGCGGCCAGCGCGTAGATCGCGGCCACCGGTCCCACCGCGGATCGGGCGGACTCGGCGAGGATCAAGAAAATATCCATCGTCTACCTCTCCTAGCCGACCCGCTCGCGCCGACCGAGCAGGCCCTGGGGCCTGATCAGCAGCATGAGGATCATCAGGGCCAGAGCCCACGCTTGCATGAGCTGTGCGGGGAACCACAGGGTGGACAGCATCGCCACCAAGCCCACGGCGATGCCGCCGACCATCGCGCCGTAGGCCGTACCCAGGCCGCCCAGGATCACCGCGGCGAACATGAGCAGCAGCAGACGGAAGCCCATCTCGTAGTCCACGACCTGGTTCAGGCCGAAGAGCACACCGCCCAGGGACGCCAGGCCGCCGCCGAGGAACCACACGTACAGCGTCACCCGGTCGACGTCGATGCCCGACGACTCCGCGAGGTCCCGGTTGTCCGAGACCGCGCGCATCGCCTTGCCGATGCGGGTGAACTGGAGCATGCAGGCCACGAGCACCAGCACCACGATCGCGACGGCCATGATCACCAGGTCGCGCGGGGGCATGGAGATCGGACCGAAGTGCACCATCTCCTGCACCTGGAACCCGGCGTACCGGCGCCGGTTGGCTCCGAAGAGCACCAGCAGCACGTGCCGCAGGACCAGGGCCAGGCCGATGGAGACGATGAACATCTGGATCAGGGCGACGTTGCGCCTGCGCAGCGGACGCCACAGATAGCGCTCCATCGTGCTGCCCAGCACACCGCCCATGATCACCGCGATACCGGCCGCCGCCCACAGCGGCACCTGCCAGCCGAGGTCGTCCCCGAGCACGCCCATGAGCGTCGCCAGCGCGATACCGCCGAAGACCGAGGACCACTGGAGGACGATCAGCGTCGTCCGGTTGAGCCGGTGCTCCAGGAAGGCGCCCAACAGGACGGCGATCCCCAGACCGGCGAAGATCGCCAGCAGGGAGTTGCCCAGTCCCGCGGCGCCGGTACTGAACAGCAGGGCCATCATCGCGCCGAAGGTGACCATGTCACCGTGCGAGAAGTTGATGACCTGCGTCGTACCGAAGATCAGTGAGAGGCCGATCGCGGAGATCGCGATGACCAGGCCGAACAGCAGACCGGCCGCGGTGAGCTGCGCGAAGCGCTCACCGAACCCGCCGCTGACGCCCTCGACCGCCACGGACTCGTCCTCGGCGGCCGCGTCCTCCTCCGTGTCCTCGGTCGCCTCGGCGTCCGGGGAGGGGGAGCTCTCGTCCTGGCCGCCCGCGGAGTCGCCCGGGTTCTCCAACCCGATGAGGAGCAGCCGCTGCTGGCCGGACTCGACCTCAACCTGGGCCTCACCCTCTGCCATGAGGGACGTCTCGCGTACGGCGAACTCGCTGGGGACGGACTCCTGGTCCACCACTACGCGGTAGTCGCCCGGTCCGGGCAACTCCACTTCCCACATTCCATCAGAGTCGGTTTCCACCGCATCGATCTCGTCGTCACCCTGGAGGACCGTGATCAGGATGCCCTCGACACCCTGGTCCCGGTCGTCCGGCTGACCGATCTGACCGTGCAGCGTCTCACCGCCCTGTTCGTCTGCCGTCGCCGCCGCCCCGGGGATCACCAGGAATGCGGTGATCAGGGCGAGCAACACGGTCACGAGGCGTGTGCGCACGCGCGCTCCTTGCGCATCTGAGGTTGGCGGCACCCGAATGGAAGGCATTCGAGGGCCGCTGTCCTTTAGCTGTTCGGTGCGGTGAGTTTAGCCCGATTTATGCCGGTCATTCAGTGTCGCTTAAACCACGTGACCCAACCGTCACCCCATCGTGCGCAACCGAGATCTAACCGGTACTGGATGCGCGTTGACCCTGGACACTCGGACACGTTCCGGAGCCGAAACCTGTCAATCTGTAGGCTCCTCGGCCGGGGGCACCCGAGACACACGAAGGGGCCGCACCCGTTCGGGTACGGCCCCGGTTCAGGGCTGCGGCGGTCGGTCCGTCAGGAGGACTGTCCCCCGAGCGTCTCGACGACGGTCTCGGCGACCTTGCGCATGGTCAGCCGGCGGTCCATGGAGTTCTTCTGGATCCACCGGAACGCCTCGGGCTCACTCATCCCGTGGCGGGTCTGGAGCAGGCCCTTGGCCTGCTCCACGAGCTTTCGGGTCTCCAGTCGCTCCTGGAGGCTGCCGACCTCGGCCTCCAGCGCGGCCAACTCGGCGTAGCGCGAGGTGGCCATCTCGATCGCCGGCACCAGGTCCGACTTGCTGAACGGCTTGACCAGGTAGGCCATGGCCCCGGCCTCGCGGGCCCGCTCCACCAGCTCCCGCTGGGAGAAGGCGGTCAGGATCACGACCGGGGCGATGCGCTCCCCGGCGATGCGCTCGGCGGCCGACAGGCCGTCGAGCACCGGCATCTTGATGTCGGTGATCACCAGGTCGGGTTTGAGCTCCTGGGCAAGCCGAATGGCGGCCTCACCGTCGCCAGCCTCCCCGACGACGGCGTAACCGTCCTCTTCGAGCATCTCCTTGAGATCCAGGCGAATCAGGGCCTCGTCTTCCGCGATCACCACACGGCTCTGCGTCCTCGTCACGTACACGAGGTTACCGAGATCCGCTAGTATGCTGACCGTTGGCCCCGGCAATGCGCGTCAATCGTGACTCCACCGTTGACGGAGCGTCGCCCCGGGAGGCCGAACAGGCAAACCGGACAATCGGAACCAACAACTCAAACGCCCCGATAGACCAACCGGCAGAGTCAATGGTCTCAAACACCATCAAGTGTGGGTTCGAATCCCACTCGGGGCACCAGCAGCCACCCCCACGGGTGGCTTTTCTGCGTTCGAAGCCATCCGGGAATGTCCGAGGCGTGAGTGAACATGCACCGTATGTACTCACCGCATGTCAGGCGCGAGGCCGTCTCCCTCATCGATTCCGGAATCTCCTGCGCGGAGGTCAGCCGTCGGACGGGCATCAACCGGTCCACGCTTCGGACGTGGATCCTCGACCGTTCACTCGTGGACAGGTACGTCGGCACCGACCTGTGTCCCCGGTGTGAACCCGTACCCGCCCCACCCCGACGAACGGATGCGTACGGGTACCTCCTGGGCCTCTACCTCGGCGACGGGTGTCTCACCCCGGCCGGAGACCCCACGAAGGGGGTCTGGCGGCTGCGTGTCATGTGCTCCGACACCTGGCCCGGACTCATAGAACTCTGCGCGGGGAGTATGGCCGCGATCCGCCCCGACCACAGGGTCTCCCGGGTCCCCTCCACGGGGTGCACCGAGGTGCACAGCAACTGGAAGCACTGGCCCTGTCTGTTCCCCCAACACGGGCCGGGCAAAAAACACGACCGCACCATCGCTCTGGAGCCCTGGCAGGCCGCCATCGTGAACCAGCATCCCGAAGCCCTGATACGCGGCCTCATCCACTCGGACGGTTGCCGGGTGATCAATCGGATACGCAGGAAGCGACGGAACGGGGAGACGGTGCACTACGAGTACCCGCGCTACCACTTCACGAACTCCTCGACGGACATCGTGGGGGTGTTCACCGACGCTCTGGACCGGTTGGACATCGCGTGGAAGGTCCACGTGATCAGGCAGGAACCGCGCTACCGGGACAAACACGTCGTTTCGGTGTCCCAGCGGGACGCGGTGGCGCGGATGGACGCGTTCGTGGGGCCCAAGTACTGAGGACGCCCGAGCACCCGTGGGGCACGGGCGGGCGGGGCTACTCCTCACCCCGCCAGCGCCTGAGGTCCTCCTCGGTGATCTCCTGCATCGGTGTGGGCTGGGTGATGCGGAGGTGGTTGCCGAAGGGGTCGCGCAGGGCGCAGTCGATGCCGTAGGGCTGCTGGGTCGGTTCCTCGGTGAACTGGACTCCTCGCGCCCGCAGGGTGTCGTAGGTGGCCTGGCAGTCGTCGGTGTTGATGATGGCGGCGACGCCGAGGGCGCCCTTGGTGAGGAGTTCGCGGACCTGGGCGCCGTTCTCGTCCTGGGAGGGCACCTCCAGGAGGATGTGGCGGTCCGGGTCGGCGGGCAGGGTGATGGTGAGCCACCGCATGAATCCCATGTCGACGTCGTCGCCGACCTCGAAGCCGAGTTTGCCGACGTAGAAGTCGAGGGCCTCGTCCTGGTCGAGGACGGTCACGGAGTGGATGGCGATCTGTGTGAGCATGCCTCAACGCTACGTCTGAGCTGGTCTGTTGTTCCTCTACGGCACGTCAGTTTCGGGTCTGGTCAGGTGGCGCGGAGGTGGTCGCGGAGGGTGCGGGCGGCGCGTCCGATGAGGGCTTCGGCGGCGGGTTGGTGGCGGGCGGGGACGGAGGAGGCGGTGAGGGCGGCGATGGCGTAGGCCTCGCCTCCCCTGTGTTCGACGACGCCGACCTCGTGGCGGTGGTTGAGGACGCTGCCGGTCTTGGAGGACCAGGTGCTGGCGTCGGTGCTGAACTCGGGGGCGAGGCGGTGGCGGATGACGTTGTCGGCCATGAGGGAGCGCAGGCGGGCGGCGGTGTCGGGGTGGATGGTGGTGGGTTTCCACAGGGCCTGGAGGAGGTCGACGTGGGCGCGGGCGGAGCCGGAGTTGGCGCGGGTGACGTCGAGTTGGGGGATGCGGTGTCCGCGTCCGGCGCTGGCCGCCTGGATGGCGAGGGTGTGGGCGAGGTGGGTCTCGTCGGGGGCGAGGCGTTCGGCGGGGGTTTCGTTGAGGTCGCGGACGCGGTGGCGGACGGTGATGCCGTGGATGCCGTGGGCGCGGAGGACGTCGGTGGTCCGTGCGGGTGGGGTGAGGTCGAAGAGGGTGTCGGCGGCGACGTTGTCGCTGAGGCACATGGCGAGGTAGAGGAGGTCGTCGACGGCGACGGTGGCGGGGTGGCGGAAGCGGCCGAGGCCGATGGGGCCGGTGGTGGGGCCGCCGGGTTCGACGCGGACGGGGGTGGTGCCGTCGAGTTCGCCCTGGTGGAGGCGTTCGAGGGTGGCGAGGGCGAGGGGGATCTTGACGAGGGAGGCGGTGGCGTACTCGGTGTCGGGGTCGATGCCGATCTCGTGGCCGGTGTTGAGGTCGCGGACGAGGAGGGAGGCCTGGAGTCCGGCCTGTTCGAGTTCGGTCTGGAGTCGTTGGGTGATCACGGGGTGGCTCCGAGGCATTGGGCGATGTGTGGGTGCAGGTGTGTGCGGAGTGTCTCGGACTGTTCTCCGGTGGCGGTGTAGGTGCGGGTGGGTTGGATCTCTCCGATGGGGCGCCAGTGGAGGTTGAGGTCGTCGGCCTGGCGGGGTGAGCAGAGGAGGAGGTCGTGGGTGGTGAGGATCTCGGCGGTGGCGGTGGTGAGGGTGGTGGCGCGGGTGATCTGGGTGGGTTGGAGGCCGATTGTGTCGCCGGTGTGGGTGAGCGGGTCGCGGATGTGGGGGGTGTCGTCCTCGGGCTGGATCCAGAGGCGGCGGGGCGGGGTGGTGTCGTCGCGGTGGGGGCGGAGGGTTTCGAGGTAGTGGGTGTTGGCGTGGGGAGGGTGGTGGGTGGCGAGGCCGAGGGGGACGGTCCAGTGCGCGCGGTCGGGTGGGACGGCGGTGATGGCGGTGCGGACCTGTCGGGTGTGGAGGAGTTCCTCGCGTTGGGCGGGTGGCGCGGGGTGGGGGTCGAGGTGGAGGTCGTGGCGGCGGGCCTGGGCGGTGAGGTGGGCGAGGTCGTGGGTGGTGCAGGTGGCGGGGACGGCGAGGCGCAGGGGTGTGCGGCGGGCCTGGGCGGCGTCGTGTTCGAGGGTGTGGGCGAGGTCGACGAGGCGTCGTGCGGTGGGCAGGACGGTGTGGCCGAACTGGGTGAGGGTGGCGCGTCGTGTGGTGCGGTCGAAGAGGGGTGCGCCGAGGTGTTTCTCCAGGGCGGCGATGCGGCGGCTGGCGACGGGTTGGGGGATGCGCGCGGCGGCGGCTCCGAGGGTGAAGCTGCCTCGGTCGCTGACGTGGATGAAGGCGGTGCAGGCTCCGACGAGGTCCATGGTCTGAGCTTATGTCGAAATAGCATGGGTGTGGCTGTTTGTGTCTTGGACAGCATGGGTGGTGGTTGGTGAGACTGCGGGGGCGGGTCGGTTCTGGCTCGCCTCTCTTCTGATTCCTGTTCCTTTGGGGGCTTTCGTGGGCTTTGCTGTGCGCGGTGTGTGGTGGCGCGGTTTCGTTGCGTCGGTGGCGTTGGTGCCTCTGGTGGGGTGTGGTGCTGCCGAGGGTGCGGGGGGCACGGGTACGCCCGCGGAGTCGGCTTCGGTGACGGTGGACTTCGAGGCGGAGTTCGAGGCCCTGGAGGAGGAGTTCGACGCCCGGTTGGGTGTGTACGCGTTGGACACGGGATCGGGCGAGGAGGTGGCGTTCCAGGAGGGTGAGCGGTTCGCGTTCGCCTCGACGTTCAAGGCGTTGTTGGCGGGGGTGGTGTTGTCGGGGAACTCGTTGGAGGAGATGGAACGGGTGGTGACCTTCGACGAGAGTGTGCTGGTGCCGCACTCGCCGGTGGTGGAGGAGCACCTGGAGTCGGGGATGTCGTTGTTGGAGCTGTGTGACGCGACGGTGCGCTTCAGCGACAACGCGGCGGCGAACCTGTTGTTGGAGGAGATCGGCGGCCCGGAGGGGTTCGGTTCCGCGTTGGAGGAGCTCACCGGCGACGACGTGACCAACCCGGTGCGGTGGGAGCCGGACCTCAACGAGGCCGTTCCGGGTGACGAGCGCGACACGAGCACCCCGGAGGCCCTGGCGGGGAGCCTGGAGGCTTTCACTCTGGGCGAGGTCCTGCCGGAGGACCGCCGTGAGGTGCTGGTGGATCTGCTGGTGCGGAACACGACGGGTGACGATCTGATCCGTGCGGGTGTGCCGGAGGGCTGGGTCGTGGGCGACAAGACCGGTGGCGGAGGTCACGGGACGCGTAACGACATCGCGGTGCTGTGGCCGGAGGAGGGCGAGGGCGACCCGATCCTGCTGGCCGTGCTGTCGAGCCGTGACGTCGAGGACGCGGAGTACGACGACGCGCTGGTCGCGGAGGCGACCGAGGTGGTCGTGGAGGCCCTGGGCTAGGGGGTTTTCGGCGGTTGTCGCGGGGGTTCTGGCCGGGTCGGGACAGACTGGCCAGAACCTCTGTAACTACCCGACCTATTCGACCCCAAATAGGCCTTTTGTCATTTTATGTAGCTACAAGCTGGCTGAACCGGTCACATCACGGCCACAACCTGAGCACAACCCGTGGGTTCGGTCGCCTGGAAGCCGTCGCGTCCCTGATCCTTGATGGCGGAAAGCCCAGTCGGATCGGGCACGCAGCGAGAGAGGGGCGACGGTTGTTGACCGCGGTGGCCGGGGTGATCGGCGCGCTGGTGATCGGGGCCTGGGTCGTGGTGGCCTGGGGTTCCCGGCGTCGGCAGCCGTGGTTGTGGACCCCGGTGGCCCTGCTTGCGGTCCTGCTCGTCGCGGTGGACCTGCCAGGCTGGTCGTTCCTTCCCCTGCTGGTCCTGGCCGCGGGTTCCTTCGCCGAGTTGGTGGTGGGCTCGCGTGAGTCGCCGACGATCCGGACCAAGGACCCCGAGGCCCCGTTGAGCACCGAACGCTGGGCCGCCGCGGCGGCGGCCCCGTTCCGTGTGGCGCTGGCCGAGCCCTGGGACGTGGTGGCGCGGCCGAGTCTGCGCCGCCGGTACCGGCGGATGCTGGAGCGCCAGTGGTCGGTGGTGGACCGGGAGTCCCTGCTGGCCGCGGTCGACACCCTGTTGGCGGGGCTGCACCAGGGGCCGAGCCTGGACCTGGCGGTGGACCTGCGCGCGGGCACGGCCCGGTCGCGGCTGCCCCTGGACCAGGGCGGGCTGGACACCGGCGAGACCGTGGAGCTGTCTCCGGAGCAGGTGGCCCGGCTGCGGTCGGTCACGCGCGTGACCGAGGCCGACGAGACGGTGATCATCGGCGCCTACCAGTGGTGGAAGTCGGTGCACGTCATCCGGTTGGTGTGCGGCGGGGCGACCCTGGACTGGCTGAGCCCGGTGGAGACGCAGACGCTGCTGCGGCGGGTGGCCTCCGACCTCCAGCGCCGTTACTCGTCGTGGGGACAGCTGTCCACGGCCTTCCACGCCGGTTACCTGCTCTGGCCGGACAAGGGCGTGGACGGTGACCCGGTGGAGTTCGACCGGCCGGACGCCGACCGTGTGTGGGTGGCACTGGGTCTGTTGGACGAGGACCCGAGGAGCCCCTGGAACCTGTTGCCCTGGGACATGCCGTTGGACCGGGTGACCTTCGAGGGCGGGGTCTCCTCCCACCAGGAGCAGTGATCCCCGGGGAGCAGTGACCCCGGAGAGCCGTCGTGGCGCTTCCGCGTGCTCCGGCGCACGCCCCTCCCCCGCGTCGGCCCGACCCCGGACATGACATCGGCCGCACCGGTCGGCCCGGAGAGGTCGGCGCGGCTCAGTACGCCTTCCCCCGGGCCGGACCTGATGCGGCCCGTCAGGTGGCGCCCGGTCGGGGCGCCCGTTCACGCGTCAGCTGGTTCAGCTGGTACCGAGGGCGACGGCGTCGCCGAGTCGGTGGACACGCAGGGAGTTGGTGGAACCGGTGGTTCCGGGCGGGCTGCCGGCGACGATGACGACCTTGTCGCCCTTGTGGTAGTCGCCGAGCTGGAGGAGCTCGTTCTCGACCTGGCGGACCATGTCGTCGGTGTTGTCGACCCACGGGACCTGGTTGCTCTCGGTGCCCCAGGTCAGGCAGAGCCTGCCCCGGGTCTCGGCCTCGGTGGTGAAGGCCAGGAGCGGGATGGGTGAGCGGTAGCGGGCCAGGCGCCGGGCGGTCTCACCGGACATGGTGAAGGCGACCAGGGCCTTGGCGCCGACGGTGGCGCCGATCTCGGCGGCGGCGCGGGCGATGGCCCCGCCGGTGGTCTCCGGCACCCGGTTGAGGATGTGCGAGGCGCGCAGGGACTCCTGCTCGGCGGCGCTGACGATGCGCGCCATGGTCTCGACGGTCTCGATGGGGTACTGGCCGACACTGGTCTCGCCGGAGAGCATGACGGCGTCGGCGCCGTCGAGGACGGCGTTGGCGACGTCGGAGGCCTCGGCCCGGGTGGGTCGGGGCGCGCTGATCATGGACTCGAGCATCTGCGTGGCGACGATGACCGGCTTGGCCTTGTCGCGACAGCGTTCGACGGCGCGCTTCTGCACCATCGGGACGTTCTCCAGGGGCAGTTCGACACCGAGGTCGCCTCGGGCGACCATGACGCCGTCGAAGACCTCGATGATGTCCTGGAGGCGCTCGACCGCCTGGGGCTTCTCGATCTTGGCGATGAGGGGGACGGTGACGCCCTCCTCGTCCATGATGCGGTGGCACTCCTCGGCGTCCGCGGGGCTGCGGACGAAGGAGAGGGCGACCATGTCGACGCCCTGGGCGAGGGCCCAGCGCAGGTCGGCCTCGTCCTTGTCGGTGAGGGCGGGCACGCTGACGGCGACTCCGGGGAGGTTGAGTCCCTTGTGGTTGGAGACGGTGCCGCCGAAGATGACGCGCGTGTGGACTTCGGTGCTGGTGGTCTTGGTGCACTCCAGCACGACGCGGCCGTCGTCGATGAGGACGCGGTCGCCGGGGCGGACGTCGCTGGGAAGCCCCTTGTAGGTGGTGGAGACGCGCTGGCGGTCGCCGGGCACGTCCTCGATGGTGATGGTGAACTCGTCGTCCGCGGCGAGTTCGACGGGTCCGTCGGGGAAGGTTCCCACGCGGATCTTGGGTCCTTGGAGGTCCGCGAGGACCCCCACTGCTCGGTTGGCGTCCGCCGCGGCCTGCCTGAGATTGGCGAGGCTGGCGCGGTGGTCGTCGTGGGTTCCGTGGCTGAGGTTGAGACGGGCGACGTCGAGGCCCGCGTCGACGAGGCGCCGGAGTGTCTCCGGGCTCGATGTGGCGGGGCCAAGGGTCGCAACGATTTTTGCTCGACGTGTCACGACTATCACTTTAGAGCGTCTGGGGGATGGAGTGGTCTAAACCAGGTTGCGAATACACGTATCTGAGGTGGAGTTGGGGCGAACGTGGTGACCCTGCGTAAGGGGTGTTGGATGTGGGCGCGGCCGTGGAGCCGTGTTCGGTGTCTGACGGAGGGGTTGTCGGTGTTCGATCGTTCTGTGGTGGAGTCCGCTCTGGTGGCGGAGGTCATGGCGCTGGAGGGGGTCCTGCTGGGCCTGTCGGAGGCCGAGGTGGTGTTGCCCACACGGTGTGTTCCGTGGGACGTGGCGGCGTTGTCGGTGCACACCGCGGGTTCGTTGAACCAGGTGCTGGTGGCCCTGGACCAGGGTCGGCCGGGCGTGTCGGAGGGGTTGGTCTCGGCGGCGGGGTACTACGTGCCCGAGGTGCGGTTCTCGCCGGAGGTGAACGCGGCGCGTGTGGAGGGCGCGGTGGAGCGGGCGGCGCGGCGTGAGGACGCGGCGGAGCCGGGCCGGGTGCTGGGCGGGATCTGGGACGCTCTGGCGGGGCGTCTTCCGGGTGAGCCGGCGGACCGGCGGATCGTGACGCGGCACGGGGACCCGATGCTGTTGACGGACTACCTGGTGACCCGGGTGGTGGAGTTGGCGCTGCACGGGTTGGACCTGGCGGACGCGCTGGGCCGTGAGCCGTGGACGTCGGGGGCCGCGTTGGACGTGCTCCGCGGGGTGCTGTTCGGGTCGGTGGACCCGGAGGAGCTGCGGCGGGTGCTGCCGGAGGGGGTGGGTCCCCGGGGCCCGTCGTGGGCGGCGGTGCGCGCGGTGACGGGGCGGTCGGACTCCGAGGTGGACCGGGCGGCGTTGGCTGCGGCCGGGGTGCGTCTGCTGGCTCTGGGCTGAGCCGGGTCTCGGTGCCGTGGGCGGCGGTCCGCTCCTGCTGATCGCCGCCCCCCTGTCGGCCCGCTCCCCCGCGCGGGTCCCTCAGCCGGCGCGGCGGGGGCGGGGCAGGTCGGGCTGCACGTGCCCGTAGGCCCGCAGGATGCGCAGCCGCTGGATGGTGCGCATGCCCTCGCGTTCGAGGGTGGCGACGGTGTCCCAGTCGTCCCAGCACGCGTCCCAGCCCCCGTCGGGGCGCTGCTGGTCCTCGAAGGCCTGGAGGTTGCGTTCGATCTCCTGGTCGGTGAAGAGCGGCCGGGCGATGTGGCCCGGGTGTGAGGCCAGGTCCAGCGGCGTGTGGACGTGCCCGGTGGCCCGGGGGTGGACGTCGATGACGGCGCGGATCATGTGGGAGAGGTGGTTCATCGCGACGATGGCACGGGGGCGGTCCGGGACGTGCTGGAGGAAGCAGCAGATGCCGATGGCCTCGTGCGGGTTGGTCCACTTGAGCGAGTCGACGTGCTTCCAGCAGAAGGCCGTGGCGTGGTCGCGCCAGGGGTGGGTGATGTTGTTCTTGTGGAGGAGCCCGGTGATCATCGCGGTGATGTCGAGCCGGCTCCCGAAGTCGTGGTTGTGGCGGTACCAGGGCGCGGACGCGGTGTAGCGGGCGTTGGGGAGCGAGGTCGGGAGCCCGCCGTCGTCGTTGCTGACGGTGGCGAGGTACCGGCAGACGCCGGCTCCGATCTGGTCGGGGACGGGGCCGAGTTCGTCGAGGTAGCGCAGGGCGATCTCGGTGGCCACGGGCTGGCTGGCGTGGCCCCTCAGGTCGGGGTCGAGTCCGTTGCCGTAGCCGCCGTCGAGGTTGCGGTAGGCGGAGAGTGTGGCGCGGACCGGTTCGGCTGGTCCGCTCTGGAAGAGGTAGGCGAAGCGGTGCCGGTCGACGAGCCGGGCGCTGCGCATGGTGAAGTGTTCTGCTGCGCGGTACGAATCCCAGGTCACAACGGTCATAATTCGACGGTACGGCGGGGTCTGGGCAGGGAGAACAGTGTGGCCCTGATCCATTCGCGATCTTTACGCGGCGTTCTCGGGGCGCTTGCGTTGGCGGTGCAGGTAAAGCGCTCCGGCCCAGGACACGGCGACGCTCAGGGCCACCAGAAGCTGCGCTGTGAGGAGGTGCTCGGCGGGGTAGATGACGCCGGTGAGGTAGTGCGCGATGAACCCCTCGGGCGGGAGCCCGGCCTGTCCGGCGTTCCGGCGGCCCCAGTCCTCCACATGGGTGAGGGGGCACTGCCAGCCGATGACGGTGATGCCCAGGCCGTAGAGGGCGATGGCCAGGTGGGGCCAGAACAGGCGGGGCCAGCGCCAGGCCGGGAAGCCGCCGAGCGCGACGTAGGCGAGGAAGACCAGGTGCAGGACCATGGCCCCCTCACCGATGACGCGGTACACCATGGCTCGATGGTAGGGGGAGGGCCGGGCGCGGGGACAGGCCCCCGCGCCCGGGTGGTGGTCTCCTACACGAGCGGGCGCTCGGTGGGCGGGATGGCCACGGGCAGGACGGTGTCCTGGGTGAGGTGGCGGTCCACCCCGGCGGCGGCCGAGCGGCCCTCGGCGATGGCCCAGACGATGAGCGACTGGCCCCGGCCCATGTCCCCGGCGCAGAAGACGCCGTCGACGGTGGTCCGGTAGTCGGCGTCGCGGACCACGTTGCCGCGGCCGTCGAGTTCGACGCCGAGCTGGTCGAGCAGGCCCTCCTTCTCGGGGCCGACGAAGCCCATGGCGAGGGTGACGAGGTCGGCGGGGATCTCGCGCTCGGTGCCCTCGACCGGTTCGAAGCCGTTGGAGCCGCGCTTGACCTCGACCAGCTTCAGGGCGCGGACGTTGCCCTCCTCGTCCCCGAGGAACTCCAGGGTGTTGACGGAGTAGATCCGCTTGCCGCCCTCCTCGTGGGCGCTGGTGACCTTGTACAGCATCGGCATGGTGGGCCAGGGCTGGTGATCGGGGCGCGTGGTGGGGGGCTTGGGCATGATCTCCAGCTGGGTGACCGAGGCGGCCCCCTGCCGGTGGGCGGTGCCGACGCAGTCCGCGCCGGTGTCGCCGCCGCCGATGACGACGACGTGCTTGCCCTCGGCGTGGATGGGCGCGCGGTCGAGGTCGCCCTCCTGCACCCGGTTGGCCAGGGGCAGGTACTCCATGGCCTGGTGGATGCCGTTGAGTTCGCGGCCGGTGGCGGGCAGGTCGCGCCACTTGGTGGCGCCGCCGGTGAGGACGACGGCGTCGTGGTCGGCCCGGAGCTGGTCGCCCGTGACGTCCACGCCGACGTTGACGCCGGTGCGGAAGGTGGTGCCCTCCGCAGTCATCTGGGCGAGGCGGCGGTCGATGTGCCGCTTCTCCATCTTGAACTCGGGGATGCCGTAGCGGAGCAGGCCGCCGACGCGGTCGGCGCGCTCGTAGAGCGTCACGTCGTGTCCGGCGCGGGTGAGCTGCTGCGCGGCGGCCAGTCCGGCGGGGCCGGAGCCGACGACGGCGACCGTCCGGCCGGTGCGGTGGGTGGGGGGCAGGGGCTTGACCCAGCCCTCCTCCCACGCGCGGTCGATGATGGAGACCTCGACGTTCTTGATGGTCACGGCGGGCTGGTTGATGCCGAGCACGCAGGCGGACTCACAGGGCGCCGGGCAGAGGCGCCCGGTGAACTCGGGGAAGTTGTTGGTGGCGTGCAGCCGTTCGATCGCCTCGGCCCAGTCGTGCGTGTACACGAGGTGGTTCCACTCGGGGATGAGGTTCCCGAGGGGGCATCCGTTGTGGCAGAAGGGGATGCCGCAGTCCATGCAGCGCGAGGCCTGCTTGGTGACGGTTCCTCGGTCGAAGTCCTCGTGGACCTCGCGCCAGTCCTGGATGCGGACGTCGACGGGGCGGTGCTTGGGGAGCTCGCGCTCGGTGATCTTCAGGAAACCCTTGGGGTCAGCCATGGTTCCTCCTCCTCTCGTGTGCTGACTTCAGGACTGTGCGGAGGCCATGACGGCCTCGTTGACGTCGCGACCCTCGCGTTCGGCCTCGGCCTGGGCGAGCAGGACGCGCTTGAAGTCGCGCGGCATGACCTTGGCGATGCGGTCGAGCCCCTTGCTGCCCTCGGCCAGGAGGCGTTCGGCGACGGTGGAGCCGGTCTCCGCGTGGTGGCGGGTGAGGACGCCGGTGAGGAACTCGCGGTCCTCGTCGGTGAGGGCCTCGACCTCGACCATCTCGGGGTTGACGCGTTCGGTGTCCAGGTCGAGGACGTAGGCGATGCCTCCGGACATGCCCGCCGCGAAGTTGCGCCCGGTACGGCCGAGGATGACGGCGCGCCCGCCGGTCATGTACTCGCAGCCGTGGTCGCCGATGCCCTCGACGACCGCGGTGGCGCCGGAGTTGCGGACGCAGAAGCGTTCGCCGACGACGCCCCGGAGGAGGATCTCCCCGGAGGTGGCGCCGTAGCCGATGACGTTTCCGGCGATGATGTGTTCCTCGGCGGCGAGGGTGGAGGCCTGTGCGGGGCGGACGATGACGCGGCCACCGGACAGGCCCTTGCCGACGTAGTCGTTGGCGTCGCCGGACAGCCGCAGGGTGATGCCCTGGGGCACGAAGGCGCCGAAGGACTGCCCGGCGGAGCCGGTGAAGGACACGTCGATGGTGTCGGCGGGCAGGCCGTCGGCACCGTAGCGCTTGGTGACCTCGTGCCCGAGCATGGTGCCCACGGTCCGGTTGACGTTGCGCACGGGCAGCTCGAGGCGGACCGGCTGGCCGAAGTCGAGAGCTCCCTCGCTGAGCTGGATGAGGGTGTTGTCCAGCGCCTTCTCCAGACCGTGGTCCTGGATGCGCCGGTGGGCGCGGTGGTCCCCGGCGATGGGCTCGACCTCGTGCAGGATCGGCGACAGGTCCAGGCCCTGGGCCTTCCAGTGGTCGACGGCCTCGGCGGTGTCGAGCAGGTCGACGGAGCCGATGGCCTCGTCGAGGCTGCGGAAGCCGAGCTGGGCCAGGTACTCGCGGACCTCCTGGGCGATGAACTCGAAGAAGTTCACGACGTACTCGGCCTTGCCGGAGAACCGCTCGCGCAGGGCGGGGTTCTGGGTGGCCACGCCCACGGGGCAGGTGTCGAGGTGGCAGACGCGCATCATGACGCAGCCCGAGACGACGAGGGGCGCGGTGGCGAAACCGTACTCCTCGGCGCCCAGCAGGGCGGCGACGACGACGTCGCGGCCGGTCTTCATCTGGCCGTCGGCCTGGACGACGATGCGGTCGCGCAGGCCGTTGAGCAGCAGGGTCTGCTGGGTCTCGGCGAGGCCGAGCTCCCAGGGGGTGCCCGCGTGCTTGAGGGAGGTCAGCGGCGAGGCGCCGGTGCCTCCGTCGTGACCGGAGATGAGGACGACGTCGGCGTGCGCCTTGGACACGCCGGTGGCGACGGTGCCCACACCGGCTTCGGAGACCAGCTTGACGTGGACCCGCGCGGACGGGTTCGCGTTCTTGAGGTCGTGGATGAGCTGGGCGAGGTCCTCGATGGAGTAGATGTCGTGGTGGGGCGGCGGCGAGATGAGGCCGACGCCGGGGGTGGAGTGGCGGGTGTTGGCCACCCACGGGTAGACCTTGTGGCCGGGCAGCTGGCCGCCTTCGCCGGGCTTGGCGCCCTGGGCCATCTTGATCTGGATGTCGTCGGCGTTGCTGAGGTAGTGCGAGGTGACGCCGAAGCGGCCGGAGGCGACCTGCTTGATGGCGCTGCGGCGCAGGTCACCGTTGGCGTCCGGGGTGAAGCGGGCCGGGTCCTCGCCGCCCTCGCCGGTGTTGGACTTGCCGCCGAGGCGGTTCATCGCGATGGCGAGGGTCTCGTGGGCCTCGGCGGAGATGGAGCCGTAGGACATGGCGCCGGTGGAGAAGCGCCTGACGATCTCCGAGACGGGCTCGACCTCGTCGATGGAGACGGGTTCGCGCACGCCCTCCTTGAGGCGGAACAGTCCCCGGAGCGTCATGAGCCGGGCGGACTGGTCGTCGACCCTGTTCGTGTACTCCTTGAAGATGTCGTACTTGCGGTCGCGGGTGGAGTGCTGGAGCCGGAAGACGGTCTCGGGGTCGAACAGGTGGGGCTCGCCCTCGCGGCGCCACTGGTACTCGCCGCCGACCTCCAGGCGCCGGTGGGCGTTGGGGTTGGCGGCGTGGGCGCGGCGGTGGCGGAGCGCGACCTCCTCGGCGAGGATGTCGAAGCCGACGCCGCCCAGGCGGGAGGTGGTGCCCGTGAAGCAGCGGTCGATGACCTCCTGGCCCAGGCCGAGGGCCTCGAAGATCTGGGCGCCGGTGTAGGAGCTGACCGTGGACACGCCGATCTTGGACATGACCTTCAGAACGCCCTTGCCGAAAGCCTTGACGGTGTTGCGGACGGCCGTGTCGGCCTCCACACCGCCGAGGGTGCCGCGCTCGACCAGGTCGCGGACGGTCTCCAGGGCCAGGTACGGGTTGACCGCCGAGGCTCCGTAGCCGACGAGGAGGGCCACGTGGTGGCACTCGCGGACGTCGGCGGCCTCGACGAGGAGGCCGACCTCGGTGCGGGACTTCTCGCGGACCAGGTGGTGGTGGACCGAGCCGGTGAGCAGCAGCGACGGTACGGGGGCGCGTTCGGCGTCGGCACGGCGGTCGCTGAGCACGAGGATGTGGGCGCCGTCGGCGATGGCCTGGGAGACCTCGGTGTTGATCTCGTCGAGGCGGGCGGAGAGGGCCTCGCCGCCGCCGTCGACGGGGTAGGTGCCGTCGACGGTGAAGGTGCGCAGCGCGGGGTTGTCCCGCCCGGCGGCGACGATGGCGGCGAGCTGGGCCTGGTCGACGACCGGGGTGGGCAGGACGAGGCGCTGGGTGTCGCCCGGGGAGGCCTGGAGGAGGTTGCCCTCGGCTCCGAGGAGGGTGGACAGGCTGGTGACCATCTCCTCACGGATGGCGTCCAGCGGCGGGTTCGTGACCTGCGCGAAGTTCTGCGAGAAGTAGTCGAAGAGCTGGCGCGAGCGCGCGGACAGGGCGGCCACCGGGGTGTCGGTGCCCATGGAGCCGATGGGTTCGGCGCCGGTGCGGGCCATCGGTGTGAGGATGATCCGCAGTTCCTCCTCGGTGTAGCCGAACACCTGCTGGGCGAGGTTGAGTTCGGTGACCGGGGCGGGTTCGGCGGCGGGGAGGTCGGCCAGGCGCAGGACGCCGGAGTCGATCCACTCCTGGTAGGGGTGTTCGGCGGCGAGTTCGGCCTTGATCTCCTCGTCCTCGATGATCCGCCCCTGGGCGGTGTCGACGACGAAGATGCGGCCGGGCTGGAGCCGTCCCTTGCGCACGACCGTGGCGGGGTCGATGTCGAGGACGCCGGCCTCGGACGCGAGGACGACGAGGCCGTCGTCGGTCACCCAGTAGCGGCCGGGGCGCAGTCCGTTGCGGTCCAGGACGGAGCCGACGACGGTGCCGTCGGTGAAGGACACCGAGGCGGGGCCGTCCCAGGGCTCCATGAGGGTGGAGTGGTACTCGTAGAAGGCCCGGACGGCCGGGTCCATCTCGGTGTGGTTCTCCCAGGGCTCCGGGATCATCATGAGGACCGCGTGCGGCAGCGAGCGGCCGCCCAGGTGGAGCAGTTCGAGGGCGTCGTCGAAGGACGCGGTGTCGGAGTCGTCGGGGTCGACGATCGGGAACACGCGGGACAGGTCGCCGGGGATGAGCTCGGTGGCGAGCTTGGCCTCGCGTGACCGCATCATGTTGCGGTTGCCCTTGACCGTGTTGATCTCACCGTTGTGGGCCACGTAGCGGAACGGGTGGGCGAGCGGCCAGGACGGGAAGGTGTTGGTGGAGAACCGGGAGTGGACCAGGGCCAGGCCGGAGGCGTAGCGGCGGTCGGACAGGTCCGGGAAGAACGGCTCCAGCTGCGGGGTGGTGAGCATGCCCTTGTAGGCGATGGTGCGCGGGGACAGGCTCGGGAAGTAGACGTCGGCCTCGTGCTCGGCGCGCTTGCGCACGCAGTAGGCGTGGCGTTCGAGGTCGATCCCGGTGAGGCCCTCGGTGGCGGTGCCGGGGGTGCCGGTGATGAAGAGCTGCCCGAAGTAGGGCATGGCCTCGCGGGCGGCGGGGCCGCTGTACTGGGGCTCGAAGGGGACCTCGCGCCAGCCCAGGAGGGTGAGGCCCTCGTCGGCGACGATGGTGTTGATGGTCCGCACGGCGGCGGCGCGCTCGGCGGCGTCGGAGGGCAGGAAGCCGATGCCGGTGGCGTAGGCGCCCGCGGCGGGGAGCGGGAAGTCGCAGACCTCGGTGTAGAGCTCGTGCGGGATCTGCGTGAGGATGCCCGCGCCGTCGCCGTCGTCGGGGTCGGCTCCGGAGGCGCCCCGGTGGTCGAGGTTGCGCAGGACGGTGAGCGCCTTGCTGACGATGTCGTGGCTCTGACGACCGGTGAGGTCGGCCACGAAGCCCACTCCGCAGGCGTCGTGCTCGAAGGCGGGGTCGTACAGGCCCTGGGGGGTGGCGTCTGCGTTCGTTCGGACGGACGAACGCCGCACGTTTCCAGCGGGCATCTGCCCTCCAGTCGTCTCTCGTCGGCTTCGTGAAAAGCGCATCCGGGACGACGTTGGCCCTGCTGCGTGCGTGATTCTGTTGTTCCGCCCGGGGGCGGTTCCCGACCGTGTGGGTTGCCCGTTCCGTGGCACCGTGTCGCGTACACGTCCTCGTGTCGCCGGTGGCGGTGGGCGGCCCGTGTCGGGCAGGTTCTCTTATACAGGCTGGTCCGGCCCCGATGCGAATCGGAGGTCTAGACCAGATGGCGCCGCGGTGCGCCGTGGCCCGTGGTGTGCCCGCTCCCTGGGGAGTGGCGTGGGTCCCTCTCGGACCGGGGTCCGATGAGGGCTGGCCTTGCGGGTTTTTCCACGAGGGAAACCCGCTAAACCTCCCAAAGGGGATGAAAGACCGATCGTTGTCCGGTTCTTCTCCCGACGCGTGAAGGCGCTGAGCACTGCCTTCCCACGTTACCCCGGGGGTGACACCACTCCCAAGGGCGAACGGAACGCACCGGGCAGTGATATCCCCCTCATCCGGTGGGGACCGCCCCGTCCGCGGCGCCTCCGGGGCGTCCGCGACGTGGGAGGATCACGGAATGGCAGGACACCCGACTTCCCCCGGCCCGGTCGATCCCGGAGCCGACTCCCCCGAGGCCGCCCGCGTAGCCGGCGCCCCGGAGACTCAGACGCCCCCTCGGCGCGCCGACCGCCCGCCCCTCCCCGAGGCGGTGGAGGACTTCCTGCGCGAGTACGGTCCCGACGCCCCGCGCCCCCGGTCGGTCCTGGCGCTGCTCTCCGACGGCCGTTGGTGGAGCGCCAACGACCTCGTGCGCGCCAGCGGTGTCGCGCACGCCGTGGTGGCCTCCCTGTTCAGGGCTCTGGAGGCCGCTGGAGAGCTGGAGCGCGAGCCCTCGGGCGACCGGCACCGGCTGACGCGGCCGGCCCCGTACACCGGTGCGCCCGCCCCGGCGCTGGCCGACCCGGTGGCCCACCTGCTCCCCGCCCACACAGGGGCCACCGCCGAGCTGGCGCGGGCGATCTCCGAGGGACCCGCCTCCGACCTGGACCTGGACCACGTGTCCGCGACCGCCGAGACCGCGCTGCGCCGCGCCCTGTTCCTGGCCACGAGGTTCGACCTCCGCCAGCGCACGCTGCTGTGCGTGGGCGACCACGACCTCACGTCCCTGGCGCTGGCGCTGGTGCAGCCGGAGGCCCGGGTGCGGGTGGTGGACCTGGACGAGCGGGTGCTGGCCCACATCGACGCGGTGGCCGAGCGGCTGGGACTGCCGGTGCGCACCCACACCGCCGACCTGCGCCTGGGGTTGCCCGCGTCGCTGCGCGAGGGCGCCGACCTGGTCTTCACCGATCCGCCCTACACCCCCGACGGGGTGGACCTGTTCGTACGGCGCGGTGTGGAGGGTCTGGCCGATCCCAGGCGCGGCCGGGTGCTGGTGGCCTACGGTGCCAGCGAGACCACCCCGAAGCTCGCGGCCGCCACGCAGGCGCGGATGGTGCGCTCGGGTCTCCTCCTGGAGGCGGTGTGGCCGGACTTCAACCGCTACCTGGGGGCGGAGTCGATCGGCGCCGCCAGCGACCTGTACGTGCTGCGTCCCCTCGCGCGCACCCTGCCCTCCCCCGGCGGTGACGCCTCGCGGGTGTACAGCCAGGGGGTCAACGCCAAGGAGGCGCGCGGGGGGCTCGACGCGGAGCGGGCCACGGCGGCGTTGGAGCGGATCGCCGAGCTGAGCCGATCGGGTACCGACGACACCGCGCCCGCCCTCGTCGGTGACTGGCCCCGGGAGGTGTCCGGAGAGGCCCGGGTGCGTCTGTCCACGTGGATGGACTCCCCCACCGCCGTGGGGGCGCGCGCCGTGGTCAACCTCACGGGCGGGTGGGAGCGGTTGGCGCCTCGCGTCGCGCTGGCGTCCACCACCGACGACACCTTCGTCCTGGTGCCCTCGTCCTCGCGCTGGGTACGTGACGAGGCGGGCCAGAAGGGATTCCGTGCCCTGGTGGAGCCCGGGTGCCGGGTCCGCTTCCTGCGGGGGGTGGGTGCCGCCGACCTCACCGCGATCCGGTGCACCCGGGACCCGGAGCCGGGCGAGGGCGCCGACCACGTGCTGGCGCACGTGCGGGGGCGGGCGCACGGGACGCTGACGGCGACCCTGCGTACGGGACTCGTGGAGGCGGCGGCCAGGTCGGGGCGGCCGATCAACAAGCGCACGGCCCGGCACGCGGTGGCCTCGGCCCCCGAGTGGGTGGCGGGGCACGGCCTGCTGGACCTGCCCGAGCACAGGTTCGCGGAGCTGCCGGGGGTGGCCTCGGAACTCCTGGCCCGGGTCGAGGAGTCCGCCGCGACGGAGTCGCGGGCCGACGGCGAGGACTGACCCGGATCGGTCCGGGTCCACGAACAGGGGCGGGGCCCGGAGGGAAGTGGTTCCCACCGGGCCCCGCCCGCGTGTTCGAGGGGTGGCGCCGCTACTCGCCGGGTACCCCCGGCGCCTCCACGGTGCCGTCCGCCGGGGGCGGGTCCTCGACCGTCTCCTGGCCGACGCCCTCCCCGGTACCGTCGCCCGCACCGGGCACCTCCTCCGTGCCGGTGCCCTCCTCGGTACCGGTGCCCTCCTCGGCACCGGCGGGCGCGTCACCGCCGAGCTCACCGATCCTGCGGAAGAAGGGGTTGCGGAAGTTGGCCAGGGTCACCAGCGGTGTGACCAGGCTGACCCGCTCGTCGACCGACTCGGAGTCGGTGGGCTGGACCCACACCACGACCAGGTAGTGGCCGGTGATGATGGCGTCCGCCGCGCTGTAGCCGGTGCCGAGACGGTTCAGGGGGTCCTCACCGGAGGGGGAGAGCACGAAACCGGGGTCGGCCGGCTCCTCACCCTCCTCGGCCTCGGGCAGTTCCATGGCCTCGGCCACGGCGCGGCTGCCCTCGATGTCCGCGAGGTTGAACACCGCGACCACACCGAAGACGTCGTCCTCGGACAGGTAGGTGGCGCGGCCCGCCTGTGTGCAGTCGGCGTCGGCCAGGGCCCGCTCCACCTGCTCGCCCCAGACCGCCGCGGAGCATTCCTCGGTCAGATCCGAGTCGCGCAGGGTGAAGCCCAGGCTCTGCCCGGAGATCTCGGAGTTGTGGCGCTCGAAGAGTTCGCCCTCGTTGAGCGGCCGGGTGTCCTGCTCCCGGGAGGCCAGCACCGAGTTCATGTTGCTGTCCTGGGAGTCCTGGACCTTGTACAGGGCGGGCCGGGTCTCCTGGGCGACCTGTTCCCCGCCGTCGTCTCCGGAGAACTGGAAGAACAGCACCGTGCCCAGGGCGATGAGAGCGACGACGAGCGCGCCGACCAGGAGGGTCAGCATCCCGCGGAGGCGGCGGGGCTCCTTCTTGCGTCGGCCGCCGCCCTTGCGGCGCCCGCCCTCGCGGTTCTCGGACCGGTTCTGGTCCTCCTGGGCGGTGGGTTCGGCTGGCTCGCTGTTTTTCCTCCGGCGGCCCGGCCTGCCAGGCGTCGACGGTTCAGAAGGGGACACCCAAAGGACCTTTCCGTGGATGCGGGCCGGTCACGTGAGGTGACCGGCCCGGTTGCGCTCGGGAACGGCGGGGGGACGCCTCCCGCCTGGTGTCGGCCCCGGGGCCGTGTTCCCAGAAATCCCTGGAACACACCCCTGCGGGCGGATCGATCTGTCCGAGATCCTATCGGGGCGCCCGACGGGGCCGGACAGACCCGCTCCTACTCTCCCTCTTCCTCTTCCTCGGGCTTGTGCGCGACGACCTCGTCGTAGACGAACCCGAAGGCGCTCTGCGAGACCACGCTCGCGGTGGCCAGACCGGAGTCGTCCCCCGGCAGGGAGCCATCGGTGCGCGCGACCCAGTACACGGCCAGGTAGTGACCCATGACCTGGGTGGTGGCCTGGCTGTAGCCCTCCTGGAGTCCCTCGACGCCGTCGAGTTCACGGGACAGCAGGAAGCCCGCCCCGGTCTCCACGTTGCCCGGGTCCATGGCGGCGGCCACCTCGGTGGCGCCCGCGCTGTCGGAGAGGTCGAACAGGGTCACCTGGGCGACGTAGTCGTCGTCGGAGTCGGTGTACACACCGGAGGCCGCGTTGAGGCAGTTGGCGTCCAGGAGGCTCTGGCCGAGCTGTTCGCCCCACACCAGTGAGGTGCAGGAGTCGGTGACCTCGGACTCCTGGAGCTCCAGCTTCATCCCGGCCATGTCGAGTTCCTCGACGGGCCCGAAGACGGACTCGTCGGTCATGGGCTCGACGTCGTCGGGACGGTTCTCGATGGAACCGAACACCTCGGGCCGGTCGGGCTCGGACAGGTACAGCTCCGGAGTGATGGTGCTGTGCCCCTCCGGCGGCGCGACGATGCTCTCCTCACCCCGGTCGGTGTTGCCGCCGGTCCCGGTGACGAGCTGGTAGGTCAGCAGTCCCAGGAGGGCGACCAGGGCGATGCTGAAGGCGCCCAGGAGCACTCCGAGCACGGCGGTGCCGCGCTTGCGCTTGCTCTGTTCGGCAAGGGTGTAGACGATCTGGTTGGGCCGGTCGCCCAGGACCGACACCTTCTTGATCGCGGACGCGGAGAAGGCGGAGACGAGTCCCACGCCCTTCTTGTCCTTGCGTCGGCCCTTGCGGCCCTCGGCACGAGTGGCCCCGTGTTCCGGGTCCTCCTCGTCCTCGTAACCGTCCTCGGGGTCGTCGTAGTCGTCGTACTCGGCGTCCGGGCGGGCCTGGGTGTGGCCGTACTCCGCGGAGAAGTCCTCCTCCGGGTCGTACTGCTCCTCGTACCCGTCCTCGGGGCCGTGTTCCTCGACGTGCTCTTCGGTGCGGGCGCTTTCGGCGCGGCGCGATCCGCCGCGCCGACGTCTGCGTCCGTGACCGGACTCGGCTCTGCTCACGGTCTTTCTCAATCGTCAACCCGTGGTCTGCTCGACTGTTGCGGGCTTCGTCGTACGGCGCGCACGGCCACGGGCCGGTGCGCCGGTTTTCGGAATGTCCCGCTCTACTCGGGCTTCGACCCGGAGTTGCCTTCCGCGCCGTCGGCGCCGTCCTCCGCCGAGCCCTCGCTACTAGATCGCTCAGGGCTCGGGTGGTATTCCGTCCCGGCTCCCTCGGAACCGCTCGTGGCCTGGTCGAACACCGAGTCGTCGCCGTCGACGGCACTGTAGACGGTGCCTTCGTCGGCCTTCTCGCCGGCGGATGTGTCTCCGAACACCTGGGTCCCGGCGTCCTGTCCGTGGGGGACGACGGCGGTGGAGAAGGAGTCGAGGCGGCGGCCGGCCCAGACGAAGTAGGCCAGGGCGCCGAGCAGGACCGCGATGGAGGTCCAGTTGTTCAGGCGCATGCCGAAGAAGTCGTTGGCGGGGTCGACGCGCAGGTACTCGATCCAGAAGCGGCCGACGCAGTAGCCCACGACGTAGACGGCGAAGAGGCGTCCGCCCTGGAGGGAGCCCTCGAAGCGGCGGCCGAGGTAGGCCAGCAGGACCGCCAGGACCAGGCACCACAGGGACTCGTAGAGGAAGGTCGGGTGATAGGTGGTGACTCCCACCTCCATGCCCGCCCGCATGTGGCCCTCGGGGGTGGGGTAGATCTCCAGCGCCCAGGGCAGGTCGGTGGGACGCCCGAAGAGCTCCTGGTTGAAGTAGTTGCCCCAGCGGCCGATGGCCTGGGCCAGCGGGAGGGTGGGGGCGATCGCGAAGGAGAGCTTGGACATCGACAGTCCGCGCTTGCGGGCGACCAGCCACACACCCACGGCGCCCAGCGGGATGGCGCCCCAGATGCCCAGTCCGCCCTCCCACACGTAGAGGGCCCGGATGGCCTCGCGGTCCGGCCCGAAGTACAGGTGGGCGTCACTGATGACGTGGTAGAGGCGTCCGCCGATCAGCCCCAGGATCACGGCCCACACGGCCATGTCCATGATGGTGCCGGGCTCGCCGCCCATCGCCTTCCAGCGGCGCTCGCTCCAGTAGACCGCGACGATGACCCCGGCGAGGATGCACAGGGCGTAGAAGTGGATCTGGAACGGCCCGATGGGGATCGAGTTGATCTCGGGGCTGGGAATGGCCGCGAGGGCGCGGCCGAACTCGGCCGCGCCCTCGGAAGCTGTCGACGACAATGTCACTGCTCTGCTCTCGGGTTCGCCCCGCGTGCGGGGGTGGTGATCAGGGGTTCTCCTCCGCGTCACCCCCGCCGTCGGAGTCCATCGGCTCGGTGTTGACCTCGCCGTCGCCCGCCTCTGCGATGGCGTCGGACAGGCCCCTGGCGGACATGGCGGTGTTGCCGTCGAGCAACTCGCCGTTGATGTAGACGGAAGGCGTGGCGCGGAACTCGTTGGCTCCGCTGTAGCGAGTGTAGGCCTTCCCTGTGGCGTCGATGATCTCGCCCGTGTAGGTGCCCTCCAGGAAGGCGGGGTCGTGTCCGTTGCTGGCTCCCCAGCTGATGAGGTCGGACAGGACCATGGTTCCGATGTTCTCCTCGCCGATCTGCTCGGTGGCGTCGGCGGTGAGGGCGGGCAGGTACTCCTCGGTGAACTCCTTGACGATCTCCGCCTCGCCGTCGACGCGGTCGTCGAAGGCCTGCGCGTCCTCGTCGGAGGGCTCGGTGTCGCGGAACCACTGTTTGAGCTCGTCGACGGTGAAGCCGTCCTTGCCCTCGGTGGGCTGGTTCTCGAAGAGGGTGTCGTTGTACTCGACGAAGACGCCGTAGTCCGCGGCGGCGCGGGCCGCGGCACCGGCGCGCAGTGAGTTCGAGCTGATGGGGACGGGCTGCTGGGCGAAGATGCTCATCGGCCGGTAGTGGACGATGGCGGTGCCCGCGGCGGCCTGCTCCTTGAGGACGTCACCGCCGAAGTGCTCGAACTGGCGGCAGGCGGGGCACTGGTAGTCGGCGTAGACCTCGACGACGGGGGCGGAGGCGTCCGGCTCGGCCATGACGACGCTGCCGTCCTCCTGGAGGGTCTGGGCGGCCAGCGGGCCCTCGTAGCCGTCGCTGTTGTCGGAGGTGAGGACGGCGTAGCCGATCCCGACGACGAGCAGGACCACGGCCGCGGCGGCGCCGACGACGATGAGGGTCCGGTTGCGTTTGGCGGCCCGCTTCTCCTTCTCCCGCTGTTCCCTGAGCTTCTCGCGGGAGCGCTTGCGCGCTTCACTCCCCATGGTGTTCCTCTGTTTCTGGCTTTCTGGAGGTGGTCGACCGTCGCGTCGGTGGTGCCGGGGCACCGTGTTCCGGGACTAGCGGAAGAGCCCGAGGGCGCGGTCGAGGGCGAAGGGGGATCGGGGCCAGAGCGCGATGAAGGCGCCCATGGCCGCGAAGGCGATGTCCCGTGCGATGGAGAGCCCGTATGTGGTCTCGCCGGGGTCGACCTGGCCGCCGCCGCCGAAGCAGCCGCAGTCGATGTTGAGGCCCCGGGCCATGGCGGAGAGGATTCCCGCGATGAAGACGATCATCAGCAGGGCGCCGACGGCGCCGACCTGGCGGGTGGCCAGGCCCACGAGGAGGAGCAGGGCGAGGGCGAGCTCGAACAGCGGGAGGACGTGGCCGATGAACTGGGCGACCTCGGTGGGGAAGAGGTCGTAGGCCTCGACCGCCTGCACGGAGAGGGCGGGCGGGAACTTGGTGACGGCCGCGGTGATGAGGACGGCGGCGAGACCGACCCGGCAGGCGAGGGTGAGCCAGGGTTGGACGGTCTCCCAGCGGCCGGTGGGCCGGGAGGTGGGGGTGTCGTCGTGGGTTTCCGTCATCTGCGAGGCCTTCGGGAGTGGGGGTCGGTCGTTCGCGCTCATGCCACTGGGTGCGCGCCTGGTCGCTCTTCGTGTTGGAACAAAGCCTACTGTGTGTAGTGACTTTGTGGCACAGGGCGTCGGAACCGGAGAGCACGGCGGGCGGCCACGCGTCCGGGACACCGCCATCACACCACCCGGAGCCCGAACGGGTGGCCGGTTCACGGGGATCCGAGGGCGCCTCTCACCCGATTCTCACCCTCTTAACCCTGGGCTTGACCTGCCCGGGACGGCTGGGGTGCGGACACGAGAGCGGTGGGCCGCGCCTTGCTGGCGCGGCCCACCGCGGGGGTTGTGGCATGGGCCGGGATCGGCTCCCGAGCCCTGGGGTCGGGCTACCGGGAGCGCACCCCGGCGGAGAGGTCCTCGGCGAAGGAGCGGACCGCGACGAGCCCGGTCTCCAGGTCCGGGGCGTCCAGGACTCGCTGGCAGAACCCGGCGCCGACGATGACGCCGTCGGCATAGGCGGCGACCTCGGCGGCCTGCGCGGCCGTGGAGATGCCCAGCCCCACGCAGATCGGCAGGCCCGACTCACGGGTGACCGCCCGGGTGCGGCGCACCAGGGCCTCGGCGGTGTCGGCGACCTGGGCGCGGGTACCGGTGACACCCATGAGCGAGGCCGCGTACACGAATCCGCTGCACGCGCCGGTGGTGAGTTCCAGGCGCCGGTCCGTGGAGGACGGGGCGACCAGGAAGATCCGGTCGAGTCCGGCCTGCTCGGAGGCCGCGTACCACTCCTCGGCCTCCTCGGGGATGAGGTCGGGGGTGATGACCCCCGCCCCGCCCGCCTTGGCGAGTTCGGTGGCGAAGCGCTCCACGCCGTAGCGTTCGATCGGGTTCCAGTACGACATGACCAGGGCGGCGGCGCCGGTCGCGGCCGTGGCCTCCACGACCCGGAGGACGTCGTCGGTGGTGGTACCCGAGGCCAGCGCCCGGTCGGCGGCGCGCTGGATGGTGGGACCGTCCATCATGGGGTCGGAGTAGGGCAGGCCGACCTCGATGACGTCGCACCCGCCCTCGACCATGGCCTGGATGACCCGGATCGAGGAGTCGACATCGGGGAAACCGGCGGGCAGGTAGCCGACGAGCGCGGCGCGGTCGGCCTCGCGGGCCTGGGCGAGCTTGGTCTGGAGCGTGGTCGCGGTCATCACGCCTGTCCCTCCGAGTCGACGAGGCCGAAGTAGGCGGCCGCGGTGTTGACGTCCTTGTCTCCGCGTCCGGAGAGGTTCACCAGGATCACGGCGTCGGGCCCGAGGCGCTTGCCGAGCCTCATCGCGCCGGCCAGCGCGTGCGCGCTCTCGATGGCGGGGATGATGCCCTCGGTGCGGCAGAGCAGCCGGAAGGCCTCCATGGCCTCGGTGTCGGTGACGGGCTCGTAGACCGCGCGTCCCGTGTCGGCCAGGTAGGCGTGTTCGGGGCCCACCGCGGGGTAGTCGAGCCCGGCCGAGATGGAGTGGCTGGGCAGGGTCTGGCCGTACTCGTCCTGGAGGACGAAGGTGCGCGCGCCGTGGAAGACGCCGTGGCTCCCGGCGGTGATGGAGGCGGCGGTCTGGTCGGTGTCGGCGCCCGCTCCCCCGGCCTCGAACCCGTAGAGGGCCACGCTCTCGTCGGGGATGAAGGCGGCGAAGATCGCGATCGCGTTGGATCCGCCGCCGACGCAGGCTGCGACGGCGTCGGGGAGCCTGCCGGTGAGTTCGAGGACCTGCTTGCGCGCCTCGGCGCCCACGACGAAGTGCAGGTCGCGGACGAGCTTGGGGAAGGGGTGCGGACCCGCTGCGGTACCGAAGAGGTAGTGGGTGTGGTCGACGTTGGCCACCCAGTCGCGGAAGGTCTCGTTGATCGCGTCCTTGAGGGTGCGGCTGCCGATGGTGACCGGGACGACCTCGGCGCCGAGCATGCGCATGCGGGCGACGTTGAGCGCCTGGCGCTTGGTGTCCTCCTCCCCCATGTAGATCACGCAGTCCAGACCCATGAGGGCGCAGGCGGTGGCGGTGGCCACGCCGTGCTGGCCCGCACCGGTCTCCGCGATCACGCGGGTCTTGCCCATGCGTTTGGTGAGCAGCACCTGACCCAGCACGTTGTTGATCTTGTGCGAGCCGGTGTGGTTGAGGTCCTCGCGCTTGAGCAGGACGCGCGCCCCGCCCGCGTGCTCGGAGAAGTTGCGGGCCTCGGTGAGGAGGCTGGGACGCCCCGCGTAGCTCTTGAGGAGTTCGTCGAACTCGGCCTGGAAGGCGGGGTCGTCCTTGGCCTTGGCCCACTCGGCCTCGACCTCGTCGAGGGCCGCGATGAGGGACTCGGGGGCGAACCGGCCGCCGAAGCGGCCGTAGTGCCCGCGGTCGTCGGGTACCGGTTGGGCGTGGCTCATGGGAAATTCTCCTGGGAAGAGGAGGCCGAGCGCGCGGAGTCGGCCCGGGGCGTCGCGCCCACGGGAGCCGCGCGCCGACCGGCCGTGCGGCCGCCTGGCTCGGGCGGCGCGAGTTGCTTCGGGTCAACGCGGCGACGGGAACCCGCGGGTCGTGCCTACGGGCTCCCTAGAGCCATCGCCATCGGCGCCGGAGCGGGCGCGCGGGCGTGTGCCGCGCGTGCTCCGTGTACGCCTTCGTCGATCCCATCGTGTTCGTCCCGTCAGTTCCGGTCGCGCAGCGCGGGGTGGGCGCCGGCGGTCACCAGGTCGGCGACGGCCTCGCGCGGGTTGCGTCCCCGGACCAGGCTCTCGCCCACCAGGACGGCCCCGGCTCCGGCTCCGGCGTGGGCCAGCAGGTCGTGCGGGCCCCGGATCCCGGACTCGGCGATTCTGACACGGTCCGCCGGGATGAGGGGGGCGAGCCGGGCGAAGGTGTCCCGGTCGACCTCCAGGGTCCTGAGGTTGCGCGCGTTGACGCCGATGACGGTCGCTCCGGCGTCCAGGGCGCGGGCGACCTCGTCCTCGTCGTGGACCTCGACCAGCGGGGTCAGGCCCAGCGAGCGGGCGCGTTCGACGAGGGAGACCAGGGCGTCCTGGGGCAGGGCGGCGACGATGAGGAGGATCGCGGAGGCTCCGTGGACGCGGGCCTCCCACAGCTGGTAGGAGCTGACGACGAAGTCCTTGCGCAGCAGGGGGGTCTCGACGGCGGCGTGGACGGCGCGCAGGTCGTCCAGGCTGCCGTTGAACCGGCGCCCCTCGGTCAGCACGCTGATCCAGGTGGCGCCGCCCGCCTCGTAGTCGCGGGCCAGGGCGGCGGGGTCGGTGATGGAGGCGAGCGGGCCCTTGGAGGGGCTGGCCCGCTTGACCTCGGCGATGACGTGCACGCCCGGGCGGCGCAAAGCCGCCTCGGCGTCCTTGGGGACGGGCACCGACTCGGCTTGGGCCTTGAGGCGGTCCAGGGGGAGTTCCGCCTGTCGCTGCGCCAGGTCAGCGCGTACTCCGTCGAGGATCTCGTCGAGCACGCTCACAGGTTCTAGCTCCCTCGTCCATGGTTGCGGTTCACGGCGGCCGGTCCGGAGGTGGACACGGCGGTCCGGTCGGGGTGTCGGCGCGGGGCCGTCACACCCTGTGCTGGTCATCGTATCGACCCTCGGGGGCCGTGGGGCCGCCGCCCCCGGGTCACCGCGCGGGAGGATTCGGCGCGATCGGGCAGGAACCCGCATCATCGGGGCGGGTCCGTTCTCACCAGGAGGGCAGGAGCGGGGTGCCGGGGGCGAGGAAGGAGAACCAGGGCAGGTTGCGGGCGATCCAGAAGACCACGAAGGAGACGAGGATCGTCCAGACGAACCAGGTGGGGGCGGGTCCGGGCGGTCGTGCGCGTGGCCGCAGGGTCCCGGCCAGCCAGGTCGCGTAGGTGAGGGCGAGGTAGGGCAGGAGCAGCACCAGGAGCGGGTTCATGGCGAGGGCGCCGAGCACGTCCAGGTGGGTGAGCAGTGCCACCGCGCGCATGGTGCCGCAGCCGGGGCAGAACGTGCCAGTGAGGAGCAGCCAGGGGCAGGTGGGGTAGTTGCCCGGTTCGTTGGGGTCCACCAGGTGGAGGAGGACGAGCCCGAACACCCCGAGCACGCCCAGGGACACCGGCCAGGTGGCCGGGTGGACCCGCTGGACGAGACGGGTGACCCATCCCGTGGTCACGCCTCCCCCGGACCGGTCCGCGGGTCCGGCCGGGCGGGTCGGGACGGGTGGCCGGGGGCTGGCGGGTTCGTCGTCTTGCTGCACCCGCCCAGACTACTGGCGGGTCCGCGGGTGTCCCCGGGTCAGGCCGCGATCGACGCGACGATGACGACGCCCATCGAGAGCAGGTACAGGGCCGTGACCACGAAGCAGCACAGGCCGATGATGCCGAGCACCTTCGCGGTGCTCGCGGCGGACTCGGCCCCGGCGTAGTCGCCGATGTGCCACTTGCTGCTGACCTGGAGGGCGAAGATCAGGCCGATGATGCCGATGATGCTCGTCATGCCGAGGCAGCCGAAGATGCCCAGGATGTTGAAGGCCAGGTAGTTCTTGGGCGGGTCCGAGGCGGGAGGCTGCACCCCGTACGGACCGGGTACCCCGTAGGGTCCGGGAGCGCCGTAGTGCTGCATGGGCTGGCCGTAGGGAGCGTACGGCTGACCGTACTGCGGGACCGGAGGGCCGTAGCCGCCGGTGGACTGGTCGTGTCCCGCGGGGTCGCCCGGGGGCGGAGGCCCGTAACTCATGGATGGTGTCCTTCCGGACGTGTGTCGGGCGAGGGGGCGGGGAGACCGGCCCGCGCGACCTGCGGGTCGACGGCGGGTCCGGTGAGGTGAATGTACCCGCCCCGGGGGTACCCGTCCATTTCCGTGGCCCACCCGGGGTGGGCCACGGACGCTCCGTGCGGGAGGGACTACTTGGCGGTGGCGGTGGCGGCGGTGGCTCCGCGACCCGCCTCCCACTCCTCGCGCGTGGGCGGGACGGGGCGGGGCTCCTTGCGGCCCAGGCCGACCTTCTTCATCACGCCGGCGACGGCGGCCAGGGCGATGCTGGCGACCAGCGCGATGACGGTCCAGGTGACGAGGTCGCCGCCGAAGATGATGGCGACGGCGGCCACGGTCCAGGCGACGATCCAGGAGACGGTCAGGAACCAGGCGGACACGGTGTTGCCGTGGTCGTCGTGCTCTTCGTGGTGGGCGTCGGCCATCAGGGGCTCTCCTTGGGTTGGGCTGGCCGCTCGGCCAGCGGTGCGGGTTCGGTGTCGTCACCGGCTTCGGCGCGGACCGCCGGGTCGGTTCCGGCGGGCGCTCCGACCTCCGGGGCGCCAAGAGTGGGGTCGTCACCGGCGTCCAGCGATTTCCACAGGTCGGCTGGTGTCTCCGCCTGGCGCGGACGCGGTGCGGCGTCCCGATCGTACCGGTTGCCCATGCCCGGCCAGGCAGGGGCACGTACCAGCGAGACCAGGCCGGCCAGGAGCAGCAGGACCGCCCCCGCGGCGCCCATCGCGGGGGCGAGGGCGTGGAGTTCCGGTGCTCCGGCGGTCTGCGCGGCGCCCGCGGTGTCCGTGGCCAGCCGCGTGACGGCGTCGGCCAGCGTGTCCGGGCGGGTGGCCGACCAGAGCGAGGTGAGCGCGAACACACCGCAGGCCGTGACGAGCAGGGCGACGACGCGGCGGGCCCACGAGCGGGCCGCGTACAGGCCGACGACCCCGGCGAGTCCGGCCCAGCCCAGCCCGCGAAGGGCTCCGGTGAGGTCTCCTCCGGTGAGCTCCACGGGGACGGCGGCGACGGGCCCGGGCGAGGCGAGTTCGCCGGTCGCCCACACGCGTCCGGAGGCGGCCAGCATGAGCGCCGCCCCGGCGGCCATGGCGAGCGTGGTCACGCCGTACTCGCGGCGGGCCCGGGGCGCGGCGCGGGTCACAGCAGCCGTCCGGCGTCGAAGCACGTGCGGTCCCCGGTGTGGCACGCGGCGCCGGTCTGGTCGACGCGCACCAGGAGGGTGTCCCCGTCGCAGTCGAGTGCGACGGACACCACGCGTTGGGTGTTTCCGGAGGTGGCGCCCTTGACCCAGTACTCGCCCCTGCTGCGCGACCAGTACGTGGCGTCGCGGGTGGTGAGGGTGCGGTGCAGGGCCTCGTCGTCCATCCAGGCCAGCATGAGGACCTCCCCGGTGTCGTGCTGCTGCACGACGGCGGGGACCAGGCCGTCCGCGGTGTGCTTCAGACGTGCGGCGATGTCCGGGTCGAGGTTGGTGGCGCTCATGCACTCCAGGTTATGGCCGCCGTCGGCGCGTTGCCCACCGGGTGCTGGTTGACGCCGGTCACTCCCCCGCGCTCGGCGGGGGGATTAGAGTTCGTGCGTCCGTGACGTCGCCGTTCCGACGGTTCTGCCAGCTTGGGAGCTCCCGTGACCGCCGAGCACCTGTCCGCCGACCTGGCGGGGAAACCCGCCGTGTTGACCGAGCTCGCCCAGCGCTTCCCGCGCTGGGACCCCTACGCGGCGCTGCCCGCGCTGTTTGAGGACGAGCCCGCGTCGGTGCGGTTCCTCGCCCTGGGCCCGGCGCGGCGCGCGTGCGAGGTGGCGGCCGCCCGGTTGCGGCGCGGGGGTGTGGCGGCCCACGCCGACTTCTCCTCCTCCGCCGAGGAGCCCCCGACGGGCCCGGAGACGCTCGTGGTGGCGGTGAGTCTGGGAGACGGCCAGCGGGAGCTGCACTCGGCGCTGGACCGGTACGTGGGGCGGTCACCGGTGATCGTGCTGGCGCCGGACGAGGACGCCGTGGTGGGGCGCTACGCGGACCTGCTGGTGCCGTTGCGCGCGGGTGAGGAGCTGTCCGGACTGGGGTGCCGCGCCTACCAGCACGCCCTGGCGCTGCTCCTTTTGTTGGGTCACCGGTTGGGGGCGCCCGCCACGGGAGGGAGCACGAACTTCCCGGGACTGCTCCGGCGGGTCGCCAACGCGTCCCGGGTGTTGTTGGAGGGCGCCCCGGAGTGGGTGCCCGAGGCCGCCCGGTTGCTGGACTCCCCCGACGGGGTGCGACTGGTGGCCCCGGCCGAGCGGCTGGCCTCCGCCGAGCAGGGGGTGCGGGTGCTGCGCAGGGGACCGATCCGGGTGGCGCACACGGCCGAGACCGGTGAGTGGTCGCACTCGGACCGGTACCTGGCGGCGGTGACGGACTACCGGGCCCTGCTGTTCGCGGGGTCCGCCTACGACCAGCGCTTCGCCGAGCACCTCGGGCAGCTGCGCGGTTCGTTCGTCGCGGTGGGACCCACCCCCGGACACGAACGCGTTCCGGGGGCGGGCCTGAGCGTGCGCTACCCGGGGGACGCGGACCCGGACGTCAGCCTGCTGACCGAACCCCTGGTGGCGGAACTGTTGGCCGCGCACTGGTGGAGCTGAGGTTGGTTCTCCTTGGGCCTCCGCTGCGCGTCGGCCCGGGTCGGGTGAGGGAACCTCAGGCGGAGGAGCGGATCCAGGAGGCGTAGAGGTCCGCGTACACGCCGGGGCGGTCCACCAGTTCGTCGTGGGAACCGCTCTGGACGATGCGGCCGTCGTCGAACACCAGGACCCGGTCGGCGGCCTCGGCCGTGGACAGGCGGTGGGCGATCGCGACCGAGGTGCGTCCCCGGGTCAGCCGGTCCAGGGCCCGCTGGATGCGGACCTCGGTGTGCGGGTCCACCGCCGATGTGGCCTCGTCCAGGACGAGCAGGTCCGGGTCGGCCACGTACGCGCGCACGAGGGCGACCAGCTGGCGCTCCCCCGCTGACAGGGACTCGCCGCGCTGGCCCACCGGGGTGTCCAGACCGTGGGCGAGGCTGCCCAGCCAGTCGGAGAGGCCGAGTTCGTTGACGGCCGTCTCCAGCTCGGCGTCGGTGCTCTCTGGGCGGGCGAAGCGGATGTTGTCACCCAGGGAGCTGTCGAACAGGAACCCCTCCTGGGGAACCATGACGACGCGGCTGCGCAGCGAGGAGAAGGAGACCTCCCGCAGGTCGACCTCGTCCAGGCTGACGGTGCCGGACGCGGGGTCCATGAGGCGGGTGAGGAGCTTGACGAAGGTGGTCTTGCCCGACCCCGTCTCGCCGACGACCGCGACCCTGGTGCCGGGCGTGATCTCCACGTCCACGTCGTCCAGGACCACGGGGCCCTCGGGGTAGGAGTAGGTGACCCTGTCGAACCCGACCCGCACCGGTCCGCGCGGCAGCACGCGTCCGGCCTCGCCGGGGTCGGCGATGTCGGGGGCGGTGTCCAGCACCCCGAGCACGCGCCGCCAGCCCGCGATGGCGTTCTGGGCCTCGTTGAAGATCTCCGTGGCCATCATCATCGGCTGGATGAACAGCGTCATGAGGAACAGGAACGCGATGAGCTGACCCGCGGTGAGGTCTCCCGCGATCCCCAGCCACACGCCGACCAGGACGACGGCGACGTTGCCAAGCGCGGCGACGATCTCGGCGAACGGCGAAACGGCCATGGACAGGCGCTGCGCCTTCACCTGGGCCCGCCTGGTGGCCAGCACCGTGGTGTCGATGCGTCCGGCCGTGCGCTCCTCGGTGCCGTGGGCGCGGATGACGGCGGCGCCCATCACGGTCTCGCCGATGGCGCCGAGCATGTCGCCGGTGCGCTCGCGGACCGTGAGGTAGGCCCTGGACAGGAGCTTCTGGAGCCAGCGCACGCCGAAGAACAGCGGCAGGACGCAGATCCACACCACGAGGGTGAGCTGCCAGGAGTAGACCGCCATGAGGGTGGTGGCGACCAGGAGCTGGCCGGTGCTGACCAGCAGGAGCAGCCCGCCCCACTGCATGAAGGTGCTGATCTGGTCGACGTCCCCGGTGACCCGGGAGACCAGGGCGCCCTTGCGCTCACTGTTCTGGGTCAGCACGGACAGGTCGTGGACGTGCCGGAAGGCCTTGCGGCGCAGGGTCGCCAGCCCGGACTCGGTGGCCCGGTACAGGCGCAGGTTCATCAGGTAGGAGCAGAACATGGTGACCACGAGCAGTCCGGCGCAGACCGCGACCATGCGGGCCACGAAGCCGAGGTCGGGACCTCCCTCCCCGGTGAGCCCGTTGTCGATGATCTGCTGGACGGCGACGGGCACGATGACCTTGCCCGCGGTCGCGACCAGGGCGAACAGCAGGGTGAGCCACAGGCCCCGGGCGAACTCCGGGGACAGTTGGAGACCGCGCCGGATGGTACCGAGGGCGGTGTCCTGGTTCTGGTGCAGGGACAGGACGGGGTCGCGTTCGGGGCGCCCCGCCCCGGCCGCCTGTTCCGAGCTGTCGTCGGTACGGGCCTGGGTCGGTGCGCTCATCGGCTGGTCTCCTCGGCGGCGTCGGTGGAGTGTCCTCCGGTGGGAAGGCGGGGTTCCGCGGGTCCGGGCTCCTCCGGGATCGGGGCGCGCTCGGCCTCGTTCTCGGCCGAGGCTCGTTCGTAGGCGGTGACGAGCCTGTTGTAGCCGCTGGAGGTGGACAGGAGCTCGGTGTGGGAGCCGCGTGCCAGGACGCGCCCGCCCTCCATGTAGAGGACCTCGTCCGCGAGCTCGATGGTGGCTCTGCGGTAGGCCACGACGACCACGGTGGCGGCGTCGTCGCGTTCGCGCAGGCCGGCCAGGATCTGGGCCTCGATCTGCGGGTCCACGGCCGAGGTCGCGTCGTCCATGATCAGGAGCCGGGGGCGGCGGACGATGGCACGGGCCAGGGCCAGGCGCTGGCGCTGGCCTCCGGACAGGGTGGTGCCCTTCTCTCCGAGGCGCGCGTCGAGTCCGCCGTCGAGTTCGGCGATGAAGCCGTCCGCGCGGGCCAGTCGGAGCGCGGCCCAGATCTGTGCGTCGTCGACCCCGGCCGCGCCTAGGGCGATGTTGTCGCGGACGGAGTCCTCGAACACGAAGGTGCCCTGGGGCACGAGGGCGGCGTGACTCGGGATCTGGTCCCTGGCGAGGTCGCGCAGGTCGACGCCGTCGTAGCTGACGGCACCGGATTCGGGGTCGACCAGCCGCATGAGGACGGTGGTGAGCGTGGACTTGCCGGACCCGGTGGGACCGACGAGGGCGACGGTGCGTCCGGGGGCGATGTCGAGGTCGACACCGTTGAGGACGGTGGTGCGGGCCCCCGTGACGGTGTCGTCCAGGAGGTCGCGGACGCCGCCGTCGGCGTCGTAGGCGTCGGCGTAGGAGAAGGTGACGTCGCGGGCGCTGAGCGCGAGACCGCGTTCGGTGGGCTCCAGGGTCCGGTCGCCGTGTTCCATGGTGCCGCCGGAGTTGAGGACGGACTGGACGCGGTCCCAGCCGACCACGCTGCGGGGCAGGTCGCCGAGGATCCACCCGAAGGAGCGGATCGGCAGGGCCAGGAGCGTGAAGAGGAACGCGATCTGGACGAGTTCGCCGGGTTCGATGGCGCCGGTGGACAGGCGCCACATACCCAGGAGGAGCACGGCGAGCACACCGAAGTTGGGCAGGGCCTCGGTGAAGGGGTCGAAGATGGAGCGCATGCGGCCGACCTGGATGAGGGCGTCGCGCAGGCGGTGGGCGGACCGGGTGAAGCGTTCGGTCTCGGTGTCCTCGCGGCCCAGGGTCTTGACGACGAGGGCGCCGTCGAACGACTCGTGGGCGACGCCGCTGACCTCGGCGCGCAGGGCCTGGGCGCGGGAGGCCATCGGTGAGACCCTGCGCTGGAAGACGACGTTGGCGGCGGCCAGGATCGGGAAGACCACGAAGGCGACCAGGGCCAGGACCGGGTCGGTCACGACCATCGCAATGGAGGCGATGACCAGCATGAACACGCTGCCGACGGCCATGGGGAGCGGGGCAAGGGGCTGCCAGGCGGCCTCGACGTCGGCGTTGGCGTTGGACAGGAGCTGGCCGGTGGGGTGGCGGTGGTGCCAGGAGAGCGGGAGTTCCAGGTACTTGCGGGCGACGGCGCGGCGGTAGCGGGCCTGCATACGGAACTGCATGAGCCCGGCGAGCAGGCGGCGCAGGGCCAGGCCCACGGCCTTGCCGAGGCCGACCGCCATGAGCAGGGCCGCGGCGGCGACGAGCGCGGCCGCGGTGGTCTCCCCCGCGGAGAAGGCCGGGAGGATGGTGTTGTCGGTGAGGTACCCGAGCACCGAGGCGGAGCCGACGGTCACGCCCGCGTGCAGCATGGCTCCGGCGACGGCGGCGAGGAAGATCCACGGTTCGGTGCGGGCGGCGACCCCCAGGACACGCATCCCCCGGGCGAAGACGCCCTTGTGGGGGTCGGTGACCTGGTCGGGGGTGCTGGTGTCGACCCCCTCCGCGGCGGGTTCGCCCGGCGGGTCCCCCTCCCGCTTCGCCTGGTCCGCCGTCGTGGTGCCCTGCGCCATACGCCCCCCGTTTCCGCTTCTTGACCGGCTCTGTCCGGCCTCCCGGTCCGCGCTCCGTCCGTTCCCGGGCATGCCGAGGGGCACGGGTCGCGTGTTCGGGCCAACCTATCCAGCGGCTCCGACAGCTGCCACCGGATTGTTTCAGCGCGGGACACATCAGAGCTATTCCGTACAACGGGAACTTCCCGGGGCGGGGCGCGCACGCGTCGGGCCCGGTACGCCGCAGGTGGCGTACCGGGCCCGACTTTTCTCACATCGGGGTGGTGCTGACGTGACTAGCGCACCGTCTCCATCTCCCGGGTCTGGTCGCCCTCGACAGGAGCGTCCTCGACCGGGGCCTGCTCCGCGGGAGCCTGCTCGGCCGGGGCCTCCTGGGCGGGAGCTTCCTGGGCGGGGGCCTCCTGGTCCGCCTCCGCGCTCACGGCGCGGCAGCTGTCGACTCCGGTGATGATGGCCCGGTAGGTCAGCCTGCCGAAGGCGCCGTCGACACCGATGCACAGGTCCCGCTGGGCGTTGCGGACGGCCCGCTCCGTGGCGGAGTTGTAGGTACCGTTGACGTTCAGGCCCGCGTTGTACTTCGCGTTGAGCAGGACCTGCACGCCGCGGACGCCGTAGCCGCGGTCGTCCCGGTGGAAGGAGTCGGCGCTGGTCGGGAACAGCTCGTTCCTGATCTTGATCCAGCTCTCCGACTCGAGGACGCCGTTGACGGTGATGCCCTCACGGCGCTCGAAGTCGCGGAGCACGCGGTCGAACTCCCGGGTGAAGGTCTCGCTCGGGTTGTCGGTGATGTACCCGAGGTGGTTCAGGAAGTACTGCGCGGCGAGGATGTCGGCGCTCGGGCCGGGGTTCTGGAGCGAGTAGTTCGGCCAGATCTGCGCGGCCTCGATCAGCTGGATGACCTCGTTCGGGGTGCGCTCGTAGTCGTCGGCCGCGGCGGTCGGTGCCATGAGCGCCATGCCGCCGAGGGCGATGGCTCCGGCGGTGGCGAGGGAGGCGATCCGGCGCACGACGCCGGTCAGGACATGCTTGGACATGATGTGCGGTTATCTTCCTGTCGTGGCTGGTAAGACGCGCTCATGCTCACACGGATCACGACTTGGTCAACGACATGACACGCTTTGATTACTGACAGCGATCGTTGACACGGTCGCGCAGGTCAAAGGCCCCGGGCTGGTCCGCCCGGGGCCTGTTCCGTGTCTCCACGGCGTGTCGTCGCAGTTCCAGCTACCGGACCGGGTACCCGGCCTCGCTCAGGCTCCGCTTGACGTCGGCGATGGTGAACTCACCGAAGTGGAAGACGGTCGCGGCCAGGACCGCGTCCGCGCCCGCCGCCACCGCCGGGACGAAGTGCTCCACCGCGCCCGCGCCGCCCGAGGCGATCAGCGGGACGTCCACCCGCGCGCGCACCGCGCGGATCAGCTCGAGGTCGAACCCCTCCCTGGTGCCGTCGGCGTCCATGGAGTTGAGCAGGATCTCACCGGCGCCCAGTTCGGCGGCGCGCTCGCACCACTCCAGGGCGTCGAGGCCCGCGCTCTCGCGTCCGCCGTGCGTGGTGACCTCGAACCCGCTCGGGGTGGGGCGGCCGCCCTCACGCACCCGGCGCACGTCGGCGGAGAGCACCAGGACCTGGCGGCCGTAGCGTTCGGCGATCTCCCCGATCAGCTCCGGACGGGCGATCGCGGCGGTGTTCACTCCGACCTTGTCGGCACCGGCACGCAGCAGCCGGTCCACGTCCTCGGTGGAGCGGACCCCTCCACCCACGGTGAGCGGGATGAACACCTGGTCGGCGGTGCGGCGGACCACGTCGAAGGTGGTCTCGCGGTTGCCGCTGGAGGCGGTGACGTCCAGGAAGGTCACTTCGTCGGCGCCCCCGGCGTCGTAGGTGCCCGCGAGTTCCACGGGGTCACCGGCGTCGCGGAGGTTCTCGAAGTTGACGCCCTTGACCACGCGCCCGGCGTCGACGTCCAGGCACGGGATGACGCGGATGGCCAGGCTCACCGATCCGCACCCCGCACCGTGGTCAGGGCGTCCTCCAGGGTGAAGGCGCCCTCGTACAGGGCGGTTCCCATGATGGCGCCCTCCACGCCCAGCGGGACCAGGGAGGAGATGGCCTCCAGGTCGGCGAGGCTGGACACGCCGCCGCTGGCGACCACCGGCTTGTCGGTGCGCTCGCACACGGTGCGCAGCAGGTCCAGGTTGGGGCCCTTGAGCGTGCCGTCCTTGTTGACGTCGGTGACCACGTAGCGGGCGCAGCCCTCGGACTCCAGGCGGTCGAGGGTCTCCAGGAGGTCGCCGCCGTCGCGGGTCCAGCCCCGGGCGGCCAGGGTGGTGCCGCGCACGTCCAGTCCGATCGCGATCCGGTCGCCGTGCTCGGCGATGATCCGGGCGCACCACTCGGGGTTCTCCAGGGCGGCGGTGCCGATGTTCACCCGGGTGCAGCCGGTGGCGAGGGCGGCGGTCAGGGTCTCGTCGTCGCGGATGCCGCCGGACATCTCCACCTTCACGTCGAGGCGGTCGACGATGTCGCGCAGCAGGTCGCGGTTGTGCCCCCGGCCGAAGGCCGCGTCCAGGTCCACGAGGTGGATCCACTCTGCCCCGGCGTCACGCCAGGCTCGGGCGGCCTCGAAGGGGTCGCCGTACTGGCCTCCGGAGCCCGCCCTTCCCTGGACGAGCTGGACGGCCTGACCGCCCGACACGTCCACGGCGGGCAGCAGTTCGAGTACGGGGGTCGACGGGGTGTGTTCGCCGGTCATGGTGCCTTCTCGTGCTCGGTTCGGTTCGGGGTCATGCGGGTTGCACTGGGCAGGGGAGGGTGTTCTGTTCGGCGCCGGAGAGTCCGGGTTTCAGCAGACACAGTGCAGGACGAGTCAAGCCGCCAACGAGGAACGAGCCGGGCTTGGACGACGATGCCGTGTTGCCTTGACCCGCATCTCTCCGCGAAGGCGCCGTACCCGGGCCAGAGCGAAGCGGAGGCCCAAGGTGGCACAGCGGTGGTCACAGGCTGCCGACCCAGTTGGCCAGGACGCGGGCGCCCGCGTCACCGGACTTCTCCGGGTGGAACTGGGTGGCGCTGAGCGGGCCGTTCTCCACGGCGGCCACGAACGGCTCGCCGTGCTCGGACCAGGTGACCTGGGGGCCGCGGAAGCGGTCGCTGTGGCTGACGAACTCCCAGCGGCGGACCGCGTAGGAGTGCACGAAGTAGAAGCGCTCCTCGGGGCCCACACCGGCGAACAGGCGCGAGTCCTCGGGCGGGGTGACGGTGTTCCAGCCCATGTGGGGGATCACCGGAGCCCTGAGGCGTTCGACCGTGCCCGGCCACTCGCCGCAACCCTCGGTGGCGCGGTCCTCGGCGTGGACGTCGGCCTGTTCCACGCCACGCTCGAAGAGGACCTGCATGCCCACGCAGATCCCCAGGACGGGGCGGCCCCCGGCCACACGGCGACCGATGATCCGGTCACCGCCGGCGGCTCTGAGGCTGGCCATGCAGGCGCTGAAGGCGCCCACACCGGGGACGACGAGCCCGTCGGCGTCCAGCGCCGTGTGCGGGTCGGAGGTGACCGTGACGTCGGCGCCGGTGCGCTCCATGGCGCGTTGGGCCGAGCGGAGGTTGCCCGACCCGTAGTCGAAGACGACCACACGTGACATTCGAGTGCGTGCCCTTCAATTGGTGAGGTGAGCGGCCCTGGAGCGGGCGGACTAGAGGTAGCCGAGCCGCAGCACGCCGGAGACCACGGCGAGCGCGACGCATCCGGCCAGGGCCCCGGCGATGAGGCGGTTCCTCCCCCACAGGGCGTAGACGCCGCCCGCGAGGAATCCGCCCAGGACCAGCAGGAACAGGCCCCAGAGGTCGGTGTCCATCTACAGGACGCCCTTGGTGGAGGGCACCCAGTCCACGCGCGGGTCGTTCTCGGTGGCCTGGCGCAGCGCGCGGGCGAACGCCTTGAACTGCGCCTCCACGATGTGGTGGGCGTTGCGGCCGTAGGGCACGTGGACGTGCAGGGCCACACGGGCCTGGGCGACGAACGACTCGAAGATGTGGCGGGTCATGGTCGTGTCGTAGTCGCGGCCGATGATCGGTGCCATGCCCTCGGGCTCGGTGTGCACGAGGTAGGGGCGGCCGGACACGTCGACGGTGACCTCGGCCAGGGCCTCGTCGAGGGGCACCTTGGCGTCGGCGAAGCGGCGGATGCCCGCACGGTCGCCGAGTGCCTCGCGGAAGGCCGCGCCCAGGGCGAGGGCGGTGTCCTCCATGGTGTGGTGAGAGTCGATGTGCAGGTCGCCCTCGGTGCGCACGGTGATGTCGAAGAGCCCGTGCTTGGCGAGCTGGTCGAGCATGTGGTCGAAGAAGCCGACTCCGGTGGAGACGTCGGCGACGCCCGTGCCGTCCAGGTCGACCTCGACCATGACCTTGGTTTCCTTGGTTGCGCGTTCGACGCGCCCGATGCGGCTCATGGTCCCTGATCCTTGGTGGTGCTGTCGTGGTGGAACGTGCTGTGGTGTCGGGCGGGGCCCGACGCGGCTACCGGCCGGTGGCCTTCAGGAGGGCCGCGCGGAACGCCGCCATCTCCTCGGTGGTGCCGACGGTGACGCGCAGCCAGCCGTCGGGGCCGGTCTCACGGATGAGGACGTCCTGCTCGAGCAGGTCCCGCCAGACCCGGCCGCGGTCCTCGAACTCACCGAACAGGACGAAGTTGGCGTCGGAGTCGGCGACGGAGAAGCCCTGTTCCCGCAGCCAGGTGACGATGGCGTCGCGTTCGGCGCGCAGGTCGGCGACGGCGCCGAGGAGCTCCTCGGCGTGTTCCAGGGCGGTGACGGCCACCGTCTGGGTGATCGCGGACAGGTGGTACGGGAGACGGACCAGTTGGAGGGCGTCCACCACGGCGGGGTGCGCGGCGAGGTAGCCCACCCGCGCCCCGGCCAGGGCGAAGGCCTTGGACATGGTGCGCGAGACGATCAGCCTGGCGTGCTCCGGCAGCAGGGCCAGGGCGCTGGGCGTGCCCTCGCGACGGAACTCGGCGTAGGCCTCGTCGACGACCACGACACCGGGGGCGGCCAGGGCGACACGCTCGATGTCGGCGATCCCGAGGGCGGTGCCGGTCGGGTTGTTCGGCGAGGTGAGGAAGACGACGCTGGGCCGGTGTTCGGCGATGGCGGCCAGGGCCGCGCCCACGTCGATCCGGAAGTCGGCGTCGCGCGGGACCGGCACCCAGTTCGTCCCGGTCCCCCGGGAGATGATCGGGTGCATGGAGTAGGAGGGCTCGAAGCCCATCGCCGTGCGACCCGGACCGCCGAAGGCCTGGAGCAGCTGCTGGAGGATCTCGTTGGAGCCGTTGGCCGCCCAGACGTTGGCCGCGGTCAGGTCGTGGCCCAGGTAGGCGGCCAGGCCCTCGCGCAGGCGGACCGCGTCCCGGTCGGGATACCGGTTGAGTCCCAGGGCGGTGTCCGCCACCGCCTCGGCCAGGGCCTTCGCCAGACGCGGCGAGGGGGCGTGGGGGTTCTCGTTGGTGTTGAGGACCACCGGCACGTCCATCTGCGGTGCGCCATAAGGCGAGCGGCCGCGCAGATCGTCGCGCAGCGGCAGGTCGTTCAGGGTGAAGCTCACTGGTTTCACACTCGTGGTCGGTTGTGGCGGGACGGTCCACCGGGGCCGCGGTGACCACCGTGGTCACACGGGTCCCCGTGGCCGATCGCCCCGCCGGGGCGGGCGTCTGACGGCCTCCGGTTCGCTTCGGCCGGTTTTCGGGCGCCGCCGGGGGCGGTCACCCCCGGCACCTCCCCGGAACTGCTGGAACGCCCCCGGGTCAGGGGGTGTTCCCCTCCTCGGCGCGGTCCGCGCGCGCGGCGACGGCCTCGCCGTGCGCGGGCAGGTCCTCGGCCTGGGACAGGGTGATGACGTGATGGGCGACGTCGGCCAGCGCGTCACGGTCGTACTCCACGACGTGCACCCCGCGCAGGAAGGTCTGCACGCTCAGGCCGCCGGAGTGGCAGGCGCAGCCGCCGGTGGGCAGCACGTGGTTGGAACCCGCGGCGTAGTCGCCGAGGGAGACCGGGGAGTGGTCGCCGACGAAGATCGCTCCGGCGTTGCGCACGCGCGCGGCCCGGGCGGGAGCGTCCGCGGTCATGATCTCCAGGTGTTCGGCCGCGTAGGCGTCGACGACGGCCAGACCCTGTTCGAGGTCGTCGACCAGGACGATGCCGGACTGCGGACCGGCCAGGGCCTCGCGGACGCGGTCGCTGTGCTTGGTGGCGGCGACACGCGCGGCGAGGCGCTCGGTGACCGCCTCCGCCAGGGCCTCGTCCGGGGTGACCAGGACGGAGGCGGCGACGACGTCGTGTTCGGCCTGGCTGATGAGGTCGGCCGCGACGTAGTCGGGGTTGGCGGTGGAGTCGGCGAGGATCGCGATCTCGGTGGGTCCGGCCTCGGCGTCGATCCCGATGACGCCCTTGAGGAGCCGCTTGGCCGCGGCGACCCAGATGTTGCCGGGGCCGGTGACCATGTCGACGCGCTCGCAGTCCTCGGTGCCGTAGGCGAACATCGCCACGGCCTGCGCGCCGCCGACCGCGTACACCTCGTCGACGCCGAGCAGGGCGCAGGCGGCGAGGATGGTCGGGTGCGGCAGTCCGCCGAAGTCCTTCTGGGGCGGCGAGGTCACCGCGAGGGAGGACACGCCCGCTTCCTGGGCGGGGACGACGTTCATGATGACGCTGGACGGGTAGACGGCGCGGCCGCCCGGCACGTAGAGGCCGACGCGGTTGACCGGGATCCACTTCTCGGTGACGGTGCCGCCGGGGACGACCTGGGTGGTGTGGTCCCGGCGGCGCTGCGCGTGGTGGACCTTGCGGGCGCGCCGGATGGACTCCTCCAGCGCGGCGCGCACGGCCGGGTCGAGTTCGGCGAGAGCGGTGTCGATGGCGTCCTTGGGGACGCGGACGTCGGTGAGCCGCACGCCGTCGAAGCGTTCGGTGAGTTCGACCAGGGCCTCGGTTCCGCGATGGCGGACGTCCTCGCAGAGCGGTCGGACGCGTTCGGTGGCGTCCGCCACATCGATTTCGGCGCGCGGAAGGGCGTCGCGCGGGTCGTCTGAGGAGCCTCGGAGGTCGATTCGACTGATCACGGTCCCAGTCTAGGGGGCTCGGCCCAATCCCCGTGTGGTGGTGTCCGGATGATGGACACCACACCCACTCGACACCCGCGCGACCGGCGCGAACCCCGCTTCGCGGCTCCGACCCCGCCACTCCCCCAATCGCGCGCAATAAGCGTCGCCTAACTTTGGGACACCTAACCTAATATGACGAAAGAAAGGCTAGCCTTATTCATTACGACACCACTCGGAGGGGTTTCGTAAAACGCATTTGAATGCGTTATCGTAGTGACATGACTTCGAACAAGACCGGCGATAGCAACCATTCCAAGTTCCACCGTCTCCTCGTCGACCAGGTGCGGCACGAGTTCACCGCCTCGCACCAGTACGTGGCGATCGCCGCCTGGTTCGACGACCAGGACCTGCCCCAGTTGGCCAGGGTCTTCTACGAGCAGTCCCTCGAGGAGCGCGACCACGCGATGATGATCGTGCGGTATCTGCTCGACAACGACGTCACCTTCGCCCTTCCGGGCGTGGACGAGATCGAGACCGATTTCGCCGTACCCCGCGACCTGGTCGCCCTCGCGCTGCGCCAGGAGCGCGAGGTGACCGACAACTTCCAGCGCCTGGCCAAGGTGGCCCGCGACGAGGAGGACTACACCGGAGAGCAGTTCCTCCAGTGGTTCATCCAGGAGCAGGTGGAGGAGGTCGCGACGATGTCGACCCTCCTGAACGTCGTGGACCGCGCCAACGGCAACCTGTTCGACGTGGAGACCTTCGTCGCCCGCGACATGCCGAGCGAGGACAACGGCAGCCAGGGCGCGCCGGGCACCGCCGGACCCTCGGTGTCCTGACCGGTCGCGCCTCGCCGCGCACCGTCTGACCACATGCCCCGCCCGGCCGGCTCCGGGCGGGGCGCCCGCGTCCGCGCCTCCGCGGAGGCATACTGGGACCATGCCAGAGGCACTGCCGATCTTCCCGCTGAACACCGTGCTGTTCCCCGGTATGACGATCCCCCTCCACGTGTTCGAGCAGAGGTACCGTCGGCTGGTCTCGGAGCTGCTCGGCCCGACCCTCGCCGGGGGTGAGACGGGCGGCCGTGATCGCGGACCCGCCCGGTTCGGGGTCGTGTGGATCGAGCTGGGGAACGAGGTGGCCAGCGAGTCCGGGCAGGGCTCGGGGGGCGCGGACACCGGAGTGCCCATCACCGCGGGGCCGGGCGCCCGGCCCTCCCTTCCGCTCGTGAGCGCGACCGGGTGCACCGCCCTGGTACGCGACGTGCGCACCTACGAGGACGGCAGGTACGACCTGGTCATCGAGGGCGGCACGCGGTTCACCATCACCGACCTGTCCGAGGCCGACCCCTCCTCCGTGGACGACTACTCGGCGGCGTCGGTGTCCCTGCTGCCCGAGGCGCTGGGCCCCGACGTCGAGGAACACGCCGACCGGGTACGGGACCTGTACGAGGTGTACCAGCGGCGGCTGTCGGAGATCGGGATGGCGTCGGAGTCCTCGGGTGACCTGCCCCGCGACCCGATCGCGCTGTCGTACTCCGTGGCGATGTCGGTGGTGCTCGACTCGGCGGAGAAGCAGCGCCTGTTGGAGGCCGAGAACACGGCGACCCGCCTGGCCGTGGCCGCACGGTTCCTGCGCAGGGAGAACCGGATCGTGGCCGCCCCCGACCTGCCCAACCTGCCCGCCGGCCCCTTCCTCGACAACGGGATCTCCTTCAACTAGGAGGTCCTCGGGACGCCACACCGGGACGGGACACCCCCTCACCTGGCGCGCCGTTCCGCGTACGGAGGAGTAGCCTGCCCTGAGGTCGGTAGTACGAAGTGGAAGGCCCAGGTGACCCATGAGTGGAAAAGCCACGCCCGCGACCGTGGCCGCCAGCAGGACCAAGACCACCTACACGCTGCACCCCTATGAGGCTGACGGGGGTGACGGCCACTCCTACGGCTCGGACGCCGCCGACGCGATCGGGGTGCCCCACGAGCACGTGTTCAAGACGCTGGTGGCCGAGGTGGACGGAGAGTTCACCGTGGGAGTGGTTCCGGTGAGCACCTCGCTGGACCTCAAGGCTCTGGCGGCGGCGGTCGGGGGCAAGCGGGCGACCATGGCCGACCCGGCCCGGACCGAGAAGATCACCGGGTACGTGCGCGGCGGCATCAGTCCGCTGGGGCAGCGCAAGCGGTTGCGGACGGTGATCGACTCCTCGGTGACCGGGCTGCGTTCGGTCTACGTCTCCGCCGGGCGGCGCGGCCTCCAGATGGAGCTGACCCCCAAGGACCTGATCGCCCTGACCGAGGCGGCCGTCGCACCCATCGGGACCGACTGAACGCCCTCCCGCCGGGAGGGGGCGCGGGCCGCGCGGCCGAGGTCCGATGGTCCCCCTCCGGACCCGAACCCGCTGGGTCACAGGGGTCCGTGGACCCGCACACATTCGCCCACGGAGTGTTGCCCACCCCCCTACCCGGGGGTAGCTTTGTGACATGGGCAACACTTCATCCCCCTATCGGTCCGTTCCCGACATGTTCGCCTCCCGCGTCGCCGAGTCCGGTGACCGGGAAGCGTTCACCTATCCGGTCCCCTCCCCCACCGGCGGCAGCGAGACGTGGGAGTCACTGACCTGGAACCAGACCCGTGACCGCGTCCGCGCCTTGGCGCTGGGCCTGCACTCCCTGGGCGTGACCTCCCAGGCCCGCTGCGCGATCGCGTCGAGCACCCGCGTGGAGTGGGTCCTCGCCGACCTCGCGATCCTGTGCGCGGGCGGCGCCTCCACCACCATCTACCCCACCTCCGGACCGCCCGACTGCGCGTACATCGTGTCCGACTCCGGCAGCATGGTCGCCTTCGCGGAGAACGACGAGCAGGTCGCCAAGCTGGTGGAGCAGCGCGGGGCCATGCCCGGGCTGTCCCGGGTCATCGCGTTCGAGGGAGCGGCCGGTGGCGACGACGCCTGGGTCATGGGCCTGGCAGAACTGGAGGCCGTCGGGGCCCGGCTGCACGAAGAGCGGCCCGAACTCTTCGACGAACTGGTCTCCTCGGTGCGCGCCGACCACCTGGCGACGCTGATCTACACCTCCGGCACCACCGGTCGCCCCAAGGGGGTGCGTCTGGACCACGCCAACTGGCTCTACGAGGCCGAGGCCCTGCGGGTGATGGGCGACGAGATGCGCGCCCAGGGCTGGGAGATGCTCGACGCCGACGACGTCCAGTCCCTGTGGCTGCCGCTCGCCCACAGTTTCGGCAAGGTCATGCAGGTCGCCCAGCTGCGCCTGGGCTTCACGACCGCCGTCGACGGTCGCGTGGACCGGATCGTCGACAACCTCGCGCTGGTGCGGCCCACCTTCATGGCCGCGGCCCCGCGCATCTTCGAGAAGGTGTTCAACCGGGTCGTCATGCAGGCCAAGGAGGGCGGGGCGGCCAGGTACCGGATCTTCAAGTGGGCGGTGGGCGTGGGCGACCAGGTGGCCCGGTCGAAGGAGGAGGGCCGGGAGCCCGGGGGCCTGCTCGCCGCCCAGTACAGGGTGGCCGACCGCCTGGTCTTCGACAAGCTGCGCGCCCGGTTCGGTGACCGGCTGAAGTTCTTCGTGTCCGGCAGCGCGCCCCTGGCCCCCGAGATCGGGCGGTTCTTCTACGGCGCGGGGATCACCATCCTGGAGGGCTACGGCCTGACCGAGACCTCGGCGGGAGCCTTCCTCAACCGGCCCGGCGACGTGCGGTTCGGCTCGGTCGGGCTGCCCCTGCCCGGGACCGAGGTGCGGATCGCCGAGGACGGCGAGGTGCTGCTGCGCGGCGGCAGCGTGATGCGCGGGTACCACAACCTGTCCGGCGCCACCGAGGAGGTCCTCGACGAGGACGGCTGGTTCGCCACCGGGGACATCGGCGCCCTGGAGAACGGCCGCCTGCGGATCACCGACCGCAAGAAGGAACTGATCAAGACCGCGGGCGGCAAGTACGTGGCTCCGCAGAGCATCGAGAGCCGGTTCAAGTCACTGTGCCCCTACGTGGGCAACCTGGTGGTGCACGGCGACCGCCGTCCCTACTGCGTGGCGCTCGTGACCCTGGACGCCGAGGCGATCGAGGTCTGGGCGGAGGCCAACGGCCTGGGCGCGCTGAACTACCTCGGCCTGACCCGGGAGCCCCGGGTCCGCGCGATGGTCCAGGAGGCCATCGACGAGCTCAACCGCGGCCTGCCGCGGCACGAGTCCATCAAGGACTTCGCCATCCTCCCGAACGAGCTCACGGTGGAACAGGGCGAGATCACGCCGAGCCTGAAGATGCGCCGCAGGGCGGTCGAGGAGCGGTACCGGGACCTGCTCGAAGGCATGTACGAGGGCTCCGTCCAGAAGCTGTGAGCGGGGCCCCGGGCCCGAGGGACACCGTCAGCCGCTACCGGGGCCCGGCCCGCCCGGCCGGGGGTCGCCGGTCTGGGGGAGCGCGCCCTCCGGCAGGGGTGCGGCCCGGACCGGTTCGGGAACGCCGGGCTGGTCGCCGCGCATCAGGCTGAAGGCGTCCAGCAGCCCGTACTGGAGGACGTGCACGAAGGGCCACACGACCAGGAAGGCGACGGCCTGGAGCTGGAGGGCGGCGACGACGGTGCCGCCGGGGTCGGTGGCCAGCATGGTCTCCCGGGCCGGGGCGTCCAGGGCGGTCCCGATCCGCCACACCAGCAGGGACGCCGCGGCCGCGCCGAGCGAACCGGAGATCAGCCCGACCAGCCGCAGGTCCTGGAACCTGCGCCGAGCCAGCGCGAACTGGACCATGTAGGTGGCGTAGCCGGTGAGGAGCCCGGCCACCGCGGTGATGACGACGAAGTAGCCCTCACCCGCGAAGACCACCTCGGACGCGCCCGTGAAGACACCGCCGTCCGGTAGGACCACCACCTCGGGCCGCGGGGCGAGCCACCACCACAACGGCGCGAGGAGCGCGCCCAGCAGGGCCACCGCCCCGAGGAGGCCCACGCCCACGACCAAGCCGCGCACCGGACCCCTACAGCTCTGTTCCGCCATCACCCGCTCCTCATCGTCGCCACCCGGGCCCGCCGAAAACCTGTGGATACCGGACATGGCCCGAAGGAGAATACCGCCATGAGCGACAAGAGCAGTCTCCAGAACCTCCCCGAGCGTGTCGATGCTCCCACAGCCGCCGACGAACGCACGATGCTCCTGGCCTCGCTGGACTGGCACCGGGCGACGGTGCACCGCAAGTGCGCGGGCCTGGCCGCCGGCCTCTCCTCGTCCGCGCCGGTCCCGGGGTCGCCCATGACCACCATCGGCGGGATCGTCTCGCACCTGCGCTGGGTGGAGGCGTTCTGGTTCGACGTCGTGATGCTCAACCAGCCCGACGTGGCCCCGTACTCGACCGAGGATCCGGACGGCGAGTTCAGGGTCGGGGTCGAGCGGCCCCTGGACGAGCTCCTCTCCGAGTACGCCGCCCAATGCGAGCGCTCCCGGGAGATCACCTCCCATCTGGAGCTCGGCAACTCCGCCCGACGGGTGCTCAGGGACCGTGAACGGGTGACCCTGCGCTGGGTGGTCCTCCACATGATCGAGGAGACCGCCCGGCACAACGGGCACCTGGACATCCTCCGGGAGCTGGCCGACGGCGCCACCGGCGAGTAGGCACCGCGACGATTCGGGCCCGGGACGGTGTACACCGTCCCGGGCCCGAATGTCGCGCGGCTCAGTCCTGGTCGTCCGTGGTGTCGGCGTCCTCGGTGACACCGCCGTCATCGTCGGCGAGGATCAGGTAGAGCCCCCGCTTGGTGTCGGCCAGCAGACGCTTGGCCCGTTCCAGCTGCTCCGGGGTCCCGGCCTGGGCGACCTGGGACGCGGCGGCCGAGAGCTGGTACGCCAGGGTGCTGATCTCCTCGTAGCGGGACCTGGCGTCGGCGTACGCGTCGGCCCCCGCCTCCCAGGGCGGGGTGAGGTCGGCGCCGTTCTCCTCCAGGTAGGCGACGCCCTCGTCAGTGAGCTGGTAGGGACGGCGGCGCCCCTCCCCCTCGACCTGCGCGACCAGGCCCTCATCCTCCAGCTGCTGGAGCATGGGGTAGACCGAGCCGGGGCTGGGCCGCCAGACCCCGCCGCTGCGTTCGCGACCCTCGCGGATGATCTCGTAGCCGCTGCGCGTCTCCTCAGCCAGGAGCATGAGGATCCCGGTGCGGACGTCGCCGCGCCGTGCTCGGGTGCCGCCTCGCCGGTGTCCGTGCCCGCCCCCGAAGGGGAATCCGGGCCCGAACGGCCCACCGGGGCCGCCGGGGCCACCGAAGGGACCGCCGGGGCCACCGAAGGGGCCGCCGGGGACGGCGCCTCCGCCCCACGAAGGGTGCGGCGGCCGGGGCGGTTCCGGCGGCGGGGACCCGAACCCGTCCCGTCGCGGGCCGTGGTGTTCGTCGTGCCCGTCTCGCGGGTCGTGGTGTGCGCGGGGGGTGTCCGTGGGGCGCCAGGCCCAGGGAAGTCGGGGACGCTCGGAGTGTCGTCCGCCCCAGGGCCAGGGGCCGGGAAGTGCCATCGCGGTCATGTCGTTCTCCCTGCTGTCGAGTGATCTTGATCGTTCACGACTGTCATTCCGTGATTCGATAACTCAAAGATATATCGCTAACTCGATCAAAGCAAGGGCGAAGACAGAGAAATCCCCGTGTGCGGTGCCGCACACGGGGATCTCGGAGGCGGGTCAGTAGTCGACCGCGTACGCCCCCAGCAGGCTCTTCATCTCACCGTTGAACTCCGGGGAGATCCGCACCGAGTAGCGGTCCACCGCGTAGATCCGGGAGCGCACCGGGTTGTCCACCCGGATCCGCACGGGGGTGTCGCCCTTGTGCGTGCTCAGCACCTGGCGGAGGTCGTCGATGAGCTCGGAGTCCAACCGGTCCTCGGCGACGGTCAGCAGGACCGGCGGTTCGCCCTCCGTGACATGGGAGATGTCGAGGATGGACATCTCCGAGGCGAACATCGACCAGGTGCCGTCCCGATCGTTGAGCCGTCCCTTGACCGTGACCGCGGTGTCCTCCAGCAGCGCCTCCACGTACAGCGGATACGTCTTGGGGAAGAACAGCACCTCCATGCTGGCGTCCAGATCCTCCACCGTGGCGATGGCCCACTGGTTGCCCGCCTTGTTGGTGCGCTTGTCCACCTTGGAGATCAACCCCGAGATCCGCACCTCACCCCGCTCACGCGCCATGTCACCGGCGACGATCTGCGCGATCGAGGTGTCCCGGGAACGCGCCAGCACCCGCTCGGCCCCGGCCAGCGGGTGACTGGACACGTACAGACCCAGCATCTCCCGTTCGAAGGCCAGCTTGGTCTTGCGGTCCCACTCCTCCTCGCCCCACTGGATGTTCAGCCCGATCGGGGTGGAGTCACCGTCGTCGTCACCGCCGCCGAACAGGTCGAACTGGCCGTGGGCCTCCTGCTTCTTGGAGCTGATCATGCCGTCCACCGCCACCTCGTGGTGGCGGTACAGCTCACGCCGGGGCTGCCCGAGCGAGTCGAACCCGCCCGCCTTGACCAGCGACTCGATCACGCGCTTGTTGCACGCCGCGAGCTCGATCTTGGACAGGAAGTCCGTGAAGGACGAGTACTTGCCCTTCTCCGTGCGGGTCCTGACGATCGAGTTCACCACGTTCGCGCCCACGTTGCGCACCGCGCCCATGCCGAAGCGGATGTCCTTGCCCACCGGCGTGAAGCGCAGACCCGACTCGTTGACGTCCGGCGGCAGCACCTTGATGTGCTGGGCCCGGCACTCGGCCAGGTACACCGCCATCTTGTCCTTGTCGTCACTGACCGAGGTCAAGAGCGCGGCCATGTACGCGGCCGGGTAGTTGGCCTTGAGGTAGGCGGTCCAGTAGGAGACCAGCGCGTACCCGGCGGCGTGCGACTTGTTGAAGGCGTAGCCGGAGAAGGGGAGCATGACGTCCCACAGGGTCTGGATGGCCTCCTTGGAGAAGCCGCGCTCCATCGCGCCGGGGAAGAACTTGGCCTCCTCCTCCTCGAGCGCCTCCTTCTTCTTCTTGCCCATCGCGCGTCGCATCAGGTCGGCGCCGCCCAGCGTGTACCCGGCCAGCTGCTGCGCGATGGCCATGATCTGCTCCTGATACACGATCAGGTGGAACGTCTCAGCGAGAATCGGCTCCAGGGCGTCCTTGAGCTCCGGGTGGATCGCCGTGATCTCCTGACGCCCGTTCGACCGGTCCGCGTAGTCGTTGTGCGCGTTCGCGGCCATCGGCCCCGGACGGTACAGGGCGTTGACCGCCGCGATGTCACCGAACTTCTTCGGCTGCATCCGCTTGAGCAGGTTGCGCATGGCGCCGCCGTCCAGCTGGAACACGCCCAGGGTGTCGCCCCGGGAGAGCAGCTGGTAGGTCTTCTTGTCGTCGAGCGGCAGCTTGATGAGGTCGATGTCGACCCCTTCCGCCTCCTTGATGCTCTTGACCGCGTCGTCCATGATCGTGAGGTTGCGCAGACCCAGGAAGTCCATCTTGAGCAGACCCATGTCCTCGCACTGAGGGTAGGGAAAGCCGGTGATGATGGCGCCGTCCGCGTCCCGCTTGTGCAACGGGATGACGTCGAGCAGAGGCTCCTTGGACAGGATGACGCCCGCCGCGTGCACGCCCGTGCCGCGGGTCAGCCCCTCGATACCGCGCGCGGTCTCCATGACCTTGGCGACCTGGGGGTCGTTGTCCACCAGGCTGCGCAGCTCGGTGGTCTCGCCGTACCGCTCGTTCTCGGTGTTGAAGACCGCGTCGAGCGCGATCTCCTTGCCTCCGACCGCCGCCGGGAAGGCCTTGGTGATCTGGTCTCCGACCGAGTAGGGCATGCCCAGGATGCGGGTGGAGTCCTTGATCGCGGCCTTCGCCTTGATGGTGCCGAAGGTGAGGATCTGCGCCACACGCTCCTCGCCGTACAGCCGGGTGACGTACTCGATCATCTCCCCGCGCCTACGCTCGTCGAAGTCCAGGTCGACATCGGGCATGGACACTCGTTCGGGGTTGAGGAACCGCTCGAACAGCAGGCCGTGCTCCAGGGGGTCGAGGTCGGTGATGCCCAGGATGTAGGCGATCATCGAGCCCGCCGCCGACCCACGGCCCGGGCCCAGCGCGATCCCGCTCTTGCGGGCGTACTGGCAGATGTCCGCGACCACGAGGAAGTACGCGGGGAAGCCCATCTCGTTGATGATGCCGAGCTCGAACTCGACCCGGCGGCGGACGTCGTCACCCGCACCGTCCGGGTAGCGGTTCGGGAGGAGCCGTTCGACCTCCTTGGCCAGCCACGAGGCCTGCGACTCCCCCTCCGGCACGGGAAAGACCGGCATGAGGTCGCGGTGGGCGAAGACCTCGTCGTAGGCACCGGCTTCGACGCGCTCGGCGATGAGCAGGGTGTTCTTGCAACCCTGCGCCCACTCGTCGAAGTTGAGCAGGCCGCGCATCTCGTCGGCGGTCTTGAGGTAGTAGCCGGAGCCGTTGAACCGGAACCTGGTCGGGTCGTCCAGGTTCTTGCCCACGCCCACAGCCAGGAGGGCGTCGTGCGCCGACGCCTGGGACTCGTAGACGTAGTGCGAGTCGTTGGTCACCAGCGGCGGGATGTCGAGCTCCCGGCCGACCTTGAGCAGGCCGTCGCGGACCTCCTTCTCGATCGGCACGCCGTGGTCCATCAGCTCCAGGAAGACGTTCTCCTTGCCGAAGATGTCCTGGAGCCCGGCCGCGTACTCGATCGCCTCCTTCTCCTGCCCCAACCTCAGCCGTGTCTGCACACCGCCGGAGGGGCAGCCGGTCGAGACGATGATGCCCTCGTTGTACTGCTGCATGAGCTCGAGGTCCATGCGGGGCTTCATGTAGTAGCCCTCGGCCGAAGCCAGGGATGACATCCGGAAGAGGTTGCGCAGACCCTGCGCGTTCCGCGCGAGCATGGTCATGTGCAGGTACCGGCCGCCACCGGAGATGTCCTTGCCGCCCTCCGCCGAGGCGTCGTCGGAGGTGTTGGAGCGCCCCCAGAACACCCGCTTCTTGTGGAAGCGCGACTCGGGTGCGACGTAGGCCTCGATCCCGATGATCGGTTTGACGCCCGAGCCCTTGGACTGCTGGTAGAACTCGTAGGCCCCGAACATGTTGCCGTGGTCGGTCATGGCCACGGCTGGCATCCCCAACCGCCCGGCCTCCTTGAACAGGGGCTTCAGCTTCGCCGCACCGTCGAGCATGGAGTACTCGGTGTGGACGTGCAGATGTGCGAAGGAGTCGGCCATGACGCGGGTGCCCCCAGGCGGGTAGACGGACGGGTGGTGTCTCCTGAGCCTACGACTTCCCCACGACTTTCGCGGACGCCCTGTGGACGGCGGCACTCCCCCGCCCCCTACGGACTCAGCGGGATCCGCCGGAGGAGCGCAGGGTGTGGGCCAGGGTCCGCAGCCAGGGGTCCCGGAAGGCCGGTTCGGCGGTCAGGGCGCGGTGGACCTGCGCGCGGGCCCCGCGGGTGAGGCCGTGGTCACGCAAGGACGGCGCCTCACCGAGGGCCTCCCGGGGACGGTCGTCGTGACGGGGCGCGGCCGCACAGGGGTCGGCCCGGCGGGCGCGGCGGAACGGGGGTTCGATCGTGCCCTGGCAATCGCCGAGGTAGCGCCAGAGGGGGCCTGGCACGGACACGTTGCCCACGGAACTCGCGGGGAGTTCACGGGTCCACTCGGCGTGTTGCTGCCAGCGCCGGGTGTGGGGGCCGGTGTGGCGGCGGACGGTGATTCCGAGGTAGCGGAGCCCGCGGCGGATCACGTTCCATGCGACGCGCTCCTCGTCGATCCAGGCGCGTAGTTCCCGGTGGAGGTGGCCGAAGGTGGTTCCGTCGTGGACGAGGTCGACCAGCACCAGGGGGCGCTCGCGTGCTGCCATTCCCGCGGGCGTGATGCCCGAGGCGGTGAGGTCTGCGCGGAGCTGGACGCGCTCGTCGGGGGTCAGGTCGCGGCCGCCCGTGCCGTGGAGGGAGAGCGGCAAGCGGTGCAGCCGGGACAGGTGGGGGGTGTCGGCGAGGACCCCGCTGAGCAGGTCGTGCAGGCGGTCCGGGTAACGGCCGACGAAGAACAGGTCGCCGTCGGCGCTGCGGGCCAGGACCTTGGCCGCGCACTCGGTGAGTTCGGGAACCTCCTCGGGGCGGGTGTCACCGGGCAGGGTCCCGAGCTGTTCGTCGCGCGAGAGGTCCCCGCGGAACGGGCGTCGGGGTTCCTTGTCTGCCATGGGACCCCAGTCAACAAGGCGGAGCCGGGGGCGACAAGGGGATTCGGTCGCCGTTCCGACTGTGGTGGTACACCGTTCGGACACGCGGGCCTGTTAGCCTCCGGCGGTCGGCCCCCGCTCCCCTGAGAGGACCCTCTTCCGTGACCACCACGCCCCGCCGGATCGCCTCCACCGCCACCCTGGTGCTGGCCGCCTCGGCGCTGACCGCGCTGCCGTCCTCCGCGGCCGAGTCGTCGGTTCCCGCCCCGCCCGGGGCGCACGAGGTGCGCTTCGCCACCTTCAACACCGCCCTGGAGCGCGGTGAGCAGGGCGCCCTCGTCGAGGAGCTGGCGACCCCCGACAGCGAGCAGGCGCGCAACGTGGCGGAGATCATCCAGCACGTGCGCCCCGACGTGCTGCTGGTCAACGAGTTCGACTACGACGACGAGGGCGCGGGTCCCCGGCTCTTCCAGGACAACTACCTGTCCGTGGGCCAGTCCGGTGCCGAGCCGATCGAGTACCCGTACGTGTACACCGCCCCGGTCAACACGGGAGTCGCCTCCGGTGTGGACCTCAACGGCGACGGCGAGGCGGTGACCGAGCCGGGCGGTCCCGAGTACGCGGAGGACGCCTTCGGGTACGGCGTCTTCCCCGGTCAGTACGGGATGGTCGTGTACTCGATGTACCCGATCGTCACGGACGAGGTGCGCACGTTCCAGAACTTCCGCTGGGCCGACATGCCCGACGCCCTGCTGCCCACCGATCCGGAGACCGGTGAGCCGTACTACTCGGAGGAGGCCCTGGCGGTGCTGCGGCTGTCCTCCAAGAGCCACTGGGACGTCCCGATCGACACCGGGCGCGGGCGTCCGGTGCACCTGCTGGCCAGCCACCCGACACCGCCGGCGTTCGACGGTCCGGAGAGGCGCAACGTGGCTCGCAACCACGACGAGATCCGGTTCTGGGCCGACTACGTGACCCCGCGCGGGGGTTCGTACGTCTACGACGACGAGGGCGTGCGGGGCGGGCTCGCCCCCGGGGCCCCGTTCGTGATCGCCGGTGACCTCAACGCCGACCCGAACGACGGTGACGGGCACCCCGAGGCCGTGACCCAGCTGTTGGAGCACCGCGACGTCGTGGACGTGCGCCCCTCCAGCCAGGGCGGACGCGGTGCGGCCCAGCGGCAGGGCGGCGCCAACGATGACCACGAGGGCGACCCGGAACTGGACAGCGCCGACTTCAACGACGTGCCCGGCCCGGGCAACCTGCGGGTGGACTACGTCCTGCCGTCGCGGTCCCTGCCCGCGCGGGGTTCGGGCGTGTTCTGGCCGACCGTGGACGACCCGCTGTTCCGGCTGACGGGCGACTACCCGTTCCCCAGCTCCGATCACCGCCTGGTGTGNNNGGGGGGGGGGGGGCCCCGCCGCCACCGGGTGTCAGGAGCCTCCGACTCCGCCGGGACCGGTCGCGGCCTCCTCCTGGGCCGCGGCCAGGCCCGCGCTGATGACACTGTCCATGATGGGTGCGAGACGGTCCGCGCCCAGGCGGGGAGCGTGCTCGGCCATGCGCTCGACAAGTCGGCGTTCGCGTTCCATGTCGCGTCCGGCGAAGTAGCCGACCGGCTTGAGCCGCTGGACCTGTGCGGCGACGAGGGCGCGGCGTTCGAGGAGTGCGGCGAGCTCGGCGTCCATCTGGTCGATCCGGCCGCGCAGGCGCAGGATCTGCTCGCTGACGGGCGCGGGTTCACTGTGGCGGTCGTGCACGGAGGTCCCTCTCGGGTGTGGATGCGTTCGCGGATGCGGCGCGGCCGTACGACCCGTCAGGGAAGTGTGGACTGGGGCGTCGGCCGCCCGGAAAGACGAAAGAGCACCGGGCCGATGCCCGAGTGCTCCTTTTGCCGACGTTCCCGTCTCCGCCTACGTGAAAGCGGCCGACGGGCGCGTCGGCTGGCTAAACACGTGATAGCGGTGGGTCACGGTGGTGATGCTACTACACCCCGGGGAAGCGCTCCGTCACGGCGCGGTTCACTCGGGGACCTCGACCCGGATCATGAGGGCGCTGGCCTCGGCGGTGACCTCACCGTGGGCGCGGATCCGACCGGCCACGAAGACCTTGCGACCCTCGACCCGCTCCACCCAGGAGGTGATCTCCAGGGGGGTGAACAGCGGGGTGGGGCGGCGGTAGTCGATCTCCAGGCGCGCGGTCAGCCCGGGGCTGGTCTCGACGGAGGAGACGCTGCCGACGGCCTGGTCGAGCATGGCGGCGATCCAGCCGCCGTGCACCAGGCCGGGAGGGCCCTGGTAGACGGTGTTGAGGGTGACCTCGGCGCGCAGGCCCTCCTCGGTGCGGTCGAGGAAGAGGCGCGGAGCGGCGGGGTTGGTCTCGCCCTCCACGATGTTGGTGATGGTGCCGATCACGGAGGTGCCGTCGCCGAGTTCGCGGCGGACCATGGTGCCGATCTCGCGGCGGGCGACGTTGAGGCGGTCGGTGAGTCCCTCGACGACGTCGGCGGTCTCGGCCAGGGTGTCGGAGTCGACCTCGGTGTTGGCGACGGCATCGACGAGGTCGTGGACGCGGGAGACCAACGTGCGCAGTTCGGCGGGGATCGAGTGGGCGTCGACGAGCGGGAGTCCGTAGGCTCGTGGGTCGTCGGGGCTCTCGGTGGCCGGCTGCGTGTTGACCGTCATGTGTTCCTCGTCGGATCGGTGTTCGTGCTCGGTCGGCGAATGGTTCTGGGGGCGCCGACGCCAAAACCGAATCCTACTCGGTAGTACCCCGATGGGGCGGGCCGAGGGCGTGCGCTCCCCGTCACACCGGACGGGGAGCGCGCTCGTCACAGCCGGTCAGCCGAGCTTGTGCTCCATGTGCAGGTGGGGGATCCCGGCGTCCATGAACTCCTCACCGTGGGCCGTGTAACCCAGCCGCTCGTAGAAGCCCAGCGCGTGCGTCTGCGCGTGCAGCTCGACACGTTCGAGGCCGATCTCGCGGGCCAGTTCCTCGGCGGCGCGCACCAGAGCGGCGCCCGTCCCCCTCCCCCGTCCGGCGGGCAGGACGGCCATCCGGCCGAGGAGACCGGCGCCGTCCCCCTGGTCCACGAGTCGGACCGTGCCCACCGGGTTGCCGTCCACGAGGGCGAGGAGGAAGGCGGCGGTGGAGTCCCGCTCGTCCCACTCCTCCTCGATGGGAACCTGCTGTTCGGCGACGAAGACGGCGCCGCGGATCACGAAGACGGCCGCGCGGTCCCGCTCGCCCTCGACCCGGCGAATCTGTGGCTTGCTCATGGGCGCAGACTATCCGCGCGCCGGTGCCCCCGTACCCCGCGGGGCCTGCCACGATCCCCTCTCCGGCGGTCTGGGCCCCGGCCCCTCCCGTGCCCGGGGCGGTGCCCCCGCCCCGCGCGCACCCTGGCGCCGACGAACGCCCGCGACCCGTTCTAACCTGGACATATGGAACTGCCCCGTGACGTCCACCCCACCGTCGAGGACCCGCGCGTGGAGCGCGCGCGGTACTGGCGCTTCTCCGGGCTGCCCGACACCGAGCTCCTCACCGCGCGGTTCGTCACCACCGCCTTCACGAGGCACACGCACTCCACATACACCATCGGCATGATCACCGCCGGGATCGAGGAGTACTCGCACTCGGGCGGGAGCTCACGGGTGGGGCCGGGCGGGCTCGCCGTGGTCGAGCCGGACGAGGTGCACACCGGCCACGCCGGGGTCCCCGAGGGGTGGAGGTACCGGGTGTTCTACCCCGCGCCCGAGGTGGTGGTGGACATCGGCCGCGAACTGGGGATGCGCGGCACCCCGGGGTTCACCCACTCCGGCATCGACGCCCCCGAGGTCTCCCGCGTACTCGTGCGCGCGCACACGGCGGCCGAACGGGGCGAACGGCTCACCGCGTCGTCGCTGGCCCGTCAGGGCATCGCGATGCTGCTGCGCTCCCACGGGCGTGAGCGCGGGACCGGGGTCGCGGCGCACACCGCGCGGCCCGAGGTGGCGCTGGCACGGGAGCTGTTGACGGAGCGACTGGTGGACCCGCCGACCCTTGAGGAGCTGGCGGCGCACGTGGGCATCGGCCCGTTCACGCTGGCCCGGGCGTTCCGGACCGCCTACGGACTGCCCCCGCACGCCTACCTCAACCAGCTGCGGGTGGCCCGGGCCCGGGTCCTGCTCCTCCAGGGCTGGCGGGCGAGCGAGGTCGCCGCGCGGGTGGGTTTCACCGACCAGTCCCACCTGACCCGGCACTTCCGCCGCCACCTCGGTGTGCCGCCCGTGACCTACCAGCGCGCCCTGCGCGTCTGAGCCCTTCCGCCCGGTTCCCGGCGAGCGCAAGAACGTACAAGACTCCCGGCCCTGGGCCCACCTAACGTGAGCGAACGTGAAGACCTTCTCCGTACTCCGATCTCCCGCGGTGCGGGACAGCCTGGGGATCGGTGTCGCCGTCGGCGCCGCCGGTCTGGCCTTCGGCACCGCCGCCGTGGCCGCCGGGCTCTCACCCGCCCAAGCGGTGTTCCTGAGCCTGTTCATGTTCACCGGCGCCTCCCAGTTCGCGCTGGTGGGGGTGATCGCGGGCGGCGGCAACCTCGTCGCGGGGGCGCTGGGCGCCCTCCTGCTGGGCGCCCGCAACACCCTGTACGGGCTGCGGCTGGCCGACGTCCTGGGGTACCGGGGCGTGCGCCGGGCGCTGGCGGCGCACGGGGTGATCGACGAGACCACGGCGGTGACGCTGGTCCAGCCGGACCGGGAGTCGGCCCGTACCGCGTTCATGACGACCTACCTGGTCCTGGGCGGCTTCTGGGTGGCCACGACCCTGGTGGGCGCGCTGGCCACGGACCGCGTGGACAACATCGACGCGTTCGGTCTGGACGCGGTGGGCCCGGCCATCTTCCTGGGGCTCCTGTGGCCCCGCCTGCGCGAGGGCGGGCTGCGCACCTGGCTGATCGCGGCGCTGGGCGCGGGGCTGGCGCTGGCCACGACCCCGTTCATGCCGCCGGGGGTACCGGTGCTGCTGGCCGCCTCCGCCGGGCTGCTCGCCTTCGTGGGCGCCGACGACCGCGGGGGCGCCACGGGGCGGCCCGACGGCGCCGACGGGACCGACCGTGCCGAGGGGGTCCGGTCATGACGATGTGGATCGCGCTGGTCGCCACCGCCGCCGGGTGCTACCTGCTCAAGTACGCGGGGCTGGCGGCCCCGCGCCGTTTGCTGGACAACCCGTGGCTGCGACGGTTCGCCATGGCCGTGCCCCTCGCGCTGCTGGCCGCTCTGATCGCCGTGCAGGCCCTGGGCGACGGTCAGGGCCTGCACTGGGACACCGCCCGCATGGCCGGGCTGGGAGCGGCCGCGCTCGCCCTGGTGCTGCGCGCGCCGTTCCTGGTGGTGGTCGTGGCCGCCGCCGGGACCACCGCCGCCCTGCGCGCCCTCGGCGTCGCCTAGGACCCGGCCGGGCCGCCCCCGGGGGGCGGGGACGGCTCGGCGTCAGTCCGCCGTCCCGGAGTCGCGGAGCTCGTCCCGGACCTGCGCGAACGCCGCCACCGCCGCGCGGACGTCGTCCTCGCTGTGAGCCGCCGAGAGCTGGACCCGGATACGCGCACGCCCCATGGGAACGACGGGGTAGGAGAACGCCGTCACGTACACGCCCTTCTCGAGGAGGGCGGACGCCATCCGGGCCGCCTCGGCCGCGTCCCCGATCATCACCGGCACGATCGGGTGTTCGCCGTCCAGGACGTCGAAGCCCGCCGCGGTGATCGACTCCCGGAACAGTGCCGCGTTACGGTTCAGCCTCGTCCTGAGGTCGTCGGCCTCGGAGAGCATGTCGAGCACGCGCAGGGAGGCGCCGACGATCATCGGGGCCAGGGAGTTCGAGAAGAGGTACGGCCGCGACCGCTGCCGGAGGATCTCCACGATCTCCGCGTGTCCGGCCACGTATCCGCCGCTGGCCCCACCGAGTGCCTTGCCGAGCGTTCCGGTCACGATGTCCACACGGTCCTGGACGCCGAACAGCTCCGGGGTCCCCTGCCCGTTCGGTCCGACGAACCCGACGGCGTGGGAGTCGTCCACCATGACGAGCGCGTCGTAGCGCTCCGCCAGGTCGCAGATCTCGTCGAGCGGGGCGAGATAGCCGTCCATCGAGAACACGCCGTCCGTCACGATGAGCCGGTGGCGGGCGTTCGCCGCGGCGACGAGCTGCTTCTCCAGATCGGCCATGTCGCGGTTCTTGTACCGGTACCTGCCCGCCTTGCTGAGCCGGATCCCGTCGATGATGCTCGCGTGGTTCAGCTCGTCGGAGATCACCGCGTCCTCAGCGGTGAGGAGCGTCTCGAAGACCCCGCCGTTCGCGTCGAAGCACGAGCTGTAGAGGATGGTGTCCTCGACCCGGAGGAACTCCGAGAGGCGTCGCTCCAGTCGCGCGTGCAGGTCCTGGGTGCCGCAGATGAACCGCACCGAGGCCATCCCGAAGCCCGATTCGTCGAGCGTGCGCTTGGCGGCGTCGATCAGGTCGGGGTGGTCCGCGAGGCCCAGGTAGTTGTTCGAGCAGAAGTTGAGGACGGAGCCGTCACCGACGCTGATCCGTGCGGACTGGGGACCGCTGATCAACCGCTGGTCCTTGAACAGTCCCGCCTCCCGGATGCCCTCGATCTCACTCTTGAGGTGGTCACGCATCGCTGAGTACACGTCAGTCTCCTACTCGTCGCTGATCGTCGTTGTGAGCGGTCCCGGGCTGGGGGACCATCGGCGTGGTCCAGTCGATGACGACCTTTCCGCACCCGCCCGAGGCGGCGACCTCGAAGGCCTCCTCGTGCTGTTCGTAGCCGAACCGGTGGGTGATGATCGGACTGATGTCGAGGCCGTTCTCGAGCAGCACGGACATCGCGTACCAGGTGTCGAACATCTCCCGCCCGTAGATCCCCTTGACCGTGAGCATCCGGGTCACCACGGTCGCGAGGTCGACGGAGACGTCGTCGGACGGCAGGCCGAGGACGGCGATACGGCCGCCGGGGCTCATGCTGGAGATCGCCGAGGCGAGGGCCCTGGGCTGGCCCGACATCTCGAACGCGACGTCGAAGCCCTCCTTCATGTTGTTCGCCGCCATGACGTCGGCCAGGTCCTCCCGTGACACGTCCACGGCGATCGTGGCGCCCATGTCCCGGGCCAACCCGAGTCTGTACGGGCTCAGGTCGGTCACGACGACGCTGCGCGCTCCCGCGTGGCGCGCGGTCGCGGCGGCCATGATCCCGATCGGCCCCGCCCCGGTGACCAGGACGTCCTCGTTCATGACGGGGAAGGACAGCGCCGTGTGCACGGCGTTGCCGAAGGGGTCGAAGATGGCGGCGACGTCGAGGTCGATCGGGATGCGGTGCACCCAGACGTTCGACTCGGGAAGCGCGACGTAGTCCGCGAACGCCCCGTTCGTGTTCACCCCCAGACCGATCGTGCGAATGCACAGGTGACGGCGCCCGGCCCGGCAGTTGCGGCACTTGCCGCACACCAGGTGGCCCTCGCCGCTCACCAGGTCGCCGACCTTCACGTCGCTGACATCACCGCCGACGTCGACGACCTCACCGACGAACTCGTGTCCGAGGACGAGCGGCGGCTCGATCACGGAGCGCGCCCAGTGGTCCCAGGCTCTGATGTGGAGGTCGGTACCGCAGATTCCGGTGCGCAGGACCTTGATGAGCACCTCTCCGCGACCGATCTCGGGGTTCTTGACGTCGGCCAGGGTCAGCCCGGGCTCGCCGCGGAGTTTCGAAAGAGCCTTCATTCCCCCGATCATCACGTACTGGATATCATTAAGTCCATCACGAAGACCTGTAGAGAACCTTCCAGATTTCCTTCAAAGGAGACCGCGTGATCGACCCGCGCCGCCTGCGCGTTCTCCAGGCAGTCGCGCTCCACGGCACGGTCACCGCCGCGGCCCGGGCGCTCTACCTGTCACCGTCGGCGGTGTCGCAACAGCTGTCGGCGCTGGAGCGCGAGGTCGGACTCGACCTCTTCGAACGCCACGGACGGAACATCCGGCTGACCTCCTCGGGGACGGTCCTCGCGGGATACGCCGTGCAGGTGTCCGCGATCCTCGAGCAGGCGGAGGCCGACCTGGCCGCGTCGGCGCTCGGAGAGGTCGGCACCGTGAGCATCGCGGCGTTCCCGTCCGCGATCATCGAGGTCGTGGCTCCCGCCCTCCGCGCGCTTCGGGCCTCCGCGCCGCATCTGCGCGCGCACGTCACCGACGCGGAGGGGGGCGCCGCGCAACGGCTCCTCGCCGAGGGCCAGGTGGACGTCTCGGTGTCGGTGGACTACCCGGAGGCCACGGTCTCGACCGCACAGGAGTTCAGTCACGCACGTCTGTACTCGGAGCCGTTGGACGCGCTCGTGCCGTCGGACAGCGAACTCGCCGCCAGCACCCACCTGTCACTGTCACGTCTGGCCGGCGAGGCGTGGGTCACCCCGCTGCCGGGCAACCCGATCCACGACCTCACACTCCTCGCGTGTCAGCAGGCGGGCTTCCAGCCGCGCGTCGAGTCGGTCTCCAACGACTTCCGTGCGGTCAGCGCGCTCGTCGGCGCGGGCGTCGGCATCGCCCTCGCCCCGCGGTCGGCGGTAGCCGCCATCGACCTGCCGCGCGTCAGCGTCGTCCCGCTGAGGGGACGACCGCCCAGAAGGCACGTGTTCGTCTCCGTTCGCCGGGGCACCGAGGGGCATCCCCTGGTGAACGCTGTGCTCAGCGAGCTCCACGACCACGCCCGCGCCCTCGAACCACGAAGGAGGCGGTCGGCGGCACGGCCCCCCGACCACGAGGACGGGAGCTCCGCCTGACCGGTCGGCCCACCGGGCGGGCGCCACACAGGGGGCGGCTTGGGGCGGCTCGGGGTGAGTTGTCCACAGGCGGCGACCCTCGGCCTTGACCGGCCCTGAGCCGCCTGCCAGAGTCAGCCGCATGTGTTCCGGAGCACACCCCGCCCCCGGAGCGCGCTGAGTGGACCTTGCGACGATGGAAGGACCCGCCTCCATGGCCCCTGCCGCACCACGGCCCCAGCCCCCGACCGACACCGCAGCGCACGCGACGGTCTCGGTCCTGGCCGCCGCCGGGATCAGACGGTGTTACACCGTCCCCGGCGAGAGCTTCCTCGAACTGGCCGACGCCATCGACCAGCATCCGGAGATGGCGCTGGTCTCCACCCGGCACGAGGGCGGAGCCGCCTTCATGGCCGAGGCCGAGGCCAAGCTCACCGGTATCCCGGCCGTGGCCGCCGCCACCCGGGGCCCCGGCGCGGCCAACCTGGCGGTGGGCGTGCACACCGCCATGCAGGACTCCACCCCCATGATCGTGTTCCTCGGACAGGCGGAGACCGAGCACCTGGGCCGTGAGGCCTTCCAGGAGGTGGACCTCACCGCCTTCTACGCACCCATCACCAAGTGGTCCACCACCGTGCACCGGGCGGACCGGCTGGCGGAGGTGACCGCACGGGCGATCCGGATCGCCACCACCGGGCGGCCGGGGCCCGTGGCCGTCGCGGTGCCCGGAGACCTGTTCGGGCAGCGGGTCGGCGCCCCGCCCGTACCGCGCGCCCCGCTGGTCCCCCGGCCGCCACTGGGCGAGGGGGACCGCGATCAGCTGGCCGCGTGGCTGGCCCGTGCGGTGCGCCCGGTGATCGTCGCGGGCGGCGGTGCGCGGGCGGCGCGCGAGGACCTCGTGCGCGTGGCCGAGCGCTACAGCGCCGGGGTGTACGCCGCCTGGCGACGCCAGGACGTCTTCCCCAACGACCACCCGCTCTACCTGGGGCACCTGGGGCTGGGCGCGCCGAGCGCGGTTCTGGGCGCCCTGGCCGACGCCGACGCCGTCCTGGTGGTCGGCTGCCGGATGAGCGAGACGACCACCCAGGGGTACCGGCTGCCCGAGTCGGACGGCCGCACCAGGGTGGCGCAGATCGACATCGACCCCGCGCAGGTGGGGGCCACCAAGGACGTGTGGCTGGGAGCGGTGGCCGACTCCGGCGAGGCGCTGCGCGCACTGGCCGGGGCTCCGGTGACGGTGGCCTACCGGGACTGGAGCGCGGCCCGTCGGCTGTGGGTCGAGAGCGCCACCGTCCCACCCGAGGCCGAGCGGCACCGGGGCCCGCGCATGCACCCGTGGTCGGTGATCGCGGGCATGCGAGAGGCTTTGCCCGAGGACGCCCTGATCACCAACGACGCGGGCAACTTCGCGTCCTTCCTGCACCGGGGCTGGTGGTACCGGCACGCGGACACGCAGTTGGCGCCGACCAGCGGCGCCATGGGGTACGCGGTGCCCGCCGCCGTGGCCGCCAAGCTCGCCGCTCCGGAGCGGACCGTGGTGGCGGTGGCCGGTGACGGCGGCGCGCTGATGACCGGGCAGGAACTGGAGACGGCGGTGCGCCACGGGGCGGCGATCACGGTGGTGGTGTTCCAGAACGGGCTCTACGGCACGATCGCCATGCACCAGGCCCGCGAGCTGGGCAGGATCGCGGGAACGGAGATCAGCGGACCGCTGGACCTGGCCGGGTACGCCAGGGCGCTGGGGGCCAGGGGCGCCACCGTGCACACCCGTGAGGAGTTGGAGAAGGCCCTGAGCGAGGCGGTGGGCGCGGACCTGCCCACCCTGGTGGACGTGCGCACCGACCCGGAGGTGATCAGCCCGACCGCCACCATGACGGACCTGCTCGGCGAGGCCTGAGTGCGGGGCGGGGCGGGGCGGCTCGGGTCCGCCCCGCCCTCCAGGGGTGAGGGCACGACCTGGCGATCGGACCCACCGGGTCGGACGCCTCGGCAGGGCGTCTCCCATGCGGAGGCAGAGGGGCACCGCGCCCACGACGCCCCCCGGGTCACTCCGTGTAGGCGGCGGCCGCCTCCCGCAGGGCTCTGACCACGGCCCTGATGGCCGGGCGCCGGGAGGCGTCGGTGCGCCAGAACACGTAGACCTGGCGGACCATCGCGGGCTGCACGGGGACCACCGTCACGCCCTCGGGCAGGGGCCCCCTGCCCAGTCGCGGCATCACGGCGGCGCCGATCCCGGCCGCGATGAGGGCCAGCTTGGTCTGGTGCTCCTCCACTGAGTGGATGATGTGGGGTTCGGCCCCTCGGCCCCGGATGATGTCGTGCAGCCAGTCGTCGCAGATGGACCCCTTGGTCCAGCTGATCCACGGCAGGTCCAGGATCTCGTCCAGCTCCAGGATCTCCCGGTGGGCCAGCGGGTGGTCCGAGGGCAACGCGATGTCGCCGACGTCCTCCATGAGAGAGGCGCGGGTCATCCCCTGGGGCAGTTGGAGGGGCGCTCCCATCCAGTCCACGACCAGGGCGAGGTCGGCGTCGGCGCGCGCCATCGCGGGGACGCTCTCCTGGGGCTCGTCCTCGTGGAGTTCGACCCGCAGTCCGGGGTGGGCCTCGCGCAGGGCTGACAGGGCGGCGGGCAGCAGTCCGCGCACCGCCGTGGGGGTGGCGGACAGGCGTAGGTGGCCGGTGACCTCGCCCCGGTGGGCCTCCAGGTCGGCCTCGGCCCGGTGGACCAGGGACAGGATGCGGGAGGTGTGCTCCACCAGGAGTTCGGCGGCGTCCGTGAGGCGCACCCCCCGCCCGTTGCGCTCGACCAGTGGTTGGCCGACCTCGCGTTCGAGCTTGGTCAACTGCTGGGAGACGGCGGAGTTGGTGACGTGGAGGGCCTGGGAGGCCGCGCTGAGGGACCCGTGGGCGGCGATGGCGTGCAGGACCCGGAGCCGGTCGACACTGAGCATGTAAGCAACGCTAAGGCACGGGTTTAGAGATACGAAGTAGACCTAAGGGATCGTGCACAGATAGAAACATCCCATGTCCACTCTTCCCGACACCGTCGCTTCCTCCCCGCCGGTCGTCGCACCGCGCAGCGCCCCGTTCCTGAGCTGGCGTGCCAAGTTCGTGCTGCTCGCGCTCATCTGGGGCATGAGCTTCGTCCTGATCCGGATCGGCGCGGAGGTGCTCGCGCCGCTCCAGCTCGCCCTCGGGCGCATGGGCACCGGCGCCCTGGCCCTGCTCGCCGTCCTCCTCCTCAGCCGGGGGCGCCTGCCGTCCTCACCCCGGCTCTGGTGTCACATGTTCGTGGCCGCGCTGCTGCTGAACACCATCCCGTTCACTCTGTTCGGCTACGCGGGAAAGCTCATCCCGTCCGCACTGATGGGGATCGTCAACGCCTCCACCCCGCTGTTCGCCGTGGTGTTCGCCATGCTGATCCTGAGCGACGAACGACCCGACCGGACCCGCCTCCTCGGCCTGGGCATCGGCTTCCTGGGGGTCCTCACCGTCTTCGGTGTCTGGAACTCCCTGGGCCAGGTGAACGTCTCCGACGACGACGCCCTGCTCGGCATGCTCCTGGTGGTGGGCGCCACCGTCTGCTACGGGATCGGCACCCCCTACCTGCGCCGGTTCGTGGCGGGAAGCCCGCACAGCGCGCTGGAGCTGAGCTCCCTCCAGATGCTGCTCGGCACCCTGCCCCTGCTGGTGCTGACCCCACTGCTCACCGAGGCCCCCACCGAACTGACCTGGCGGGTCGCCCTCGCGGTGACCGCCCTGGGCGTGTTCGGCACCGGGTTCGCCTACATCCTCAACTACGCGATCGTCCGGGCCGCGGGCGCCACCGTGGCCACCACCGTCACCTACGTCGTCCCGGTGGTCGCCGTCACCGCCGGTGTGGTCCTGCTCGGCGAGACCCTGACCTGGAACCAGCCGGTGGGGGCCCTGGTGATCATCCTGGGTGCGGCACTGTGCCAGCGGGTCCTGCACGTCCGCCGTCCGGCCCCGGTGGGGCAGGACGGCGGAGGAGACCGGGAGGGGAATGGCGCGCGCTAGTCCTCGCGGAGCAGCTCCACGGCGGCGCGCAGGTCGTCGGGGTAGGGGCTGGAGAACTCCACCGGACGGTGCTCGGTGGGGTGGTCGAAGCCCAGCCGCACCGCGTGCAGCCACTGGCGCCTGACCCCGAGCCGCTCGGCGAGCGTCGGGTCGGCGCCGTAGAGGTAGTCGCCCACGCACGGGTGGCGCAGCGCGGACATGTGCACCCGGATCTGGTGGGTGCGGCCCGTCTCCAGCTTGATCTCCAACAGACTGGCGGCCCGGAAGGCCTCCTGGGTGTCGTAGTGCGTCACCGAGGGGCGCCCGCCAGCGACCACGGCCCAACGGCCATCACCGGCGGGGTGACGGTCGATCGGGGCGTCGACGGTGCCGCGCAGCGGGTCCGGGTGGCCCTGAACCAGCGTGTGGTACCGCTTGTCCACGGTGCGCTCCTTGAACGCCCGCTTCAGCACGCTGTAGGCGGTCTCGCTCTTGGCCACGACCATCAGACCGGTGGTGTTGGCGTCCAGCCGATGCACGATGCCCTGACGCTCGGCCGCACCGCTGGTGGCCAGCTGCACGCCCGAGGCCAGCAGGCCCTCCAGCACGCTCGGACCGGTCCAGCCGACCGTGGGGTGCGCGACCACGCCGACCGGCTTGTCCACCACGATGATGTCGGTGTCCTCGTGCACGATCCGCATGCCGGGGACCGCCTCGGCCCTGGGCACCGGGGCGGTGGGCGGCGGCGGGAGGGTGACCTCCAGCCAGGCGCCGGCGCTCACCCGGTCGGACTTGGCCGCCTCGGAGCCGTCGAGGAGGACCCCGCCGTCACCGATGATCTCGGCGGCGCGGGTGCGGGACAGCCCGAACATCCGCGCGATGGCGGAGTCGAGCCGGTCCCCCTCCAGTCCGTCAGGGACGGGCAGGCTTCTCGTGTCGCTCATGCGCCCTTCCCTTCGTCGTTGTCGTCGCGGTCCTTCTCGGCGCCCTCATCAGGCTCGGCGGCCTCGTCCTCGGCCCTCGTCCCGTCCAGGTTGAGCCCCTTGAACGTGAGCGCCACCACCAGGCAGGCCCCGACCACCACGCAGGAGTCGGCCAGGTTGAACACCGGGAAGCTCCCGACGCTGATGAAGTCGACGACCGCGCCCGTCCCGGGCGTCTCGCCCCGGAAGTAGCGGTCGACGAGGTTACCCGCGGCACCGCCCATCATCAGGCCGAGCGTCGCGCCCCACCACAGGCTGCGCACGCGCCAGCCGATCCAGGCGATCGCGAGGACCACGATGGTGGCGATGGCGGTGAACACCCAGGTGTAGCCGGTGCCGAGCGAGAACGCGGCACCGGTGTTGTAGACCAGGGTGAACTGGACGAAGCTGCCGAGGACGTCGAGGCGCTCACCCTGAGAGAAGGCGGCGAGCACCCATTCCTTGGTGATGAGGTCGGCGACGATCGCGGCCAGCGCGACCAGCAACAGGAGTACGTACCTGCGCGGCCGGGCGACGGTGTTGTCGGTCGTGGTCATGTTGCTGTCCCCGGAGGGCTCTACCTCAGTCAGCGACGCTCCTCGCGCTGTTTGCAGTTGACGCACAGGGTGGCGCGCGGAAAGGCCTGTAGACGTGCCTTCCCGATGGCCTGGCCGCATGACTCACAGACCCCGTAGGTCCCCGCGTCCATCCGTTCGATCGCCCGCTCGCTCTTGGCGAGCAGGTCACGAGTATTGTAGGCCAACGCCAGATCGTGTTCGCGCTGGAAGGTCTTCGCCCCGGCGTCCGCGGGGTCGTCGCCCGCACCCTCGACCGGATCGGTGAGCCGCTCGGCGAGCGCTTCCTCGCCTTCCCTGAGTTCCGCCCGCTGGGCCGCCATCTCGCCCTCCAGCTGCTTCCGGACCTGAGCGAGCTCTCCCGACGTCCAGGGCTCCTCACCCTGTCGCACCGGCAGCGCCGCCGCCTCGGTGGCCTTCATCGCACTCCCCCTCCGCGTACCCATGGCCCCGCACCCCTCCTGAACTGGGGGGTCTCCCCTTCGGAACGGCCGTGAGTGGTGCCGTGAGCCTAGGCAATCCCCCGGTCCAAGGCAACGATCCCGGCGGTGCGGTGCGGCTGGTGAAGGGGATTCACTCCCCCGGGGTCACTCCGCCACGGCGAAGCCGCCGTAGTCCTCGGCGAGCAGCCGCAGGTGGGGTTCGTCGAAGACCGCCGAGCCGCCGTGCGGTCCGGTCAGCACCTCGATCACCCAGTCGGCATCCTCGGCGTCGTCCTCCCCCGCGAGCATGTCCCGGTACACCCTGCACGGTTCGTAACCCTGCTCCTGGAGCTGCTCGGCGAGCTCCTCCGCGTCCTCGCGGTCGGCCAGGGTCACCAGCACCGCGCCCCGTGTCCGCTCCGCCATGGCCGCACCCCCAACTAAAGCGCGGCGCGCCTGGCCGCACTGCGTTATCCTGAAGTCGTGTCGATGGGGACGAGTAACGCTGGCCCCGACCGGACGGACACAGCCTAGAGGGGGCTGGACCGCCCAAGCGACCCGGGGACGGTGCGAGCCCGGGGGCAACGACCAGCGCGAAGATCACCCCGGAGCCGCCGGAAGAACAGGTCGCGTGCACCGCGCGCACCCCAGTAGAACCGGCACGAACCCAACGAAGTGGGACCCGCCACCGATCCGCCCAGCGGACCCGGACGCGGCTCCAAGGAGGGTGGTACCGCGGGGCCCGGCCTCGTCCCTCCGTCAGGAACACCCCTGATGGAGAAAGGTACGACGGTGACCGACGACCCCCGGCCCGAATCCCGCGCGCTGCCCCAGCTGCCCGCCCAGATCGACCTGCCCGCGACGGAGCGCGAGATCCTCGGCCGCTGGTCGAAGGAGAACGTCTTCCAGCGCTCCCTCGAACAGACGCGCGGCAACGAGAACTGGGTGTTCTACGAGGGCCCGCCCACCGCGAACGGCCAGCCCGGCGTGCACCACGTCGAGGCCCGCGCCTTCAAGGACGTCTTCCCGCGGTTCCGCACCATGCGCGGCTACCACGTCGACCGCAAGGCCGGCTGGGACTGCCACGGCCTGCCCGTCGAGGTCGCCGTGGAGAAGGAACTCGGCCTGAGCGGCAAGAAGGACATCGAGGCCTTCGGTATCGCCGAGTTCAACGAGCGCTGCCGCGAGTCGGTCCTGCGCAACGTGGACGCGTTCACCGCCATGACCGAGCGCATGGGCTACTGGGTGAACATGGACGACGCCTACCGCACCATGGACCCGCAGTACGTGGAGTCGGTCTGGTGGGCGCTCAAGCAGATCTGGGACAAGGGCCTGCTGGTCCGCGACTACCGGATCAGCCCCTACTGCCCCCGCTGCGGCACCACGCTCTCCGACCACGAGCTGGCCCAGGGGTACGAGACCGTCACCGACCCGTCGGTGTACGTGCGCTTCCCCATCACCTCGGGGCCGCTGGCAGCTCCCGAGCACCCCACCTCACTGCTGGTGTGGACGACCACCCCGTGGACCCTGGTGTCCAACACCGCCGTGGCCGTGCACCCGGACGTCCGGTACGTGGTGGCCACCAACGGCGACGAGCGGCTCGTGGTCGCCGAACCTCTGTTCGGGAAGGTCCTCGGTGAGGGCTGGGAGCTCACCGGCGAAAGCTACGAGGGCGACGAGATGGAGCGGTGGACCTACCAGCGCCCCTTCGACCTCGTCCCCTTCGACGAGCCCGCGCACTACGTCGTGCTCGCCGACTACGTCACCGTCGAGGACGGCACCGGTCTGGTCCACCAGTCCCCCGCCTTCGGCGCCGACGACATGCTGGTCTGCCGCTCCTACGGCCTGCCCGTGGTCAACCCGGTCCGCCCGGACGGGACCTTCGAGGCCGAACTCCCCCTGGTGGGCGGGGTGTTCTTCAAGGAGGCCGACAAGACGCTGGTCCGCGACCTCAAGGACCGCGGTCTGCTCTTCCGCCACCTGAACTACGAGCACTCCTACCCGCACTGCTGGCGCTGCCACACCGCGCTGCTCTACTACGCGGTCCCGTCCTGGTACATCCGCACCACCGCCGTCAAGGACGAACTCCTCGCGCAGAACGACGTCACCAACTGGGTGCCGGAGAACGTCAAGGAGGGCCGCTTCGGCGAGTGGCTGCGCGGCAACGTCGACTGGGCGCTGTCCCGCAACCGCTACTGGGGCACCCCGCTGCCGATCTGGGAGTTCCCCGACGGCCGCCGGATCTGCGTGGGCTCCCTGGAGGAGCTGAGCGAGCTCAGCGGCCAGGACCTGTCCAACCTGGACCCGCACCGCCCGTTCGTCGACGACGTCGTCATCCCCGACCCCGACGCCGACCCGTCCCTGCCGGAGGACCAGCGGGTCGCCCGCCGCGTGCCCGAGGTCATCGACGCCTGGTTCGACTCCGGTTCCATGCCGTTCGCCCAGTGGGGGGCGCCGCACCAGAACAAGGAGACGTTCGAGGAGAACTTCCCCGCTCAGTACATCTCCGAGGCCATCGACCAGACCCGCGGCTGGTTCTACTCGCTGCTCGCGGTGAGCACCCTGGTGTTCGGCCGCAACTCGTTCGAGAACGTGGTCGTGCTCGGCCACATCCTCGCCGAGGACGGCCGCAAGATGAGCAAGCACCTGGGCAACGTCATGCAGCCCATTCCGGTCATGGACCGGCACGGTGCCGACGCCCTGCGCTGGTTCATGCTGGCCAGCGGCTCACCGTGGACCGCCCGACGGGTCGGCCACGCCGCCCTGGAGGAGATCGTCCGCAAGGTGCTGCTGACGTACTACAGCACGACGTCGTTCCTCACCCTGTACGCCAACGCCGGGAACGGCTGGGACCACTCGAAGCTGGCCGACGCGCCCGCTCCGCAGGACCGCCCGGTGCTGGACCGCTGGCTGCTGTCGGAGCTGAACGAGGTCGTCCGGGACGTCACGAAGGCGATGGAGGAGTTCGACACGACCGGGGCCGGGCGCCGCCTGACCGCGTTCGTGGACGACGTCTCCAACTGGTACGTGCGCCGTTCCCGCCGCCGGTTCTGGGGCGGGGCCGACACCCCCGAGGGCGCGGCCGCCTTCGCGACGCTGTTCGAGGCGCTGGAGACCGTCACGCTGCTGATGGCGCCGATCGTCCCGTTCCTGACCGAGCACGTGTGGTCGGCGCTGCGCCGCCCGGAGGCCGCCGACTCGGTGCACCTGGCGTCGTGGCCCCGGGTGAACGAGGACCTGATCGACACCGAGCTGTCGAAGAACATGGCGCTCACCCGCCGTCTGGTGGAACTGGGCCGGTCCGCGCGGGTCGACTCGGCCATGCGTACCCGTCAGCCGCTGGCCCGCGCCCTGGTGGGTGCCCCGGGCTTCGCCGACCTGCCGGAGCAGCTGCGCGGCCAGGTGGCGGAGGAGCTCAACGTGGCCGGTCTGGACTCGCTGTCGTCGGTCGGCGGGGACCTCGTGGACTACGTGGTCAAGCCGAACTTCCGCGCTCTGGGCAAGCGGTTCGCCAAGCGCACGCCGCTGGTGGCCAAGGCCATCCAGGCCGCCGACCCGGCCGCCCTGGTCGCGCAGGTCCGTGACACCGGCTGGGCGCAGGTGCGGGTCGAGGACGAGCCGGTCGAGGTCAGCGCCGACGAGGTGCTGGTGACCGAACAGCCCCGCGAGGGCTGGGCCGTGGCCTCCGAGGCCGGTGAGACCGTGGCCCTGGACCTGGAGCTGACCCCGGAGCTGCGTCGCGCGGGTCTGGCCCGCGAGATGGTCCGGATGCTCCAGGAGGCCCGCAAGAACAGCGGCCTCGACGTGTCGGACCGCATCCACGTGTGGTGGACCACCGGTGACGACGCGATCCGTGAGGCCCTGACCGAGCACGGTCGGACCATCGCCGGCGAGGTGCTCGCCGACGCCTTCGTGGCCGGTGTGGCCGAGGACGCCCCCCACTCGGCGGAGTCGGAGGAGTTCGACGTGGTCTTCGGCTTCCGCCGCGCCTGACGTCGATCGCAGCGATGTGGAAGGGCCCCGCTCGATGATGAGCGGGGTCCTTCCGTGTTCCTGGGTCAGGCGGAGAGGGAGGAGTCCGGTTCCCTGGTGCGTCCCGAGTCCTCCACCCGGTCCTGCGGTTCCTCGCGGTCCTCGGGGCCTTCGGGTGTGTCGGTTTCGTGGGCCGAGGTGTCCGCGGGGTCCTCGCGGACGGGTTCGTCCTCGTTCCCGCAGGCGCTCTCCGGTGCCGTGTCCGATTCCTGGGGCTCCAGGGAGGTCTCGGCCTCCTCCGTCCGGGCGTCCTGCTCGATCCCGGCCTGTTCGGACTCGACCCGCTCGACCTGGGGGTCCTGCTCAGGCTCGACTTGTTCGGACGCGGCCTGCTGGAGCCCTTCCTGGTCGGACTCTGCCTGCTCGACCTGGGGGTCCTGCCCAAGATCGACCTGTTCGGACGCGGCCTGCTCCGACTCGGTCTGGTCGGACTCCCGCTGCGGCTCGCCTTCCTCGGGGTAATCGCCGTGTGCGTCGAGGAGGGCCGCGTAGGCCACGGACGGTTCCACGTCCTCGGCGGGGTCCGGGGCCTCGGGGCCGAGGTCCTCGGGCGCCCGGTCCTCCTGGTGCGGCTCCTGCGCGTGTGCCTCGTCATCACTCTCGGGGAGCGGCGCGGCATCCACGGTGGTCTCTTCGACGGGGATCTCCGCAACGGAGGTCCACTCGTCCGCTCTCTCGGGCTCGATGACGGACTCGTCCGGTTCCGTGACCGGTTCCATCTCCGCCACAGCGACCACGGGCTCCGGCGCGTCCTCGACCTCGGTCACCTCGGTCGGGTCCAGCGCGGCCTCGTGGGTTGCCTCCCTCTCGGGGGTCTTCTCGACCTGCGGGGGTTCGTCCGATCCGTCGGGTTCTGGGACGGGCTCGGGCCTCTCGGAGTGCTCTTCCGGCTTCGGCTCGGCTTCCGGTTCGACGACCGGTTCGGGCCAACTCCCCATGGTGGGGGTCTGCCAGCGGGGAACCTCGAACTCCGCTTCCTCTTCGTTCTCCTCGGCGGCCGCGGCGCGCGGCTCACCGACCTCGTGCCCCGTGGGCACGAGAGGCTCCGTAACGGCGGATTCCCGCACCGGCTGAGCAGCCGGTGCGGGTACGCGCCCGGAGTGCTCCGGTTCCCACTGTGTGCCCGGTACCGCGCCGGCCGCCGAAGCGGCGGCCACCACGGGGACGGACGACTTCCCCAAACCGTCCGTCCGTGCCGTGTCCGAACTGCTCCCGCCGAACCGTCCCTGGAGGAGCGCGCCCAACAGAAGAAGGACGCTCAACCCGCCGAGTCCCAAGGCGAAGTACACCAGGGTGGGCTCGGCGAGCACCAGGGCGGCCGCGATGACGACAAGGGCCGCCAGTACCGCCACGGTGGCGAGGAGGCTAAGGATCACGGGTCGACCAGGGCCTTTACACGTGTGGAGCCGGAGTTTTCAGTTGTTCGGAGCCGCATCCGCTGAGGTTCAGCGACGCTCGTGCGGGGCCTCGCCCGGGTGGAAACCACCGTGCTGGGCGGGCTCGGGCTGACCGAACGGGTTACCGCCGGGGCCGGGGCCGTGCTGCTGAAGCGCGGGGGTCCCGCCGGACTGGGGGGCCATCGTCTGGAACCCACCCGTGGTGTTCGGGTTGGGCTCGATGGACTTGCCCTCCTCGTTGAGCTCGCGCAGCTGACGCTCGAAGTAGTCCTTCAGGCGGCTGCGGTACTCGCGCTCGAAGTCCTTGAGCACGTTGACCTTGTGCTCGAGCTCCTCGCGCTGCTGGACCAGGCTGCCCATGACCTGACGGTGGCGCTCCTGGGCGTCGCGGTCGAGGTTCTCGGAGCGGGCCCGGGCCTCGCCGATGATCTGGTCGGCCTGACGGCGCGCCTTACCGAGGATGTCCTCGGACTCGTGGCGGGCGCGGCCGAGGGTCTCGTCCGCCTCGCGGCGGGCGTCGGAGATCGCCTGGTCGGCGGTCTGCTGAGCGAGGGCCAGGACGCGGGCGGCCGTGTCCATGTTCTCCTCGCCACCCATGGCCAGGTTGGCGCCGGTCATGCCCATCTGCGGCTGCGGCGCGGGCGGCTGGGGCTGCGGCTCGACGGGCTGCTGCGCCTGGACGGGCTCCGGGCGCATCTGTTCCATCTGCTGCTGCGGGGCCTCGGGCGCCTGCTCCTGCTGCTGGAAGTCCTGCATACCGGCGTTGGGGACCTTGCCCCTCAGGCACTCGGCCAGCTTGCCGCGCAGTTCCTCGTTCTCCTGGATGAGTCGGTCCAGCTCGGACTCGACCTCGTCGAGAAAGGCGTCGACCTCTTCTTCGTCGTACCCCGGCCGGAGCCGGGTGGTACTGAACTGCTTGTTCCGCACATCAGCGGGTGTCAGCGGCATGTTCGTCTCCTTGGCGCGCTTGGAGTCTGTCCGTAGGGACGCTACCTGATCGTGACCTTACGGCAATCCAGATCATGACCAAGACCACATATCGGAATCCAGGGCGGTCCTTTCCGCCCCCCAACCCCTACGACACGTTCACCATCAGGACCCTCAGAACGCTCTGAAGGATGATCACGGCGAAGAAGAGAATCAGCACACTCAGGTCGAGTGCGACGCTTCCCAGCCGGACCGGCTTGATGAACCTGCGTAGGAACCTCAGTGGCGGGTCGGTGATCGTGTAGACGATCTCGGCGAGCACAAGCACGAACCCGGTAGGCCGCCAGGTCCTGGAGAAGGACATCACCATCTCCAACACCACCCGCGCTATCAGCACGAAGACAAACAGCTGAAGCAGAAGCAGCAGCACATACAGGACCATACTCACGGTCGTTCCCCGACCCAATCTCTGGACAAATGTGATGATCTAGCTCTGATTGAAGAACCCTCGCTCGGCGATCCGCGCCTTGTCTTCGGCGGTCACCTCGACGTTGGCCGGGGACAGCAGGAACACCTTGTTCGTCACGCGTTCGATACTGCCATGGAGACCGAAGATCAGACCAGCCGCGAAGTCGACCAGACGCTTGGCGTCACTGTCGACCATCTCGGTCAGGTTCATGATCACCGGTGTACCTTCCCGGAAGTGCTCTCCGATCGTACGCGCCTCGTTGTAGGTGCGTGGATGGAGCGTGGTGATCCGAGCAAGGTCGGCGGTTGAGGCTGTCGTGGTCGTTCCACCGCGCCGTTCACCCGTTCCCAGGTAGTCGCCGGTGTCCGTCACAGCGTCGCCTCGTGTTTCCTCGCCTCGCGGAGTGTCAGCGTCGCGGTCACGCTGCTCCTCCACGCCCTCATCGAAATCGTCGAACTCATCATATTCGTCCGCATAGCGGTGATCGTAACGGTCGTCCTCCACGAGGCCGAGGTAGACCGCCATCTTGCGCATCGCGCCGGCCATCTCATGTCCTCCGTCGTCCCCGCGGCGTTCTCACCGCAGCCGACTCCTCCGTCGTTTCCAGCCCCTGCGCCCCGCCTCAGCGGGGTGTTCGTCCATTCGGGCGAACGCCACAGACGGGCCCCAAGGTCTATGTGGGGACATTACCCCACGATCGGTCCCCGAGCGCCAAGCAACGCCGTGCCGAGTCGCAGGTGTGTCGCGCCTCGTCCGATCGCGGCCTCCAGGTCCCCGCTCATCCCGGCGGAGATCACCGTCGCCTGAGGGTAGCGATCCCGAATCCGCCCCGCCACCTCGTTGAGGACGGCGAAGGCAGCGTCCGGGTCGCCGCCGAGCGGCGCCACCGCCATCACTCCCCCCAAAGTGAGCGCCTCGTGCTCGTCGATGCTCTCCGCGAGGGCGGGCGCGTCGGAGGGGTCGACCCCTCCGCGCGGGCCGAGGACCCCGGCCCGCGAGTCGGTGTCCAGGTTGACCTGGACCAGACAGGTCAGGCTCCGTTCGGCCGCCGCGGCCCGGTCCCCCAGCCCGCGGGCCAGCTTCGCCCGGTCCACCGAGTGCACGACGTCGGCGTAGGAGGCCACGGAGCGGGCCTTGTTGGTCTGGAGCTGGCCGACGAAGTGCCAGGTCAGGCCGAGATCAGCGGTCTCCGCCGCCTTGGGGGCGGCCTCCTGGTCGCGGTTCTCACCGACGTCGGTGACACCAAGCGAGGCGAGAATCCGCACATCACTGGCGGGGTAGGTCTTGGTCACGCCGATCAGCGACACCTCCGAGGGGTCGCGGTCGGCCTTGTGGCAGGCCGCCTCGATCCTGGCCCGCGCGGCCGAGAGGTTGGCGCGGATCTGCTCGGTGCGCTCAGGGTCGGTCAGTGACACTGTCGATCGTTCCTTCTGGGGTAGGAGGGCGGCGCGTGACCGGAACCGGCCGCTGGGGACGGCCCGGTCGGGCGGGTCGGCGGTCAGGTGCGCCAGAGGAAGGAGGCGAATCTGCCGGTGGGCGCGTCGCCCCGGTGGGAGAAGAGTTCGGGGGTCTCCAGGGTGCAGCGCCCGTCGGTGACGATGTCGGTGACGCCGGCCCCGCGCAGTTGAGCAGTGACGGCGGCGACCATGTCCACGCCTGTGGTGCCCTGGCGCGTGGTCGAGGCGGCCTCGGGTGTCCGGGCGGCGGTCTCGGCCTGGAGCTCGGGTGGGACCTCGTAGCAGCTTCCGCAGATGGCGGGGCCGAGGAAGACGGTGATGTGGTCGGGGCGGGCGCCCTGGGCGACCATGGTGTCGACGAGGTTTGCGGCGACTCCGTGGGCGGTGCCCTGTCGGCCGGAGTGGGCCGCCCCCAACACACCGGCGACGGCGTCGGTGGCGAGCACCGGCAGGCAGTCGGCGGCCATCGAAGCCAGGACCAGATCCGGGCGGGTGGTGACCACGCCGTCACAGGTACCGACCCCACCGGGTTCGGTCGCCACGAGGACGTCGGCGCTGTGCACCTGGTTCATCCACACGACCCGGTCGACGTCGAACCCGAGCTCCTGGGCCGCGCGTCGGCGGTTGGCGGTGACCGCCTCCCGGGTGTCACCGGACCCCAGCCCCAGGTTGAGCGAGTCGAACGGCGGCTGACTCACGCCGCCCTTGCGTTCGGTGACGGCGGCACGGACACCGTGCCCCAGGTCGATGACGTTGCCCATCGGCGCGACGTTGTCCTTCCCTCTGCCCCGTGGGCGGAGGAGTGACGGCGGGTCGCCCCCGCCGTCCTCCGCCGCGCCCCATCGAGGGCGGCGACGGCCCCGCCGCAGATGGGTCGGGGCCGCTGACACGTCGATGGTACCGGGGTGGTGCCGGACTACTTGAGGAACTCCGGGACGTCCAGGTCGTCGGGGTCGTCGAAGATGACCCGGCGACGGGGCGTGGGAACCTCGCTGCGGCGCTCGGAGGCCTCCGACACCGCGTGGACGTGGTTCGCCTGCTCCTCCGGCTCGGCGGCCTCGGGCTCCGGGGCGGTGGTCTCCTCCGCCTGGACCGGCTCCGGCTCGACCTGCTCGGGCTCCGCGCTCGGGACCGGGTAGCCGTTGCCCTGGACCGGCTCGGCCGGGGCCTGCTGGGGCTCGGGGCGGACCGGTTCCGGGGTCACCGCGGGCTGGACCGGCGGCATGGCGGGCCGAGGAGCCTCCTGCACCGGCTGGGCCGGGCGGGACGGAGCGATCCACGGCATGCTGGTGGCCGGCGCCCCGCTCGCGTCCGTGCCGGGGGGCGTCGCCTTCGCGGACGACTCCTCCCTGCCGGACGTGATGCCTGCCGTGGGGGCGACGGCCTCAGGAGGGTCCACCGGCTGACGCTCCCGCGTGGCGGGGCTGGACACCTCGGGCTCGTCGAAGCCCGCCGCGATCACGGTGACCCGGACCTCGTCGCCCAGGGCGTCGTCGATGACGGCGCCGAAGATGATGTTGGCCTCGGGTGCCGCCGAGTTGGCGACCAACTGAGCCGCCTCGTTGATCTCGAACAGTCCGAGGTCGGAGCCGCCCTGGATGGACAGCAGCACACCGTGTGCGCCGTCGATGCTCGCTTCCAGCAGTGGCGAGGAGATCGCCAGTTCGGCCGCCGCGACCGCCCTGTCGTCCCCTCTCGCCGATCCGATCCCCATCAGCGCCGATCCGGCACCGGACATGACCGACTTGACGTCGGCGAAGTCCAGGTTGATCAGGCCCGGCGTGGTGATCAGGTCGGTGATGCCCTGGACACCGGAGAGCAGGACCTGGTCGGCCGCCTTGAAGGCGTCCAGGACGCTGACCTGGCGGTCCGAGATGGACAGCAGCCGGTCGTTGGGGATGACGATGAGGGTGTCGACCTCTTCACGGAGCATCGCTATCCCCGACTCGGCCTGGGTGGCCCGCCGCTTGCCCTCGAAACCGAAGGGGCGGGTGACCACACCGATGGTGAGTGCCCCGAGGGAGCGGGCGATGTTGGCCACGACCGGGGCTCCCCCCGTGCCGGTTCCGCCACCCTCACCAGCGGTGACGAAGACCATGTCGGCCCCCTTGAGGACCTCCTCGATCTCCTCGCGGTGATCCTCGGCGGCCTTGCGACCGACATCGGGGTTGGCGCCTGCGCCAAGGCCACGGGTGAGCTCACGGCCGACGTCGAGCTTGACGTCCGCGTCGCTCATCAGCAGCGCTTGGGCATCGGTATTGATCGCGATGAACTCGACGCCCTTGAGCCCCTCTTCGATCATTCGGTTGACGGCGTTGACACCGCCGCCGCCGATACCGACGACTTTGATGACCGCGAGGTAGTTCTGCGGTGCTGCCACGACGAGGGGCCTTTCCGCTCGCTTACGCCGTTCCGTCTCCGCGTCCGACGGCCGTGGGCCATCGGGTGCGCCGGCGGTCCGGCATCCGGTTCTACAGTGTGCGTTTCGGGTACCCCCGCACAGCGCCCGGAGGCGACCGTGAGTGGGGAGACCCGGGGCCACCGAAGACCGTTCTCGAACGGTTCTCGTGTACCCCTGAAAGCGTGTCTTACTGCGTTGTTGACGTTGGTTGTGCTTCCCGACAGTAAGCGGACCGTCGGGTGCGGGCAACCGGTGACGACTTCAGCCTAACGGCGTATAACGCGAGGAAGCGAAGTGCGCACTCGGCGCGTCGCGTCTGGAATGTCCTTGCGGAGGATTCGGTTCGCGGCGCCGAGCTCCCACTCGTACCCCTTGTCCCGGTGCGCGGCTCTTGCCCCGACTCCTGTGCGACCATCCCGTTACTTGGGGTGAGCTTCACCGGACGATGGCCAGGTCCGGGGTTCCCACGTCGTAGACGCGCCCGTCCTCGGGCGGGTGCTCGCGCATCAGCACGCGCAACACGTCGCTCTTGCCCGTGGTGTCCCGCGCGTCGCCCCACTCCACCACTGATCCGTCACCGAGTTCCACGGTGATGTCGTCGGTGTCGGTCGCGTCGATCAGCTGTATCTGCGCGATGAGGGAGTCCGGCGCCTCCTGGACGATGTCGGCGGCGGCCCGGACCGCCGTGTTGCCCTCGATCTCGCCGGTGACCCGGACCAGCGGGTGCGTGCCGGGCCGGGTCGCGGAGTCCTCGATTCGTACGCCGTCGCCGTCGACGAGCCGGTACTCCTCCCCCATGCGGATGGCGAGCAGGGGACGGCGCTCGACCACCTCCACCCTGAGGGTGGCGGGCCAGCCCCGGCTCACCTCGGCGGCCTGGACCAGGTCGAGTCCCTCGGCTCGGTCGCGGCCCTGGTCCAGGTCGACTCGGATCAGGGGTGTGCCCGTCTCCACGGCCACGGCCGCGACCACCTCCTCCTTCGAGACCCGGTCCAGACCGGTGACGGCGACTTCACGCACGACGAGGAGCCGGGAGCCGAGCAGCACCCACGTGACCACGCAGACCAGTGACACGACGAGCAGGACCGCGAAGGCGACCTTCCAGGGGTCCGACCCCTTGCGGACCGCGCTCTCGCCGCCCTCCCCGTCCCGTTCCGTGGTCTTCGCCCTGTTGCGGTCAGCGGCCACGTGCGTGCTCCTCTTAGCTGGTTTCGGTTCCTTCTGCGTTCCGCGCCAGCTCCTCGACGATCAGCGGCCCCAGCTCGGTGACGTCACCGGCGCCCATGGTGAGGACGATGTCCCCGGGGCGGGCCAGAGCGGCCACCGTACGCACGGCGTCCGCGCGGTCCGGCACGTACCGGACCCCGTCGTGGGAGACCTTCGAGGTGATGATCTCCCCCGTCACTCCGGGCTCGGGGTCCTCACGGGCGGCGTAGACCTCCATCACCACGACCTCGTCGGCCAGGCTCAGGGCGGTCGCGAACTCCTCGGCGAAGATCCGGGTCCGGCTGTACAGGTGCGGCTGGAACAGGGCCACCACCCGACCCTCCGGGATCTCCTCCCCGGAATCCTCGGAGAAGGAGCGCAGGGCGGCGCGCGTGGCGCGCAGGTCCGCGTCGATCTCGGTGGGGTGGTGGGCGTAGCTGTCGTAGACGCCCACGCCGTCGCCCTCGCCCTTGAGCTCGAACCGGCGGGCGGCGCCGGCGAAGTCGGCGATCCCCTCCACCGCGATCTCCAGGTCGTGGCCGAGTTCGTCGGCGACGGCCACGGACGCGGCGGCGTTCAGGACGTTGTGCCGCCCCGGGACGGCCAGGGTGCCGTCGATCGGCTCGCCGTCGGCGGTGGTGAGCGTGAACTCCGTGGTGAAGCCGCGCGCCCGGATACGGGTGATCCGGTAGTCGGCGTCCTCGGCCTCGCCGTAGGTGAGCACCTTCTTACCGCGCTCACGGGCGAGTTCGGCGACGGTGCGGGCGCCGGGGTCGTCGATCCCGACGATGAGGGTGCGCTCGACCCGGTCGACGAAGTTCGCGAAGTTCGCGTGGATCTCGTCGATGCCGCTGTAGTTGTCCAGGTGGTCGGCCTCGACGTTGGTGACCACGGCGACCTTGGGCGAGAGCATCAGGAAGGATCCGTCGCTCTCGTCGGCCTCCACCGCGATGACCTCGCCGACCCCGGCGTCCGCGCCCAGGCCGGTGGTGACCAGCTTGCCGCCGATCACGTACCCGGGGTCGACCCCCAGGTGCTGGAGGACCACGGTGACCATGGAGGTGGTGGTGGTCTTGCCGTGGGTGCCCGAGACCGCGATCCCCTCACGGCCCAGCAGGAGGGCGCCCAGGGCGGCGGCCCGGGGCAGGACGCGGATGCCGCGGGCGCGCGCCTCGGCGAGTTCGGGGTTGTCCTCACGGATGGCGGAGGAGACCACCAGGGTGTCGGCCTTGCCCAGGTTCTCGGCGGCGTGGCCCACGAAGACCTGGGCGCCCATCTGCTCGAGTTCGCGCAGGGTCTCGCTGTCGCGGGCGTCGCTGCCCGAGACCTCAACCCCGGACTGGAGCAGCACGCGGGCGATGCCGGACATGCCGGCCCCGCCCAGACCGATGAAGTGGGTACGGCCGAGTTCGTCGACGGGGACCGGGTCGGTCGTTGTGACCAGGCTCATCGTGCGTCCTTCCCGTCGTCGTAGAAGGCGTCCTCGCCGTCGTCGTCGGACAGTTGTATCTCGGGGGTGGGCTTGTCGCCGCGGGCGATCGCGAGGACCTCCCGGGCCAGTTCGGTGTCGGCGTCGCGGCGACCCATCCGGGCGGCCGCCTCCGACATGGCCACGACACGGTCGGTGTCGGTGAGCAGCGGGATGAGCTGGCCGGTGATCCACTCGACCGAGACGTTGGCGTTCTCGACCATCAGGCCGCCGCCCGCCTGGACGATCGGCTCGGCGTTCAGTGCCTGCTCACCGTTGCCGATGGCCAGCGGCACGAAGGCGCCGGGCAGGCCCACGGCGGTGAGTTCGGCGCAGGTCATGGCCCCGGAGCGGCACATCGCCACGTCGGCGGCGGCGTAGGCCATGTCCATGCGGTCCACGTAGGGAACGGCGACGTAGGGGACGCCGTCCTGGGTGAGGTCCTGGGGTTCGTCGGCGTTCTTGGGGCCGACCACGTGCAGGACCTGCACGCCGGCGCGGCGGAAGGCCGGCGCGGCCTGGAAGGCGGTCTCGTTGATGCGCTGGGCGCCCTGGGAGCCGCCGAAGATCAGCAGGGTGGGCAGGTCGGGGCGCAGACCGAAGTAGGCGCGGGCCTTGTCACCCATGGCCAGCCGGTCCAGCGAGGTGATCTGCTGGCGCAGCGGGATGCCGATGAACCGGCCGTTGCGGATCTGGGTGTGCGGGTGGCCGGTGAACACGTGCGGGGTGAGCCGCGCACCGAGGCGGTTGGCCAGGCCCGGGAGAGGGTTGGCCTCGTGCACCACGATGGGGATGCGACGGCGCCGTGCCGCCAGGTAGCCGGGGGTGGCCACGTAGCCGCCGAAGCCCACGAGGACGTCGGCCTGGAGCTTGTCCAGCTGTTCTCCCGCCGCGCTGAGGGCGCCCGCCAGCTTGCCGGGAACCGTGAGCAGTTGTGGGGTGAGCCTGCGCGGCAGGGGAACCGCCGGGATCAGGCCCAGTTCGTAGCCGCGCATGGGGACCAGCCGGGTCTCCAGGCCCCGCTCCGTTCCCAGGCAGAGGATCTCCGTGTTGGGGTCCACGCGCCGGAGCGCGTCCGCTAGGGAGAGTGCGGGCTCGATATGCCCGGCCGTGCCGCCTCCGGCGAGGGCTACCCTCATCGTCGCCGATTCCTCCTTGGCCGGTCACCCGCCGGGACCGGTCCGCTCTTGTTCTTGGCCGTGGTCTTGGCACCGGTCCGGGCCCCGCGCTCACCCGACTTGCGGGGGGTGCGCGGCGCGGTGGTGCGCTTGGAGGGCGCCGAACCGCTCTGATTACGGACGGAAGCGGCGATGTTCTCCAGGCCAAGCCAGCTTATGGCCCTTTGGACCCGAGTGGGACCCCGGGCCGCCAGGGCCTTCTGGGCCTCGGGCTCGTTTCGGGCGATGGCGAGCAGCACCCCGAGCGCGATCATCGTCGGGATGAGCGCGGAGCCGCCGTAGGAGACCAGGGGCAGCGGGATGCCGGTGACGGGGACCAGGCCGATGACGGCGGCGATGTTGATCATGGACTGGCCGATGATCCAGGTGACGATCGCGAAGGCGGCCAGGCGCGAGAAGGCGTCCTTGACGCGGAAGGCCACCCGCAGGCCCGCGTAGCCCAGCATGCCGAACAGGCCGAGGACCAGCAGGGTGCCGATGAGCCCGAACTCCTCACCGATGATGGCGAAGATGAAGTCGGACTCGGCGTAGGGCAGGAAGCCCCACTTCTCACGGCTGGCGCCGATGCCGACCCCGAAGATGCCGCCGGTACCCAGGGCGTACAGGCCGTGCAGTGACTGGAAACCGGTACCGCTCGGGTCCGACTCCGGGTCGAGGAACACGGCGATTCGGGTCATGCGGAAGGGCTCGATCGCGATGACGATCGCGGCCAGCCCCAGGACCAGGCCGAACATGCCCACGAACAGCCGCGCGGGCGCCCCCACCACCCAGAGCAGGCTCAGGAAGATGAGGAGCAGCACCAGGGAGGTGGACAGGTCGGAGCCCAGCAGCACGAGGAGCACCAGGAGTCCGCAGCCGGGCACCAGAGGGATGAGCAGGTGCCGCCACTCCGTGAGGTCCTTCAGCTCCTCCTTGCGCGCGAGGATGTTGGCGCCCCACAGGGCGAAGGCGAGTTTGGCCGGTTCGGAGGGCTGGATGACCAGGCCGCCGACCTCCAGCCACCGCATCGCACCGTTGACCTCGGTGCCCTGGAAGGCGGTGAGCAGCAGCAGCGCCACAGACACGATCATCGCCGGGTAGCCGACCATGCGGAAGACCCACAGGGGCAGCTGGGAGGCGAACACCATGAGCGGCAGGCCGATCATCGCCGACACCATCTGCCGCTGGACCACGGAGAAGGCCGAGCCGGTCTCGGTGATGGAGTTGACCATCGTCGAGGACAGCACCATGACCAGGCCCAGGGAGATGAGCATCACCCCGGTACTGAGGATCAGGTAGTAGGAGGTGAGGGGACGGTCCAGGGACCGGGCCCACTCACGCCAGAGGCCCCGTTCGCGGCCACCGGCCGCCGTGCGTTCCCGGGTGCGGGACACCCCGGGAACCGTTGTCGTCGCCGCCATCCACACCCTCCGCACGATTCGCGCCTCAATACTTGCGTACCGGCGGGTCGGGAACCGTGGACATTTCCCGCGTGTTGGCCATCTTTGGCGGTGCGTGGGGTGCCGCGCGACACACAGGAGGCCACCCGCGCGTTCGATATGACGCAGGGGTGGCCTCTGATCACTCAGTGTTCGCCCGAGGGGGTGCTCCGCTTCGGCTCCTGCTCGCCGCAGGGGACGAGGGACGGTTCAGCCGAGCCGGTGGACGGCCTCGGCGAAGAAGCGGCCCCGCTCCGGGTAGTTGGTGAACATGTCCATGGAGGCGGCGGCCGGGGCCAGCAGCACCGTGTCGCCCTCCCGGGCGAGGTCGGTGGCCCGGGCGAGGACCGCGTCCATCACCGTGTGACCGGCGGGCGCGTCGGGTTCGGGGCCCTCCACCTCCACCACCGGAACGTCCGGGGCGTGCCGGACCAGGGCCTCACGGATGCGCTCGCGGTCGGCGCCGATCAGCACCGCGCCACGGAGGCGGGAGGCGGCACCGGCGACGAGACCGTCGACCTCGGCCCCCTTCAGCAGGCCGCCCGCGATCCACACCACCGAGTCGTAGGAGTTCAACGACGCCGCGGCGGCGTGCGGGTTGGTGGCCTTGGAGTCGTCCACGAAGTCCACGCCCGCGACCGTGGCCACGTGCGCGATGCGGTGGGGCTCGGGCACGAAGGCGGTCAGACCCGCCCGAACCGAGGCGGGGTCCACCCCCACCGAGCGGGCCAGGGCGGCGGCGGCCAGGGCGTTGGCGACGTTGTGCGGCGCGGCCGGGCGGACGTCGCCCAGGGAGGCGAGCTCCTCAGCGCTGCTGTGCGGCTCGGCGACGAAGGCGCGGTCCACGAGCAGGTCCTCGACCACACCCAGCTCACCGGCGCGAGGCGTGTCCAGGCGCAGACCCACCACCGGAGTGTGCGGGTCGCCCTCCTCCTCGGCCAGACGGACGGACCAGGAGTCGGCTGTGTTGACCACGCGGATCGTGCCCTGGGCGAACACCCTGCCCTTGGCGCGGGCGTAGGGCTCCAGGCCGCCGTGCCAGTCCAGGTGGTCGGGGGCGACGTTGAGGACCGTGGCGGCGTGCGGCCGGACGCTGTTGGACCAGTGCAGCTGGAAGCTGGACAGCTCCACGGCGAGGATGTCGTGGACGTGGCCGTCGGCGTCGGGGAGGACGGCGTCCACGATCGGGGTGCCGACGTTGCCGACCGCGAGCGCATCGCGGCCGTCCGCGCGCAGGATGGACTCCAGCATGCGCACGGTGGTGGTCTTGCCGTTGGTGCCGGTGATGGCGAGCCACACCTGGTCGGCGGGCTTGAGCCGCCAGGCCAGCTCCACGTCCCCGATGACCTCCACCCCGGCCTCCGCGGCGCGGACCAGGAGCGGGGAGTCGGGACGCCAACCGGGCGAGGTGACCACGAGGTCGCAGTCGTCGGGCAGCGGGGTGTCGCCCAGGACGACCTCGGCACCGGCCTCGGTCAGGGCGGCGGCCACCGGGCGTGTCGTGTCGTCGTCGCGGCCGTCGACGACGACCACCCGGGCACCCCGGGCCAGGAGTGCCCTGGCGACGGGGGGCCCGGAGACACCCAGACCGGCGACGCAGACCCGCGCGCCCGCGAGGGGGTCGTCGCCCCCGGCGGGGGCGGCGGTGCGGGACGAGTCGGAAGGATGGTGGTGCGGCATGCCTCTAGCTTGGCATCCATTCCAGGTAGAAGAGTCCGATGGCGATCGCCATGAACAGGCCCTGGATGATCCAGAACCGGATGACGATGGTGGTCTCCGCCCAACCCTTGAGTTCGAAGTGGTGCTGGAGCGGCGCCATGCGGAACACCCGTTTGCCGGTGAGACGGAACGAGGTGATCTGGATCATCACGGACATGGTGATGATGACGAACAGGCCGCCGATGAGCAGCAGCAGGAGCTGTGTGCGGGTGGTGATGGCCAGACCCACGATCAGGCCGCCCAGGGCCAGCGAGCCGGTGTCGCCCATGAAGATCTTGGCGGGCGGGGCGTTGAACCACAGGAAGCCGATGCAGGAACCGAGCACGGCCGAGGCCACCACGGCGAGGTCCAGGGGGTCGCGGACCGTGTAGCAGCTGGAGGTGAGCGCCTCCACACAGGACTGGCGCAGCTGCCAGTTGCCGATGATGACGTAGGCGGCCAGCGACAGGATGGTCGCGCCGGTGGCCAGACCGTCCAGGCCGTCGGTGAGGTTCACCGCGTTGGAGAAGCCCACGATGAGGAACAGCGCCCAGATGACGAACACGCCGATCATCAGCGGCGGGCCGAAGTCGCGCAGGAACGACAACTGGGGGGCGGCGGGGGTGTAGCCGTACCCGTTGGGGAACTGGGTGACGCCGTAGGCGAACCCGACACCGATGACGGCCTGGCCGACCATCTTCGCGCCGCTGCGCAGACCGAGGCTGCGGCGCTTGTAGATCTTGATGAAGTCGTCCAGGAAGCCGACACAGCCCATGCCGACGAACAGGAACATCACCAGCAGGCCGGAGGCCGTGGGCCCGGAGGCGGCCGGTTGGATCGCCCAGAGCAGCAGGTGGGAACCGAAGTAGCCCACCACCGCGCCGAGGATGATCACGATGCCGCCCATGGTGGGCGTGCCCTGCTTGGTCTTGTGGCCCTCGGGTCCGTCGTCGCGGACCTCCTGGCCGAACTTGAACCGGTACAGGAGCTTGATGAGCGGCGGCATCAGCACCATGGAGATGATCAGCGAGAGCCCCGCCGCTATGGTGATGCCGATCACTGGACATCACCCTTGGTGATGAGGTCGATGACCCTTTCGAGCGCAGCCACGCGCGATCCCTTCACAATGACAACGTCTCCTGTGCGCATCCGTTCGCGCACCGCGTCGGCTGCTGCCTCCGCGTCGGGAACCCGGATGCTCTCACCGCGCCACCGCCCCTGCTGGGCGGCGCGTTCGGCTCCGACTGCGATCCCCTCGGCCGCCTCGCCGACCACGACCAGGTGGGCCACGCCGGTCTCGGCGGCCAGCTCACCCACGTTCTCGTGTTCGGCCCCGCCGTCGTCGCCGAGCTCGGCCATGTGGGCGAGCACCGCGATGGACCGGCGATCCCGGGCGAGCGCGCCCAGGGTGGTCAGCGCCGCCCTCATGGACTCGGGGTTGGCGTTGTAGGCGTCGTTGACGAGGGTGACACCGTGGTGTTCGGTGACCTCCATTCGCCAGCGGCTGACCGGGGTCGCCGCGCCGAGGGCGGCGGCGATGTCTTCGATGTCCATCCCGAGGTCGTCGGCGACGGCCGCGGCGGCCAGCGCGTTGCTGACCTGGTGGGCGCCGACCAGTCCCAGCTGGACCCGGGCCGTGCGGCCGCGCAGGTTCAGGGTGAGGGACGGGGCGCCGTCGGTTCCGATGGTGATGTCCGTGGCGCGCACCTGGGCGTCCTCGGCGGTGCCGTAGAGCACCACGCGGGCCTCGGTGCGGGAGCGCATGGCGCGCACGAGCGGGTCGTCGGCGTTGAGGACGGCCACGCCGCCCTCCCCGCGCCGCTCGCTTCCGGGCGGCAGGGACTCCACGAGCTCGCCCTTGGCCTTGGCGATGGCGTCGCGGCCGCCGAACTCGCCCATGTGGGCGCTGCCGACGTTGAGGACGACACCGATCCGGGGCGGGGCGATCCGGCACAGGTGGGCGATGTGCCCGATCCCGCGCGCCGCGACTTCCAGCACCAGGTTCTTGGTCCGGGTGTCGGCGCGGAGCACCGTGAGCGGGTGGCCGATCTCGTTGTTGAACGAACCCGCGGGGGCGACCGTGGGGCCCAGCTCTCCCACGACCTGGGCGATGAGGTCCTTGGTGGTGGTCTTGCCGGAGGAGCCGGTGACCCCCACGACCTCGGTGGTGGCCGTTCCGCGCGCGGGGTCGCTGAGTTCGGTGGCCACGTGCCGGGCGAGTCGGGCCAGGGCCGCCACGACCTCGTCGTCGCCGCCGTCCACCAGGAGGTGGGGGGCGTCGACCGGGCGCGAGGCCAGGACCGCGACGGCTCCGGCCGCCACGGCGGTCTCGGCGAAGTCGTGTCCGTCGACCCGCTCACCGCTCAGGGCGACGAAGAGCGCTCCTGGCGCCACCTGTCGAGAGTCGATGACGACGGGGCCGTCGACGACGGCGTCGGGGCGCGCTGATCCGCCGATGGCGGTTTGGGTGATCTCAGCGATCCGATCGAGCGTGAGCGCGATCAAATCCACTCCTCATGTCAGGCCCGGCCCACGGCGCCCCAAGGGCATTGGCCACCCGGCCTCGGGATCGGGTCAGGGGATGGCACCGCGGATACCGTGCGCGCGGTGCCGCGCCGGGCCACGAACTCCGGCTGGTACCGGGCCGCGGGCGCCTGTGTGGGCGGCACGTGTCGGGCTGCGATTGCCGGACCTACCTTAGAACATGTTGGGGTGTCTGGGGTCCCGGCAGGGCCCTGTGCGAAGCAATATGCTCCACTTCGTGACCGTCGACACGCACCTCGCATGTGATTCGTGCACGTCACGGAGGGGGACACCACCGGGACGCGGTCTGGGACCGCGTCCCGGAAAGAGGACGGCACCACGTTCGGCGCGCCCCGGGTGTGTCGTGGCGTCAGGCCTCGTCAGGCACCCGGTGGACGTCCTGGAGGGCGTTGCCGAGCCGTTCGCTCGCCCGGGTGCGCAGGGCGTCCTCGATGGCGCCCCGCAGGACCTCGCGGTCGTCGAAGGGCAGGACGTCGCCCTTGACGTACTGGCCGGTCTCGTGGCCCTTGCCCGCGACCACCACCACGTCGCCGGGGCCGGTCCGGTGCACGCCCAGGCCGATCGCCTCGGCGCGGTCGAACTCCACGGTGACCCGCGCACGCTGGTCCTCGGGGACCTTGGCGACTCCGTCCAGCATCGCGGCGGCGATGGCGACGGGATCCTCGGTGCGCGGGTTGTCGTTGGTGATGATCAGCTGGTCGGCCAGTCGCGCGGCGGCCTCGCCCATCAGCGGACGCTTGGCGCGGTCACGGTCGCCGCCGCAGCCGACCACCATGGTGACCTGGCCGTCGGTGGTCTCGCGCAGCGCGCTGAGCACGGCCTCGATGGCGCCGGGCTTGTGCGAGTAGTCCACCAGGGCCGCGAAGTCCTGCGACCCCGAGTTCCCCCGGACCTCGACCGGCTCCATGCGGCCCGGCACGCCCGGAGCGGCGGCCACGCCCGCGATGGCGGTCTCCAGCGGAATCCCCGCCTCGACCAGACCCACGACGGCCGCCATGGCGTTGGAGACGTTGAACGGGCCCGGAAGCGCCACCGAGGCGCGGGCCTCCATGCCGCCGGGGCCCACGATACGGAAGGTGCTGCCGGTGGCGCCGAGCTCGACGTCGATCGCCGTCCAGTCCGCAGCCATGGCGTTCTCCGGACCGGCGTCCGAGGCGCCCTCCACCGCGAAGGTGGTCACCGGGACCTTGCCGCGTCCCTGCACCATGTCCACCAGCGCGCGACCGAAGCGGTCGTCGGCGTTGACCACCGCGATGTCGCAGTACTCCGGCGAGAACAGGCGCGCCTTGGTGTCGAAGTAGTCGCGAAGGTCCGAATGGAAGTCCAGGTGGTCCTGGGACAGGTTCGTGAAGATCGCGACGTCGTAACGGGTGCCGCCCACGCGGCCCAGGGCCAGCGCGTGGCTGGAGACCTCCATGGCGGCGGCCGTCGTCCCGTGTTCGCGCATCACCGCGAACAGGCCGTGCAGGTCCGTGGCCTCCGGCGTGGTCAGCGAGGAGGCGACGCGCTCGTCGCCCACACGCATCTCCACGGTGCCGACCAGGCCCGTACTCATCCCGGCGTGGCGCATGCCGGACTCGATCAGGTAGGTGACCGTGGTCTTGCCGCTGGTCCCGGTGGTGCCCACGAGGAGCAGGTCCTGGGCCGGTTCGCCGTAGACCCAGGCCGCGACCGTTCCCAGCGCGGCGCGCGCGTCCGGTACGACCAGGACGGGCAGGCCCGACTCGGCCGCGCGGTCCGCGCCCGCCGCGTCGGTCAGGATCGCCGCGGCCTCGGCCTCGGCCACCTGCTGGGAGAAGTCGGCGCCGTGCGCGCGAGTACCCGGCAGGGCCGCGTACAGGTCGCCCTGCCGCACCTTGCGCGAGTCGTGGGTGATACCGCGGACATGGATCTCCCGATCGGGCATGTCCGCTGGACGGTCCGCGCCGAGGTCTGGGCGCAGGAGTGTGGCGTCCGGCCCGAGCAGCGCTGCGAGGTCGGACAGTGGACGGAGTTTGGCGTGTTCAGGTCGCATTACCGGTGGCACGTGTGGAGGTTAACGGCTGCGGGGGACCTCTCGGTAATTTCCACGCTGCCCACGGGCGATACTTCACTCGTAGGAGGTACCGCCATGAAGCAATCGCCGCGCCCACTCGTGCTGGACGGGGGTCTGGCCACGAGCCTGGAAGCCCACGGTCGCGACCTCTCCGGGGGCCTGTGGTCCGCCCGCCTCCTCGCTGAGGAGCCCGCACTCGTCTCCCAGGTGCACCGCGACCACTTCCAAGCGGGAGCCGACGTCGCCATCACCGCCAGCTACCAGGCCAGCGTGGCCGCCTTCACCCAACGCGGCTACTCGCACTCCCAGGCTCTGGACTTCCTCGCCCGCTCCGTGGAGCTCGCCCTCACCGAACGCGACGCCTTCGGCCACGGCCTCGTGGCTGCCAGCGTGGGTCCCTACGGCGCCGCCCTCGCCGACGGCTCCGAGTACACCGGCGCCTATGGCCTCTCCGAGGACGAGCTCCACCTCTGGCACCGCGAACGCTGGCGGGTCCTCACCGACGCCGGCGCCGACCTCGTGGCCTGCGAGACGCTGCCCTCCCTCCCCGAGGCCCGAGCCCTCGCCCGGCTCCTGGAGGAGACACCCCACGTCCGCGCGTGGTTCAGCTTCTCCTGCGTCGACGCCGAACACATCAGCGACGGCACGCCCCTCCGCCAGGTCGCGGAGGAACTCGCCCCACTCGACCGCCTGGTCGCCGTGGGCGTGAACTGCGTGCCGCCCAGCCACGTGGCCCCACTTCTCCACGAGGTCGCAAGCACGGGAGTCCCCACGATCGCCTATCCCAACTCCGGTGAGTACTGGGACGCCGAGGCCCAACAGTGGACCGGCACAGCCGACCCCCAGGACTTCGGACGCGCCGCCGCCCAGTGGATCGCCGACGGGGTGTCCCTCGTGGGTGGCTGCTGCCGTACCGGCCCCGAGCACGTGCGTGCCATCCGGTCGCTCGTGGACTCCCTCCCTGCCGATTCGTAGTCCCTCCGCGCGGATCGTTTCTCGTGTCGCGGCCGGTCACTGTCGTCGGCGAAAAGCGGCAGCGAGGGAAGCAGCACCCCCAGGCCTGCGCGGATCGGGGCCCGTGTCG
>NZ_ANAE01000124.1 GCF_000341265.1 Nocardiopsis prasina DSM 43845 | reverse complement strand
CTATGCGTGGAGTACTTTACTTGAAGTACTTCAAGCTTAGTGGTCACGTGGCCGCAGGAGTACCCCTACCAAGGAGACACATGCGAACCCTCACCTACTTCGTCGCGGTATCGATCGACGGCTACGCCTGTGGCCCCGACAACTCCCACGACTTCTACGAGGTACCCGACCCCAGTGGCGAGCTCGGCGACAACGGCCAGTTCCACGTCGACGAGTACCCCGAACTCCTTCCCACCGTGGCACGCGCCCACCTGGGTCTGGACGTTCCCAACAAGCACTTCGACACCATGCTCCAGGGCCGCGGCTCCTACCAGGTCGCCCTGGACGAGGGCGTGACCAGCCCCTACGACCACATGCGCCAGATCGTCTTCTCCCACAGCCTGCCCACCGACGTGGACCCCAACGTCACCGTCGTGGCCACGGACCCGCTGGAGACCGTCCGCGAACTCAAGAAGGAGGAGAGCCCCCTGGGGATCGTCACCGTCGGCGGCCCGGCCATGGCCGGATACCTGCTCCCGGAGATCGACGAACTCGTGATCAAGCGCTACCCCGTCGTCGCGGGGCACGGGCGCCCCCTCTTCGAGGGAGCGGCCTTCGCCCCCGCACGCTTCGAGCGGTTGAGCAGCACCACCTTCAGGGACGGCGCCGACTACACGCTCTTCCGCCGCCGCGTCCCCACTGCGGCGTGACCCCGGCGACGCCTACCAGGGCAACCGGAGTCGACGCATATTGCACGCGATCCCGGGCCCGCTCCGCCGGTGCCGACGGAGCGCGGAACGCCTGCCTCAGTGAGTCTGCGGCGCACGGGTAGTCTGGCCCCGCCCCCATCCCCCTCCTCCTGAGGCCTCGTGTCCCACTCCCCTCGGGGACACCACTCACAGCCGCCTCGCACCTTCGGCGCCGTCCTGTGGTTTCCTCTCGCCCGCTACGCCCGCAACCCGTTCCTCCTCTTCGCCACTACCGCCCTGCCCCTCGTCCCGGGCCAGTTGCTTGGCGCCTATCTCCTCCTGCGCAGGACCGAAGACGCCCGTGTGGTGGAGCTGGTTCCTTAGGGAAAACCTGCTGGGGGAAGGAGGGGTCAGCGCACGTCGAAACGGAGACGGTGCGCGATGGCACGGCTGGAGGAGCCCACCGCGAGGTGGTAGGTACCCTCCGGGGTGCGCCAGGACTGAGCTGCGGGATCCCAGACCGCGAGTCTGCGCGGTGGGACTTCGAGGCTGACCGTGACCTCCTCCCCCGGTGCGGCGCGCACGGAGGCGAAGGCGGCCAGGGAACGGACCGGCCGGGTTGGACCCCCTTCGGCGGGCGGCTCCACGTACACCTGCACCACGTGGCGTCCGGGCCGGGCACCGGTGTTGGTGAGGGTGGCCGTGGCGGTGACGGGCTCCGGGGCCAGGCCGTCGACCAGGGTCTCGGCCACGAGGGAGTCGGCGGCCAGTGCGGCGCCGGTGATCTCCCAGTCGGTGTAGCCGAGGCCGAAGCCGAAGGGGCGGTGGGGCTCCACACCATCCCGGTCGTAGGCGCGGTGGCCGACGAACACGCCCTCTTCGTAGGTGATCACGCCACCCACGGGGCGGGTGTCCATGATCGGGACGTCCTCGTGGTCGCGCGGCAGGGTCCAGGGCAGGCGGCCGGTGGGCTCGGACCGGCCGGTGAGGGTGTCCGCCAGGGCGTGGCCGTACTCGTGGCCGCCGAACCAGGACCACAGGACGGCGGGGACCTCGTCCAGCCAGGGCAGCAGGACCGGGGCTCCGGCGTTGACCACGACCACGGTGTTCGGGTTGGCGGCGCTCACCCGGCGGACCAGTTCGTCCTGGCTGCCGGGAAGGTCCAGGGTGGGCCGGTCGTAGCCCTCGGACTCGACTTCGTCGTTGGTGCCGACCACCACCACCGCGACGTCGGCGGCCTCGGCGGCGCGTACCGCCTCCTGGATCTCCTCCTCCACGGTCATCCCGGGGGGCTGGTGGCGGAGCTGGGCGATGACCGCCCGGCCGAAGCCGCCGAAGTCGCCGACCTCCATCTCCACTCGGATCCGGAGCGTGCGCGGCGCGCCCTCGGCGACCTCGATCCCCACGCGGGGGGCGTCGGGGTGGGAGTGACGGGACTCCAGGATGTCGTCGACCGAGGCCGGGGCCGCGCTCTCGCTGACGACCTCGCCGTCGATCCGGCTGGTGTGACGGCCCACGGCGGCGATCTCCACGTGGTGGGTGCCCGGCTCGGTGAGGGTGAGTTCGGCGTCCAGCACGGCGCACACGGCTTCCTTCGGCGCCCCCGCGTGCAGAGCTCCACCGGCGATCTCGGGCCCCTCCACTTTCGCCCCTGCGGCATCGAGCAGCGTCAGGGCGATCCCGGTGAGGCGCTGGTCCGCCACCACCGGCAGGTGGCGCCGCGGGTCGCCGCCGCGCACCAGGGTGAGTTCCACGTCGTCCGGCAGCGCCTCGCTCAGCCCCTCGGCTGGGCTGACCAGGTACTCGGAGTTCACGTGGGCGCTGCCTCCGCCCTGGGTGTAGGCGTCCACGGCGTTGGGGCCGATCAGCGCCACGCTACGGACCCGCTCGGCGGTGATCGGGAGGACGCCGCCCTCGTTGCGCAGCAGCACGTGGCCGCGTGAGCCGACCTCGCGCAGGAGGACCCGCTCGTCCTCGCCCTCCACCGCCGGGGAGGTGACGCGGTCGAGCTTGCCGACCCGCTCGGCCAGCAGCAGCAGGCGGGCGACCTTGTCGTCGATCACGGACTCGGGGACCTCGCCGGAGCGGACCGCCGCCACCAGGGCCTCGCCCCAGGGACCGCCGGGTCCGGGCATCACGAGGTCGGTCCCGGCGTTGGCCGACGGCGCGGTGCTGCGCGCGGCCGTCCAGTCGCTGCACACCACACCGTCGAAGCCGAGTTCGCCCTTGAGGAGGTCGGTGAGGAGTCCCCGGTGGTCGGTCATGCTGGCGGCCTCGGAGCCGTCGTCGACCCCGTTGTAGGCGGCCATGACCATCCAGGCCCCGGCGTCGACCACCGCTTGGAAGGGCGGCAGGTAGACCTCGCGGAAAGTGCGCTCGTCGATGCGGGAGTGGTAGGCGGTGCGCTCCCGCTCGGTCTCGTTCCCGATGAAGTGTTTGGGGCAGGCGCCCACACCCGCGCTCTGGAGGGAGCGGACGAAGGCGGCGCCGAGCTCGGCGGTCAGGAGGGGGTCCTCGGAGAAGCACTCGAAGTGACGGCCACCGACCGGGGAGCGGTGGAGGTTCAGCACCGGAGCCAGGACCACGTCGACGTCCTTGCGGCGGGCCTCGGCGGCGAAGAAGCGGCCCACGCGCTCCATGAGCTCGGGGTCCCAGGCGGCGGCGACCGCCGTGGGACTGGGCGTGCTGGCCGAGTGCTCGTCCTGGGTGGCCTCCGTGCCGCGCACCCCCGCCGGGCCGTCGGAGACGGTGATCGGCAGCAGACCCGCGTCCGCGTTCCCGTGCAGAATCCATCCGGTGCGCCCGGTGAGCAGGCGCACCTTGTCCTCCAGGGTCAGCCGTGCGACGCGCTCGATCGGTTCCGAAGCCATGGAGCCCCTTGTCCTGTGATCTGTGTCTCCTGCGCCGAGAGACTAGTTACTGAATGTTCATTAAGCAAGAGGGGAGCGGAAGTCTCGATAGCGTGGGGCTGGGCGGGCACCCCCCGTAGCCGGCCCGGAGTACCCGCGCGGTACGAGGAAGTGGAGAGCAGGCATGAGCGAGAGGACCCCCACGCGAACGCGTTCGGAGGAGGGGCGGCCGCCCGAACGCGCACCGCGCCGACGGGTGAACCGGCGCGAGCAGATCCTGCGTACCGCCGCCGACGTGTTCGCCTCCCAGGGCTTCAACAACACCTCCCTGGCCGACATCGCGGCGATGCTCGACATCACCCCTGCCGGGGTGCTGCACCACTTCGGGTCCAAGACCGACCTGCTCACAGCGGTGCTGGAGCTGCGCGACACCAACGACCCGGCCCCCGAAGGCAGCGGCATGCTCGACCACCTGGTCGCCACCGCCCGCCGCAACGCCGAGCGCCCGGGGACCACCCAGCTGTACGCGGTGCTCTCCGCAGAGAGCGCCACCGCCGAACACCCCGCACAGGAGTGGTTCCGGGAGCGCTACACGGTGCTGCGCCAGGAGGTGGAGGAGGCGGTCCTGGACCGGCTCGGCCCCGAGCACCGGGAGTCCGCGAGCACGCCGGGGCCGCACGGCCACTCCCCCGCCAGGTCGGCAGCCACGGCGGTGCTGGCCGCCATGGACGGGCTCCAGGTGCAGTGGCTGCTGGACCCGGAGGCGGTGGACATGGCCGCCGTCACCGAGCTGGTGGTAGACGCCGTCGTCGCCCGGCTGAGCCGTTCCGAGCCCTGAACGACGATCCCCCGGCAGCACGAAGGGCGTCACGGTGCCGCTGGCACCGTGACGCCCTGGGTTCGTCCGAACTACCTCACTGCACGGGTCCCGCTACAGGTCCTCGCCGTGCACGGAGCCGGGG
>NZ_ANAE01000123.1 GCF_000341265.1 Nocardiopsis prasina DSM 43845 | reverse complement strand
CCCCCCCCCAGCCACTCGTCCCAGGACTTCTGCCAGTAGCCCCAGCCGTTGTCCCACTCGAACTCGCGGTCGGTACCGGTGGTGTCGAGGATGTCGCCCATGAGCGTGTTGTTGAAGAACCACTGGGCGTCGTCCATCCGCAGGTTGGTGCAACCGTTGGAGGTGTTGGCCGAGCCGATGTTGCCGTTGTAGGACGCCTCGTGCACGAACTCGCCACTGTTGGAGGTGCGCACCGCGTACTGCACGTCCACCAGGTAGGAGCCGGGGTCGTCCTCGGGGATGCCCACGGTCGCGGAGTCCATGGTGAGCTGCTCGTAGCGCTCCATCATGACGTGGGTGCCGGTCGTCGTGGTGTCGAAGCGACGGTTGGCCGCCCCGTTGCTCACCTCGATGACGCGCTCCTCTTCGCCGTCGATCTCGATGATCATCTCGTGGTCCGGCACGTGCATGGTCGCGATCAGCTCACGGCCGATCTCGAAGTCGATCTGGTAGTTCCGCACCCCGAAGACGCCCTCGGACGCCTCGACGCCGGCGAGGTTCAGGTCCACGGTGACGTTCTGGTACGGCTCCCAGTACTCCTCGGGCCGGAAGACCGCCATCTGGTCGGTGACCCAGTTCCAGGCGCCGACGGTCTCCTGCTCGGCGACCACGTTCATGGAGTTCTCGACCTGCGTCTTGTTGGTGACGGGCATGTCGAAGTTGATCACCACGGGCATGCCGACGCCCACGGTGTCACCGGAGCTCGGGAAGTTGGAGACGAGTTCGAGGCGCTGCCCGGCGACGGCCTCCTTGGTGGTGAACTCGGAGGTGAACTCGGTCTCCTCACCGGCGTCGTTCTCGGCGGTGGCGGTCACCACGACCTCGGAGCCGGGGCGCAGGTTCCAGTCGCTGACCCACTCCGTCTCGTCCTCGTTGAGGGTGCCGGTCATGGCGTAGAGGTCGCCCTCGGCGTCCCCCTCGCCCTCAGCTCCGCCATCGCCCTCGGCCGCCGCCTCACCGACCACGACCTGGTCGACTCTGACGTCGGTGATGACTCCCTGCTGGGCGTTGACCCGGATGGGGGTGTTCGGCGCGATCTCCTCGCCACCGGCCTCCGGTGTGATGCTCAGCTCAGCCGGCTCGGCGTCGGCGGGATCGGCGTTGCTCTGCGTCTCGGCGTCACCGGAGGTACAGGCGGTCGCTGCGAGAGCGAGCGCCACCAGACCGATGCCGAACCGCCGCGTCACCGCCGGGTGGGACTTCCCCGTCACGTCTGGACCTCCGTAGCTGAAACTGGAACCGATCTACTGCAATGAGTAAGACGCTCCCGCACGGAAAAGGTTCTGAACTCGTGCGTATCGGTATGGAGCAGTTATCCGAAAGAGGGCGAACTGTCGCACTCGGGAGCGCCGAGAATACACCCAGGGGGTACGGGCGCGGTCCACCGGGGGGCGGGTTCCGGGCTGCCCGGAAGCGCTTCTGCGCTTGCCCTGCCATCATGCCCGACCTAGAATCTGGGTCATCCGATCAGGTTGTTTCTCCGGAGAAACCTACTCGATCGACCAACTTCTTCCGGGGGCACCCGACCCCACGGTGTGACTGGGGGAACCCATGCCTTGGTTCTGGCTCGCCGGAGCGATCCTCCTGGAGGTCTTCGCCACCACCTCCCTGAAGTTCTCCGAGGGGTTCACCAGACTCCTGCCCTCGATCTTCGTGGTGGTCGGCTACCTCGGCGCGTTCTACATGCTCTCGCAGACGCTCCAGCGAGGTATGCCGCTCGGGGTGGCCTACGGGGTGTGGGCAGCCCTGGGCGTGGCCCTCCTCGCCGTCATCGGCGTCCTGTTCCTCGGGGAGTCCCTGACCTGGATCCAGGTGGGCGGCATCGCTCTGGTGATCGCCGGGGTCATGGCCCTGGAGATGGGCGGCCAGCACTGACCGGCAGGATAGTGACGTGAGCACCAAGCAGCCGGAACGGGATCCGGAGAACATCAGTGACGGCCGCCTCCGCAAGGGCGAGCTACGGCGGCGGCTGCTCTTGGACGCCACCATGGAGGTCATCACGCGGGACGGCGTCTCCGCCGTCAGCCAGCGCCGGGTGGCGGCCGAAGCGGGGGTCCCGCCCAGCACCGTCACCTACTACCACGCCTCCGTCGACGACCTCCTGGTCGCCGCCCTCACCAGGGTGAACGACACCTACGTCGCGTACATGGACACCCTCCCCGAGGACCCTGAGCAGGCCCTGCGCGGGTTCGCCGCCCTCATCGCCGAGGGCACCGAACCCGACCGGACCCACGCCCTGGCCGAGATGGAACTCTTCCTGCTCGCCGCCCGGCGCCCCGCGCTCCGCGCACAGACCGACCGCTGGATGTCCGCGGTGGACGCCTTCCTCGTTCCCTACCTCCCCGACCCCGAGATGCGGGCCGGGGTGGCCGCGGCTGCCAACGGCTACTTCCTGTGCTGTTGCACCACCAGCCCCCCGCCGGACGCCGAGGAGGTCCACCGGGTCCTGCGCCGCCTCATCCACGGCTGACCGGGTCACCTCCTCCCCCTGTCACCGCCGTCCCGAACCATGTCCACCAACAACCGCAGCACGAACATGGCCGTGGCGGCCAGCAGCACCCACGCCAGCAGGTTGAGCGCCTTGGTGTGCGTGGCCAGCTCCAGCCAGGACACCCCCTGCGTCTCGGTGACGTTGAACAACCCGACCGACATGAACCCCGTGACCACGGCCAGCACCGTCATGACCGCGCGCCACACCACCGAGCGCAGGAGTCTTCGGTCCTCGGGGTGGGCGAACAGCCGGGCCTGCACGGTGAACCGGCCCTTGTGCAGCTGGTCGGTGATCCGGTCGAGTCTGCGCGGCAGCCGCCGCAGCGTGGGCATCAGGGCGATCAGTTCCGCCGACGCCATCTCGCGCAGGTTCCCGGTGCCCAGCTGCTCGGACATCCGTGCCCCGGCGTACCGCTTGGCCTCGGCCACCGTGTCGAACCCCGGTGACAGGTGCACGAGCGTCCCCTCCAGCGTGGCCAGGGCGCGGAACACCCCGGCCAGTTCCGCGGGCAGCACCAGCCCGAACCGGGTGACCAGCATCAGCAGTTCGGTGAACATCCGCATGCTCGCGGTGGTGCTCCCGTGCAGGTACCGCGCCATGAACTGCCCCAGCGAACGACGCAGCCGCTCCGCGTCGATCTCCCCCGGGTCGTCGACCACGTCCAACAGGGTGTCGGTCAGCAGGACGGCGTCGCCCCGGTCGATGGCCAGCAGCATCATCTGGAGGGCCTCCCGGGTCCGGGCGTCCAGACGCCCCACCGACCCGTAGTCCAACAGCCCCACGCCGCCCCCGTCGAGCACCAGGATGTTGCCCGGATGCGGGTCGGCGTGGAAGATCCCGCTCATCAACACCTGCTCCAACAAGCAGTCCAGCAGGACCCGGGCGATGCGCTCCCCCTCCTCCGCCGAGAGGTCCCCTCCACCCACCTGGGTGCCGTGCAGCCGTTCCATCACCAGCACGCGACGACCGGTGTAGGCCTCGTACACGCGGGGGATGCGCACCTCCGAACCACCCGTGGCGTCCGCGACGGCCGCGATGTTGGCGGCCTCCACCTCGAAGTCGAGTTCCTCCAACAGCGCCCCGGCGAACCCGTCAGCCAGTTCGAGCACCCCGATCGCGGGCCCCCAGTCCGTGTACTCGTCGAAGCGGCGGGCCAGCCTGCGGATGATGTCCAGGTCCCTGCGGACCACCGGAACGATCCCGGGGCGCTGCACCTTCACGACCACCTCCTCACCCCCGTGCAGCCGCGCGGGGTGGGCCTGCGCGACGGAGGCGGCGGCCAGGGGCTCGGGGTCGAACGCGGCGAAGACCTCCTCCAGGGGGCGGCCCAGCTCACCCTCCACGCACTCGCGAATCCGCTCGAAGGGCACCTTGGCCACTTCGCTGTGCAGGCGCCCGAGCTCCTCCACGAACACCGGCGGCAGCAGGTCCCGCCGGGTGGCCAGCACCTGCCCCAGCTTCACGAAGATCACCCCGGCCTCCTCCATGGAGCGGACCAGGGAACGGGCCAGGCGCCGCTGGACCGAGGTGTCGTCGATCCCCTCCCGTCTCCCCAGCACGTAACCGCCCAGCCCGTGCCGGGCCAGGATCCACAGGATGCGCCGGTACCTGCCGAGGCGCCCGAACCAGTTCCTGGCCTCCCGCACCATGGCCACCGGCCGGAACCGGGTGCCCCGGGGCAACAGCAGTTCCAGGCCGACGAAGGCGAGCATGGCGCCCACCGCCATGGCGAAGAGCATGAGCGACACGTACGCGGGCTGGTCCAGGTCGGCCGGTTCGAGGGAGTTCAGCGCCTCGAAGCTGCCGTAGTAGGCCAGGATCGCGCCCACCGAGCCCAGCGGAGCCCCGACCAGCGCCGCCAGGGCCAGACGCGGGAGATTGAACGGCACGTCCATGAGCCGACTGGCCAGCTTGCCCAGGCCCAGCAGGACCAGGACCAGCGCTACCAGCGACACGACCTGGCCGACGACCATGCCGAACACCGAGGTGACGGTCAGCGTTTCCATCAACGTCCTTCAGAGGAGCCGGATGAGAGAGGGGGCTTTCAACACTGCCACCCCGGGCCGCCCGCCAACAGCCTCCGTCTCCAGCCTGTGGACAACCCACGGATCCACGCCACAAGGCCAGCTTCGGCCGCCCTCAACACCCCCAGGATCGCTTGACCTGCCGTAACTCCCGGATTCACCCCTCCAGGCCGGGAACGCAGTCCCACAAAGCGCGACAAAGTCCGCCAGAATCGGAACCGTGGGTGTTCGCGGTGCGACTCACCCAACACCGGGCAAGCAGACGCGTGTGTGAGAGGCAGGACCGTGAAGTTCGAGTTCACCCCCGATCAGGACTCACCCGAACCAGTTGTCGACGTCCCGCACCCCACGGTGCGTATCGCGGCGGCCGCCGAGCAGATGCACACCCGCGCCCGCTTCGATTTCCACCGGCTCAGCACGGCCCTGAACCGGATGCAGTACACCGTCCAGACCACCCAGGCCCCGGAGCCCGACCCGGTCTTGGACCTGGAGGCGAATGAGGGCGTCTTCCGCCCCGAGGCGTTCGGAGGTTGGCGTGGGTAGTTGGGATGTGGACCCCCAACAGGTCGGTGTGGTCCTGACCCAAACCAGCGAGCACATCGGCGAGGAAGGCGGAACCGAGGGCCTACTCGGCCACATGACCCAACTCGAAACCCGCATCACAGCACTGAACACCCACATCAACAGCCCACCCATCGGGATCGCCCTGGGCGAGTTCGCCGAACACCACTTCGGCAAACTCGGCGACATGCTCTCCCTGACCGCCTCCGCCCTGGAAGGCACCAGCGACGCCACCACCTTCTACATGGAAGGCGACCGCGAGATGGCCGCCGAGGCCCAAAGCACCGCCGGCACCATCCCCGAACCCACCCCACCGCCACCCCCCGACGGCGCCACCCTCCTCTAACACCCCTCGCCCCTTGGTCCCCTGTCCCCCGTACAGGGTCTGCCCCACCCCCACCCCTCTCCTTTCCCCTCGCTCGCCTCTCGTTCGGAGTGCCCTCTCGTGATCCTCGGCGACCCCGGAACCACCCCGGCCACCCCCCAAAACCGTCAAGGAACAAAAAGAGAGCCTGATCGACGCCGATGAGGTCATCTACCCCCTGACCTTCCCCGAACCCCCGGTCACACCCGAGTACGTGAACTCCATGGCCTCCGGGCTGCGCACCATCGGCGAATCCATCAGCCAGACCGGCAACAGCATCACCTCGGCCTGGTCCGGACTGACCACCTGCTATTCAGCACCCGAAGCCGAAACCCTGCACGCGGTTCTGGACCCCATCGCCCCCGACGGTGAAGAGGTCTCCGGCGGCCTGGCCGACGCCGCCACCGCATTGGAGACCTTCGCCAGCGAGGTGGAGGGCATCAAGGAACGCTGGTCCAGCCTGCGCTCAGAGGCCTACGACCTACGGGCCCGCATCGCCGCCGAAGGCGAGGACTGGCGCAAGGCCGACGGACGCTGGGACCGCATCATGGGCAACGAAAGCCCCCTGGTGGCCGAGAACCAGGAACTGATCGACAAGGGCGGGCGGATCATCGATGACTACACCGAGATCGAGAACGCCTGCGCCAACGCCATCAACAAGGAGATCCCCCACCGCACCGGCTTCGAGAAGTATCCCGAGGGTGAGGCCGACCTTGATCCGAACGTGTTCTACCACGGCTTCGAGCAGGATCTGACCGAACTGGCCACCGAATGGGGCGTCACCGGCGCCGGGACCGACCACGGGTGGTGGATCGACGCCGGCGCCGCCACATGGGACTTCGGCGTGGGCGCGGTCGAGGGTGTGGGGGCGATGGTGGGCGCCCACTCCTCCCAGGGGTGGTTCCAGCAGTCCTGGGGGGACTCGCTCAAGGAGTACCACTGGGACAACCTGACCTCGGCCGCGTCTTTGGTGGGGTTGTATGACACCGAGACCGGCGAGTTCGGGCGTGCCAGCGCGGACAGTGTCAAGGGTGCGTGGAAGGACCTGGCGCACTCGGTGGTGCCCTGGGAGGAATGGGGCGAACGGCCCGGGTACGTGATCGGGACCGCGCTGCTCAACATCGGCGCGACCGTGGGCGGCGCGGTCCTGACCGCCACGGGTGTGGGCGCGGTGGTGGGCGTGCCGCTGATGGCCTGGCGCGGCATGGCGATCCTGGACGGCATGGGCGGCTCCAACCGCGGCGGCGGGGTGGATTTGCCGAACCTGCCCGAGGTGCCCACCTACGGCGGTAACAGGGCGCCGGTCGTCAACATCGACACCAGCAACATGACCCCGTCCCAGGTCGCTCAGGTCACCGCGTCCCTGGACCGCCTGAACACCGCCACCAGCGATTCCACCTCAGGGGGTAGTGGCCGCCCCGGCCAACCCGGTTCCTCTCCCGAGCCCGAAACCAACAAACCCCGGAAACCCGCCGACAACTCAAACCAGGAACCGACGACCCGGCAGGCGCAGCTGGGCGAGGACGTCTTCGAGAGGGTGATCTCCCCCGAGGACCGGGCCGACCTCACCGCCCGGGGACAGGCCATCGAGCAGGAGTTCGGTGTCAGTCGACGGGACTCCGACACCGAAACTCCCAGCCGAGGCTCAGACAGCGGGTTCGACAACCACCCCGACGCCGCCTCCGTTTCGGACCGGCTGAACAGAGTCAGTGACGAGTGGAGATCCGACGCGCAGCCTGAAAGCCGGGGCAGAGAGCTCGTGGGCGCGGCTGCCAGAGGCAACGACAGCCACTCGGAGCAGTCCAGTAGCAACCACGACCGTTCCGGTGAGCAGAACCTGAACCTGACCAACATCGACGGCGACCGCTCCGGACACCGGTCTACAAGCGACATCGGTTCGAACAACCACAGCAACACCCCACAAGCACGCGACCGCGGGCCCATCGCACGAAACTCCGAAGGCAACCTCACTACCCCCGACCGGAACAGCGACAGCGGCTCCACCAACACCAACCGTTCCGAAGGGGACGGTTCCATCTCCCGCCACGACAACACAGACCAGGGGTCTTTCAGAAGAGACTTCGAGCCGACCCTCAACCGAACCGGTAGTGACGATCTTGGCCCCGACAGAGGAGATTCAGCGGGACCTTCGGATCGCGGAGGCGAACGAGATACCTCTGATGGGAAACCGAGTAGAACGTCGCCCGAGGAATCCGAATTCAACCGCTTCACCAGAGACGACGATGCAAACCAAGATTCGCGAAAGTTCAAGGGAAAGACGCGCGGAGAAGTTTCCAGGGATATCGCCAAGGCGATCGGCCTGACTCCAGACATGCCGCACAAGGAATTCGCCAAGAAGTTCACGGATTTCCTGAACGAAAGGATCAGACAGGGAAGACCGGAGTTCTTCCAGGAATTCTACAACAAGAACGGCAGCAGGTTCAGAATCCAACGAACCATCCTGGGATTTAAAATCCCACAGCTTGGGCGCGTTTCGGATGGATCTCCCTGGATTGCCTTGGACACACTTCCGGACGCGGATCCGCCGAAATATCGGCTCACGGGAGACAGGGAATACTTCTCCGTCGAAGGAAGCAGGAACAGTGCCAATATGGATGACTATGCCCAGAGTCGCAAGGACGCGATCGAGGCAGACCTGAAGGCTGAGAAAGAACTCGCAAACGTTAGGGAAAAGCATCGGGACTATTCCGGTAAGCATCCAGAGGTAATTGAGAGCGAGAAAAAACACGCCCCACTACACAATGACATGACCAAAAAGAGTGAGAGCTACGGAGAAAGAGGGGCCGAGGCGGCTGTCCGAGATTTGTTTGACGGGGAGCACTCGTTTACAGACAAGAACGGACAACCCATTGATCTACCAAAGGTCAAGGATTACTATGGCGACGGGAACGTGCGCCCGTTTGATATCCAGGGCGCCCCAGGGTCAGGGAACTATCAGTTTGATCAGATCTGGCCTCTGGAGGACGGTGGTATCCTGATTGTGGAGGCAAAGAGCAGCCAAACCACAGAGCTCGGAGAAAGGACGATTCCAGACGGCGATGGACTAAGGAAGGTATCTCAGGGATCCGTTGAATACCTAGAGGCCACCCAGGAAGACATGAAGGATCGGGGCTTGAAGAAACCGGTCGGAAATCCAAACGAGCTGCAAATCGCGCGAATGATTGAGAAGGCACGAGCCCAGGGCAAATTGTACTATGCAGAGGTAAAGAACATCACGCCCGAACAGAAACAGAAAGCCCTGGGCGAAGCACCCTCAACTAACGAAAAGCACTCTGGCTATAGCCTTGGCCTCTACGACATTCCGAATCGGAGGGCTGGAAATTGACGTACATGGTTGAGCGCCATGACATCAGCAATCCAAACTACGCGAACTTCATCGATGAGGTTCCCGAGGAGCGGAAGTTCTACGTTCAGTGGCTGATCGATTCACCTTTTGATGCGGGCGGCCCCCTGAATGGTGTCAAATTTCAGACCAAGGTCTGCATTGCCATGGACACGGACGCGGACCGGTTGGAGACTTGGGAGGCCTGGGTCAACTGGATGCAGATGAGCGAGGCTGCGCTGGCGGTTTCGAGTGGTGAACCTGGGAGACAGATCACTCGAATCATCAACGGCGAAGAGCGTGTTCTGACGACCGTAGAAGCCGACTACTTCACCAGCGCCGGAAACTGGTTGACGGCCTTCTTCCTAGCGGTGACGTGCCGCGACAAGACCCGGTACGAATCCCTGTGCGAGATCCCGGTGGATGTGTTGCGCTCGGCGGGCGAGAGCAGAGGTACGACGTACAGTCCACACATTTATCCCTGGATCTCAGCCCTTCAGGCCTTCGTCTTGAATCGCCCCGGCCTCTTCGATCACCTCTCTGAGGCGATGGAGCTGTCAGATCCGGCCCGTCCCGATGGCTTTGGCAATGGCGAGACTCTGAACAAGCTGGTTTTTCCGCCGATGGACACCTTCATGCATCTGGTCCGACGGAACAGCGAAAATTTCAATGAATCTTTGGCCTTGGGCCTGGAGCTCTTCCGGTCATTCCACACCGCGACCCCCGAACGGGCTGAGAAGACTGACGGGGGCGTTCCACTCGGTCTGTTCGCTCTTGCTTGCTGGGGATATGACACCGCCCTGGTCGACCCCAACTTCCGTTTCGACGTGGAGTCCGGATACTTGCCTAAGCACATCCTCGAACGGGACTGGATCGGGGAGTTCCCCATCTAGGTTCGGTTGAAGCTAGGAGCCATTCGAGCCGACCTACCGTCCTCATGGATGCGGGACGTGCAGCAACACCCGCACCTTTGCGTCAATCAGAGGCGTGCAACTGAACTCCCGGATGGCTACGCGAAGGCATCCTCAGGCTGGACGAAGACTGATGCGGGAGGCCCAGGGCCTTCAGCCATCTCGGGAATCTCAAACAACTGAGATCGGAGATCGGTTCGATGGAGCTACAGGTACAGCCGTTCGGCTACAGGAACGAATGACATCCACACCGGCTCAACGCACTCCGAACACGGGAGGGGCCCACGGGCTTCCTCCCCCGTGGGCCCCTCCCCTCAGCTCTGACGGATCGGGATCAGCAGGTCAGCTCCCACGAGCACTCCACCGCTCCGCCATCCGTGGCGCCGCCGCGCAGGGCGACCGTGCCCGACCCCGCCTGGTTACCCACGTACTCGGCCAGCCTGACCACCACGGCGTCCTGCACCCCGGTGGGCGCGCCGCCCGTGTGTTCGTTGTTGACGATGCTGAAGTACAGCTCGGCGCCGTCCGGGCCCTGCACGTAGCCCGACAGGGCGCTCACCCCCGTCATCGTGCCGGTCTTGGCCTGCGCCGCCCCCTCGGCTGCGGTGCCGCGCATCCGGTTGGCCAGCGTGCCCCCGACGAACGGGTCGCTGTCGCCCGCCACCGGCAGCGAGTGGTGCCACTCCTCGTACCAGGCGGCGTCCTTGGCGCTGTCGAGCAGGTCGACGACGGTGTTCGCGGTGACACGGTTACCCCGGGAAAGCCCGGAGCCGTCGGTGAGGACCAGGTCCGAGGTGTCCACGCCCGCCTGCTGTAGCGCGGCCTCCTGGGCGGACAGTCCCGCCTCCCACGAGCCCTCACCCCGGAACTCGCGCCCGAGGGTCTTGGTCAGCATCTCCGTGTGCCCGTTGTTGCTGAACTTCATGAGCGGGACCAGGACCTCGTTCAGCGGCATGGAGGTGTGCTTCCCCACCACCCTGGGCCGGTGCCACTCGGCGGGCACCTCGCCCTGGGCGACCTCGCCCTTCACGGCCACCCCGTTCTCCTCAAGGGCCCGCGCGAACAGGTGCCCGGCCAACCCGGCGGGTTCGTCCACGGTGCGCACGGCCACCACCGGTCCGGCGTTCACCGACAGCGACCCGGTGACACTGATGGTGTTGGTGCCCACCGGACGGCCGACCGTGATGCCGGTGCCCTCCCCGGCGGGGGCGGTGACGGCCTGGTTGTCGAGTTCGACGTAGCCCTCTGCGGCGCCCAGGTCCACGTCGACGGGATCGCCCGCGGAGGCGGCGGTGACGGTCACCTCGGTCACGCCGGTGTCGTAGCGCTCGCCGTGGGCCACCGTGAGCGCGGAGATCTGCGCCGAGTAGGCGTACGCCTCGTCCTCGGGCCACCAGTCGTCCACGAGGCGCTGGTCGTCGAACCACGAGTCGTCGGCGAACACGTCGCCCACGGAGGTCACCCCGGAGGCGGCCACGTCCGAGGCGAGGGAGTCGAGGTCCTCGGCGTTCAGGGTCGGGTCACCGCCGCCGACCAGGTACAGCTCCGGTACGTCACCGCGCCCGGGGCGGCGTTCCACCACGGCCTCGGTGGCGAAGGTGTGCTCGCCTCCCAGCGCCTCCAGCGCGGCGGCGGCCGTGAAGATCTTCATGTTCGAGGCGGGCAGCAGCTGGGTGTCCGCGTCCCGCGAGTAGAGCGTCTGGCCGGAGTCGGCGTCGGTCACCACCACACCGGAGGTCGCGCCCTCCAGCGCGGGGTCCGCGAGGATCGCGTCGAGGTCGGTGCGCAGGTCGTCGGCCCGCTCGGCGGTGTCGGCCCACGACGGCGCGACGGGGGTGAGGGCCACCAGCGGGGCCACGGCCAGTGCGGCCAGCCAACGGCGGGGGGTTGCGGGGGTCATGTGTCTCCTCCGGAAGTACCGATCGGGAGCATGCCAGGAGAACGTAACCGACGCTTTCCGTCCACGCCATGACGCCACCGGCGGTTCGATGGCAAAAGGGGCGTCTCAAATGGGCCCAGACACGTACGGGGCGGGCCGGAGTCCCCGACCCGCCCCGTGTGCGGCACCTAGATGAGTTCGATCGCCTTCGAGTAGTGGCAGGCGTCCCGGTGACCGGTGCCCCGGTCCTTCAGCTCCGGCGGCTCCTCCACGCACCTGGCGCGCTCGGCGTCCGAGAGCTCGTTGGCGAACTTCGGGCAGCGGGTCCGGAACCGGCAGCCCGAGGGCGGGTTGGCCGGGCTCGGGATGTCACCCGTGACGGTGATCCGCTCCCGGGTCCGCTCCTTGACGGGGTCCGGCAGCGGGATCGCCGAGATCAGCGCCTGCGTGTACGGGTGCGCGGGCGCGCTGAACAGCTGGTCCGTGGTGGCCGTCTCCACCATCTTGCCGAGGTACATCACGGCCACGCGGTCGGCGATGTGCTTGACCACCGAGAGGTCGTGCGAAACGAACAGGTAGGACAGCCCCAGCTCGTCCTGGAGGTCCTCCAGCAGGTTGATCACGCCCGCCTGGATGGACACGTCCAGCGCCGAGACCGGTTCGTCGAGCACCAGCACCCTGGGGTTGAGCGACAGCGCCCGGGCCACGCCGATGCGCTGACGCTGGCCTCCGGAGAACTCGTGCGGGTACCGCGAGCCGTGCTCGGGGTTGAGCCCCACGAGTTCGAGGAGTTCGGACACCCGCTTCCGGGCGTCCCGGTGCCCGCTCCCGTGGATGCGCATGGGCTCGGCGATGATGTCCGAGACCGTCATGCGCGGGTCCAGGGACGCGAAGGGGTCCTGGAACACCAGCTGGAGGTCCTTGCGCAGCGGCCGCATCCTGCGGTCGGAGAGGTCCTGGAGCGGCTGACCCATGTAGGAGACCTCGCCCGAGGTGAGCTTGATCAGGTTCAGCAGCAGGCGCGCCGTGGTGGACTTGCCGCAGCCGGACTCACCCACGAGCGCGAGGGTCTCCCTCTCCCGCAGGTCCAGCGAGATCCCGGAGACCGCCTGCACCTCGCCCACCCTGCGCCGCATCAGCCCCTTGGAGCGGATCGGGAAGTGTTTGACCAGGTCGGTGGCGGTGAGCAGGACCTCGGGCTCCGCCTTGGCGGCCACCTCACGGTCGGCCTCCGCACCGAGCTCCCCCAGGTATCCCTCGCGGGCCTCGGCCACGTGGGCCTCCGCCGCCTCCATCTCGGCGACGGACCCCAGCCCCTCGGTGTCCACGGAGGTGGACCGGAAGAGGTCGCTCGCCTCCGCGTCCACGAGTTCCTCGCTGAAGTGGCAGGCGGCGGTGTGCGCGGTCGCCTCGCCCTCCTGCGGCCCGTTCTCGATGAGCAGCAGCCGGGGCTCCTCCTCGTGGCAGCGTTCCCTGGCCATGGGGCAGCGCGGCGCGAACCCGCAGCCCCCGGGCAGGTCCCGCAGCGAGGGCGGGGCCCCGAGGATGGGGGTGAGCCGGTCGCCGCGGTCGCCGTCCAGTCGCGGCAGCGACCCGAGCAGCCCCAGCGCGTAGGGCATGCGCGGCCGGTAGAAGACCTCCTCCACCGACCCCATCTCCACGATCCGGCCCGCGTACATCACGCCCACCCGGTCGACCTGGCCGGCCACCACACCGAGGTCGTGGGTGATGAGCACCAGGGCGGCCCCGGTCTCCTCACGGGCCCTCTGGAGGGCGTCCAGCACCTGCGCCTGGACGGTCACGTCGAGCGCCGTGGTGGGCTCGTCCGCGATGATCACGTCCGGGTCGTTGGCCATCGCGATCGCGATCACCACCCGCTGGCGCATACCGCCGGACAGCTCGTGCGGGTACTGCCTGAGCCGCTGCTCGGGTGACGGGATGCCCACGATCTCCAGGAGCTCCAGCGCCCGCGCCATGGCGACCTTCTTGCCCACCTTCCGGTGGGCGAGCACCGCCTCGGCGATCTGGTAGCCGATCGTGTACACGGGGTTGAGCGAGGTCAGCGGGTCCTGGAAGATCATCGCGATCCTCTGCCCCCGGACCTCGCTGATCTGCTTGTCGTTGAGCCCGATGATCTCCTGGCCCAGCAACCGGGCCGAGCCCTCCACGCGCGCGTTCCTGGGCAGCAGGCCCATGATCGCCATGGAGGTCACGGACTTGCCCGATCCCGACTCCCCCACGATGCCCAGGGCCTCGCCCCGGCGCACCTTGTAGGAGACCTGTCGGACCGCGGGCAGCGGGCCGTCGTCGGAGGGGAAGGTGACGCTGAGATCGCTGACCTCCAGCACCACGTCGTCGGTGTCCGCCACGGCGGTGTGTTCCTTGTTCTCGTACTCAGTCGTCATCGCCGCACCCTGGTCTGTCGTGGGTCGAGGGCGTCCCGGAGGCCGTCACCGATGAAGTTGATCGTCAGACAGATCAGCACCAGCAGCACACCGGGCGGATAGAACAGCCACGGCCGCGTGGACACCGCCGTGCGCGCGCTGCCGATCATCTGGCCGAGCGAGATGTCGGGCAGCTGGATGCCCAGTCCGAGGAAGGACATGCCCGCCTCGGCGAGGATGGCCACCGCCACCAGCAGGGTGGCGGCGACGATGATCGGCCCGGCCGCGTTGGGCAGCAGGTGCCGGAGGATGATCCACGGCGCCGAGGCGCCCGAAGCGCGGGCCGCCTCCACGAACTCCTGTTCCCGCAGGGACAGGACCACGCCGCGCACCACACGCGCGATGGTGGCCCACGAGAAGATCGAGATGATCAGCGCGATCGCGGACCACGAGGTCCCGGCCCCGCTGTTGCCCGCGATGGCCGCGGCGGCCACGAGCAGGGGCACGATCAGGAAGATGTCCACGACGCGCATCATGAACGCGTCCACCCGGCCGCCGTAGTAACCGGCGGTGGCGCCCCACACGGAGCCGACCGCCGTCGACAGCAGTGAGACGGTGAAGGCGACCTTCAACGTCTGCTGGGCGCCGCGCATGAGCTGGCCGAGGACGTCGTGTCCGGCGGCCGAGGTGCCCAGGGGGTGCACTCCGGACGGAGGCTGGTTGCTGGGGATCTCGCGGTAGACCGTGTGGTCCCAGGTCCAGAAGAAGGGTCCGACGAACGCGAACAGGGCGATGATCCCCAGGAGGACCAGGCTGATCATCGCGGGCCGGTGTCGGGTGAACCGGATCAGGATGGTCTGGAGCTGGGTCTGGTCGGCGCTGCTCTTCTTCCGCTTCTTCGCCGGGTCACGGCGCGCGCTCTTCGACATGCCGTTCTCACTCATAGCGAATCCTCGGGTCCAGCACGGCGTACAGCAGGTCGGCGACAAGGTTGGCCAGGATGACGATGGTGCCGCTGAGCAGCAGCCACCCCATCAGCGCGAAGGAGTCGTTGTTGTCCACCGCGGTGATGAAGAAGTCGCCCAGACCGCGCCACTGGAAGACCACCTCGGTGAGGATGGCCCCGTCGATGACGCCCGCGACGCCGATCGCCACCACGGTGGTCAGCGGGATGAGCGCGGTGCGCAGCGCGTGACGCCTGATGACCGTGTGGTTGCGCAGGCCCTTGGCCCGGGCCAGCCGGACGTAGTCGCTGTTCATCACCTCCAGCATCGAGGTGCGCTGGTAGCGGCTCCACGACGCGAAGCTGATCAGCATGAGCACGATCGTGGGCAGCGCCATGTGCGCGAAGGCGTTGAGGAACTGGTCCCACAACGGCGCACCCTCGGCTCTGAAACGCCCGTCGCCGATGGTGGCGAAGACCTGGTCGCCCACCAACTGGTTGAACTTGACCCCCGCCGCCTGCATGATGCCCGCGAACCAGAAGGTCGGCAGCGCCAGGGCGAGGAAGCCGACGAAGGTGAGGGTGTAGTCGAGTTTGGAGTACTGGCGCAGGGCACTGACCACACCGGTGATGATCGCCAGGCCGAGGGCGAAGATCATGGCCGCGCCCACCAGGCGCAGCGTGGTCCACAGGCGTTCGGCGATGGCCGCGCCGATGTCGTAGTGGGGGCCCTGGGTGGAGGGGCCGAACTCCCCCTGGAGCAGTCCGATGTCGCCGTTTCCGCCGATTCCGGTCACCCACAGCCAGTACCGCTCCGGCATGGAGCGGTCGAGGTAGAGCCGCTCCTCCGCCTGTTGCAGGACTTCCTCTGTGGGCGGTGGCTGGGCCATCCGGATGTCGGCGAGCGGGTCACCGGTGACGTCGATCATCACGAAGGTGAGGATGGATGCGAGGACCAGGACGGGTAGCGCGCCCAGGATGCGCCGCATCGTGTAAACGAGCATGGGAGTGATCCTTCAGGGGTGGACGAGGACCGGTCCGGCCCCGGGAGGGTGTCCCGGGGGCGGACCTGGGGGGTGCGCCGGACTAGCTGGCGACGTCCCACTCACCGATGTTGTAGGTGGCTCGGTAGCTGGACTGAAGGTTGTCGTGAACGTTCACGAGGCGGTCGGAGTTGGCGAAGAAGTAGTTCGGCTCCGCCATGATCGGGAGGACGTAGGCCTCCGGGACCACGATCTCCATGGCCGCGTTGGCGTGCTCGGCGGCAGTGTCCAGGTCGGGGGCGTTGGCCACCAGGCCGGCCAGATCGTCGACCTCGTCGTTGGCGTAGCCGCCGAAGTTGCTGCCGCTCTCGGAGTGCCAGAACTGGTCCGGGTTGCTGGTGAAGTACGGGGAGCCGGACCAGCCGTACTGGACGATGTCGTACTCCGTCGCCGCGAGCATTCCGCCGAGGTCGTCGGTCATCTCGATGTTGGTCGTGATGCCGATCTCGGAGAGCTGGGCCTGGATGAGCTGGACCGAGGTGTTGCGGACGGTCGAGTCGGTGCTGCGCAGGCGGAACGGACCGATCTCGTCGCCGTCGAGGGTGAGGGTGTCGCCGTCGAGCTCGTAACCGGCCTCCTCGAGGATGGTCTTGGCCTCGTCGATGTCACCGGTGCCCTGCGTCTCGCCCTCGAAGTGGTCGACGAAGTAGGGGCTGTCGCTGCCGAAGACGTGGTTGTTCTTCAGCTCGTAGTCCGGGTAGCCGGCGCCGAAGTTGCGGTTGGCGATGTCGTCGCGGTCGATCGCGGTGAAGATGGCGCGGCGCAGCTCGACGTCCTGGAGCGTCTCGTTCTTCAGGTTGAGGTCGACGTGCTCCCAGGTGGCGCCCTCGGCGACGGTCACGTCGGCGTTGGCGACGTCCTCCAGCTGGAGGATGACGTCCTCGCTGTAGTCGGCGGGGTTGCCACCGTCGATCTCGTTGTTGACGAAGGCGTTCACGAAGGTGCCCTCGTCGGTGTTGTACGGCATGGTGATCTTGTCGAGCGCGGGCGCCTCACCGAACCAGTTGGGGTTCGGCTCCTTGACGACCTCGTTCTCCAGGTCGCCGGCAGTGATCATGTACGGGCCGCCGGACCACTCGGGACGCTCGGAGTGCAGCCAGGCGTAGTACTCGCCCAGCTCGTCCGCGTCGTCGACGTCCCAGCCGTTCTCCTCGGCGAGGTGCGCGGGCAGGAAGCCGCCGGCCTGGCTGTGGGCGTCGAACAGCCCCATCCACTCAGGGTCGGCCAGCCCCTCCTTCAGCTGGAAGGTGGCCGTCTTGCCGTCGGCCTCGACGTTGTCGACCTTGTCGAAGCTCGCGGCGGCGCGGGGGTCGCACCCGCCGCAGTAGCCCTCGTCCGGGGAGGTACCGAGCATCCAGGAGACGCGCAGGTCCTCACCGGTCATCGGCTCGCCGTCGCTCCAGACGGCGTCCTCGGCGAGGGTGATGGACCACTCGAACGGACCCTCGTCGGGGTCGTCGTTGATGAGCTCGGGCTCCTCAGCGAGGACGTCCATGTCGTACTCGTACGTCGCGTCCGGCTGCCACTGACCGGTGTAGGGGAGCACGCCGGACAGCATCTGGACGACGTAGACGCTTCCGCCCGCGAGGCTGGTGGCCTGCCAGGCGCCGGGGAGGCTGTTGATGACCCAGGTGACCTCCTTGGTGCCGCCGTCGCCACCACCGTCACCCCCTCCTCCACAGCCGCTGGCCACCATGACCGCTGACGTCGCCGCGGCGGCGAGTGCCAACGTCTTTCGGCGCTTGAACATAGTCACACCCTTGATCACTCATGCGAACAGGCCACGGGTTGGTGCCCGCAGGGCACAACCCACCAAAACTAGGCGATTAGTCGATTAGAAGACCATTAAGGGAAATGTCTGTATAGCCCCAATGCCGGTTTCGTGACCCATCCGCAACCGGCCCGCGCTCATGAGCACCCAATCGAGTCACGAACTCCCAATACACCGGTAACAACCAGGACATCCTCACATCATGCCAGGTCAAGCGGACACCGGCCACCGGAGTCCAGGACGGCGGGATTCGGACACACCGGAAAAGCATTCGGGGTCAACGAAGGCGTTCCACTGCAAAAGCACAAACGTAAACGACGTTTAACTACCGCCTCGAAGCACGCAACTACCGAGAGAGAACAGGACAAACAGCCCATAACTTCACATATAGCTCAATACATACACAGGAAGGCATCGTTCTCCCCTGCCATGCCCCTCCGAGAATCTGGTGGAGATTCATGGGGCAACCCGATCACCACTTCAAGGAATGCGACACAGGGGACGAAACTTCCTTGCGCCTGTCCTGAACCCCACAGGCGAGCTGACCGAAACCGAGATGCCCGCACCCGCGAAGCGGATAGGGTTCCCACTGACGACTTCCGTCATCCTCAGCGCCCCGCCCAGCGAGAGAGGCATCCGCCGTGTCCGAACCGGTCCGCCTGGTCTGCCCCGTCGGCCGCAAGTACGTGGAGCTGTGGGGTGGTTACACTCTGCTCACTCTGGGCGTCGTGGTCGTGGCCGTCGACCCCGGGCACTGGGCCAACATCGTGCTCGGCGTCATCCTCGCGCTCCTCGGCGCCGCCTCGGCGTTCGACGGACACCGGATCAAGGCACCGGTGCTGGAGGTCTCCGAGGACGAGTTCCGCTACGAGCGCGGCGGTTACGTCGTCCGGGTGCCGTTCATCGACATCGGCTCCTACTACGTGCTTCCCGGTCGTATCCGCTCCCTGGGCCTGTGCGACCACACCGGGCGCCCCAAACGCTTCCCCTCGCTGAAGAGCCGCCGGACCTCACGCACCTACCTGCCGCTGACCGGAATGACCAACCCGGCCAAGGTGGAGGCGTTCATGGCGGTCGCGGGCATCCCGCCGCGCAAGCGCTCCCTGACCTCCTGAGGCCGCCGGGCACGCCACCGGCCCTCCTCCGAACGGCCGCGACAGAGCAGTCATCTGTGAACACAACAGATCATTTCGCCCACACGCGCCCCAGGAACATACCGACGCAAGCCTGCTTCATCTAGTCTCGATGGGGTGAAGCAGTCCAGAATCACCGCCATCCTGACCGTCGCGGGCATGCTCGCGGCCATGTGGGTCTTCGAGATCATCGACACCCCGCTCGGGGGACACCTCGACCGGCAGTTCGGTATCCAGGCGGGCAATCCCGACGCGCCCTGGACCGTGCTGACCGCGCCCTTCATGCACGGCAACTTCGCCCACCTGATCGGTAACTCACTGCCGTTCCTGGTGCTCGGAGCCCTCGTCGCCTTCAGCGGCCTGGGCCGGTTCCTGCTCACCACACTGATCGTCGCCGTCGTCAGCGGTGTCGGCGTGTGGCTGTTCACCCCCTCACACGTCGTGACGGTGGGTGCCAGCGGGCTGGTCTTCGGCTACTTCGGCTACACGGTGCTACGCGGCATCATCGAACGCCGGACCGTCGACATCGTCATCATGATCTGCGTGGTCATCTTCTACGGAACGATGATCTGGGGGGTCCTGCCCCAGCACCCCGGCGTCTCCTGGCAGGCGCACCTGTTCGGCTTCCTCGGCGGGCTCCTGTCCGCCTACGCGCTGCCCCGGCGCGACAAGCCGGGCCAGGCCAACCAGGGGAGCATCGGCGGCGCCCAGGGCGGCTACTACGCCCCCTGAGCCCACGGCCACCGAACACACCACGGGGCCGTCTCCCCTCCGGGAGGCGGCCCCGTCGTCACGTCCGGACCATCCGCGTCGTCCGGGTCAGAACTCCAGCCCCTCGGCGTCGTCCATCAGCGTGCGCTCCAGGAACAGCGGGTTCTGGGCGAGCCACTGACGCGCTCCGGCCGCGGGGTCGGTGACACCGGGACCGACCGTGAGCGCCTCCAGGGAGGCCAGCTCCTCGTCGTCCATGGTCCAGTTGCGCATCCACTCGGCCAGCTCCGGGTAGTCCTCGGAGAACCCCGCGCGCCCGATCGAGTGCAGCCCCTCGGTGCCGCCCATCCCGCCCTGCGGGTCCTCCAGGTCCCGCAGCTCGTACTGGGCGTAGGCCGGGTGCGGACGCCACAGGGTCACGACGATCGGCCGTTCCTCCATGATCGCCTCGTCCAGACGCCGCATCATCTCCCCGCCCGAGGAGGTCTCCAGTTCGAAGTCCTCCTCCAGCCCGTACAGGGGCATGGCCTGGTCACGGGTGACCTGGGTCAGGCCCGCGCCCGGCTCGATGCCGACGATGGTGCCGCCGAGGTCCTCCGCGCGTGCGGGGAGGTCGTCGATCTCCCGCACGTCCTCCATGTATTCCGGGACCGTCAGCGTGAGGACGGCGTTGTCGTACCAGGAGCCCAGGCTCTCGATGCTGTCCCGGTGCTGCTCCATGTACTCGTGGTGGGTGACCGGAAGCCACATGTCGAGGTAGAGGTCGAGCTCACCGTCGGCCACCCCCTGGAAAGCCGGGGCGACGTCGACCTCGGTGACGGTGACGTCGTAACCCTTCTCCTCCAGGACCGCCTCCCACATGTGGGTGACGGCCACCGCCTCCTCCCAGGCGATCAACGCGATGTTGACCTCCCGGAGGTCGTCGCCGTCGTCCGGGGCGCCGGAGCCCGACTCCCCGGAGCAGGCGGACAGCAGGAGCACACCGCTCAGACCCGCGGCGGCCAGTCCCGTCCCTCGCCTCTTCATGTCCAAGCTCCCTCGCAACCTCGCGCAGACGAAGGCCGCCCCCACGCTCGTGAAGGCGGCCGTCATCGTATGTCTACCCCATGAAAGGGGACATTCGGCACTCCCCGTGACAGGGAACACACTCTGGGTTCTAGAAGTTCAGGCCCTCGGCGTCGTCGCCCAGGGTGCGCTCCAGGAACTCGGGGTTGTCGGCGAGCCACTCGCGGGCACCGGCGTCGGGGTCGTCGACGTCGTCACCGACGGTCAGCGCCTCCAGGGTGGCGAGCTCGTCGTCGCTCATGTCCCAGCCCTCGAGCCAGGAGGCGAGCTGCGGGTAGTCGTTGGCGAAGCCGTCACGGCCGACCGCGTGGATCGTCTCGGCGTCGCCCATCAGGCCCTCGGGGTCCTCGAGGTCCTTCAGGTCGTGCTTGGCGTAGGCCGGGTGCGGACGCCACAGGGTGACGACGATGGGCTCCTCGTCGGCGATCGCCGAGTCCAGCTCCGCGAGCATCGCCGCGCCGGAGGAGGTGACCAGCTCGAACTCGTCGTCCAGCCCGTAACCCGGCATGGCGGAGTTCTGGGTGGTGTCGGTGAGCCCCGCGCCCGGGTCGATGCCGACGATGCGGTTGTCCAGCTCGTCCGCGTGGTCGAGGAGGTCGGGGATCGAGTTGACGTCCTCCATGTACTCGGGGACGGTCAGCGTCAGGATCGCGTTGTCGTACCAGGAGCCGAGGTCCTCCAGCTGGTCCCCGTAGTCGTCCCAGTACTGCTGGTGCGTGGCGGGGAGCCAGGTGTCGAGGAACAGGTCCACGTCGCCGTTGGCGGCGCCCTGGTACATCGGGGCCACGTCGACGTCGGTGACCTCGACGTTGTAGCCCTTCTCGTCCAGGATGGCCTCCCACATGTGGGTGACCGCGATCGCCTCTTCCCAGGCGATCAGCGCGATGTTGACGTCCTGGAGGTCGTCACCCGTGCCCGAACCGCCGTTCTGGTCCTCGCCGGAGCCACCGGTGAGGTCCTCGCCGTTGCCGCCACAGGCGGTCAACAGGAGCACCCCGCTCATACCGGCCGCGGCCAGGGCCATCATGCGCTTACGGCTGTACATCTGGATTCCTTCCATCAGGACTGCTGCGAAAAAACCGTTGTCAGGACGAACTGACCCTGGCCTGGGGACTCTTGCGGGTGACGGCGGCGGTCAGGCGGTCCAGGAAGATCGCCAGGATGACCACCGCGATGCCGGCCTCGAAACCGAGCGCGCCGTCGTTGCGGGTGATGCCCTGGTAGACCTGGCTGCCGAGCCCGCCCGCGCCGACCATGCCCGCGATGACGACCATGGACAGGCCCAGCATGATCACCTGGTTGACGCCCGCCATGATCGTCGGCAGGGCGAGCGGGAGCTGGATGCCGGTGAGGATCTTGCGCTTGGGCGCACCGAAGGCCTCACCCGCCTCGACGAGCTCCTTGTCGATCTGCCGGATGCCGAGTTCGGTCAGGCGCACGCCGGGCGGCATCGCGAACACGATGGTCGCGACCACACCGGGCACCGCACCGATGGAGAAGAAGAAGATCGCCGGGATCAGGTAGACGAACGCCGGGAGCGTCTGCATCAGGTCCAGGACCGGCTTGGCGACCTTGCTGACGAACTCGTTGTAGGCGGCCAGGATGCCGATCGGGATCGCGATGACCACCGCGATGAGGCTGGCCACCAGCACCAGACCCAGGGTGTCCATGGCGTTGGACCACTGGCCGACGGAGGCCACGACGGTCAGGGCGATCAGCGCGAAGACGCCCAGGCGCCAGCCCGCCACCGAGAGCGCGAGCAGGCTCAGCAGCAGGATCATCAGCAGGGACATCGGGTTGGTGACCAGCATGGGCAGGATCAGCCAGCCCAGCAGCACCAGCGCGAGCCAGCCACCGGCGACGATTCCCGTGCGCACGCGGTTGGCGCGGTCGACCAGGCCCAGGCCCGCCGTCGCGATCAGGAAGACCAGCGAGACGACGAAGGTGGGCTCGACGTTCGTGTCGAACAGGTTCATGGCCCAGACGAAGAGCCCCGGAACGCTGTTGATGAAGCCCGTCACCAGGGCGAACTGCGCCTCGGCGATGTAGAGGAGCGAGACCACCACGACGATGGCGAGCAGCGGGATCCGGCGCGAGCGCACCAGCGGGACCGCGATGATCACGGCGGCGATGAACGCGAGCTGTCCGGCCGCCGGCTCGACGAAGAACCCGGCCAGGACGGAGACGGCCCAGCGGATGAAGTCGCCGGTGAGGTCGAAGAACAACCCGAAGTGGCTCTTCAGCCAGGAGTTGAACGCCTCGAAGCCGTCACCGATGGGAAGGGACGGAGGGAAGTTGACGGGGGTCACCTGGCCACCTCCGCGTTGTCACTCTGGACCAAAGCGGCGAGCACCGACTCCCGGGTGACCATGCCCAGCACCTCGCCGTCGCCCGAGACCACCCGGAGGCTGTTCTCAGTGGCGACGCTGGTGTACAGGTCCGCGACGAGGGTGTCAGCGGTGACCTGCGGGGCCGCGGCGTCGACGGGAACGTCCGCGAGCGCCTCGGCCGCCGTCAGCACACGGCTGCGGTCGACGTCCTCCACGAAGCGCTCGACGTACTCGTTCGCGGGCGCGTTGAGGATCTCCGAGGCCTCGCCGATCTGGGCCACGCGTCCGTCGCGGAGCACGCAGATCCGGTCGCCGAGGCGCATGGCCTCGTTGAGGTCGTGGGTGATGAAGATGATCGTCTTGCCCAGCGTCTCCTGGAGCTCCAAGAGCTGCGTCTGCATGTCGCGGCGGATCAGCGGGTCGAGCGCGCTGAAGGCCTCGTCCATCAGGATGATGTCGGTGTCGGCGGCGAGGGCGCGGGCCAGGCCCACACGCTGCTGCATGCCGCCGGAGAGCTGCTGGGGGAGCTTGTCCTCCCAGCCCTCGAGCCCCACGAGGGCGAGGGTCTCCTTGGCCTTGGCGAAGCGCTCGGCGCGGGAGAACCCGCGCAGCTCCAGCCCGTAGGCGGCGTTCTCCAGCACCGTCCGGTGGGGAAGCAGGGCGAAGTGCTGGAAGACCATGCTGATCTTCTCGCCCCTGAGCTTGAGCAGGTTCTTCCTGCTGAGCGTGGTGATGTCCACGCCGTCGATCTCGACTGATCCGGCCGTGGAGTCGAGAAGTCCGTTGAGCATCCGGATCAGGGTGGATTTACCCGATCCGGACAGGCCCATGACGACGAAGATCTCGCCGGGTTGGACCTCGAAGGACACGTCGATGACGGCAGCGGTCACGTCGAGGTCGGCGATGGTGTCGCGGTGGCTGCCGTCGGCGAGCCGTTCGACGGCCGCCTTCGACTGTCTACCGAACACCTTGTACAGGTGGTCTGCGCGTACTACTGGCACGGTCTCCTCTAAGGGGCTGTCCCTGTCGCGAGGCCGAGCGGGGCGTGTTACCCCGCGCTCGGCCTGCGGTTACTTCAGGTAGCCGGTCCGCGCAGAGCCCCCTCGTGCGCACCCGAATCGGGCGTAACCACTACCTGGTTCACGTCGGGGCGCCACCTTACCGAGATATGAACGCACAGTTCAGGCGGCATGTCACTACCAGATAACATGTTTAACCGCCATAAAACCCGTCCGTCGACCTGTGGCACGGGTTGCCGACGCCACAAAGCACCTATATGTGATCTATGCCACCACCCAGACGGGGGCGACTTGGATCACAATTGCGCGACAAGCGCCAAATACGACAGAACGTGTCAGTACATAACCGTAACGTAAGGGCCTCTCTGTGCCCAGAGCGGGCCCTACCCCTCGACGATCCGGGTCCGCGCGAAGTTCTGGTGCGACCTCGACGGCGTGGGCCCGCGCTGCCCCTGGTAGCGGGATCCGTAGGCCGCGGAACCGTACGGACGCTCAGAAGGCGAGGTCAGCCTGAACATGCACAGCTGGCCGATCTTCATGCCCGGGTAGAGCTTGATCGGGAGGGTGGCCACGTTGGAGAGCTCCAAGGTGACGTGCCCGGAGAACCCGGGGTCGATGAACCCTGCGGTGGAGTGAGTCAACAGCCCCAGCCGCCCCAGGGAACTCTTGCCCTCCAGCCGGCTCGCGATGTCGTCGGGGAGGCTCACCACCTCGTAGGTGGAAGCCAGCACGAACTCGCCCGGGTGGAGGATGAACGCCTCCTCCCCGTCGGTCTCGACGAGCCGGGTGAGGTCCGGCTGCTCCACCGAGGGGTCGATGTGGGGGTACTTGTGGTTCTCGAAGACCCGGAAGAACCGGTCGAGGCGGACGTCGATACTCGACGGCTGGACAAGAGAGGGTTCGAAGGGATCGATCCGGACCCGCCCGGAGTCGATTTCTGACCTGATATCGCGATCGGAGAGCAGCACGCTCCGAACCTACCGCCTGCGAGAACGGGCCGTGGGCCGCACTCGACACCCCGCCGACTTGCCTACCGGGCCCAGAGGTGGGCTAGGATGGCGAGCGTTGGTCAGCCTCCGGGCGATCCGACGCGGATGTAGTTCAATGGCAGAACTTCAGCTTCCCAAGCTGATAGCGCGGGTTCGATTCCCGTCATCCGCTCCGTACGAAAGACGGCCTCTGGTCGCGAACCGAGTTCGCGGCCAGGGGCCGTTTTCGCGTGGAAGGTGTCCCGACCTCTTCCACCGTCGTCGGTCGGCTCAGGGCGTCCAACCGGTTTGCTTGGTCGACGAGGTCCTCAGCCGGGGGCGGACCGACCCTGACGCCAGTAGCCGACGAACGAGATGTCACGTTTGGGCACGCCACGATCGTTGACCAGGTGGCGGCGCACCGTCGTGGCCATGCCGGACTCTCCCGCGACCCACGTGTAGAAGCGCCCGGAGGGCAGCGACGCCCTACGCACCGCGTCCAGCGCCAAGGTGCCCGGCCGCAGGTCTCCGGCGTCCCGGCGGAGCCAGTGGACGCGGACGCCGGCGGGAGCCTCGACGGGCCGAATCTCGGACGCGGAGGCCACTTCCAGGTAGACCTCCGTGGGCAGCGACGGAGGCGTTCCGTCGAGGATCGACAGGATGGCGGGCAGCGCGGTTTCGTCGCCGACCAGCAACTGCCCCTCCGCGTGCTCCGGTAGCCGGTACGTCGTGCCGATGTCGAAGATTCCGGCCTGGTCACCTGGCCCGACCCGGCGCACCCAGGCCGACATGGGTGAGTCGCCGTGGAGGGCGAACTCGATGTCGATCTCGTCGTCCGCGGGCCGCACGCGCCGGACCGTCATGTTGCGGACCCATGGGCGGACCGACTTCGGCATCACCAGCAGCTGGGCCATCCAGGCCTCGTTCGAGAGGGTCGGCATCCTCAACGCCGTCTGTCCTTCGCGGGGGAAGAACAGACGAACCGCCTGGTCGTTGCCGACGACGGTCAGGTCCCGCACGGCTGGGCCGCCAAAGGTCACGCTCGCGAACCCCGGTGTGAGGAACTCCCGGCGACGCACCTCCAGCGTGATCATCGTGCGCGACTCGGGCAGGGCCACCCTGGGGATCACAGCGCGCCGCCGAAGTCGATGAGGATCATGTCTTCGCAGTTCATGGCCCTATTATGAGCAATAGCTCATCTCTTTGACTACTCGCTTTTCACACCCCAAGGGAGACCTTCGGATGCCACCCGCCGATCGTCGTCTTCAACCACGTCGCAAGCCCGTCCAGGTGCGCGCCGCGCTCACCCACGAGCGCATCCTCACCGCCGCTGCTCATGTTTTCGCCGAGCACGGCTACGCCGCCGGCACGACCAACCGCATCGCGGAACGCGCCCGGGTCTCCATCGGCTCGCTCTACCAGTACTTCCCGAACAAGGACGCCATCCTCGCCGAGCTGTTGGTTCGGCACATGGAACGTGGCAGGTGGGCCCAGGCGGATCAGCTCGATCTGTCCGCCGGCGGTCTGGAGACGATCGTCCGGGCACTGGTCCGCGATGCGATCGACAACCACCGCGACGATCCGCAGCTGCTGCGGATCATGATCGAGGAGGCGTCGTTCTCACAGGAAGTGCTCGACACGATCGACCGGCACGAAAGATTGCGGGTCAGTCAGGTACGCGAACTTCTCGCCCGGCATCCGGACGTCCGCGTGCGGGACCTCGACACCGCGGCCGCGCTGATCGTGACCACGGTGGAGATGAACACGCACAGGCGCATGGCCGACTTGAAGGGCGAACCGGTCGAGACGTTCGAGAACGAGCTGGTGGACATGGTGACGCGTTACCTGCGCGGCGATCAGTGACCGCTCACGGGGACACCGCCTGACCTGGAACGGCCCGCGTGTCGGAGTGCAGCCGAGGACACGCGGGGACGGGGCCGGGCACTGGGCCGGGGTTCTGGAAGTGTGGTCACATCAGGCCCTGCCCACCGTCTCAGGGGACGCGCATGCGCTCAGCGACCACCGCCTTCGCGGGGTACAGCCACCTGTTCCCCGGGGCCCGCGTCTTCGTGGAGACCGACGCCGAGGACCTCGCCCGGCTTCCCGAGTCGTTCCCCGTGGTGTTCTCCGACGACTCCCTTTCGACCGCCCGACTCCTGCGGGAGGACGGCCGATCCTGGATCCTCGTGGTGGGGGGTTACTCGACCACGAAGGGAACCCGCCTCGACGAGCGGGCATGGGCCGTCAGCGCGGTCGAACCCGGCGCCGAGGGGCTCGGGCTGACCCTTGGTTCCCGTCTGCCGACCGGATGAGCGAAACGGGCCCCGGTCACTGACTGAGCGGCCCGCCCGCGGCGCGCCACTCGACGAGTCCCCGACTCATGTTGACGGCGTCGAAGCCGTACTCCACCAGGAGGTTGGCCGCACCGGCGGACCGGATTCCACCGGTGCAGAAGGTGATGAGGAGACGCTCCTCGGGCAGTTCGTGACCGCGCTCCCTCAGGTGTTCGAGCGGCATGTGGACGGCACCCGGGATGTGCGCCCGGTTCCACTCGAACTCACGGCGCACGTCCACGACGAGCGCGCCCTCCTCGACAAGCCGGACCGCCTCTGCGGCGGTGACGGACGGCGGTCGGCGCAGGTGATGACGGAGGCTCACGCGGCTCGTGCCTCCCTGCGTACGTTGACCACGGTGAGGGGTCCGCTCAGGAACGGGATCACCGCGCCGATCCGGGTCCGTGTGGTGAGGCCCCGGCCGAGGAGCGCGGTGACCGCGACCGCGAGGTAGAGCGCGCCATGGGTCGGTCCGAGCACGCTCGAGACCGTGTCGTCGTGCACGGTGACCAGGTTGAGCAGCAGCGCGAGGCCGCTGACGAGTTCGAGCGCCGAAAGCACGGCCAGGGTGCGGAGCAGCCCGTTCATGAGTAGTCCGATCCCGGGCGCACGATCATGAGCACCACGACGACCACCCAGAGCAGGTTGAAGACACCGACCACCATGCTGAGGCGGCGGAGCTGGGTACCGTCGTCGGGTGAGGCGAGCGCGTCGCGCTGGCGAGGGCTGATCTGGAGCACGAGCAGGGCCCCCGCGACCGCCGTGAGCACCATCGCGACGACGATCCAGATCTCTGTGGTCCTGCCCTGGACGATGGCGAGTACCAGACCGACGACCGGAACCACGAGTGCGAGGGCGCCGTAGACCCGCGTGATCCGGTGCAGCAGGCGGGCCGTCTCGGGGCCGCGTTCGATCTGGGCGGCGTCGGTGACGGGCGCGTAGCGGGGAAAGAGGCTCGTGGCCACGGCCACGGGACCGACGAAGAGAATGCCCGCCACGACATGGACGGACAGAAGTAGTGCTTCCATAACCTTCAGGCTAGCTGAAGGTTATTCGGGGCCCGCCACCGCCCTCGCCATGCCGAGGCGCAGCGCCTCGGTCAGTTCCGGGTACTCGATGGCGAACTCTTCGTCCAGCCTGGCCACCACCTCGGCCGCACGGGCGAGGAGCGCCTCACCCTCGGCGGTGACCCGCAGTTTCGACGCGGCCCCCGCCTGGGCGGTCCCGTCGTCGACGAGGCCCGCCGCGACGAAGGCGGCCACCGCCGAGTGGGCGCTCTGCACGGTGATCCTCGACCGGCGGGCGAGCTCGCTGAACGAGATGCCCGGCGTTCCCCGAACGTGTCCCAGCAATCCGTACTTGCGCGTGGTCAGTCCGAGTGGTTTCAAGGCCGCGTTGAAGGCGGCCTCCCACACCCGGCCCACCGTCAGCAGGGCGACTGTGGGGCTGAAGGGAGGCTGTTCCGGCATGCGAACAGGCTAACGGCGCCGCTCGCTTGCCCAGGGAAGAGACCGGCACCCGCCTTTGGCGTCCGTGGCCTCTACACCTTCTGGCCCCCTCCCCCGCGACATGTCCGACCATCGTCGGAGGGGTGTTTGGTCCTCGCGGCCGATGTCCGGAACGCCCCTGGTTCCTAGGTTTGGGGTGACAGCGAGCCGCAACACGGGACGGAAGGTCTGGCATGGCTGACAGCCGCAGGAGCCGACGGGGCGCGACGATCGCGGGCGTGCTGGGGGTGGGAGCGTTCCTGGGGGCGACCGCCCTGGCGGCCCCGGCGAGCGCGATCATCGGTGGTGACGACGCCACCGAGGGGTACGAGTTCATGGCCGCCCTGTACGACGACAGCGGCGAGCACCTGTGCGGGGGCGCGCTGGTCGACGACCAGTGGGTGCTCACCGCGGGCCACTGCACCGACCCCGAACAGCTCACCGTGCGGGTGGGCAGCACCGACCTGAACGAGGGCGGAAGCGAGCGCGGGGTCGTCGATGTCGTCCTCCACCCCGAGTACGAGGTGGAGGACGTCAGTGCCGACCCCGACTACCCGCTTTCGCAGTACCTGCTGCGCAACGACGTCGCGCTGCTCAAACTGGACTCCCCCGTCGAGGAGACCCCCGTCGCCGTCGGCGCCGAGTCCGCCGCCCCGGGTTCCGCTGTGCGCGGCCTGGGCTGGGGGATGCTCGACGAGTTCGGGGAGGAGGGCAAGCCGGACACCCTCCAGCAGCTGGACACCGAGGTCGTCTCCCCCGATCGCTGCGCGGAGATGGACCCTGGGAGCGACCTCTGCTCGGAGCACCCCACGGACGAGGCGCAGATGTGCATCTCCGACTCCGGCGGCCCCCTGGTCCGCGGGGAAGAGGGGAACTGGGAACTGGTCGGCGTCGTGAGCCGTGACGGCGACTTCGACGAGAACCCGCTGTGCGTGGGCCCGATGGTCCTCACCGACCCGGTGGCGCACGCGGACTGGATCGCCACCACGGTGTCCACGGTGTCGGAGGACGCGGAGTGGCCCGAGTACAAGCAGGGTGAGATGGGGTGGAACATCGAGGTCGCCAAGCGACTGCTGGCCGACGAGGGCTCCTTCGAGCCCGGTGAGGTCCTGGACGACCGGTTCGACGAGGCCACAGTGGAGGCCCTGCTCGACTACCAGCAGGCCACCGACCTGAAGGTCACGGGCATCCTGGACTCCCGCAGCTGGGAGTTCCTGGCCGAGGAGGCGGGCAGCGTCGTCCTGGGCGACGAGAGCCACGCGGTCGGCGCCGTGCAGACCGCTCTGGCGGAGAAGCTCGGCCACGACCTCAGCGGCGACGGCTACCGGACCCACAGCCCCGAGCCGGGCGTCTTCGGCGAAGCCACGCATGAGGCCGTCGTGGACTTCCAGGAGCAGGCCGGGCTCCACGCGGACGGCGAGGTCGGACCGACCACGCTCCAGGCCCTGGTCTCAGCGCCCGAGCAGGGCTGACTCCCAGAAGGAGGCCCCGACCCCACAGGGGGTCGGGGCCTCCCGTGCTCTGTCCACAGGTTGTGGACAAACAGGTAGTCGACTCGGACCGGGCGGGGAAGGCCAGCCGGTCATGGTCGACTGTCACCCCTCGCCCTGTTACGGGAGGCGAGTGAGCGCCACAGGCGGCGTCGCTAGGAACAAAAAGAACAATTCCCCAGAATACCGATTCGCGACCGCCATTACCCCGGATCCGACCATGCGTCTGGATCGTGTCCACATCCGGCCACACTAGAGAAATACCCAAAAGGGCGCGGTAGTACTGGATTTCAGAGGGGTGGAACGTCCCGCCCACTCAACTGCGAATTCTTGATGTTGCCACTCTCCTCCGCCGCTCCCCCGTTTCGGGGTAACGACACGGAGAACAATCGGACCGGGGTTCTCGAATGCGGAATACCGTCAACCAAGGAATCGTCGTCGCCCTCGTCGTCGTGGGGGTGACCGCCGGAGCCGCGGGTGCGGCCCTCGCGGGCACCCGCGTGGGCGGCGGCACCTGGCACCACGGAGTCACGATCTCCTCCGTGTACTCGAACTACCACCACGCCCAGAACTGCCACGGGTCGACCGCCGTGGGCACCTACACCGACCGTTCCAGGAACACCGCCCCAGGCCACACCTCCTACGCCAGCGCCCCCAAGGCCTGGACCAACAACCAGTCCTACTACCGCAACGGCTGCTAGGGGCCACCGTGAAGTCCATTTCCCGTGTATTCGCCACCTTCCTCACCGCCGTCGTGATCGCCCTGGGCGGCGGAACGGCAGCCCTGGCAACGCATTCCTATGTGGGCGGCGGTGAATGGCTCTGGGGCATCACCGGAGTTCCCGGATCGGGCGAGGTCTACTCCCATTACCTCCACGGATCCGCCTGCCACGGGGCCACCGCGGTGGGAACGCGCACCGTCCGAGTGAACAGGAACCCCGGGCAGTGGGCCCGGGCCAACGCGCCGCGTGCCAACGGCAACAACCAGAGCTACTGGCGCAACGACTGCTAGACCCCGGCAGGGAGCCCTCGATGAAAGCCCTCCTCCGTCTGTCCGCCACCGTGGTCACCGTCCTCGTCATCACCACCGGCACCGCCCTCGCCCAGACCTCCCGCGTCGGCGGCGGGGTGTGGGAACGCAGCCTCACCGGAATCCCTGGACAGGGATTCGTCCGGTCCCACTACCACCACCCGAAGAACTGCCACGGAGCCACCGCCGTGGGCACCCACACCGAGCGGGTCAACGCCTCGGCTGGTTTCTGGGCCAGAGCCGAGGCCTCGCGGGCCATGGCCAACAACCAGCAGTACTGGCGCAACGGCTGCTGACCCAGTCCCGGGACCCCGTGGGCGCGCCCGCCCACGGGTCCACCTCGCCCTGACAGGACCGCCAGGTGCCCAACCGGACCCTCTCCTTCGCCTACACGGCGTGCGTCGCCTTCGCCGCGCTGCTCGCCTTCCTCCTGGCCTCCACCGCCGAGCAGACCGTTCACGTTCTTGACGACCCGCGACTGGTCTGGATCACCGAGAGCGACGGCACCCACGACAACGCCGAGGTGGCACGCTCCGTGCAGGAGGTCGCCGACGCCCATGACGCCGCCATCGGCTACAGCGTCCTGGACGTCCACACGCCGTCCTCGCTGGCCCACCTGTACCTGGCGGTCTCCGACCCCGGTTCCCGGTACGGCCGCTGGCTGGACGAGGGCTATCCGTCCTTCAGCCGTTCCTTCGCCGTCCGGACCCATCACATCTCCGAGTTCGGCGACGTGGGCCCCCACGGTTACTACCTGGTGTTCGGCGCGCCGGAGGCCGCTCCCGCACTGCGCGAGGCCCTGGCCGAACACGGGTTGTCCGAGGCACCCGGCATCCAGAGAACCCAGCTGTGGCACTTCCTCACCGGCGGCCACCTGTCACACCTCGTGGCCGTCGCCGTGCTCACCACGGTCACCGCCACGGGCGCCGGGGTCCTGCTCGACTCGCGCGACCACGCGGTCCGGCGCCTCCAGGGGCACTCCTACGGTCGGCTGCTCGCTGGTGAGCTGGGCCGGGTCCTGCGGCTGTGGGCGCTCGTCCTGCCCGTGTCGGCCGTGGCCGTGCTGGCGCTCCTCGGCGTCTACAACGGCGGGAACCAGCTCGGCTACTACTCGCTGCTGGCGCTGGGGTTCCTGGCCGCGCTGACCCTGGCCTGCCTGCTCACCCACACGGTGTTCCTGGCCCTGGTGGGTGCGACGGGCATCCTGCCCGCGCTCCGGGGGCGGCTGCCCGTTCGCGGCACCGTGGCCGCCGTCTACCTGGTGCGTGTCCCTGCCCTGGCACTGACTCTGGTGCTGTTGGGCTCGGTGGTGACCACCGCCCGGGAGGCCCGGGAGCAGGGGCTCGGCGTGGAGGTGCATGACACGTACGGACAGACTTCCCGGCCCGCGCTGAGCGCCAACTACGGCTGGGCGGACGATCAGGCGGTGGACGACACCCTCGGCCCGTGGCTGCGGCGAACCGACACGGACGGAGACCTGGTGTTGGCGGCCCAGATGCACCCCTCCGAGATCGTCGCGTCCACCCCCGAGTGCCCCGCGCCCCTGGAGAACCCGGTGCTGCTGGTCAACGACACCTACCTGGACGAGGAGGAGGTCCTCTCTCCCGGTGGAAGACCGTACGCCCCCGCAGAAACCGTACGGGTCCTCCTCCCTGCCTCCGCCTCCGGCCACTCCGGAGCCCTGGCCGAGGGAGTGACCGGCTGGCTCGGCGTCAACGGGTCCCCGGGCGGAGTGTTCGACGTGCGGGTCCAGCCCGCCGCCGACGGCCAGTCCCTGTTCACCTACGGCGCGGAGGAACGCCTGGGCGGCACCCTGCCCCTGCTGTACGAACCCGTGGTCATCGTCCTGCCCAACGGGGAGGTCCTGTCCGACAACTCCTACGTCAATCACCTGTCCGCGAGACAGACGGTCTTCCCCGATCCCGGGGTGGTGGAGGCTTTCCGTGCGCGGAGCCCGGAGGCCTCCCGCTACATCTCCATGGTCGAGACTCTCGGCACCAGTGCGCGCAGAGCCCACGCGCTCACAGTGAACGCGCTGCGCACGGAGACCTTCAACCTGGTCGGCGCGGGCGCCGTACTCCTGTTGACCGCCATGGCCGCGTGCGTGGTCCACGTGCGCAGCCGGGCCCAGGAGATCTTCGCCCGGCACATCAGCGGGTGGGGCTTCCTGGCCACCCACCGGCGTCTGCTGTGCGTGGAGGCCGCCCTCGCGGTGGTCTTCGTGGGTTGGGCCGTGGGCCTCACGGCCACGAGGCTGTCCGCTCCGGACGACCCCGCCCGACCGCCGACCGCCCCCGCCACCGGGGCCGAGCCCTTCCACGCGGCGGGGATCACCCTGGCCTCGCTCACCCTCACCCTGGGTGTGCTCGTCCTCCTCCACCGACGCGTCGTCCGGGAGGGAGCCACACGAGCCTGAGCCGACCAGACCGACTGGCAGGGCCCAGAGTCGGGAGAGGGATCAGGTGCCTGTCCGGCAACAGGCGCTCGTGCCCTGAACACCGCCAACACGCTGAGAGGGTGGACATGCCGCACGCCTGAAGCCTCACCGGACGGAGACAACAGCTGCCTGTCCGAGTACGTGGCCCCGCACAGCGTCAACGGACGGCGCCCTGGTGGTGGACGCCCCGCACGGCATGACCCAGGAGGCTCTCGCGTCGTGACCCCCGGAAGGCCCGCGCGGCACTCGCCGCCACGCGTGACGAGGTCGTCCTCGATACCCGTCCCGGCCTCGAAGGGGTCGAGGGGAGCGGTGCGGACCACCGCCCCCGCTGGCTGCCGCCCCTACCCTCGGGCGCATGGAGAAGCAGCCACCGTCCACGGCGGACGCGATCGCCGACAGGGTGATGCGGGGTGCCGCAAGCGCGGTCGAGACCGTCCGGGAGGCACTGGAGGCCGTCGACCGGACCGGACACTTGCGCGCCTTCGTCGAGGTCTGGCCGGAGGCGGCGCTGGAGTGCGCGGCCCGGGTGGACGCGACTCTGGCCGCAGGCGTCCCCCTTCCTCTGGCGGGGGTACCCCTGGCGGTCAAGGCCACGGAGGGGACCGGATCCCACCAGGCCCGACGACTGGTCGCCGCCGGGGCGGTGCCGATCGGGGCCACCTCGGTGCCCGGCCCCGGGACCCCGTGGAAGACCTGGGGAAGCACGGACCAGGGCCCCACACTCAACCCCTGGAACACCGAGCGCGTCCCAGGCGGTTCCTCCGCGGGCTCGGCCGTCGCGGTGGCCACCGGCGCCGTGCCGTTGGCGACCGCGAGCGACGGTGCCGGGTCCACCCGCATCCCCGCGGCCTGGTGCGGGGTGATCGGCTACAAACCGACCACGGGGCTGCTTCCCGCGCGGGACCGGGCCGGGCTGACGGTCGGCGGGCCGATCACCCGCACGGTCGCGGACGCTGAGCTGTACCGAAGCGCCGTACTCGGCGGCAGTCCCGTCGCGGTGCGTCCACACATCCGAGTCGCGTGGTCGCCGACGCTGGGGTTCAACGAGCCGGAACCGGAGGTCGTGGAGCTCGCGGAACGGGCACTGCGGCGCTGGGCCCGGTCGGGCGGGGTGACGGTGACGCGGTCCGAGATCGCGCTCACCGATCCCACGAGGACCTGGCACACACGCAGGGAACGAGGTACCCGCGCCGGTCTCGCCGCCGTCGGGCGGCGGGACCTGTCGGCACTGGACGGCCTCCTCCGCTCCGTGGACCTGCTCGCCACTCCCACGACTCCGAACCGGGCCCACCCGCACTCGGGACCGGGCGAGGTGATGAGCGTCGGGTTCACCTGGCTGTTCAACCTCACTGGGCACCCGGCTCTGAGCCTGCCCGCGGGCATCACCGAGGACGGCCTCCCCGTTGGCCTGCACCTCGTGGCGCGGCACCACGAGGACGCACTCCTGTTGGCCTCCGCCCGGGACGCCGAACAGGCGCTGGCGCGGGCCCTCGGGGACGGCGTTCACGCACCGGAGATGTAGCATCTGAGGCGGATTCTCCCCCTCGCCCGCGTGTTCCCCGGCCACCGGAGAAGACCGTGTGGCGGGGCTGCCCCAGACACGGAAACGGACGGCATGGACACGGAAGAGACCCAGGTCATGGCCAGGACTGGCCAGTTCACCACCACTCTGGGCTGGGAGACCGCCGTCAGGGGTCGGGTGGCCGCCGCGGTCGACCGGTTCGCCGGTCCTCTCGCCGACCTCGCGGAGCGCGACGCCAACGACGGCGACACCCGCCTGTTGGTCGCCGACTTCTTCAGTGTCGGCCTGAACTTCAGCAAGTACCAGGACCTGACCACGGAGTACCGCACCAGCGGGGACTCGATCGACTACGCGATCGTCCTCGACGGTGAGCTGTTCGCCCCGGTGGAGGTACGCCGGATCGGCCAGGACCTGGACCTGCGCAACATCCAGATGGCCCGGCGCCTGGCCGTCGAGCAGGGCGTGGACTGGGTGTTCCTCACCAACGGCCGCGTCTGGCGGGTCTACCACCTGCGGCCCGCCCCCGACGGCGGTGCCCCGCAGCCGGTCGTCGTGGTCGACGTGGACCTGCTGGACGAGGACTCCCACGACCGCAACGTCGACGGCCTGTTCCTCCTCACCCGCGAATCCGTCGAGCACGGCCGGTTGGACGCGATGCGCCGCTGGCGCGAGGCGGCCGAGGCCGCACCGCTGTCCGGTGTCCTGGTCAGCGACGAGGTGGTGGCCGCGGTGCGCGATCGCCTGAGGGAGGGCGCCGAGCACCCCGGCCACGTCGGCGAGGACGACGAGATCCGGCGTGTCCTGGCCGAGGAGGTCGTCGCCCGGGGCCTGCTCGACTAGTTCCCGGTTCGCTCCAGCGGCACGGTCATGATCCGGTCGTCGTCATCGGCGGGCGACCCCCAGGAGTCGAGGTTGCTGGTGCTCAACCACAGGGTGTCGCCGTCGGGGTGGGCGACCACCGTGCGCAGCCGGCCGAGCTCGTCGACGAAGTGCGGCTCCGGCTCGCCCACGGTGCCGTCACCGTTCAGGGGGATCTCCCAGAGTCGGGCGCCGCGCAGCGCCGCCACGTACAGCGAGTCCCCGGCGATCGCGGCGCCGCTCGGTGAGGCCTCGGCGGGCTCCCAGGTGACGAGTGGGTCCGTGAACTCGTCACCGCCGCCGGGCCCCTCCACCTCCGGCCAGCCGTAGTTGTTGCCCGGTTCGATGAGGTTGACCTCGTCCAGGGTGTCCTGGCCGAACTCGGTCGCGTACAGGTTCTCCTCGACGTCCCAGGCCAGGCCCTGCACGTTGCGGTGGCCGTAGCTGTACACGTGGTTGTCGAAGGGGTTGTCGGGGGCGGGTTCGCCGTCATCGGTGATCCTCAGGATCTTCCCGGCCAGGGAGTCGGGGTCCTGTGAGCTGTCCGTCTCCTGGGCGTCGCCGGTGGCCACGTACAGGTACCCGTCGGGCCCGAAGGCGATCCGGCCGCCGTTGTGGGTGTTCGCGGCGGGGATGCCGTCCAGGATCACCTCGGATGCGCCGAGCGTGCCGGAGTCGTACTCCACCCGGCTCACCCTGTTGTCCGTGTCGGTGGTGTGGTGGACGTACACGTGGGGCTGCTCGGGGAAGTCGGGGTCGACGGCCAGGCCGAGCAGGCCGCCCTCGCCCCCGTGCCGGACGCCCTCGATGGTGCCCGCCTCGGTGACCTGGCCCTCCGGGGTCACGTGCGCGACGACGGCGGAGTCCCGTTGGGCGACCAGGGCGGACCCGTCGGGAAGGAAGTCGATCCCCCATGGGACGTCGAGGTCGGTGGCCAGGGTCTCGGGCTGTCCGAGGCCTTCGCTCCCGGTCGCTCCGTCTCCGGGCTGGCCGCCCGAACCCGAGCCGTTGGTGTCGGTCGTGGAGCAGGCGCCCACGAGGAGGGCGACTCCCAGGAGGGAGAGGGTCCGGGTGAGCAGGAGGGGCCGTGTGGTCCCCGTGTGTGTCGGTGTCCGATCCATGTCCGAACCCTGCCCGTTCGGCACGCGGGTACGCCCCCGGGCGGGCTCACCCGCCATCGTGGCGTTCGGTGTTCTCCTGCCCCTGATGGATCTCCTCGAAGATCCGCTCGACGTCGGTGATCAGGGCGCTGTAGACCGGCCAGTTCCGGTCGTCCCAGCGCTCGCGCAGCGCGTCGCGCTCCTCGTCCACCAGGCGCAGCGCCTCGTCGACCTTCGCGCGGAGATCGTCGGAGGCGGTCGAGTGCCCGGGCTCCTCGGTGTCGTGCACGGTACGGAAGACGTCCGAGACGCGTTCGACCAGCGGCGCGAACTCCCGCAGGAAGGCGTCCTCGGGTTCGGGGAACCGCGTCCCGCGTCGGGTGGTGGTACGCAGGGTCCGGACGATGGACTGCACGTGCCGGGAAGCCCGGCTCAGCGCGGAGATCCACTCCCCGTAGGTCTCCAGCGCGCGGGGGTCGACACGGCCGCCGGAAACCAGCTTCCGGGGGTTGAGCCGGGCCCGGTCCTCCTGACGCCGCACTGCTTCCTGGGCGTTGCGGACGGAACCGTCGAGCCCGTCGCTGGCCCGGACCCAGTGGTCCAGGTCGAGTCCCCCACACCCCTGGCGCAGACCCTCGCCGATCTCCCCCGTCAGGGAGCGGAGTCCGTCGGCGAGGTCCCGGACCGCGTTCTCCGCGTCCCGGAACCGGATGACCGGGGCCAGGACCGTGTTGGTGACCAGGGCCGAGGCTGCGCCGACGCAGACCATCAGCAGGAGGTATCCGAGGTCGGAGGCGCTCTCCGCGGTACCGCCCGCGAGGGCGAAGGCGGCCACCACCGGCAGCTGCGTGCCCTGGCCACCGAAGAACCTGGCCTGTCCGACGATCAGCGCGATCAGGAGCAGCACGGTGAAGGACCACACCTGGGCTCCGACCGTGAGGCCCGTCAATCCGGCGAGCAGGGCTCCGGCGAAGACCGCCGCCACGTAGCGACCGGACTGGAGCACTGAGCCGTACACACTCGGCCGGACCACGAGCAGGGCGGTGAAGGGGGCGAATCCGACCTGGCTGGAGGCTCCCAGCAAGGTGCCCACGACCCAGGCGACGGTGGCCGCGATCGTGCACTTGACGATGATGACGGCGGTCTCGCGCTCGAACCCGCGTCGTTGGCGGGCGCGCCTGATCCCGTTGCGCAGTCCTTCGAACATCCTCGCCCCCGTTCCTTCGTGACCACACACCGTAGCCGTCGTTCCCCGTTGAACCCCGGTTATGGGTCCGTTTCCCAACGAATTGCCCGGCACTGCGACGTGGCGCATCGAGGGTCGGAAGGCTCGGCGCGGCGTGGTCGGTCGTCGAGGAGGACACGAAGATCCCCGGTGGCAGGGGGACGGCCACCGGGGCGGTGTGGAGACGGGGGGTAGCTGCCGGAATGGTGCCGTCCTCACCACTCCGGCAGCCCGACCACTCCTCTCCGCACAGGGGGAGGGGCCCGGAGGAGAGGGCACGAACAGTGCGGAGCGAGAGGTTGGGCGTGATGCCCAGGTGAAGTCTGTCGCCTACGGTGACCGTCGGACCACCGATCAATCGGCAATTCAGGACAAAATGGATTACAAAGCGGCTTCGAAGACACCGTTCAGGCGCTCCATGTCCACGATCACCACACGCCGGTAGCTGGTGATCAGGATGCCCTCGGACCGGAAGCGTCGGATCGCGTTGCCGACCGCGTCCGTGCGTGCGCCGACGAGTTTCCCCAGGTCCGTGTGGGAGAGTCGCACCCCGAGATGGACGCCCTCCTCCGTGGGCACACCGTGTCGCTGCGCCATGTCGACGAGGATGCGGGCCACCCGCGCCTCCACCTCGTAGCCCGCGAACTCCGCCCGCTGGCGGTCCGCGCACTCCTGCCGCTCCCCCATCACGGCGAGCATCGCGCGCCAGGCCTCGGGGTGCTGTTCCAGGAAGCCCTCGAAGACCTGGTGCGGGTAGATCCGGATCGTGTGCGGGGCGCACGAGGTGACCGTGGCGCTGGGCCGGGTGTCCCGGAACATGCCCAACTCACCGACCAGGTCGCCCCACCTGCGGATGCCGAACATCGCCTCGGTGCCGTTGCGCAGCACCGACGTGATCTTGACGCACGCCGGGTCTGCCGTGGTGCCGTTCTCCGGCGGACACAGGAGCATGACCTGTTCCTCCGCGTCTCCCTGGGAGATCAGGACCCGGTTGGTGGGGATGTGCCTCGGCGGCGCGAGCGCGAGGAGGCGGTCCACGGTCCGGGGACCGAGCCTGGACACGAAGCTGCCCGTCGGCCAGTCGGTCATGCGTCCTCCGATCATCCCCACAACGATGCCCAGGTGGTACCCAGTTCCGCAGGAGAAGCACGAAATCGGCGGATCTTGTTTTCCCGGTCCACGGTGTCAGAGGAGGTCCCGGACCGGTCCGGGATCCGGCGCGCCACGGCGTCGGACCCCGGATCACGGGCCCGCTCCTACGCCCCCGTGGTGACCCGCGGGCGCGGCGCCCTGGTCAGGACCAGGACCGCGACGATCACGACCAGCACGAACCCGCCCAGGGACAGGGCGACGCCGTGCAGGGCCCCGGTGAACGCCGGGCCGACGAGCTGACCGCCGGTGAGCACCGCCAGGGCCGCGCCGACCACGGCGATGGAGACGGTCTCCAGGCTGAGCCGGGTCGCGTTGAACACCCCTGCGGCGGTGCCCACCCGCTCGGGCGGGACCGCACCCAACCCCAGGCCGTCGATCATCCCGCCCGTGAGGCCCACACCCGTTCCGACCAACAGGAACGGCAGCATGACCGTCCACGGGGTGGAGTCCGGGCCCAGCGTGGTGAAGCCGAGGACACCCGTTCCCAGCAGGAGCAGCGCGCCGACGACCACCGCCGTGGGCGGGAACCGGTGGGCCAGTTCGGCACCCACCGTGGGCAGCACCAGGGTCGGCACGGTCATGAACAGCAACCAGAGCCCCGCCGTGCCCGCGCCGAGACCGACCACGTTGATCAGGTAGGACGGCAGGTAGACCAGGAGCGGCACCAGCACCGACATGAAGGTCGCGGCGGCCAGCGCGTAGGCCACGAACCGGCGGTTGGCGAGCAGGCCGAGGTCCACCAGGGGCTCGTCGCGACGGCGCTCCACCAGGGTGAACAGGCCGAACAGGGCCGCCGACAGGGCCAGGAAACCGGCCAGTACCGGCGCGCCCCGGCTCGGACCCTCGACGAGGCCGCCGATCAGGCTCAGCAGGGCGGCGGTGAACAGGGCTCCGCCGAGCCAGTCCACGGGCCGTCCGTCACCGCGCATCGCGGGAACCCGCGTCACCAGCAGCAGGACCGCCCCGGCCACCAGCGCGGGTCCGGCGAAGGCGAACCGCCAGCCCAGGTTCTCGACCAGCAGTCCGGCCACCGCGGGCCCGAAGGCGGTTCCGGCGCCCAGCACGGTGCCGAGCAGTCCGAAGGCCCTCGCGCGCGCCGGTCCCTCGAACGCCAGGGCGAGCATCGACCCCCCTCCGGCCACGGCGGCCGCCGCCCCCACACCGCCCAGGGCACGCAGGGCGACCAGCGCCCCGATGTCCTGGACGAGGAGGCTGAGGAGTCCGCTCACGAAGAAGAGGACCACGCCGAAGGCGTAGACCCGGCGGCGTCCGACCGCGTCGGCGATCGACCCCGCGCTGACCAGGAAGGCGGCGAAGCAGGCGTTGTAGGAGTTGACCACCCACTGGGCGGAGGTGAGCCCCACGCCCAGGTCGCGTTGGATGTCGGGCAGCGCGACGGAGGCCCCGGTCAGCGCCAGCGGCAGGAGGAGGGTGGAGAGCAGGACGGTGACGAGCACGGTGGTGCCGCCGCCCCTGCCTGTGGACAGAGAAGTGTTCACGGGTACGTCCGGTGTGGAGAGGAGGACACCGGGCAGCCCGAAGGACCGCACCGGCATGGAAGCTGATGCGGCGGTCGGAACTGTGTGAGGGATCAGGCCGCCGCTAGAGGGCGGCCAGCTCTTTCGCGAGCGGCATGGACGCAGGCTAGCCCCACCCGCCCGCCCGAAGCCAGCGATATTCCCTGGGCGATCGGAGGTCCGCGATCTAGGGTGGGCCGATGACCACGATCAGAGAGTTCCAAGTCACCTTCGACTGCGCCAGTCCCGAGCGTGTGGCCCGGTTCTGGTGCGAGGTGCTGGGGTACGTCGTCCCACCGCCCCCGGAGGGATTCACCGATTGGGACGAGTTCAACCGCGCGCTCCCGCCCGAGCAGCAGGATTCCGCGTTCGCCTGCGTCGATCCCTCGGGCAAGGGTCCCCGCCTGTTCTTCCAGCGCGTCCCCGAGGGAAAGTCCGTCAAGAACCGGGTGCACCTCGACGTGCGTGCCGGTACCGGTCTCGTCGGGGACGAACGCCTCTCCACGCTCCAGGCCGAGTGCGAACGGTTGGAGGCCCTCGGCGCCGAGTGCGTCCGTGTCATGCGCGCCGACGGCGTCAACGAGTCGTGCATCGTGATGCGGGACATCGAGGGCAACGAGTTCTGCCTGGACTGAGTGCCGGGCGGGGCCGCAGGGGGTTCGGCCCCGCCCGGGGTCGGGTCACTCGTCCAGGTGCTTGTCGACCCAGGCGTCCAGGGGCTGGCCCTGGATCGCCGCGGCCATGAGCTCGGGGAAGGCGTCGGGGGTGCAGGCGAACGCCGGGACGCCGAGGTCGGCGAGGGCGGAGGCGTTCTGGCGGTCGTAGAACGGCGCGCCCTCGTCGGAGAGGGCCAGCAGGACCACCACCTGAACACCCGCGGACTTCATGGCGGCCACTCGTTGGAGCATCTCGGCGCGCACGCCGCCCTCGTAGAGGTCGCTGATCAGGACGAAGATGGAGTCCTGCGGGCGGTCGATGAGCGTCTGGCTGTAGGCGATGGCCTTGTTGATGTTGGTGCCGCCGCCGAGCTGGGTGCCGAAGAGGACCTCGACGGGGTCGGTGAGCTGGTCGGTGAGGTCGACGACGGCGGTGTCGAAGACGACCAGGGACGTCTTCAGCGTGCTCATGGAGGCGAGTACCGCACCGAAGACGCTGGCGTAGACCACGGAGGAGGCCATCGAACCGCTCTGGTCGATGGCCAGGACCACGTCCTTCTGCACACCCTGGCTGCGGCGGCCGTACCCCACGAGGGTCTGCGGGATCACCGTGTTGTGTTCGGGCAGGTAGTGCGCCAGGTTGCGGCGGATCGTGGCGTTCCAGTCGATGTCCGAGACCCGGCGGGGACGGTGGGTGCGCGCCGAGCGGTCGATGGCACCGCGGATGACCGACCGGGTCTTCTGCGCGACCCTTCTCTCCAGGTCGTCGACGACCCCCCGCACGATCGTGCGGGCGCTCTCCCGCGCCTCGGCGGGCATCACCTGGTTGAGGGAGAGCAGGCTCCCGACCAGGTGCACGTCGGGCTCGACGGCCTGCATCATCTCCGGTTCCAGGAGGAGCTGGTGCAGCCCCATGCGGTCCATGGCGTCGGACTGCATCACCTGCACGACGGTGGACGGGAAGTACTCCCGGATGTCGCCCAGCCAGCGCGCGACCCGGGGCGCCGAGGAGCTCAGGTCACCGGCGCGGTCGTCGCCCGAGGCGGCGGACCCGTCGCCCTTGTTGTACAGGGCGGCCAGCGCGGAGTCCATGGTCTGGTCGCGCCCGGTCAGGGTCGCGCACTGGGACCTCTCCCCCAGGACCAGGCGCCAGCGGCGGGCGCGTTCGGTGGTTTCCGTGCTCACGCGCGGCTCCCTTCGAGTAGTGCGGTCACGGCGGCCACGGCCGGGGCGGCGCGGCGGGTGTCGACGGGGCGCCGCACCCGCGCGGTGGTGGTCCGGCCGCCGTCCGCCCTGGTGATGGCGGTACCGATCTCCTGGCGTTCGGCCGCGCCGAAGGCCCCGAAGGTGCGGCGCAGCAGCGGCAGGATCGCGACGAAGCGCTCCTCGGACAGGCTGAGCAGCCACGCGTCGATGAGGCCGAGCAGCCGCTCGTCGTGGACCAGGATCAGCCCGCTCCCCTGGAGGAAGCCCTCCAGCCAGGCGGCCGCGCGGGTGGGTTCGGTGCCGGGCGACATCGTCAGGCCGAGCCTCCGGTGCAGTTCCTCGGTGGTGATCCGGCCCGCGTCCGCGAGGATGCGGTTGACCCTCCCCGCGATCCGCCCCGGGACCTGGTCGCGGCGGGCGAGGGACTCCAGCGCCTCCGTCCAGCCGCGCGCGTCCTCGTCCAGGAGGGTGGCGGCGCCGTGGGTCTGGTCGATCGACCGGACGAACCGGGCCGCCGCGTCGTCGTCCAGCCCGCGCACCGCCGGGGCCAGGCCCACGCACACGCGGGCCAGGAGTTCTCGGGCGACCGCGCGCAGGTGCGCGCCGTCGGTCCCTCGCACGTTCCCGTACCGGGCCGACCGGGCCAACGGGGGGAGCGCCGACATCAGGTGGGTGATGTCGCTGTCGGTGGCCGCGCGGTCGGTGAGCAGGGAGAGCACGTCGGGCAGCGCGTCGCCGAGTTCGGCGAACAGACACTGTTCGGTGAGCGCGGTCAGGGTGGGGAGTTCCGCTTCGGCGGCGATCTCCACCACGCGGGCGGTGGCCGCGGAGACCACGGTGGTCCCCCAGGGTGCGGCCTCGATCAGCGCCACGTCCATGTCGGGGTCCCAGCGCAGCCGCCAGGACTCGCGGAAGGTCCCCTTCGAGTGGTGCTCGGCTGCGCGCGGCACCCCCCACTCGACCCCCAGCACGCGCAGCCGGTGCAGCAGGACGCTGCGTTCGCGCTGGCTCTCCTTGCGCAAGTCGAGGTCGAGGTCGCGGTCGAAGGCCTCGGGCTTGAGGCGGAGCCGCTTCTGCGCGGCCATGAGGTCGCGCTGCAACGGCACCATGGGGGTGTCCGGGGGCACCGAGCCGAGGCGTTCGCCGATCACCATCCGCCCGTGTACGAGGGCGGCCCGGCTCTGTTCGCCCTCGCAGAGGACGGCGGTGACCGCCTCGGAGACCTCGTCGATCCCGGCCAGCGGCCGTCCGCGCAGCACGGCCAGGCTCTCCGCGAGCCGGACGCCCTCGATCACGTGCGAGGAGGAGACCGGCTGACCCTCCTCGCGCAGGAGGCGGGCGGCGTCGGTGAGCCACCGGTGGATCGGCAGGTCGGGGGCGGTGAACAGGTGGTGGTACCAGCCGGGTGAGGTCACTCCGGCGCCGTAGCCGCTGGCGGTGGCGAGCCGCCCGTGCGTCCACGGCACCCAGGTGGCGGTGGTCCGCACCCTGGGCAGGCCCTTCAGGAGGGCGACGTCGTCCTTGACCGGGTAGTCGTACAGGTCGCGCAGGGCGGGCGCGTGCCAGGCACCGCACACCACGGCCACCCGTTCGTACCCCTCCTTGAGCACGGCGCGCAGGGTCTGGCGCATGTACGCCTCGCGGCGCGCGTCGCGACCGGTCTCCGGCCCGCTCTCGGCGCGGACGGCCGCCATGGCGTCGGCGATCGCGGGGAAGGGCGAGGGTTCGCCGTCACCGCGCTGTTCCACGACGTCGTCCCACCAGCGTTCGGCATCGTCGTACCCGGCGGCCTCGGCGAGCACCCCGAGGGGGTCGGTGCGGACCCTGGGGGGTTCGCTCGGGGGCGCGGGCTGGTCGTCCTCCTCCTGCCCCGCCTCCTTCTCGACGGCCTCCTTCTCTGCTGCCTCCGCCCGTTCGATGCGCTCGGCGATCGTGTGGGCGGCGGGCAGGTCGCAGAAGCGCACCGGGACTCCGCGTCCGTGGGCGTGCACCAGGGCGGCCCACTCCGGGGAGAAGGACGCGAACGGCCAGAACCCCCACCCCTCCTTGGAACGCGCCGTCCCCGCCTTGGGGGTGTCGGCCAGGTGGACCAGCAGGGCCACCGGCGGTTCCAGTCCGCCCACCAGGGAGGTGATCGCGTCGGCCTCGGGCGGGCCCTCGATCAGTACGATGTCGGGCTTGATCTCGTCCAGGGCGGCCGCCACGGCCCGGGCCGAACCCGGACCGTGGTGGCGGACACCGAGGACACTGACCTTGTCGGTGCCCTGTCGGGGTCGTCCCATCAGGCGCCCACCTCGCGGCAGGCCCGGTAGAAGTCGTCCCAGCCGTCGCGCTCGCGGGCGACGGTCTCCAGGTACTCGCGCCAGACCACCCCGTCGGAGACGCGGTCCTGGACCACGGCGCCCTGGATTCCGGCGGCGACGTCGGCGGGACGCAGCCTCCCGTCACCGAAGTGGGCGGCGAGCGCGATGCCGTTGGTGATCACGGAGATCGCCTCGGCGGTGCTCAGGGTTCCGCTGGGCGACTTCACCTTGGTGGTGTTGTCCTCGGTGACTCCGGAGCGCAGCTCGCGGAAGACGGTGACGACGCGCTGGATCTCCGTGAGACTGGTGGGTACCTCGGGCAGTTCCAGTGAGCGCCCCAGCTGCTCCACCCGCTGGGTGACGATGCGGACCTCGTCCTCCGCGCTGTCCGGGACGGGCAGGACCACGGTGTTGAAGCGGCGGCGCAGCGCGCTGGAGAGGTCGTTGACCCCCCGGTCACGGTCGTTGGCGGTGGCGATGACGTTGAACCCGCGCTGGGCCTGCACCTCGACGCCGAGCTCGGCCACGGGCAGCGCCTTCTCCGACAGCACGGTGATGAGGCCGTCCTGCACCTCGGAGGGCATACGGGTGAGTTCCTCGATGCGGCCGATCGCACCGCGCGCCATGGCGGTCATGATCGGGCTGGGGACGAGCGCGGCCTCCGAGGGTCCCTCGGCGAGCAGGCGGGCGTAGTTCCAGCCGTACCGGACCGCCTCCTCAGAGGTCCCGGCGGTGCCCTGGACCAGCAGGGTGGAGTCACCGGAGACCGCCGCCGCGAGGTGTTCGGACAGCCAGGTCTTGGCGGTGCCGGGGACACCGATGAGCAGCAGGGCGCGGTCGGTGGCCAGGGTGGCCACGGCCACCTCGACCACCCGGCGCGAGCCGATGTACTTGGGCGTGATCTCGGTGCCGTCGTCGAGGGTGGTGCCCAGCAGGTACTGGGTGACCGCCCACGGGGAGAGCCGCCAGCCCGGGGGGCGCTGGCGGTCGTCGGCCCCGGCCAGGGCCTCGAGCTCGGCGGCGTAGGTCTGCTCGGCGTGCGGGCGCAGCGCGCTGGCGGCGTCGGTGCTGATGCCAGAGCCGGTGGCGGAGGTGGTCAACTAGAGCTCCCTGTGCATGTCGAGGCGGAATCGGAGGGTGTCGCGGAGGCGGAGGTAGGCGGGGCCCTCCTCCTCGAGGGGTGGTTCCTTGGGCAGGAGGTCGAGGTGTTCGGGTGGCATGTGCTCGGCGGCGGCCTCGCAGAGGAAGCGGTAGCCGCGTGAGTCGCGGGTCCCGATCGGGCCGATGAGCCGGCGCGTGACCTCGTCGGAGAGCGCGCGGGTCCACGGGGCGTCGACCGTGCGCAGGACCTCTCCGAGGACGTGGAGGTCGGTCTTCCCGGTGGTCGGGCCGGCAGCCACGGAGGCGAGTGCGGCCACGACCCGGTCGCACCGCTCCCCGACCGGCAGCGCGGCCAGGAGTTCCTGGGTGCGCGGCCACTCCCGGTTGCGGCCTCCGGCGCGGAGCAGCTGGGCCAGCCCGGCCCCGGGGTGGTCGAGGACGGCGCGGGCCCAGTCGGGGGCGGCCTGGAGGCAGGCCGCGTCGGCCAGGGCCTCGCGCAGGTCCTGCTCGTCCTCGGCCAGGTCGAGGACTCCGGCGGGGTCGGTTCCCAGGAACGCCGTCCAGGTGTCCAGCGGCGCGTGGGTGATCAGGACGCGGCCGAGCTCCCAGCGGGCCCGGCGCGCCTCCGGCCGCTTCTTCGGCGGCACCAGGGCGAGGTCGCGCAGCTGGTCGGCGGTCGGGACGTCCATGTCGACCACGTCGACGGCGCGCGGAGGTCCCTGGTAGCGCCCGAGGTGGGCCCGCAGGTGGGCGCGGAGCCGGTGCGCGTGGGCGCTGTCCGGCAGTCGGGTGAGCAGGGCCAGGGCGAGGCCGCGCACGCTGGCGGCGCGGTCGTCCAGGGCCTGGTCCAGCACCGCCTCGTCGTCGGGGCCGAGGCTGACCGCCAGGGCCTCCAGGAGTGCGCGTCTCTCCTCGCTCCTGCTCTCCTGTGGCAGGACCTCGGCGAGGAGGTCGCGGGCGGCTGCGGGGTCGGTGCCGCGCAGGGCGAACAGGGACCGGCGGCGTCGCGCCGACGTGCCCTCCTTCCAGGCGGCGTCGGTGTGGACGTCGGTGGGCAGGGGTTCGCGTGCGATGAACGACCACGCGGTGTTGTGCGAGGCCAGCCAGGTGCCGCGCTCCCCGACGACGGGAGCGACCAGGGGGCGCAGCGAGCTGTCCCGGGAGGCGCGGTCCAGCAGGTCGGGGACGTGGACGTGACTGACCCTCCGTCCGCCCCGTGCGGCGCGGCCCAGCCACTCGGGCAGGAGTTCGGGACGGGTGGTGAGGATGACGTCCAGCCGGTGGTTCGCGGCGGGCCCGACGTCCGGACGGGTGTCGGGTGCGTCGGGGGTGACGGGGTCCGCCGTGTGCGCCGTGTACCCGGCGCGGGTGCGCACGGCGTCCAGGGCGACCAGGTCCAGCAGCCCGGCGGCGCCCTCGCGGGTGGCGCGGGGCAGGTCGGGCAGGTCCGGGA
>NZ_ANAE01000122.1 GCF_000341265.1 Nocardiopsis prasina DSM 43845 | reverse complement strand
CCAGCCGGTCCCAGGAGGGGGTCTGGGGGGATGCGGCCTCGGGGGAGGCCGTCTCGGGGGAGGTCGTTCCGGGCTCGGGGGCCCGGGAGTGGTCGGTGGGGGTCGGGTTCACAGCGCGACTGCCTTTCCGTCGGCGTCCCACAGGGTCATGGGGCTCAGGCCGGTGCCGGGCGACCATTCGGCGGCGATGGTGGCGGGGCGTCCGCCGGTGGCCGCGAGGAGCCGCCACAGCTCCCCCTGGTTCAGGGGGAGGGAGGCCCCCGTGGGATCGGCCAGGTGCCAGCCCTCGGCGCGAGCGGGGACGGCGTTCTCCAGCACCACGGGCCAGGCCTCCAGCCACGGGTCCTCGGCCAGGGCCTCGGCGAAGGAGTCCAGGGCCTGGTCGACGCCGCCTCCGGGCGGGCGCGAGGCCGGTCCCTCGGTTCCCTGGCCGACCCGGACCGCTCGGCGGCCGTCCGGGTGGAAGGCGAGTTCGCCCTCGAACTCGGTGCCGGGCCGGAAGACGGAGTCGGGGGTCTGGGTGGGCCGGGCGAAGGTGAGGGAGAGGGCGAGGCGGCCGGTCGAGCCCCCGTGCAGCCACTGGCGGCGGCTACGCATGCGGTCCGGGGTGAGGGCGTCATGGTGTCCGAGCACCCGCCATGTGTCCCGCACCCGTTCCCCGCTGGCCAGGACCTCCTCGGAGCGGGTCGTGATGCCCACCCGGGAGCGCAGCACCGCCCGGAACCGGGGGTCGCCGCCCTCACCCGCGAGGTAGCCGTCGGTCAGCAGGTGCAGCATGCCCAGGCGTTCCAGGAGGCGGTCCGGCCAGCGGTCGGCCCCGCCGTTCTGGGGGAGCTGGGTGACCAGGGACGCGGCGCCGCCCGCCTTGGCGTCCACCAGGCGCTTGGCCATGCGGTCCCAGTGCTCGTAGCCGAGTTTGGGGACTTCGGCGAGACCGCCGTCCACCTGGTCGTGCAGCCACAGCCGGAGCTCCTCGAGCCCGGCGGCGACCGTCCTCTCCCGCGCACGCAGGGTGGCCGCGGCCTTGTCCGGGTCGACCGGGGCGGAGGCGGCGGCGCCGCTCGCACGCTCCTGTCGGGCGACCCTGCCGGAGAGCCACGTGGTGACCCATTCGGGCCGGTCCGCGCGCTCGGCCACGGTGTCCTGGCTCCACAGGGAGAGCAGGGCCAGGACGTGCTTACAGGGGATCTTGCGGCTGGGACAGCTGCACTTGTAGGCGGGGCCGCCGTCCCCGTCCAGGTGCGCGGCCGCCAGGTAGGGCTTGCTCCCGCTCCCCTTGCACTCACCCCAGACCGCCGAGGTGCCGCCGCCGTCGGCGACGACCACTCCGCTCTGGGGCCACGATCCCGCCTTGGCCACCTTGAGAGCGGCCTTGTGTGAAGAGGGGTCCGGAGCCAGAGCCCAGACTTCGTCGGTACTCCATCGATCGCTCACACAGGTAACTCTAGGGAGCACCAGTGACAATCCGGCGCTCTCGGGTCAGCCACCCAGCACGGGACAAAAGAGAAGAAACAAACACCGGACACGAAAGGGGGCGGCGCGAATAATCCGTTCCTGTTGAAATACGGTGACGACGATCCTAGAATGCCACGACCAGGTTGGCTCGATCCCCGGCCACCGCCCCGAAGCGATTTCGGGATCTCCCGCTTCCCCCTTCCCGTCACCATGACAGAGCCACGTCTCCTCGAAGGGAGGGAAGCGGCCCCGTGAATCCCTTTCCGGGCGTCCGCCACCCGAAATGACCACGACTCAGCACGGTGACTCCCAGAACTCGGGACCAGGCGCGGAACAGGGCGCCCAGACCCCCGGTTCCCCCTCCGCCCAGGGCTGCCCGGTCGACCACGTCCGCCTCTACGACCCCACCCCGCCCGAGGGCCGCGCCGAACTCTGGCAGGGCCTGCGCGAACGGCACGGCCCGATCGTCCCGGTCCAGCTGGATCCCGGGGTGCGCGCCTGGCTGCTGCTCGGCTACCAGGAGAGCCTCGCCGTCCTCCAGCAGCCGCACCTGTTCTCCCGCGACACCCGCAACTGGCGCGAGGCGACCGAGGGCCGTGTGGACCTCGACAACACCGTCGCGATGATGACCTGGCTGCCCAACGCCTTCTACGCGGACGGCTCCGAGCACGCCCGGCTGCGCGCGCCCATCATGGACGGGCTGGCCAGGATCGACATGACCGCGATGGCCCGCACCGTGCACCGGATCGCCGACGGGCTGGTCGACCGGTTCGTCAGGGACGGCGAAGCCGACCTCGTGGGCGACTACGCCCAGCTGCTCCCCGCGCTGGTGGCCAACCGGCTCTTCGGCCTGCCCGACAGCTACGGCCACATGCTCAACGACCTCACCGCCGTCATCTTCAGCGAGGACTCCCAGCGGTCGGAGGACTCCATCACCGGCCTACAGCAGTACTTCGCCGGTCTGGTGGCCCGCAAGGCCGACAAACCCGGGCACGACCTGACCAGTTGGATGCTCGAACGCTCCACGGACCTCACCCTGGAGGAGGTGGCCTACGCGGCGTCCCTGGTGGTCAGCGCGAGTCACATGATGACCGTCCACCTCATAGGCAACACGATGCGCACGCTGCTCACCGACGACCGCATCCGCTCCGCGAACACGGACGCACGGCTGTCCACGCACGACCTCCTGGACCACATCATGTGGAACGACAGCCCCCTCCAGCTCCTGGCCGGCCGGGTCGCGCTCCAGGACGTGCGCATCGGCAACGCGCGGGTGCGCAAGGGCGACGCCCTCTACCTCGGGGTCGACGCCGCGCACCGCGACCCGGCCGTGCGGCGGGGCAGGTCGGACCCGGACACCGGGGTGTCCAGCGGCAGCCGCGCCCACCTGACCTTCGGGGCCGGTCCGCACAGCTGCCCCGCCCGGTCGCTGGGCCGCCTCGTGGCCTCGACCGGGGTGACCGTCCTCCAGGAGCGGCTGGGCGGGCTGCGGCTCTCGGTGCCCCCGGAGGAGCTGCGCCCGCTGGCGTCGCCGTTCCTGCACGGGTCGCGGGAACTGCCGGTCACGTTCACACCCGGTCGCCTGAGCGAGCCTCCCGAGCTCCAGACCCAGGAGATGGAGCAGGTCCCGGCGGTGGCCGAGGAGGAGCAGCCGCCCGAGGACCTGTTGGGCAGGCTGCTCAGCTGGTGGCGCGGTATGGGCCGGTGAAACGGCGGTCGTCCCTTTTCGAACGCGTGAACTGGGGCGCCGCAAGCACTGGTGGTTCAACGGATGCGTGTTCACACCTTCGTCTTCATAGTGAACGCACGCCCACGGAAACGGGTGGATATCCCGTGCGTTCCCCCCGCGATTACCGACGGGAAAACGGATCCGTGGCGTCCACGGCGACCCGTGGATTCCCGCTGCGCGAGAAAAGGAAGACGACGTGAGTACCGACCATCCCCTGTCCCCCGTGTCCCCCTCACCGGTACCCCGCACCGCCCGCTCCCGCCGGAGCGCCCCCGCCCACCCGACCGCCCCGGTGCCGCGCACCCGCTCCTGGGCGGCGGCGGTCGCCGCGAAGTCCGCCCTGGTGGTGGGCCTGGCCCTGTTCGGCGCGGGTGCGGCCGTCGCCCCGGCCCAGGCCGCCAATCCGCACGAACGCGGTCCGGCCCCGACGGAGCAGAGCGTCACCGCGCCCCGGGGCCACTTCGACACCGCCACCGCCTCCGTGTCCTCGCTGGTGAGCGGCTTCGGCGGCGGAACCATCTACTATCCGACCGACACCTCCGAGGGCACCTTCGGCGGCGTGGTGGTCGCCCCCGGCTACACGGCCAGTGAGTCGTCCATGTCCTGGTACGGGCACCGTTTCGCCTCGCAGGGCTTCGTGGTGTTCACCATCGACACCAACACCCGGTACGACCAGCCGAACAGTCGGGGCCGCCAGCTGGAGTCCGCCCTGGACTACCTGGCCGACCGCAGCGCGGTGAGCGACCGCGTGGACGGTGACCGCATGGCCGTCATGGGGCACTCGATGGGCGGTGGCGGGACCCTGGCCGCCGTCGACTCACGGCCGGAGCTGCGCGCGGCGATCCCGCTGACCCCCTGGCACACGCAGAAGAACTGGTCGAGCGTGCAGACGCCCACGCTGGTCGTCGGCGCCCAGAACGACGTCACCGCGTCGGTCCGCTCGCACGCCATCCCGATGTACGAGAGCCTGCCCAGCTCCCTGGACCGGGCCTACCTGGAGCTGCGCGGCGCGAGCCACTTCGCGCCGAACGTCTCCAACACCACCATCGCGAAGTACGGCATCTCGTGGCTCAAGCGGTTCGTGGACGACGACGAGCGCTATGAGCAGTTCCTGTGCCCGCCGCCCCGCACGGGGATCGGCACCGACTTCTCCGACTACCGGGACTCCTGCCCGCACGGCGCCTGATCGGGTGGCCGGGTCGTCGCGATGAGGCCCGGTCGGGGCCGGTGGGGATCCCCTCCCCACCGGCCCTTTCCCGTGGTCGCCGTCATCTCACGCCCTGGGCTCCAGGGGCACCCACGACCAGCGGCCCCAGGCCACCAGGACCGCCAGCGCGAGCACGACCACGTTGAAGAGGACGTCGGTCTCGCCCCGGAGGAGGTGGAAGGCGATGGCGGACAGCTGGAGCCCGGCGCATCCGGCGGCGGCCAGGACGGTCAGCCCGGGCAGGACGCGGGTGAGCGCCGGGAGGAGGGCCCCGAGCCCTCCGAGGACGTCGAGCACGGACGTCACGGGGAAGAGGGCCGGTGGCGTCTCCCCGACCCAGGGGAAGACCTCGACGACCTGCGCCAACGGCGTGGCGAGGCGGGCACCAGCTCACTGGCGTCGGTGCTGCGCGCCCACCTGCCCACGGAGGACGTCGAACCGTCCCTGGCACTCCTGGTGGGCGGTGTCCTGGCCAGGACCTCCTTCCAGGCTGAGCCGCCCTCACGCACCTTCGTGGAGGACCTCGTCGATCGGGTCCTGGCCTCGTCCGGCCACCCCGGCCCCGCCTGACCGCCCCAGGACGGACCGCGCCAGTTCGCGCAGGCCCTCCCTCGGGTCCACCCCGGACTCCTCCCGTACGTACTCGACCAGGTCGCCACGCACGGCGGCCAACAGCGCGTGCGCGAGGAAGTCGGCGTTGCGCGGCCCCCGGGCCCGACTGACCAGGTCCGCCAGGTGCCGGTGGAGCCGGTCGTAGCTCTCATTGCCGTACGGGCTGGCGAAGCCCTCCTGCTCCAGCGCCAGCGCCAGCACCCGGTGTCGCCGCTTGAAGTCCCAGACACGGATCAGCAGGTCCGGCACGTTCTCGGGCAGGGCCTGGAACTCACGGGCGGCGTACTCGTCGTACAGCGCCCGGATCAGGCCACTGCGGTCTCCGAAGCCGCGGAAGACCGTACCCTTGCCGACCCCTGCGGCCCCTGCCACGGCGTCCATCGAGATCTGGTCGGGGTCGGCCGCCTCGTCGAACAGACGGGCCGCCGCCGCCAGAATCGCCTCTCGGTTACGCGCCTTGTCCGCCCGCACGGACTCCACCCCCAAAACGGACCGACAGTCCGCTATAGTCGAAACGGACCATCGGTCCGATTATGTGTCACAGCTTAGAGGAGCGACTGTGCCCGACAGCCCCACGACGGTCTTCCACCGCGCCAGCGAACACCTGCTCTCCCACGACATGCGGGCCTTCACCGCCCTGTACGCCGAGGACGCCGTGATGGAGTTCCCCTTCGCGCCCCCGGGAGCTCCCCGACGCCTCGAAGGCCGAGAGACGATCGAGTCCTACCTGGCCGGTTACACCGACAAGCTCAACGTCCTGAGCGTGCACGACGTCACCGTCCACCAGACCACCGCCCCGGACGTCATCGTCGCCGAACTGGCGGTGAGCGGACGCAGGGTCCCCACCGACGCACCCTACACAGCACGTTACGTGGCCGTTCTGACGATCTCCGGCGGCCTGATCCGGCACTACCGCGACTACTGGAACCCGCTCGACTTCGGACCGGACGCGGAGGCCGCGCTGTGACGATCCTGATCACCGGAGCCACCGGGACGACCGGCTCCCGCCTCGCCCGCCTCCTGGCCGACCACGGCGCTCCCGTCCGACGGGCCGGGCGCTCCCCCGGCGCCGACGTGCGCTTCGACTGGGCCGACCCGACCACCCACGCTGACGCTCTACGGGGCGTCCGGGCGGTGTACCTGGTGGCTCCCCCCGGCGCCACCGACCCGGAGACCCCGGTCGTCCCGTTCCTGGAGACCGCCCGCGCCGAGGGCGTGGAGCGGGTGGTCCTGCTCGGCTCGTCCGCGGTGCCGGTCGGAGCCCCGGGTCCCGGCGCGCTCGGAGCCCGCCTGGGCTCCTTCGTCCCCCACCCGGTGGTCCTGCGTCCCACCTGGTTCTCCAGCAACTTCACCGGGAACCACCCGCACGCCGATTCCCACCGGCGCGACGGTGAGATCGTGAGCGCGACCGGGCAGGGCAGGACCCCCTTCATCGACCCGGGTGACATCGCGGCGGTCGCGGCGCGTGCGCTCATGGGCGAGGTTCCGGCCGGAGCGGACCTGGTGCTGACCGGGCCGCGACCGTTGAGCTTCGACGAGGTCGCCGCCACGTTGACCGAGGCGACCCGGCGTCCGGTCCGGCACCGCCGTGTCAGCGTGGCCGAGCTGTCCCGGCTCCATCAGGGGCACGGGCTGCCCGCGCGGTTCGCGGACCTGCTGGCCGCCATGGACGAGCGGATCGCCGCCGGGGCGGAGGACCGCACGACCACGGTGGTGGAGAACGTCACCGGCAGGGCTCCCCGCTCCTTCCCCGAGTTCGTCTCGGACTCACTCGGTGCGGGGACGGGTTCTCTGGCCTAGATCCGTCGTACGGCGCACTGGACGCGCTCGTCTCGCGGGTTCCGGACCCGACCAGGCGTCCCCTCCGGAGCTACCCGGCCGTCCCCGCGTTCCCGGGGCCCTCCCGCTCCGCGGAGGAAGCGTCCGCACCCCGCCCTCCCCCACGGGAGAACGGGGTGCGGCACACAGTGAACGGAGCGGGGCGAGCGCCCCTCGGGTGCCAGGAGCCGCGACGGCTGCCGGGACTACGGGACTAGTCGTGGAAGGGCAGGTCCTGCGGGGAGAGCCGCTCGAAGTCGACCTCCTCGACGGGGCCGTCCTCGCGGTCGGTCACCCGGGCCTCCTGGACCATCTCGATGGCGCCGCCCGCCTCGAACCGCACGACGTACACGCCCTGGTGGCCGCCGTGGTCACCCTCGCTGGAGGAGAAGGGCGTGAAGCCCGGCCCCTGCCACTCCTGGGTCTCCAGGGCGTCGACCAGGGACTGGCGGGTGAGGTCCTCCCCCGCTGACATCAGGACCTGGGCGAACATGACGGCCTGGGTCATGCCGAACATGTGCGTGTTGGTGGGCGGCCCGCCGTGCCCGTACTCCTCGTACACGTCCACGAAGAAGCGGCCCCACTCGTCGTCCTCGTCCTCGACGCGCGGCATGTAGCTCGTCACGACCGCCCCTTCGAGGAAGGCGTCGGCCGGGACGCCCTCCGCGTCGGTGTCCTCGGTGAACTCGGTGAGCAGCGCCTGGAGCGTGGCGGTGTCCCCGCCGATGCTGGAGATCACCCACTGGGGCTCGTAGCCGATCCGGGCGGCCTCGAGCATGCCGAGCGCGACGAAGGCCGGAATGCAGGAGCAGACGACCACCTCCGCCCCGGCGTTCTCCAACTCCGCCATCTGCGAGCCGAGGTCGGGGATGTCCGACTCGTAGTGCTCGCGGGCCACGACCTCGTCGGACAGGTACTGGTCGAGTCCGGCCTGGGAGTCCTCGCCGACGTCGTCGTTCTGGAACAGGTAGCCGACGTCCTGCCCGGGGAAGTTCTCGGTGATGTACTCGCCCTGGATCTTGGCTTCCTTGGTGTAGTCGGTCTGCCAGCCGTAGGTGAGCGGGTGCTCCTCCGTGTTGTTCCAGGCCAGGGCGCCCGAGGCCGGGAAGACGTCGGGCACGCCCTCGTCATTGAGGTAGTCGATGACTCCGCCGTGGGTGGGCGTGCCGAGGCCGCCCACCATCGCGAAGATCTCGTCCTCGATGACCAGTTGGCGGGTGACGTCGATGGTCCGGGAGGGGTCGTAGCCGTCGTCCTCGACCCGGTAGTCGATCCGCCTCCCGTTGACCCCGCCCTGGTCGTTCACGTAGTCGAACACGGCCCCCGCCCCCTGGGAGACCGCCAGGTACCCGGGTGCGGCCGGACCGGTGAGCGGTTGGTGGGTGCCGATGACGACGGCGTCGTCCGTGACGCCCGGCGCCACGTCCAGGTCGACGTCGGCCCCCTGGCCGACCTCGCCCGCGCCCGAGCAGGCCGCGGCCAGCATGACCAGGGCCAGGGCCGGGGCCAACAGGACCCGGGTTCCGTGTTCGCGCATGGTTGTCTCCTTCACTGGGGGGTTCTCGAGGAGGTGTCGGAGCGGACCGCCCGAAGGCGGGCTCCGAGGCTTCGGAGGGCGCCGTGGACGCCGAGGGGCCAAAAGCGCAGGACGAGGATGAGGACGACGCCGAAGAACACCACCGGCAGGTTGTTCTCGGCGTTGCGTCCCAGGTTCGCCGCCCGTGCGAGGTCGGTGGCCCACACGTCCAGGTAGACGATGGCCATCGAGGCCCACAGAGCGCCCCACAGACTGCCGATGCCGCCGAGCACCAGCGCGGCGAGCAGGGTCAGCGAGAGCACGAGGGTGAAGCTGCTGGGGGTGACGGTGCCGAGCACGTAGGCCTGGAGGCCGCCTGCGAGGCCGCCCGCAGCCGAGGCGATCACGAAGGCGACGACCTTGGTGGCGCCGACGGGGACGCCCGCCATGGCGGCGGCGGTCTCGTCGTCCCGGATGGCGCGCATGCGGCGGCCGAGGCGCCCGGCGGAGATCGTGGCGAGCACGGCCAGGCCGAGCACGACCGTGGTCCACACGACCAGGGCCCGCCACTCGCTGGTGGTCACGAGTCCGTCGAGGAACGGCGGGGCCCCGGCGGTACGGATGTTGAGGCCGTTGCTGCCGCCGAGGAACGCGTGGAACCGGTGGGCCAGCCCAGGCAGGCCGACGGCCAGGATGAGTGTGGCCCCGGCCAGGTAGGGGCCGTGCAGGCGCGCGGTGGCGGCGCCGACCGCGACGCCCGCCGCCACGGACACCACGACGATGACGCCGAGGTTGGCGGCCAGCGGCAGGGTCGGCTGGTGCAGGACCAGCAGCGCCATGGAGTAGGCGCCGATCATCATGAACGCGCCGTGGCCGAGGGAGACCTGTCCGGAGCCGCCGACCAGCAGTTGGAGTCCGGCGACGGCGAGCATGGTGTACCCGACCGCGGCGATGCGCAGGGCGGTGAGGTCGCCGGTCACGGACAGCAGCCCGGCGACGGCGGCCAGGCCGAGGGCGGCCAGGAGCAGATGGCGGACGGGCAGGGGCATGGCTGGCTAGACCTTTCGCGCGGTCGGTCGGGAGAGGATGCCGTCGGGGCGCACGCTCAGGACGGCCACGACGATGACGAGGGCGGCGAGGGTCGCCAGTTCGGGCCCCAGGAACCCGGAGACGTACGACATACCGAGCCCGATGAGCAGACCGCCGATCACGGCGCCGAAGGGGTTGTCCAGGCCGCCCACCACCGCCGCCGTGATCCCGAAGACGAACACGACGTCGAAGACGTTCGGCGAGATGAACGGCGGTCCGGCGAGCATGCCCGCCAGCGCGCCGATGAGGGAGGCGATGCCCCAGCCCGCCGTGAGCATGAGGCCGACCCGCACCCCGCTGAGCCGGGCCGCCTCCGGGTGGAAGGCGGCGGCGCGCATCCGCAGTCCGAGGGGCGTGAACCGGTACAGGGCGAACAGCAGGAGGGCGACCACCCCCACCGCGACCAGGGCGAACACGTCCGAGGGGGCGAAGCGGCCCACGTAGCTGAAGGCGTAGCGGAAGCCGTGCTGCTCGTTGCCCCAGACCATGCCGACCCCACCCTGGACCACCAGGAGGAGGCCGAGGGTGACGATGATGGCGTTGAGCTGGGAGGTGCGGGCTATGGGACGGATGATGACGCGCTCCACGAAGGCGCCGACCAGCAGCCCGGCGGTGAGGGCGGCGGCGAACCCGAGCCAGTAGGAACCGGTGAGCTGGGTGACCGTGTAGGCGGTGTAGACGGACAGCAGCGCGAGCGCGGGCTGGGCGAAGTTCACCAGCCGGGTGGCCTGGTAGATGATCACCAGGGACAGTGCCAGTGCCGCGTAGGCCGCCCCGGAGGCCAGCCCGTTGAGGGTCAGGGTGACGAAGTAGTTCATGGGTCTCCCTCAGAAGCCGAGGTAGGCGTGGCGCGTTCGGTCGTCGGCCAGGAGCTCGGCGGAGGGCCCCTCCGCCACGACGCTCCCCTGGTTGAGGACGTAGCCGTGGTCGGTCACGGACAGGGCCCCGGCGGCGTTCTGTTCGACGAGGACGACGGTGAGGCCGGTGCGGTCGCGCAGGTCGCGGAGCAGGTCGAGGATGCGCCGGGTGATCAGGGGCGCGAGGCCGAGTGAGGGTTCGTCGAGGAGCAGGACGCGGGGCCGGGCCATGAGCGCGCGGCCGATGGCGAGCATCTGCCGCTCCCCGCCGGAGAGGGTGGCGGCGGCCTTCGCGCGGCGCTGCGCCAGGGGCGGGAACAGGTCCATGACCTCGTCGAGGGTGGTCCGGTCGCGTCGGTCCGCGCGCCAGAGGGCACCCAGGCGCAGGTTCTCCTCCACGGTGAGTTCGACGACCACGCCGCCGCCCTCGGGGACGTGGGCCAGGCCCCGGGTGATGACCTTCTCCGTGGGGAGCGGGGTGATGTCCTCGTCCGCGAGCAGGACCCGTCCCGAAGCGGCGCGGTGCAGGCCGGTGAGGGTGCGCAGGAGGGTGGTCTTGCCCGCGCCGTTGGCCCCTAGGACGGCGCACAGTCCGCGTTCGGGGACGGTGAGGCTGACGCCGCAGAGGGCTCGGACGGCGCCGTAGGAGGCGCTGAGGTCCTCGACGGTGAGCAGGGGCCGAGTCATCGGGGGTCCCCGTTCCGGTCGTCGGGTCCGGTGGCCGGGCCGGTGGAGGTGCCCAGGTAGGCGCGGGTGACGGCGGGGTCGGCCTGGACCTCGTCGGGGGTGCCGGAGGAGATGACCCTGCCGAAGTCGAGGACCACGACACGGTCGCAGACGTCCATGACCAGGTCCATGTGGTGTTCCACGAGGACCACCGCCATGTCCTGGCTGAGTCCCCGGATCCGGTCTGCCAGTTCGGCGGTCTCGTGGCCGGAGAGTCCGCTGGCGGGTTCGTCCAGGAGGAGCAGTTCGGGTTCGCCGGCGCAGGCCCGGGCGAGGGCGACCTGCTTCTGCACCCCGTAGGGCAGGGTGCCGGGCAGCCGGTGGGCGTGCTCCGCGACGCCGAAGCGTTCCAGGGCGGCCATGGCCCGCTCCCTGAGCTCGCGTTCGTCGCGGTGGTGCCGTCCGAGGCCGCTGACGAGGGAGAACGCTCCACCCCTGGCGAGGCGGTCGGCGCCCACCATCACGTTCCCGAGCACGGGCATCATCGGGAAGAGGTTGAGGCCCTGGAAGGTCCGGGCGATCCCGGCTCCGGCCAGGTGGTGGGTGCGCCTTCCGGGCGGCGGCGCCCCCTTCCACGAGACGGCTCCCCTGGTCGGGCGCAGCACCCCGGACAGGACGTTGAAGAGGGTGGTCTTGCCCGCTCCGTTGGGTCCGATGAGACCGACGACGGAGCCCGGGTCGACCCGGAGTCCGACGTCGTCGAGCGCGGTGAGCCCTCCGAAGCGCACGGTCACCCCGTCCGCTGTCAGGAGGTGTTCCGGTGCGGTCGTTGTCATGACTGCCTCTCTCCGGCCGCTTGCCGGATCTCATACCGACCAGTTGGTATCCTCTGGTCGGCGCGACGGGGCGCCCGCACGCGCCGTCGCGTCCGGTCCCGGGACGTGTTCAGTTCAGGAGTCGGGCCAGGTCCACTCGGGACCTGATGTTGAGCCTGCGGAAGATGCCGCGCAGATGGTGCTCCACGGTGCGCGGGCTGATGAACATGTGCGCGGCCACCTCACGGTTGGTCGCGCCCCCCGCCACCAGCTGGGCGATCTGCTGCTGTTGGGCGGTCAGGTCCCCCGTGGCAGGGGTCTGCGGGCCGCGTTCGGCGGTCCCGATGGCGCGCAGCTCGGCGCGGGTCTGCCGGACCCACAGCCGCGCCCCGAAGCGCTCGAAGGTCTCCAGCGCGTTGTACAGGTGCTCGCGGGCGCGCCCGGGCAGGCGGGACCGCCGCAGCGAGGCACCGAAGAGCAGCTGGGTGCGCGCGTGTTCGACGTCGTCGTCCCCGCAGGCCCGGTGCAGGTCGAGCGCGGTCTCGAAGTGGTCGGCCGCCTCCTCCCCGGTGGCGAGCAGACCGTCCCCGCGGGCGGCCAGGGCCAGGAGGCTCGGGCTCTCCACGGCCTCGGCCCAGCCCCGGTACCCGGCCTGGGAGGCGCGTGCCCACCCGGTCTTGCCCGTGCGGACCGCGGCCTCCACGAAGTGCGGGGCGGTGAGCAGGCGCATGGTGGGGTGCCCGTGTCCGGGGCCCGCGTGCACCAGGGAGCGCAACCGGAAGAAGGCGTCGGCGGCGTTGCCGCGTGAGAGTTCGAGGACGGCCAGGGCCCAGGAGGCCAGGGCGGAGGGCAGCCCGAGGCTCTTCTCCCCTGCCTGGGCGGTCACCGCGCGCGCCCGGATGTGGCAGGTGTCGACGTCGCCCTGGATGGCGGCGATCATCGCCAGCGAGGCGAGGTTCTGGGCGACCCAGATGGACTGGCCGGACTCGCGGGAGGCGCGCAGCCCGGTCAGTGCGGTCCCGGCGGCGGACGGGAAGCGCCCGCTCCAGAACTCGGAGAAGACCAGGAAGGCCAGTGCCGGGGGCACGAACGCGTGTTCACCTCGGGATCGGGCCGACTCCGCCGCACGGGTGGTGACCGTGCGGACGAAGGGGGCGTCCCCCAGGCGGAGGCCGCAGATCCCCGCCCACACCAGCTCCGAGGGGGCGCTCATTCCGTGTGAGAGCCGGATCGCCTCGCGCAGCAGCGGGGTGGAGTTCACGTAGTCGCCCCGGAACGAGACCGTGCACCCCTCCAGGAAGGCGGCGATCAGCCGCATCGAGGGCGGGTCGTCCGGGCGGACCAGCGGGACGGCGAGTTCGGTGGCCCTGGCATGGCGGACCGGGTCCCCCGCGTAGGAGGCGCTGTCGGCGGAGCGGACCAGGGCACGCAGGGCGAGGGTGCGGTCGTGCGGGATGAGGTCGCGGCCGACGGCGTACAGCCGCTCGGCGGCGTCGACGGCGTTGGCGTCGCACGTCTCGAACGCGGCCTCGATGAGGGCGACCACGGCCCGGCGGCGGTCGGACACCGCGAGCGGTCGGGCCCGCCCGAGCAGCCGCGCGGCGCGCTCGGGCTCTCCGGCGAGGTGGGACTCGTAGGAGGCGGTGGCCAGGCGGCAGGCGCGTTCGTCGGGGTCGGGGGTGAGGGCGGCGGCGCGCTCGTTGGTGTGGGAGGCGGCGAGCGGCCCCGCCAGGCGTTTGGCCCGCCTGGCGGCGGCCGCGATCCGGTCGGCGAGGTCGGCGTCGGGAGCCTCGGCGCCGCAGGCGGCGTGCCTGGCGAACTCGACCGGGGCGTGTTCGCGGTCGGTCACCCCGGCCAGGGCTCGGTGGGCCGCGCGCAGGCGGCCGGCGGGGGTGCCCTGGACGAGGGCTTCCCTCAGGAGCGGGTCGGGGAAGACCAGGGTGTCGCCGTCCACCCGCACGAGGCCGCGTTCCTCGGCCGGTTCGAGGGTGGACACCGAGGGTGCGGGTTCGGGGTCGTCGGGTTCGCGCGAGGCGTCCAGGAGCAGGTGGACCCGGGGTTCGGCGGCCAGCGCACCGAACAGCAGGAGCCGCCTGGCGTCGTCGGGCAGCTCCTCGTAGGGGGCGAGCTGCGCGGAGCGCAACCGCGCCGTGAGCGGGAGGGGTTCGGGCGGGGGGCGTTCGCCCCGGACCTGCTCCGGGGTGAGGGACGCCAGGAAGCCGAGGGCGGCTGCGGGGTTGCCGTGTGCGGCGCGGACCAGTCCGGTGCGGACCGGGGAGGACAGGTGGGCGGGTGCGCGGTCGGTGAGCAGGTCGTGCACCGCGCGGTCCTCCAGCGGGGCGAGGACCAGTTCGGTCACCCCCGGGACCGGACCGGCGGCGGTGGGTCGGGGGTGCCCGTCCCGGGCCGCGAACACGGCGGCGATCCGGGTCCCGGTGAGACGCCGCGCGGCGAACGCCAGGGCGTCGAGCGAGGTGGCGTCCAGGAGTTCGGCGTCGTCCACGCACAGCAGGAGGGGCCGTTCGGTGCTCGCCTCTGAGAGGAGTTCGAGGACGGCGGTGTAGAGCGGGTACCGGTCCGTGCCGGTGCCGCCGCCCCGGGTGAGGGCCTCGTGCAGGAGGTCGCGCTGGGGCGCCGGGAGTCGGTCGAGCACGGGTCTTACGGGGTGCAGGAGGCGTTGGAGGCCGGAGCAGGGGAGGTCGGTCTCGGTGCGGACCCCGCCCACGTGGAGGACGGTGAAGTCACCTGCGGTGTCGCGGATGTGGTCGAGCAGGAGGCTCCGGCCCTGGCCCGGACCACCCGTGAGGAGCACGGAAGCGCCTCGGCCGGACCTCGCGTCGCCCAGGGCGTCGGCGAGGGTCCTCCGCTCAGCGTCCCGGCCCCGGAGACGTACGCTCGGGGGCTCCGTGTACCGTTCCGTCACGTTGTTCACATTCGCACAGCGCCGCCCCGCTCCGGCAGATGTGAACGGACACACTGGTCGTTTCACCGATACCCGCCCGGTGCCGCGAGTGGCGCTCGCGCACGGGGGTTCTGGTGGTTCGCGGGTGCCGTCTCGGGGATGGTGTTCCGCAAGCGAAACCGGTGGTCACAACGGCTTTTCGGTGTCAGAAAAGTGATCCCGGTCACCCTTGTGGTGCGATTCCGGAACGCCGCACGCGTCCGTCCAGGTAGTCAGGACACCGTGCGCGGGAGCGCGCCGTCGGCGAAACAGATAAACGACACAAACGACTCGTGGATAGCTTTTTGTCCACTGCGGGACACTGTCGCCGCCGTCCTCGTGCGGGATATCCAGTGCGGGACACACTGGATCGGACAGCCGGAGGACCCGCATGGAGAACCGCTCCCTGACAGCGGACGACCGACGCATCGCCGTGGGCGCCGCGAACCGACCACTGACGTTCGGTGTGGAGGAGGAGTTCTTCGTCGTCGACCCGCGCACGCGCCGCATCCTCTCCCGCGCACCCGACGTCCTGGCCCGCACCCGCACCTTCGGCCCCCACCTGTGCGGCGAGTTCACCCGGGCCCAGGTGGAGGCCAACAGTCCCGTGTGCACCACTTCGGAGGAGGCCCGGGCGTTCCTGGAGGCCGCACGGGCCGAACTCCACCGGGCCGCCGACGGCGCGGGCCTGGTCGTCGCCGCGACCGGCACCCCGATCCTGGGCGACCCCGCGTCGGTCGCCGTCAGCGACGGCCGTCGCTACGCCGCCATCGCCACCCACTTCGGCGCCCTGCGCGACTCCCACGTGGTGTGCGGCTGCCACGTGCACGTCGGCATCCCCGACCCCGCCACCGCCGTCGCCGTCAGCGACCACCTGCGCCGTTGGCTGCCCTTCCTGGTCGCGCTGGCCGCGAACTCGCCCTTCCAGTCCGGCCGGGACACCGGTCACGCCAGCTGGCGGACGGTCACCTGGAACCGGCTTCCGTCCGCCGGACCGCCGCCGCTGATGGGCACCGTCAAGGAGCACGAGAACGCCGTCCGGGGGCTGACCTCCACCGGGGCGATCCTGGACCGCCACATGGTCTACTGGGACATCCGCCTCTCCGACCACCTCCCCACCCTGGAGATCCGGGTGGGCGACGTGGCCGCCACCGCGGAGGAGGCCCTGCTCTTCGCCACCCTCACCCGTGGCCTGGCCACGCGGGCCCTCACCGACGTGCGGCACGGGGTCCCCGCTCCCGCCGTCAACACGCACGCCCTGCGCGCCGCAGTGTGGCGGGCCGCCCGGGAGGGGCTGGAGGGGGTGGTTCCCGACCCGTTGACCGGCGAGTCCCTGACCGCGAGCGCCGCCATGGAGCGGGTACGCCGCGCCGCCCTGCCGGGCCTGGCCGTCTCCGGCGACACGGACCTGGTGTCCTCCCTGCTCGACCGCGTCCTCACCGTGGGATCGGGTGCCCACCGCCAGCGCCTGGCCTACGCGCGGCGGGAACGGATGACCGACGTGGTGGACCACGTCGTGGCCCAGACCCGCGAGGGTCTGGGGACGGTTCCCCGTCCCCGGAGCCCCCGGGCCTGAGCCCCGACGGGAGGGAGTCCGCCCGCCGGAGGGACGTCTAACCCGCGAGACGTTCCTGGATGTCGGCGGTGGTGGGCGGGTCGGCCCCCTCCCTGGTGACCGTGTGCGCGGCGGCGGTGACGGCGAAGGTCAGCAGGTCCGTGAGGTCCGCCTCGGTCAGCCCGGACAGGCGGCTCCGCGGCCGCTCGCCGAGTCTGTCGTCCAGGTCGAGGCGGCGGAGCAGGGCTCCCATGAAGGAGTCGCCCGCCCCGACCGTGTCCACGACCTCCACACTCGGCGCGGGGACCGCGGCCACCACACCGTGGGAGAGAGCGAAGGCCCCGTCCCCGCCGAGGGTGACCACGACCAGCGCCGGACCGAGAGCGGCCAGGGCGTGCGCGGCCCGTTCCGGCGTGTACTCCGGGTAGAGGAAGGCGAGGTCCTCGTCGCTGGCCTTGACCACGTGCGCCTGGGCCGCGTGCCGCAGGGCCAGCGCGCGGGCCTCGGCCGGGTCCCCGACGACATCGGCCCGGATGTTGGGGTCGAGGGAGACCGTCACCTGCCCCCGACCGTGCTCGCGCCGCAGCAGCGCCTCGATCCGCGAGGCCCCCGGTTCCCGGAACAGGGCGATCGAGGCGGCGTGCAGGGCCACCACGCCGGGTTCCAGGGTGCCGGGGAGTTCGCCGGGCTGCCAACGCCAGTCAGCGGCGTCGTCCATGCGGAAGTCGTAGCGGGCCGAACCGTCCTCGCCGAGAGTGGCCAGGGCCAGCGCGGACGGCTCCTCGGCCGCGACCAGCCCCGAGGGGTCCAGACCCCCGGTGAGGAGGCGCTCCCGGATCAGATTCCCGAAGCCGTCGGCGCCGATCCTGGCGAGCAACCGGGTGGGCGTTCCCAGTCGGGCGGCGGCCAGCGCCGTGTTGGCCGGGCCGCCGCCCGGTGCGGCCCGCAGCACGCCCGGGCCGTGCCGGGTGGGCAGCAGGTCCATGACGTTCTCCCCGACCACCACCAGCCGAGGCGTTCCGGGTTCGGTGCTCGTTGCCTCCTCGCTCACCGTGTCCCTCCCTTGCCGGGCAGGGCGGCCGCGATCGAGGTCGAGAACCCGACCTGCGGCAGCAGGGCGGCCTGGTAGGCGTGGTAGACGTCCGGCTTGCCGGCCCACACCGCGTCCGAGGGGTGGTTGCCGGGGTCGAGCTCGTGCCGCCAGCTGCCGTGCTCACGGTCCACGTGGAAGCGGTCGGCGTAGTCCCACCAGCGTTCGTACTGCTCGGTGTAGGCGGTGTCGCCGGTGCGCCGAGCCAGCACCCACGCGGCCATGGTGGCCTCGGCGACCACCCAGTGCATGCGCTGGCGCACGACCGGACGGTCCTCCCAGTCCAGGGTGTAGGCGAACCCCTCCGCGCCGTCCACCCCCCAACCGCGCCGGACGGCGTTGGCGAAGAGGTGTTCCGCGTCGGCGCGCAGCCACGCGGGGGCGGCCTCGCCCGCGCGTTCCAGGGCGAGTTCGAGGTGGATGAGCAGGCGGGCCCACTCCAGGAGGTGGCCGGTGGTGCTGCCGTAGGGGCGGAACGGGTGGTCCGGCTGGTCGCGGTTGTAGTCCGGCACCGGCCGCCACTCCGGGGTGAAGTGCTCGGGCAGGCGCCAGTCGTGCGCGGCGGCCACCCCGTGCACGAGGCGTTCGGCGATGGCCAGGGCCCGGCGGGTCCAGCCGGTGTCCCCGGTGGCGTCGGCGGCGGCCAGGAGCGCCTCCACCCAGTGCATGGCGCTGTTGGCCCCTCGGTAGGGCTCGGTGACGGTCCAGTCCGCGTCCCAGCTCTCCCGGACGCAGGCCGCCTCCTTCTCCCAGAAGTACGTGTCGAACACCCTCAGGGCCTCGTCGAGCAGGTCGCGCGCGCCCGGCCGGGCGGCGAGGGTCGCGGACGAGGCGGCCAGGACGACGAAGGAGTGGGGGTAGGCGGACTTGTCCGGGAGCTTCTGGGAGCGCTCCCGGGCACTGGTGGGATCCTCCGCCGGCACCTCGTCGAACCATCCGCCCAGCTCGGCGTCACGCAGCGGACCGGCGAGGGCCGCCAGCCCGTGGTCGGCCAACTCGGCGGCGCGGGCGTCACCGCGCAGGTGCGCCAGGGAGAACACGTGCGTCATGCGAGCGGTGATCCAGGTCTCGGTGGGGCGGTCGGGCTCCACGCCGCCCCGGGCGTCCAGCCAGCCGAACCCGTCGGGGACGGCCGCACCGGCGGCGAAGTCGACCAGCCGCCGTTCCTCCGCTCCCAACCACGCGGGGGACCCCGGCGCGGGGCGTGTCGAAGTGGTCAAACCAGTGCCTCCTCAGGCAGTCGTTCCGCCCGCCACGCTATCCCGCGCCGCGTCTCCCGGGGAAGGCTCCGCTCGCCCCTCTCCGGGCCCGGTCGGCGGCGCTGCACGTCCAGCGGATGTGCTCGGCCACGCTGAGGGGGTCGTCCGCCATCGGGATGTGTCCGACCCCCAGCAGCGACACCATGCGCGCGTTGGGGACCCGCTGGTGGGCGTGCTCGGCGCTGGAGGGCAGCAGGGTCCGGTCCCGGTCGCCCCAGGCGATGGTGACCGGACAGGCGATCGGGCGCGAGGTGAAGTCGTAGTCGGCGATCCTCGGCACCATGCGCACGTACGGCGCCCCCGGGGTGAGCCCCTGGATACCGAACCGGGTCGCCTTGGCCTCGGGTGAGGAGGGGTCGCCGCGCAGGGCGATGCGCGCGGCCGCACGCGCGGGCGGGGTGTCGGCGAGCCGCTCCTTGACCGGCATGGGCAGGTGGGTGGCGAGGTTGGCCACCGCGCCCACCGTGCGCATACCCCAACGGGCGAGCCGGTCGGAGAACCCGGCCGGTGAGAACACCGTCACCGAACCGGCCACCCCCTGGACCCCCAGTTCCAGGGCGATGGAGCCGCCCAGGGAGTTGCCCGCCAGGTGCGGCCGCTCGAACCCGTGCAGCTCGCAGAACTCCCGGATCACCCGCACCAGGCTGTGCACGTCGTAGGGTTCGTCCAGCTCCGGCGCCGGGGACTCCCCGAACCCCGGCAGGTCCACGCTGACCACCTCGTAGTCGGCGGCCAACCGGGGCGACACCGCCTCCCAGCTCTGTCTTCGATCCCCGAGCCCGTGCAGCAGGACCACGGGGCGACCGCTTCCGCGCCGTTCGAAGGCGATGCGTCTCGGGTTCATCCCACCGGTCTACCCGGGGTAACCGTCCCGGCCACCGGGTCGAACCAGGAAACTGGGCAAAAGCTGTGCTCGCGTTGACCCGACGGCGGAGCGCGCACGCGGTGCGGCGGTCAGCAGCAGACCGGAGACCACGGCCACCAGGCCCAGTACCGGCGCCAGACCGAAGCCCAGACCGGCCACAGTGAGGGCCAGCAGCCCTCCGCCGATCAGCGCGGCGGCGGCCAGCACGCGGACCAGCCCGGGGTCGCCCCGCAGGACCTTCGGCGGCTCCTCGAACCGCACCGCCCAGTTGGCCAGCGGCAGGAGCAGCGGCACCAGGACCGCCACGCCGAGCACGCCCCACAGCAGCCACAGCCCGGTCATCGGGTCGGGCGTGTTGATCCCCAGTCCGTACACGACGGCCCCGGCGACCACGGAGATCGGCAGCATGTGCCACAGGTACACGGTCATCAGCTGCGGCGAGACGCGGTCCAGCATCCGCGCCGGACCGGGCCGGTCCGACCACGCGGAGATCCGGTCCCGCAGGAGCATCGCGACGCCGACCTGCACCGCGCCCAACGCCGCCAGCACCAGGGTCGGCGGGGCCACGTTCGAGGTCTCGGCGGCGAACACGCCGGTCATGTTGAGGGAGTAGGGCCCCACGTACACCAGGACCACGGCGGTCACGGCGCCGACCGCGGCCATCCCCACCGCGTGGGGGCGGCGGATCGCACCGGTCGCGTACCGGAAACCCAGCTGGTGCACGGCCAGCCAGACGAAGGCCACGTTCAGGAAGCCGAAGGCCTCCACCCCGAACCCGAACCGGCTCAGGTCCACGACCATCGCGCCGGCCAGCAGCGCCGCCGGAACCCACCAACCGAACCGGTCCTGGGCGGCCACCAGGATCGGAGTGGCCACCACCACCAGCACGTACGCGGCCAGGAACCACAGGACCATGCCCGCCGCCCCGGCGCCGACCAGCACCGGCTGCTGGGGGGCTCCGCCCAGGACCGCCAGGTGCGAGGCGAGGATCCACACCACCGCGAGGGGCACCACCGGCCAGGCCAGCCGCCGCAGCCGCTTGGCCCACCAGACCGAGGCGGACTCGCCCCGGTTCTGGGCCGAACGCCAGCTGATCAGGTTGGCGGCGCCGCCCACGAAGAAGATCAGCGGCATGACCTGGGACACCCAGGTGAGCGCGAACCCGCCCGGGGTGCTCAGGACGCTGGTCGCGGCGAGCTCGCCCTCGGACTGCACGGTCAGCACCGGCAGCCACCAGTGCTGGATGACCACCAGGACCATGACGAACAGGCGCAGGAAGTCGAGGAAACGGTCCCGGCTCCTGGAACGGGGCGCGGNGGCCGCCCCCCCCCCGCGGGTTCGACGGTCACGGTCATGGCTTGTCGCTCCTTGGTCTTTCCCGGGTTCTGGGGGACGTCCCGGCACCGGTGGCGCCTGGACGTGCTGACCGGGCTGTGCTGACCTGTGGGGGGTCCCGACACGTCCCGGTGCGTGCCCTGCTGACGGGCGCTCACCGATACGGATGACGGCAGTGGTGACGCGTCGCTCGTATCGACTCTAGGCGCCAGGTCAAAGGGGCCGCGAGGGCGCTGGGTACCCTCTCTCACCGACGGCCTGCCCTCCCACTGGGGGTGGTGCCAGCACTACCGGGACCCCCGGTGCGCCGGGGAGGCGGGGGTGTCCGCGGTGCCGGGGGTGCGGGTGGGGCCGGGGCGAGGTGGTGCCGCGGGGACCCGGGGGGATCAGGGAGCGGTGGGGAGGGCGCGCTTGTGCCCGGTCACACGGTAGCGGTCCACGAGGGTGCGGACCACCTCGTCGGAGACCGGGAGGCCCTCGAGGAAGTCGTCGATCTGGTCGTAGGTCAGCCCCAGCGCGTCCTCGTCGGGCTTCTGCGGGGTGAGGGTCTCCAGGTCGGCCGTGGGCACCTTGTTCACCAGGTCCTCGGGGGCGCCGAGTTCGGCGGCGACCGCGCGCACCCGGCGCTTGGTCAGGCCGGTCAGGGGAACCAGGTCGACCCCGCCGTCACCGTACTTGGTGAAGAAGCCGGTGACGGCCTCGGCGGCGTGGTCTGTGCCGACCACCAGGCCGCGCAGGCCGCCCGCGATCGCGTACTGGGCGATCATCCGCTGGCGGGCCTTGACGTTGCCGACCACGAAGTCCTCGGCGAAGGCGTGCTCGTGGGTCACGCCGGCCTCGATGAGGGAGGCGGCCATGGCGTCCGTGGCCGGGCGCACGTCCACGGTCAGGCAGCGGTCGGGGGCGCCGAACTCCACGGCTCGGGCCGCGTCCTCCTCGTCCTTCTGGACCCCGTAGGGCAGGCGCACGGCCACGTACTCGGCCTCGTGCCCGGCCTCGCGGGCGCGGTCGACGGCCAGACGGGACAGCCGTCCGGCGGTGAGCGAGTCCACTCCCCCGCTGATCCCGAGGACCAGCGCGCGGGCACCGGTCGTGGTGAGTCTCTCGGCGAGGAAGGCAACGCGGCGCTCGATCTCGGCGTCGACGTCGAAGTGCTCGGGGACTTCGAGGTCGCGGATGATCTCGCGGCGCTGCTCGCTCAGCTCGGTCTCGGTCACGTGCGCTCCCTGGGTGTGGTGCGTGGTCCACCGATTATCACCCTTGCGGGGGATCGCTTCACCACGTGGTCAGGCGTCCGTGTGCAGGCGGCGGGCGAACCGCTCGTAGTCCACCACCACGCCGTCACCGTCCACGGACAATCGGTACTCGCCGTGGAGGGGGTCGCGGTAGGTGTACCGCTCCAACCCGTCCTCGGCCGGGTGGCGGGTGTAGCGCTGACGGACCCGGCGGACCCGCAGGCAGGGGATGTCGATCCACGCGACCGCGATGTCCCGGTGCTCTCCGGGACGCAGGCCGAGACGGCGGATGGGGAGCGTGTTCGTGAGGGGGGTGGCCGCGACGTCGGCGTCCAGGCAGCCCACCAGTTCGGGGAGCGGGCGGCCGTCCGCGTCGGTCCAGTGGCCGTCCTGGGCCCGGAGCGTGACCGATCTGGGACCGCTGGTGGAGAGCACCTCGGCGCGGACCTCGCGGGTCGTCCAGGCCAGGTCCGTGCGGACGGTGAAGCGCGTGAAGAAGCGCTCCTCCCCCTCCACCACGGTCTCCCCGGCCTCCAGCCGGTGGCCGTCGGGCTCGGGAAGTACCGCTCCGAGCCCCAACCCCTGGGGTACGTCGGTGCGGGTCCAGGCGGCCGGGTGTTCCGTCAGTGACGACATGTCACCGTTCTACCGTTCTGGAGGGTGCGGCGCCAGAGCGCGAGCGTGCCCGTGCCGAACGTGACACGGGCACGGAAGCCTTTCGTTACGGGGCCCGCGGTCCGTCCGGCGGGGACCGCGGGCTCCGTAGGACGGGTGTCAGGCGACGGGCTGGGGCTCGTCGTCCCGGCCGCCGGCCTTGAGTTCGGCCTGCACGCGGTCGAAGTCCTCCTCCATCTGCGGGCTGACCTTGCCGAGCCCGTTGAAGACGAAGACGCACAGCACGCTCAGGGCGATGGCGGGAACCATGGCGTACAGCCCGATGCCGAGGTAGGCCTCGTCGACGGTGTCCCAGATGATGGCGGTGGTGGCGCCCGCGATCATCCCGGCCAGGGCGCCGGCCCAGGTCATCCGGCGCCAGAACACGGCGAGGACCAGGACCGGACCGAAGCCCGCGCCGAAGCCCGCCCAGGCGTAGCCGACCAGGCCCATGACGGACTGGTCGCCGTACAGGGCCACGAGCGCGGCCACCACGGCCACGACCACCACGGCCAGGCGGCTGAGCCACATGAGGGTCTTCGGGTCGGCGTCCTTGTTGACGAAGGCCTTGTAGCCGTCCTCGGTGATGGCGGAGGAGGCCACCAGGAGCTGGGAGTCGGCGGTGCTCATGACCGCCGCGAGGATGGCGGCCAGCAGGAAGCCCGCGACCCACGGGTTCATCAGGGCGTCGATGAGGCGGGGGAAGACCTGCTCGGGGTCGTCCAGCGGGGTGTCGAAGTAGGAGATGCCGACGAATCCCACGAGGAGCGCCAGCGCCATGGCGGTGACCGCCCAGGTCACGCTGATGGCCGCGGCCTTGGGGATGTCCTTGAGGGAGCGGATGCCCATGTAGCGGGCGAGGATGTGCGGCTGGCCGAAGTAGCCGAAGCCCCAGGCCAGACCGGAGACGATGACGACCCAGCCGAGCGTCTCGGTGGACACCCAGGCCCCGTCGGTGAGGGTGGAGCCGCCGAAGGCCGACATCAGGTTCTCACCGTTGGCGTTGACGCCGTCGGCGACCGCGCCGAGGCCGCCCAGGAAGCTGATCGCGACCACGGGCACCACGAGCAGGGCCAGCCACATCATCATGGCCTGCACGACGTCCGTGACCGAGACCGCGAGGTAGCCGCCGATGACGGTGTAGGCGACCACGATGCCCAGGCCGATGAGCACCGCCAGCTCCGGGTTGAGCCCGAAGACCTGGTCGAACAGCGACATCATCGCCGTCATGCCGGAGGCGACGTAGAAGAAGTAGAAGACGATGATGAGGATCGCCGAGACCGCGCGCAGCAGACGCGTGCGGTCGTTGAAGCGGTTCTCCAAGAAGGCGGAGAGGGTGAGCGAGTTGGACTCGCCGCCGTGGCGGGAGTCGGTGACGCGCTCGGTGTACACCCGCAGTCGCGGTGCGAGCAGGATCCAGCTGCCGAGGAAGCCGGAGGCCAGACCGACCGCGATCCAGGCCTCACCGAGACCGGACGCGTAGATGGCGCCGGGCAGACCCAGCAGGAGCCATCCGCTGAAGTCACTGGCGTTGGCGCTCAGGGCGGTGACCAGACTGCCCAGTTTGCGGCCGCCCAGGACGAAGTCGGACTGTGACTGGGTGCGGCTGTAGAAGTACACAGCCATCGCGACCATGAGGCCGAGGTAGATCGTGAAGGTCACGATGGGGCCGACCAAGGAGTCGGGGTTCAACCGTCTCCTCCTTTCCCTGGAAACGCCAACGTTTGACCGTTTAGCGTCATTTACTAAGAACAGGCCGATCATCACGGTTGGTAGCCCGGACCACAATGCCCTGTGTGCGAAACAACACCCGGTCGAGACCTGGTCGAGTTCTCGACCAGGCAGAATTGTTCGGCTGGCCATCGCCGGGAAGTCCTGTTTGTCGGATCGGACATACGTGGGGCCCGACGGCTCCGAAACGGTCCCAGATAACGAGACACCGACCGCGGTCGGTTTCCGAACGGGTTCCCCTGAGCGTTCGGGCCCTCAGCCGAGCAGCTCCCGCAACCGGTGCTCCACACCGGCCAGGTGCCCGCCCAGGGCGAGCCGCGCCGCCTCGGGGTCGCGCGCCCTCACCGCCCGGACGATCCGGCGGTGTTCCCCGTCGCTGGCCGCCAGACCGTCCTCGGTCAGCGGCGCCACGTCCATGAGCTGGTTGATCCTCATCCGGGCCTCCGTGACCGCGGCGGTCGTCCGCTCGGATCCGGTCAGCTGGGCCAGGGTGATGTGGAAGACGGTGTCGCAGCGCCGGTAGTCGGCGGGTCCGGCGCCGGCCGCCACGCCCACGCGACGGTCCAGGAGGTCGTGCTGGTCCGCCGTGAGGCCGGTCTCGGCCAGCCGGACCACCGTGCCCGTCTCCAGGGTGCGCCGGAAGGCGAGCAGGTCGTCCAGGGCGGCGCCGGTCCCACCGAGGCCGCGGCGCGCCTCGTCGGGGGTGGGCCTGGGAGGCGGCTCGGCGACGAAGGTGCCGCCGCCCCGACCGCGCCGGGACTGGACGTAGCCCCTTCGCCGGAGGTGCTGGATCGCCTCGCGCAGGGTGACACGGCTGACGCCGAGCCGGGAGGAGAGGTCGCGCTCGGCCGGGAAACGGCCGCCCGCCGGGACGACACCGAGCCTGATGGCGCACATCAGCCGCTCGATGGTGACCTCCAGGGCGTTGTCGGCCCGGACGCGGCGGAAGACCGCTTCGGCCGCGGGATCGCAGGATGGGATCACTCGGTCAGCTTAGGACGTGTTCCGCACTCTCGCCCGGAAAAGGCGGATCACCAACCTTCTCGGACTGTCCGTATACCCATAGGGTGAACGACCCCTTCGACCCTCAACGAATCCGCTTTCACTTGCGCCACTCCCGGCACGCGCACCCCTGGGTCGACCTGGTCAACGCGACTGCCAGGGAGAACCAGCGGAACCTCGACCGGTCGACCACCGACTCCTCACGAAGCACCGCACCGTGGCGTTCTCGATTCCCGAACATAATTCGACATTTGATTCTTTGATCCACGACACCGAATCGGTCGGTTTCGGAAATGGTCGCGGACAGGGCCGCAAGGGGAAGTGTGACGATCGGGGAGGCCCGGGCACGCGAACGGCCCGGGGCGCGCGCCCGCCCCGGGCCGTTGAAGGGGAGAGAATCGTGTTCTCCCTGGAAGGACCTAGTCCCAGTCCAGGCCGCCACCCGTCTGGTACTCGATCACTCGGGTCTCGAAGAAGTTCTTCTCCTTCTGGAGGTCCATCATCTCCGACATCCACGGGAACGGGTTCTCGGTCTCGCCGAAGATGGGGGCCAGGCCGATCTGCTCGGCGCGGCGGTCGGTGATGAAGTGCATGTACTTCTCGCACAGCTCGGCGTTGAGGCCCAGCACGCCGCGCGGCATGGTCTCGCGGCCGTAGGCCACCTCCAGCTCGCAGGCGTCGGTGAGCATCTGCCGCACCTCGGCCTGGAACTCCTCGGTCCACAGGTGCGGGTTCTCGATCTTGATCTGGTTGATCACGTCGATGCCGAAGTTCAGATGGATCGACTCGTCACGCAGGATGTACTGGTACTGCTCGGCGATGCCGACCATCTTGTTGCGGCGGCCCAGCGAGAGGATCTGCGCGAAGCCGGTGTAGAACCACATGCCCTCGAAGATCACGTAGAACGCGACCAGGTCACGCAGGAAGGACTGGTCGGCCTCGGGCGTGCCGGTCCGGAACTCCGGGTTCTCCAGGTTCTGGGTGTACTTGAGCGCCCAGGCGTCCTTCGCGGTGATCGAGGGGACCTCGCGGTACATGTTGAAGAGCTCGCCCTCGTCCAGGCCGAGGCTCTCGCAGATGTACTGGAAGGTGTGCGTGTGCACCGCCTCCTCGAAGGCCTGGCGCAGCAGGTACTGGCGGCACTCCGGGTTGGTGAGCTGGCGGTACACGGCCAGGACGATGTTGTTCGCCACCAGGGACTCCGCGGTGGCGAAGAACCCGAGGTTGCGCTTGAGCATGAGGCGCTCGTCCTCGGTGAGCCCGTCCTTGGACTTCCACAGCGCGATGTCGGCCTGCATCGCCACCTCGGTGGGCATCCAGTGGTTGTTGCACCCGGCCAGGTACTTCTCCCACGCCCACGTGTACTTGAGGGGCAGCAGCTGGTTCACGTCGGCGCGGGCGTTGATCATCGACTTGTCGTCGACGTTGACGCGCTCGGCGTCGCGCTCGATCTCGCCGAGGCCGCTGGTGGCCGCTGCGCTGTTCTCGGAAACCGCGGTCATGCTCGAACTTGTCCGTTCTCCGGTCGGGCCGGGGTCGTCTGCGGGGAGTGGAGGGGTGCCACGAGGGGGGGCGGGGGCGCCCGCGGGTGTCGCGGGCGCCCCGGGGTCCCTCGCTACTGGCAGGCCTCGCACTCGGGGTCCTCGATGCTGCACGCCTGGCCGTCGACGATCTCGAACTCGTCCTCGGGCTCGGGCGCCACCGGCTCGGCCACCGGGGCCGGGCTGGGAGCCGGGCTCGCGACGGGGCTGGGAGCCGGGGCCGCCGCGGGGGCGGCCGGGGTGGAGGCGACCGCGTTGAGTCGGCCGTCCGTGCCCTTGAGCGTGCTCTTCTCCACGTGGGTGGCGCTCTGCGAACGCAGGTAGTAGGTGGTCTTGAGACCGGAGCGCCAGGCGCGGCGGTACAGGGCGTCCAGCTTCCTACCGCTGGGGGCGCCCATGTACAGGTTGAGCGACTGGGCCTGGTCGATCCACTTCTGGCGGCGCGAACCGGCGTCCACCAGCCAGTTGGGGTCGACCTCGAACGCCGTGGCGTACAGGGCCTTCAGGTCGTCCGGCACGCGGTCGATGTCGCCGAGGCTGCCGTCGTGCATCTTGAGCGCCGACACCATGTCCTCGTCCCAGAGACCGCGCTCCTTGAGGTCGCGGACCAGGTAGTCGTTGACGACGGTGAAGTCGCCGGACATGTTCGACTTGACGAACAGGTTCCGGTAGACCGGCTCGATCGACTGGCTGACGCCGGTGATGTTGGCGATGGTCGCGGTGGGTGCGATCGCCATGACGTTGGAGTTGCGCATCCCGGTGGTCTTCACGCGCTCGCGCAGGGAGTCCCAGTCCAGGGTCTCGCCACGGTCCATGTCGAGGTCGCCGCCACGGGAGTCGGCGAGCAGGCGCAGGGAGTCGATGGGCAGGACGCCCTTGCTCCACAGCGAGCCGTCGAAGCTCTCGTACGAGCCGCGCTCCTTGGCCAGCTCCATGGACGCCTCGATGGCGTAGTAGCTGATCAGCTCCATGCTCTCGTCCGCGAAGGTCACCGCGCCCTCGGAGGCGAACGGCGTGCGGATCTTGAACAGCGCGTCCTGGAAGCCCATGAGGCCCAGGCCGACCGGGCGGTGGCGCATGTTCGCGCGGCGCGCCTCGGGGATCGTGTAGAAGTTCACGTCGATGACGTTGTCGAGCATGCGCACGGCGGTGCGGACGGTGCGGCGCAGGCGCTCGACGTCCATGCCGTTCGGGCCCACGTGCTGGGGCAGGTTCACCGAGCCGAGGTTGCAGACCGCGACCTCGTCCTTGCTGGTGTTCAGCGTGATCTCGGTGCACAGGTTGGAGGAGTGCACCACGCCGTTGTGCTGCTGCGGCGAGCGCAGGTTCGACGGGTCCTTGAAGGTGATCCACGGGTGGCCGGTCTCGAACAGCATGGTGAGCATGCGGCGCCACAGGTCCACGGCGGGCATCTTCTTGGAGACCTTGATGCGGCCGGCCTCGGCGTCGGCCTCGTACTTCTCGTAGGCCTCGACGAAGTCCTTGCCGTACTTGTCGTGCAGGTCGGGGACCTCGTCCGGCGAGAACAGGGTCCAGGTGCCCTGCTCCTCCACGCGCTTCATGAACAGGTCCGGAACCCAGTTCGCGGTGTTCATGTCGTGGGTGCGGCGGCGCTCGTCACCGGTGTTCTTCCGGAGGTCGAGGAACTCCTCGATGTCGATGTGCCAGGTCTCCAGGTAGGCGCAGACCGCGCCCTTGCGCTTGCCCCCCTGGTTGACCGCGACCGCGGTGTCGTTGGCGATCTTCAGGAACGGGACGACGCCCTGGCTCTTGCCGTTGGTGCCCTTGATGTGGGAACCGAGACCGCGGACCGGGGTCCAGTCGTTGCCCAGACCGCCCGAGTACTTGGACAGCATCGCGTTGTTGCTGATGCCGTGGAAGATGTCGTGCAGGTCGTCGCCGACCGTGGTGAGGAAGCAGGACGACAGCTGCGCGCGGACCGTGCCCGAGTTGAACAGGGTGGGCGTGGAGGCCATGAAGTCGAACGAGCTCAGCAGCTCGTAGAACTCGATGGCGCGGGCCTCGCGGTCGTCCTCGTTCAGCGCCAGGCCCATCGCGACGCGCATGAAGAACGCCTGCGGGAGCTCGTAGCGGACGTCGTCGCTGTGCAGGAAGTAGCGGTCGTACAGGGTCTGGAGGCCGAGGAAGGTGAACTGCTCGTCGCGGTCGGCGTGCAGGGCCTTGCCCAGGCGCTCCAGGTCGAACTGGGCCAGTGCCGGGTCCAGCTGACCGAGGTCGATACCGCGGCCGACGTAGGCGGCCAGGTAGCTGGCGTAGCGGTCGTCCATGTCGGACTGGGTGGCGGTCTCGGCGGCGCCGCTGACGAAGCTGAGAGCCTCGGTGCGGAGCTTGTCGAGCAGCAGGCGGGCGGCCACGTACGAGTAGTTCGGGTCGACCTCCACGTAGCTGCGGGCGGCCATGACCAGGGCGAGCTCGACCTCGGAGTCCGCGATCCCGGGGTAGAAGCCCCGACGCGCCTCGGTGAGGACCTTGGCCGCCGAAACACCGGTGAGCCGCGCACAGGCCTCGGTTACGACGTGCTCGATCCGGTCGATGGCGGCGGGGGCGCCACCGCCGTTGGTCGGCGCGGGCCGAACGGATGCGGGCACGGCCTCGACGTCAAGGGTCATACAGCGGCTCCAACCTCGGTAAAGAAGAGTCCCGGCGGGGAACGGGGTTCACGAGTAGCAGACGCGCGGCTCGCACCGGCGGCCCACCGCACCGGATGCGGATGGACCCGCGACCGGCGGGTCGCGGCGACTCCCCTCGAAGCCCCCTCGTCTGCGTTGCTGATGGCGGGTCCTGGGACCCGCGGGTGACCTACTCAACCTCCGCTTCCCGGGGCCCCGTGGGGCCTCGTCGCGTGTGGCGGTCGTCGTTCCCGTCTGCTTCACCAGGGAGGGAACCCCGGTGAACCACCAACGGGTCCCGATACTACATCTAGGGGGTGCCACCTTGGAACACCGCAAGATGATGGCGTGTCGCTGATTTCTCGGATTCTTCGACGGATGTCGAACACACGCCTGGAGCGTGGTATGAGTGCCCCACGGGCGCCCTGTGACAGGGCGTCTCCGGCCGGTTCGAGGGCCTTCGCGGAGGGTCGGTGACCCAGCCTAGAACGTCGGCGGGGCGCGCGTGTCCGCCCGACTCCCGGAGATCGGCCACAGGGCCGTGCGGATACGCCGGAGAAGGGTTCGCGCGCCCCGGGATTGACGACCGAACCTGGCGTACCTGGTCGGTGTGGCTGCGGGAAACGGACCCTGGGAGTCCGGAGACGGCCGATCGCGCCCCCGGTCGGGGCCGGATCGGGGGCGCGTCAGAAAGCTCACTTCCCGGGGGTGTCGCCGAGCCGCACGGCGCGCCGTACCCCGGGGCACGCGCTGGCACGCGGGCCGCGACCGCGCGGCCGGTCAGAAGTCCAGGAGCATGTCCAGGTCGTCCTCGGGCAGGCCGAGGTCCGTGCGGATCCGGAAGCGGATGCGAAGGAGCTCGTCGAACAGGTCCCGGGCGTAGGCGGACAGGTTGCGGTTCTCGAACCAGCGCGCGCCCGAGGTGGCCCAGCGCTCCGCGCCCTCCAGGTCGTCGTGGGCGTAGAGGGCCTCGGCCACGTGGATGTGGGTCTGGAGTCCGGGCTGGGCCCCCTTCTCCAGCCGCTTCAGGTGCTCGTAGGCGAGGTCGCGCTCGTCCAGCTGGAGCAGCGCCCCCGCGCTCAGCGCGTGCGCGTCGACCACGGTCGGGCCGCCGTCGTCCATGGCCCGCTGGTAGGCGGCGCAGGCCCGCTCGAACTCCTGGGCGATCTCCCACTGCTCGCCGGCGCGTACGAACAGCTCCGCCCGGGTCACCTCGCTCCCCGCGTCGACCCGGTTGGCCAGGTCGAGCAGCTGGGCGGCGATCCGGCTGTGTTCACCCGACCGGACGGCGTGGAATTCCAACCGGTCGAGTTCTGCCGTCGTCACTTGGGTCAACCGCATCGCCCCCATCCCCTACTCGCACTCGCGCGCGCCGGTCAGGGCCTGGCACGCTCCAGTGCCTGCCAGAACCCCTGGCGCAGTCCGTCACGGACCTCGTCGCGCAACAGGTGGTCGATCGGGAGTGAGGAACCCTGGAGCAGCCTCGCCTCCAGGTCGGAGGGCATCCTCGGCCTACGAGCCAGGACGGCCTCCACCCACAGGGCGGGCGCCTCACGAGCGATCGACTCCGCGAAGTCGTTCCCTTCCTTGTGCGCGACATGCACCGCGTCATCAACGGTATGCGCGCTGGAGCCCGTCTGTTGGGTATATCCAGGACTAGGGTTGGATTCCTGGTATCCAGCCGAACCGAACCGGCTGTCGTACTCGGGACCAGTAGGTCGCCGTTCCCCGAAACCGGGGGCGGCGCCACCGCGGCGAGCGGCGTCAGTTGCCGTACTGGTCCCATAGGTAGGGTTTGTGTCCGCCCCACCTCCGAAGCCTGGTTCGTCACCTGGGCCGAACCTCAGGTCCGGGCCGGGCGGAGGTGAGTTTCTCTGCGGTGGCCCCTGCTGGAAGTCGGCGAACGAGGCCTGGGGGCCGGTCCCCGCGTCGAAGGACCGCTGTGGCCCCGTCCCGTTGAAGGACGGCTGCGGCCCGGTCCCGTTGGTGAACCCGGGCTGGGCGCCGGGCATCTGCTGCCCCGGCTGCTGCCCCTGTCCCGGTCTGCCCTGGAGGCCGTAACCGCCCTGCTCCACCCCGCGCATGGACGGGTGTCCGCCGGTCCCGGAGGGCGGGTAGCCGCCCTGACCGTTGGGTCCGTGCCCGTTCTGCGCCGCGTGGACGTTGGGGGCGGGGTGCGCGCCGGAGGCACCGGGGTAGGAACCGTTGCCGTTCACCCCGGGCGGGGCCTGCCCCCCAGAGGGGAAGCCGTTCGCGTCGATGCCACCGGAGGAGGCGCTCTCCGCGCCGGGCCCGGCCAGGTGGTCGACGCCGCGCTGCTGCGCTATCGAGCGGCGCATCGCACGCAGCTGCTCCATGGCGCTGCCCTGGGGCACGGGCTGTCCGCCGGTGCCCGCGAACATCGCCTCGAGTCCGCCGGTGGAGGTGTTGACCGTCTCGCCCCGGTTGGAGCTGGTCGGAGGGGCCGCGGGCTGTCGCGGCTGGGGGGTCTCGGGCTGGCGCGGCGCCTCGGGGGCGGACCGGCTGCGGCCGTTGGCGAAGGGGGTG
>NZ_ANAE01000121.1 GCF_000341265.1 Nocardiopsis prasina DSM 43845 | reverse complement strand
CCGGACAGGAGGTTCACGTGGGGGCGCAGGTGTCCGGCGCCGATCTCGATGAGGTCGTCGCTCTCCCGGCGCAGGGCACGGGAGATGGTCCAGTTGCCCTCCACCGAGATGTGCACGACGGTGACGCGCACACCCATGTCCTGGACGTCGGCGACCACGGGCGCCATGTCCTCGTCACCGCTGACCAGGACAGCGTCGGACAGGACACCGGTACGGGCCAGGGTGGTGAGGTCCCGTTGGACGTAGCTCTCCACGCCTTCACGACGTCCCGGCCGTATCCGGGCGGCCCGGAACTTGATCCCGGGGATGTCGGCGATGCTGTCCTGTTCCTGGGCCCGCCGGTCGTCGGCGACCGCCTCGTACCAGTAGCAGCGCAGGAGCGGCAGCCCCGTCCGGTCCCGTGCCACCTCGTTGAGGAACTGGACGAGACCGGAGTAGTCCCAGGCGACGGAGTCCCGGTTACGGGTTCCGTGCACGGCCATCGCACCGTCGGCGAGAAGGTATCCCGCGTCGACGAACAACGCGCAGCGGTCCACGTGACACCGCCCCCTTCCCTGTCGATCTCTGGGGCCATATCCATGACCGGGGCACAGCCTAGCCAAGTCTGTCTCGTTTTGCGTGCCATCGACGAATACTTAGAGTTACTAACTTGCTACGCACAGGAGGCCCTTCGCGGTCGCGCCCGGTCCTCCGGATGCCCCACCAGGCCCGGAAGGGCCACGGAAGGGGCATCCCGGCCACCGACCTCAGGTACGCATCGGCGCGGTGAGGGCGACGACCCCCACCAACACGGCGTCCTGACCCGACGGGATTCGGATATCCGTTTCGCGCCCGAGTACCGCGTCGAATCGGACCACGTCGGTCCCGAACGTCATCGGATCGCCCACCGCCCCGCGCGAGGAACTCACGAAGGCGTTGTCGGCGCTCCCGTGTCCGCTGATCGGCGCGGCCGGGATCCCGCCCACGATCACCCGGTCACCGGCGAGGTCGGCGTCGCCCTCCCAGGCCACCACGTCGAACCGGGCCGGGACCGACTCCGGCAGCAGACCGGACACCGGGAAGCGCGCCCCCACCTCGTCCTGGAAGACCGCGCTGGTCTCGTCCAGCACCATCGCCTGGTGGTAGCCCTCCACCGACGGGTCCTCCACGACCACCACCAGACTCCACCCGGCGTGGACGCCCCTGCCCTCGCGTGCGGGGATGTCGCCGACCCACCACTCGCCGCCCCCGGCCGACCGCACCAGTCCGGTGACGTCGGCGAAGGCCTGGTAGGCGCGGTAGCCCGGCAGGTCGGCCGCACGGGTGTCGGTCGCGGTGACGGTGGTGTAGGAGACCATTCCGGGACCCTTGACCCGCGCGGTGGGGGCGCTCGGCTCCCCCGCGGCCGAGAAGTACAGTCCGGCCCAGCGCACCGATCCGCCCTCGGGGAGCTCCCAGGTGGCGGAGCTGGAGGAGGTGGTGGTGGGGTCCTCGTCGCGGTCGAGCGGGGCCATCACCCAGTTGTCGTTGTCGAGCCGGTCGCCGATCCGTTGGCGGGCGTCGGCGCAGACCCCCGGGGCCTCCTCCTCTTCCTCTTCCTCTTCCTCTTCGGCGTACCCGTCCTCAGGGGGTTCGACGGGTTCCGGGGACTCGGGGGCCTCCTCCGTCGCGTCGTCACCGGCCCCGTCCTCAGGCTCGTCCCTTCCGTCGGTTCCGCCGTCCGTGTCGTCGTCGGACTCCTCCGGTGCGCCGCTCGGGTCCCCGCCCTCACCCAGGAGGTCACCGATCCCCCCGCCGAGTTCGGGAGAGACGGGGGTGACGTCGGCGGGCGCGCGGCGCAGGTCCGCTTCAGCGGGAGGGGTGGCCACGCCTTCCTCCGGCGGGTCCACAGCGCCCTCGTCCGGAAGCTCCAATGAGCCGCCTCCCGGCCAACCCCACCACGGCCAGGGCCATCCACCCTTCGGGGGGTCGGGCTCGGTGCAGGTCAGGAGGGCGTTCCCGACGGCTTCGGTGCGTACCTGCCCGGCGGTGGCGTAGCGGGCGGCGATCCCGTCCGGGGTCACCCCTCGTTCGCCGACCGCCTCGAATCTGACCTCACCCGAGGAGATCACCACGCTGGCGGGGACGTCCACGTCGGCGTCTGCGGCCACCCGGACGTCGAGGAACTGGGTGCTGTTCTCCCCCTCCCCCATTCCGGTGCGCACGCACTCGCCGCCGCCACTGCCCGTCGAGCAACCCCAGTCCCCGTTCCCGGCGGCCATGGGGACGGCGTTCCCGGCGCCACCGGAGGAGATCATCTCCACCCCGGGCGGCAGGGTGATGGCGGCGACCACGTCGCCGGCGGTGGCCGCGCCCACGTTGAGCACGTCCAGGACCATGATCCCGTCGCTGCCCGGCACCAGGGCGCCGACCGGGTCGATGCCCGCCGCGAACTCCGGACCGGGCTCCTCCGGTTCCTCGGGTTCCGGCGCGGCCGGGGCGTCCTCCGGGGCCTCCGGGGGCGGCGGAGTCCCGGGGGACGGTGCCGGCGCGGCCGGGACGTCGGCGGGCACCGAGGGCACGGGAAGCGGTGCCGGTTCGGGTTCCGGCGCGGCCGGGTCCTCGGGGGCCTCGGGGGCAGCCGGGTCCTGGGCGGGAGGATCGTCGGGGGTCTCGGGCGCCCCGACCGCCGGGGGGTCCTCCTGGGGAGCGGCCACCGGAGGGGGATCGGTGGGCGGCGCCCCCTCGCCTCCCACCAGGGCCAGCGCCACCG
>NZ_ANAE01000120.1 GCF_000341265.1 Nocardiopsis prasina DSM 43845 | reverse complement strand
CCGCGGCGGCGCCCCCCGCCGAGACCTGCTGCTGACGCCGGGACATCCGGTTCCACCAGGCTCCGGCCGCGACACCGCCCGGGGTCGCGGCGAGGTACCCCGTGGCACCGAAGCCGACGACCAGCGGAAGCACGATCCCGCGCAGGCCGACGTTGACGTCCATGAGTTCCGCGTACACCTCGCGGCAGTCCCCGCAGTCGTCCATGTGGCGGTCGACCTTGGTGGTGTCGCGCTTGGACAACCCGCCTCGCACGTAGGCGCCGAGCAGCGCCAGGGTGGGGCGGCACGCCTCGGCCGCTCCCCCGCCCGCCAGGTGCATCTGGAGGTAGGCCTGGCGCAGGCCCTCGCGCGCCCGGTAGGCGAGGGCGGCCACACCGTTGGCGTTCATCCCGAGGATGGTGGCCGCCTCGGCGGGCTTGACCCCCTCGATCTCCGTGTGCCACAGCACGGACTGCCAGCGTTCGGGCAGCGAGAGGAAGGCCCGGGCGATCAGCGAGCGTTCGAGGCCCTCCAGTGCGGGGTCCACGAAGGGTTCACCGGAGTCGTAGCTCTCCATGTCGTCGGTGACGACCTGGCGTCTGTCCCCTCGGCCCCGGTCGTAGGCGGCGTTGCGGACCGCCGTGAGCAGGTAGGGGCGGAAGGCGTCGCTGGGTCCGCCGCCGCGCTGGATGACGCTGAGCACCTTGGTGAACGCCTCGGCGACCGCGTCCTCGACCTCGGCCTCACCACGCAGAAGCTGGCGGGCGAGGCCCCGGGCGGCCCCAGCGTGGCGTTCGTAGAGAGTGCCGTAGGCGGCGTTGTCACCGGACTTCACCCGATCGATGATCTCCGCGTCACCGATGAGTGTCTCGGTGTGCTCTCCGTCCGCGTCGGTCACCCAGCGCCCTTTCCCTCGTTGTCCCTTGTCCCCCCGCCGCGAGCCGGATCCGCGGTACGGGAAGCAGGGGTTCGGCGTCGGAGAATCACGTGCTCGGAAAAAATATCTCGTATCCGCGTCATAGCCGCTACCGATCTCCGTGATTGGGGTGAGGGCGAACGAGGGGGACCCGCCGCGGGGGCGCGGGCCCACCTTCGTTCACCTGGCCAAACAACGACCGGGAGCGATGCCGTGGGCGAGACCGAAGTGGGAACCGGAACGCGGGGCCGTGTGGTTCACCGTGCCCGGGAGCTGCGGGCGCCGTGGGGGCGCCGGAGCGGTGAGCGGGGATGGAACCCGGCCGAGGACTGGTGGACGCCCTCCGTGGACGCCGTCTGTGAGGCGCACACCACCGGAAGCGACCTCACCGAACCCTGCTCGCGGCTCGGGGAGGCCCGGGCCCGTTCGGGGGTGGGGATCGGTCGGGCGCTGGCCGACCTCGACGCCTTCCGCGAGGTCGTGGGCTGGGACCGCCTCCCGCTCGACCTGGTCCGCGCGTTGGCCGACGGCTGGGTCGAGGGGGGCCGGGGCCGCGACACCTGCCAGGACCCGCTCACCGGCCTGGCCAACGAGGCGTACCTGCGCACGCGCATCCGCGAGCTGTACCGGAGCGTGGAGGAGACGGTCCCGGCCGCGTTCGATCACCGACTCGTGGTGCTGGCGCTGGACCCCACCCTCGACCCGTGGCGGCGCGCGGCTCGGCTGATCGTGCTCGGGCACGAGCTGAACCGCTTCTTCACCCGAGGCGAGTCAGTGTGCCTGGTCAGCCGGGCCAGGATCGCGGTGGTGGCCCGGGAGGTGCCCGTGCTCGGGACCGAGATCGACGAGCTGCGCTCGGGGATCGGCTGGGAGCACGGCGCGGCCGTGTGGTCGGTGCCGTTGCCCGCGACCCACCGCGAGGCGGCCGCCCTGATCGACGGTCTGGGCGGGCCCGTCCGCGACGAATGACCCTCCGACGCCGCTTCGGTCCGCACGCCCTTCCAGAGGGGAGAGGGCCGGGTCCGAAGCGGCCGCCGACCGCCGCGCACGTCTGAGGGGGCGTTCGCGGGGCGGTCGGCACCGTTCGACGCGCCAGGGTCATCTGGCCCCCACGAGAGGGCGGCCCGCGAGGCTGTCGAACGGGAAAAGGCGCCGCCAGTCGGCGCCCGGGGGCGCGCTCACACAGGGGAGGTGGGCGCGCCCTCCGTCATGTCAGCGGTCTCTCCCGCCGCCGATCAGTCCGAAGCTGACCCGGAAGAGCAACCTGCCCACCAACGAGGTGGGGACCGGCCTCACCACGCCGGACGCCTTCCACCTGCCCCCGCTGCCCGGGTTCGGGTACCTGAAGGTGGACACCACCGTCTACCCGCGGTTCAAGGCCGGATACGTGTCCGGCGCCTACCGGGGCCCGGTGGTCGAGGATGACGAGGACGAGGACAGGGCCCCTCCGCCTGTACTCCGCCTGCACCCCTCCGCCCGAGGACGACGACGTGGCCGCGCCCGAAGAGGGCTCCTCCATGCCGTCCGGGACCAACGGCCCCACTCTGCTGGACGTGCTGGTCAGCCAGCTCGGCCGCCACGGCGAACCCACACGGGCGATCCCCGGGGAACATCGGCCGCCCGCGGAACTGAGTCAGCGAAACGGTCGCTCCCGAGAAAGGGAAGGGCATTTCGTTGTGACTCCGGCGGTCGGAGCGCTCACGAAACGTGGCGCGGGAAAGACGTGAAGCGACGCAGTGGTCACCAGGTGTCATATGCGACCGGTGGTATCCATAGAACGCAAAAGCCCTGGTATTTTCCGTGAATGCTCTCACGGTTTTCCGGGTTTTTCGTCGGCGCCTTCTTCGGTCTGGTGTTCGTGCTGGTCAACAGCGGTCCGCCGCTCCCCGCGCCGATCGCCCTCACCGTGCGCGTCCTTGCCGTGGGAGTGGCCGTCGCGATCGTCGTCATGGCCGTGCTCGCCCTGCGAAAGGCCTCCCCGAGTGAGGGCGACCCCTCCTCTCGGCCGCGGTTCGGGGCCTTCTTCGGTGTGGTGACCATGATCGAGGTGGCGCTGATCATCGGCGGCGCGATGACCATCAGCCGGCTCGACGGGGTACCGGACCAGGCCGGTGTGGCCTGGGTGGCCCTGATCGTCGGCCTGCACTTCCTCCCGCTGGCCTGGCACTGGAGACAGCGGGAGATCCTCGTCGTGGCCGGGTACACCACTGCTTTGGGAGCGGTCGGCCTGGGCATGGCCCTGACCGGTCACCCGGACTGGGTGCCGCTGGTCAGCGGCGTCGTCACCGGTGCGGGCATGCTGCTCGGCAGCCTCGGCGGCGTGGTGTGGGTGGCGCGCGGCCGGTGACTCAGTCGGGCAGTTCGCCCAGACCGAAGTACGGCAGGCACGGTTCCAGTCCCGCGACGTCGACCGGGACCGTGCGGTGCCGCTCCCAGTCCTCCCGGGTGAGCCGGAACCTGGTCTCCCGAACCTGCTCGCCCCGGACGGCGAGCAGGTTGGTCCCGTCGGGTCGGTAACCGAGCCTGCGGGTCACCCCCCGTGAGGCGGTCGAGGTCTCGAAGGCCTCGGAGACCGCGGCCTCCGCGCCCAGCTCCGCGAAGGCCAGGTGGAGCACGGCGGCGCGCATCTCCGTGCCGAGCCCCCTGCCCTGGTACCGCTGGGTGAGCCACGAACCCGTGCTCACCTGGCGAGCCACGCCGAAGTCCTTCGCTGTCAGGTCCTGGACCCCGATCACGGTGTCCTCGTGCACCACGACCGCGTTGAACGTCCACTGCTCCGGGGTCCACGCCGCCATGGCGGCCCAGTTGTGCTGGATGACCCCGAGCGCCAGGCGGGCGGGAGTCCGGTCCGTCCACGGGGTGAGGAACGGCATCCGCTCCGGGTCATGGACACCCGCCACGGCGGCCTCCGCAAGCTGGGAGAGGTCCTGGTCGGAGGGCATCCTCAGCTGGAGGCGCGGTGTGTTCAACCGGAGCCCCGCCGGGGGGAAGTGGTCTGCGATCATGTCCCGATTCTGCGGACGCCGCTCCGGGTTGTCACCCTGGTTTCAGCGAACCAGGTCCCCGACGAGCTCGGCCAGCTCACCGGCGGCGGACCGGCCCCCGGTGGCCTCGCGGACCGTCCAGCCGCGCATCCCGGCCAGGTGCGCCGGGTGCGCGTAGGCGGGGTCGGTGAGCAGGTACCCGCACGGCGCGTCCGGCCAGTCCGGGACGGTGGGCAGGCGCTCGGTGCGGTAGGCGGCGGGTTCGCCCTCCCGAGCCGGCACTTCGGTGAGGAGCTGGTTCCGGGCGAGGTCGGCGCGGGTCGGGCTGCCCGGCTGCGGCAGGGGGGCGTTCACCAGCACGTAGCCGAGGACCGGGCGGTGCGCGGAGCGCTGGGCCGCCCCGACGGCACCGAGGAGGGGGCCGCCGTCCCCCTCCGCGACCAGCACGACGGGGGTGCGGTCGCCGACCAGTCGGCCGATCTCCAGGCTCGCCCGGGCCACGTAGCGGGCGGCGTGGGGGGCGGTGCCGTCGTCCGGGATCTCCGGGAAGACCGGGGAGGGGACGAGGTCGGCGGCGTCGGGGAGGGAGAAGGCAGCACCGAGGGTGGGGGGAAGCAGGACGGTGATCACTCGGGGTCGCCCGCCCGGGTCTCGTCCCTGACCCAGGCCAGGTAGGACGGGTTTCCACCGGTCACGGGAGTGGCGATGACCTCGGGGACGTCGTAGGGGTGCGTCTGCACCAGGTGCGCGACGAGGTCGTCCAAGCGGTCCGCCTGGGTCTTGATCACCACCGTCCACTCCTGGTCGGCCTGGACCCCGCCCTCCCAGCGGTAGAAGCTGGAGATCGGCCCGCCCACCTGGGCGCAGGCCGCCAGCCGGTGCCGGACGACGGACCGGGCCACCTCCTCGGCTCCCTCGCGACTGTCCGCGGTGGTCTCCACCCGGACCGCTCCGGTGTGCTCCTGCATGGTCGTCCCAACTAGGGCGGAGCCGCCCTGGTCCGCGCGGCCCCACCCGGTGTTCTAGGCTCACTGGTCATGAGCGAACGTGATGAACTCCTGCGTCAGATCAACGATAAGGCGGTCGTGCGCGGGAAGGTGACCCTGTCCTCCGGCAAGGAGGCCGACTACTACGTCGACCTGCGCCGGATCACCCTGGACGGGGAGGCCGCGCCGCTGGTCGGTTCGGTCCTGCTGGACACCGTGGAGGACCTGGAGTTCGACGCGGTGGGCGGTCTGACCCTGGGCGCCGACCCGGTGGCCGCCGCGATGCTGCACGCCGCGCACGCGCGCGGCCGCAAGCTGGACGCCTTCGTGGTGCGCAAGGCGGGCAAGGCGCACGGGCTCCAGCGGCGGATCGAGGGCCCGGACGTGAAGGGCCGCCGTGTCCTCGCGCTGGAGGACACCTCCACCACCGGCGGTTCGGTGATGACCGCGGTGGAGGCGCTGCGTGAGGCGGGTGCCGAGGTCGTGGCGGTCGCGCTGATCGTCGACCGCGGCGCGCGCGGGCGGCTGGAGGAGGAGGGCCTGGAGTACCGGCCCGTCTTCGAGGTCTCCGACCTGGACGTGTGACCGCCGGGTCCGTGCGGTGGGGCGTGTTCGCGTCCCACCACGGGCCGGGTCTACGGCTTGAGGGTGAAGCTGTGTCCCGGGGCGCGGTCGGAGACGTCGCGCTGGACACCGTTGACGTGCACCTCGACGGCGGTCGGGTCACCGATGGAGACTTCGAGGCCCTGGTCGTTGTCCGGGTAGGTCACGGAGCTGCCCTGGGCGAGTTCCTGGTCCAGGAGCACGTCCCCGCCGGGGACGCGGACGAACACGTCGCTGGACTGGCCCACCACGCGGATGTGGAGGACACCCATGTCGTCGGGGTCCACACTCTCGGCCGCGGCCTCGGACGCGTTGACGCTGACGCTGGAGGCGTTGCTCGGGAGGGACTGGTACAGGAAGTACCCGCCGAGGGCCACCATGGCGACCAAGAGCACGACGGCCCCGACGATGGCCATCACCTGGCCAACGCCGCGCGGATCATTCCTATGCCTTCCCACGGCGACGAATGTAGCGCGTATCACGACAAAAAGCGACAGCGGCCACCTGGAGCACACGGTTTCGGAGCCGGGCGTGAAAAAATCGGCCGGGAATCCACCGCCTCTTCCGGGACCCCTCACCGGACCCTCCCTTATCGTCACCGTAAGGTGCTGGTACGTCGCCGATCCCGAGCATTTTGGTCTAGACCTTTCCAACGGCTCCGGGTATTCGGGATACTTGGACGACACCTGGCGGACGCTTCCGGGCGCGAGGCCCACGGGCCGACCCCCGACGGCCCGGAATCCTCCGCCGGGGAAACGCACGTGGGGTGCCGCCGTTACGCGAGGGTTTCGCGTCGGCGGCCGCTCGCTCCAGGCCGAACCAGGGAGAGTCAAGCCATGCCCATCGCCAGTCCCGAGGTCTACACCGAGATGCTGAGCCGCGCGAAGTCCGAGGGCTTCGCCTACCCGGCGATCAACGTGACCTCCAGCCAGACGCTGCACGCCGCCCTGCGCGGCTTCGCCGAGGCCGAAAGCGACGGCATCGTCCAGATTTCCACCGGTGGCGCGGAGTTCCTCTCCGGTGCTTCGGTCAAGGACATGGTCACCGGCTCGGTCGCCTTCGCCGAGTTCGCTCGCGTGGTCGCCGCCAAGTACCCGGTGAACATCGCCCTGCACACCGACCACTGCCCGAAGAACAAGCTCGACGGCTTCGTGCGTCCGCTGCTGGAGATCTCCAAGGAGCGCGTGGCCAAGGGCCAGGAGCCGCTGTTCCAGTCCCACATGTGGGACGGCTCCGCGGTCGAGCTGGAGGAGAACCTCCAGATCGCGGACGAGCTGCTCGCCGCCTCGAAGGCCGCCCGCACCATCCTGGAGATCGAGGTCGGTGTCGTCGGCGGTGAGGAGGACGGCATCGTCGGCGAGATCAACGAGAAGCTGTACACCACCCCGGAGGACGCCCTGCGTACCGCCGAGGTGCTGGGCCTGGGCGAGAAGGGCTACTACCTGACCGCCCTGACCTTCGGCAACGTGCACGGCTCGTACAAGCCTGGCTTCGTGAAGCTGCGTCCCGAGGTCCTGAAGGCCGCCCAGGAGGCCGTCGCCGCCAAGCACGGCAAGGCCCGGGCGTTCGACTTCGTGTTCCACGGCGGCTCCGGCTCCACCATGGAGGAGATCCACGAGGCGATCGACTACGGCGTCGTGAAGATGAACATCGACACCGACACCCAGTACGCCTACACGCGTCCGGTCGTCGACCACATCCTGAAGAACTACGACGGCGTGCTGAAGGTCGACGGCGAGATCGGCGACAAGAAGGCCTACGACCCCCGCGCCTACGGCAAGGTCGCCGAGGCCGGCATGGCCGCCCGCGTGGTCGAGGGTGCCCAGCACCTGAAGTCCGCCGGGAACAAGATGAAGTAGGCTCCCCGGCCTCCGTGCGGTGCCCGTCGGCCTCGGCCGGCGGGCACCGTCGTCCTTTCCGGGCTCCTCACCGGGGCACCGGTCACCTCCGGCACGCGCCGGGCGGTGTCCGGGTTCGTTGTGCGCCACGGCGCCGGACTGAACCGGGTGAGCGCGTACGCGGACGTGGAACGGGACGGGTGGTCCGCCCCGGACCTGCTGGGCGGCGCGACGGCCCCCGCGTCGGCGGCGGACCGGCGGTCACGGGCGTGGGCACGCACGCGGTGGCGCACGGCTCCGCCGCCCGTACCCGAAGGCACGGGGTGGCGGCGGGCCGAACCCGCCCCGGAAGCCCTGAACCTCCCGGAGACCACCGTGACCGCGGATACACCCGGTCTCCCCGGAACCGTTGTGGCCCGGTGGCAGGATGGGGACATGAACCTGCACCAGAACCTGCTGAACGAGCCGCCCGAGACCCGCCTGGCCGACAACCCCGAGGCGCGCGAGGCCCTGGCCTACTCCGACGACCCCACACCGGTGGCCGGCCGGTTCCCGAGCTACTCCGCCGCGTGGGCCCGCTTGGCCGAGCTGGCCCTGGCCGACGGCCAGCCGGTGACCGCCTACGCGTACGCCCGGACCGGGTACCACCGCGGGCTGGACCAGCTGCGCCGCTCGGGCTGGAAGGGCCACGGCCCGGTTCCGTGGGACCACGAGCCCAACCAGGGCTTCCTGCGCGCCCTGCACGCCCTGAGCCAGGCCTCGGCGCAGATCGGTGACACCGAGGAGGCGGAGCGCTGCGCCACCTTCCTGCGCGAGTCGAGCGCGGAGGCGGACCGGGTCCTGAACGGCTGAGCCCGGCGCACCCTGTGACGGGCCCGGCCAGTGCCCCCTCGCTCCGGCCGGGCCCGTCGGCGTACCCGGGACCGGGGCTGAGGGAGTCCGCACCGCCCCTGACAGTGTGGGAACTCGCACGCGCCCGACGGGAACGGGGCCCGGTCCCCACGCCCCACCCCGCCGTCAGCGGTTCCGGAAGGCGGCGCCCGGACACGGCTACCCGAGTGCCGCAAAGCCCCACTTAACCCGGATGCGCAGGTCGTGTACGCTCAATACGCAACGGCCCCTGTCGCTGCCTTGCGCCAGGGGTTCTTCCATGTTCGGGGTCGGAAAAGCCCCGGTCAGGTGTCGAGCGAAGAGGTAGAGACCAATGCCGGCGATCACGCTCGTGGGTGCCCAGTGGGGCGACGAGGGCAAGGGCAAGGCGACCGACCTGGTCGGTGACCGCGTGGACTACGTGGTCCGTTACCAGGGCGGCAACAACGCCGGGCACACGGTGGTCATCGGCGACCAGAAATACGCCCTCCACCTGCTGCCGTCCGGCATCCTGTCCCCGAACGTCGTCCCGGTCATCGCCAACGGCGTCGTCATCGACCCGGGCGTGCTGTTCGAGGAGCTGCGCGGCCTCCAGGAGCGGGGCGTGGACACCTCCCGCCTGGTCATCTCGGCCAACGCGCACCTGATCATGCCCTACCACCGGGCCCTCGACAAGGTCAGCGAGCGCTTCCTCGGCAAGGGCAAGATCGGCACCACCGGTCGCGGCATCGGCCCGACCTACGCGGACAAGGTCACCCGCCAGGGCGTGCGCGTGCAGGACATGTTCGACCCCAAGATCCTGCGCAAGAAGATCGAGCTCGCCCTCCACGACAAGAACCAGATCCTCACCAAGGTGTACAACCGGCGGGCCCTGGAGGCCGAGCCGATCATCGAGGAGTACCTGGGCTACGCCGAGAAGCTGCGCCCGCACGTCGCGGACACCTCGCTGATCCTCAACAAGGCGCTGGACGAGGGCAAGACGGTCTACCTGGAGGGCTCGCAGGGCACCCTCCTGGACATCGACCACGGCACCTACCCGTTCGTGACGTCGTCCTCCCCCACCTCCGGCGGCGCCGCGGCGGGCGCGGGCATCGGCCCCAACCGCATCACCAAGGTCGTCGGCATCCTCAAGGCCTACACCACGCGTGTCGGCTCCGGCCCCTTCCCGACCGAGCTCCTCGACGAGCAGGGCGCCTGGCTGCGCACCCAGGGCGGCGAGTACGGCGTGACCACCGGCCGCGACCGCCGCTGCGGCTGGTTCGACGCCCCGATCGCCCGTTACGCCACCCGGATCAACGGCATCACCGACTTCTTCCTGACCAAGCTCGACGTGCTCACCGGTCTGGAGCGCATCCCCGTGTGCGTCGCCTACGACGTCGACGGCGTGCGCCACGACGAGATCCCGATGACGCAGACCGACTTCCACCACGCGACGCCGATCTACGAGTACTTCGAGGGTTGGTCCGAGGACATCACCGGCGCCCGGAAATTCGAGGAACTCCCCAAGAACGCGCAGGCTTACGTGCGTACCCTTGAGGAGATGGCCGGTGCCCCGATCTCCGCCATCGGCGTCGGTCCGGGCCGCGAGGAAACCCTCCAGCTGCGTTCCCTGGTCTGACCCGGCGACACTCCACCTTCCTCCAGTAGAAGAAGAGGCCCCCTGTAGTGAAAGCGCTCGTTCTCGGCGGCGGAGGCCGCGAGCACGCACTCGTCCGAGCTCTGTCCCTTGATCCGGGCGTCACCAGCATCCACAGCGCCCCCGGCAACCCGGGCATCTCCGACCTCTCCGAGAACCACGTCATCAACGTGACGGACGGGCTGGCGGTGACCGAGCTGGCCGCGCGCATCCGCGCCGAGCTGGTCGTGATCGGCCCGGAGGCGCCGCTGGTGGCCGGGGTGGCCGACGCCCTTCGCGACCGGGGCATCCCGGTGTTCGGTCCCGACAAGGAGGCCGCGCGGCTGGAGGGGTCCAAGGCCTTCGCCAAGGAGGTCATGGAGGCCGCCGGAGTACCCACCGCGAAGGCACGGGTGTGCCGGAGCGCCAGCCAGGTCTCCGAGGCCCTCGACGAGTTCGGCGCCCCGTACGTGGTGAAGAACGACGGTCTGGCCGCGGGCAAGGGCGTGGTGGTGACCGAGGACCGCGCCCTCGCCGAGCGGCACGCCCGCGAGTGCGGCCGCGTGGTCATCGAGGAGTACCTCGACGGCCCCGAGGTCTCCCTGTTCGTGCTCACCGACGGCGCCCACGCGCTGCCGCTGCTGCCCGCCCAGGACTTCAAGCGCGCCTACGACGGCGACCAGGGGCCCAACACGGGCGGCATGGGCGCGTACGCCCCGGTGCCGTGGGCCCCGGCCGGGCTGGTGGACGAGGTCATGGAGTCGGTCGTGCGGCCGACCGTGTCCGAGATGAACCGCCGTGGCCACCGCTACCAGGGTCTGCTCTACGTGGGTCTGGCGCTGACCTCGAAGGGTCCGCGCGTGGTGGAGTTCAACGCGCGCTTCGGCGACCCGGAGACGCAGGTCGTGCTGGACCGGCTGGCCACCCCGATCGGGGCGGTCCTCCAGGCCACCGACACCGGCGGCCTGGGTGCGATCGGTTCGCTCCAGTGGAAGTCGGGCGCGGCGGTGACCGTCGTGGTCGCCGCGGAGAACTACCCGGGCGACCCGGTCAAGGGTGACCTGATCGGCGGCCTGGAGGCCGCGAACGCCCTGGAGGGGGCCTACGTGCTGCACGCGGGCACCGCCTGGGACGGGGTGCGCGACGTCAAGGCCAACGGCGGCCGCGTGCTGAACGTGGTCGGCACCGGCGCGGACCTGCGCCAGGCCCGTGAGCGCGCCTACGAGGCGGCGAGCAGGATCGAGCTGCGCGGTTCGTTCTACCGTTCCGACATCGCCGAGCGCGCCGCCGCCGAGGTCTGACTCCGCGCCAGCCCCTCCTGGGCGACACACCACGGAGTTCCCACGGGGCCCGCGGCCATGCGGCCGTGGGCCCCGCGCGTGTCCCGTCCCGCGTGTTGACCGGGGGCCGCCCGACCAGGTGGAGCGGCGGGAACGCGATACTGGAGGTGTCCGCCCCGCGCGGGCACCGACGGCTCCCGGGGCCCGGCACCGCCCGGTGGGCCCCACGTCGCACAGACGGCGAGGGCGTGGCTGGGATGCTTGCGCCGGTGGCAGCGGAGCCGCCATCGACGCGAGCGGCCGTCTCTCCCCTACTGTGCGCTGCCGGGCAAGCTCCGCGGTCTCGCGCGGCGGGGGCCGGGCGACCTCCCGCAGGCCGTGGAGCGAGACCGCCCCTCCTGTGCACCGCTGTGCGAGCTCCGCAGTCGCACACCGGGGCCCGCCCGGGGTTGGCTGTCCGGGCTCCATCCGCGCGGCGAGAGGCCGCCTGGTGGTCGCGAGCGCGGAATGATCCAGAGAACACGCCCAAGACCCAGAGAGAAGCGTCATGAGTGGCTTCGTCACCGTTCCCGAGCCCGTCGAGGTTCCGGGGCTCACCCACCTGCACACCGGCAAGGTGCGCGACCTGTACTCGACGGACTCCGGCGCGCTGGTGATGGTGGCCAGCGACCGGGTGTCGGCCTTCGACTGGGTGCTGCCCACGGAGATCCCCGGCAAGGGCCGTCTGCTCACCCAGCTGTCCCTGTGGTGGTTCGAGCGCCTCGGCGACCTCGTGGCCAACCACGTCGTCTCCGACACCCCGCCCGAGGGCGCACCCGCCGACTGGGCCGGGCGCACGCTCGTCTGTGAGCGGCTGGACATGGTGCCGGTGGAGTGCGTGGCGCGCGGCTACCTGGCCGGGTCCGGACTGGCCGAGTACCGGGTGGACCGCACGGTGTGCGGCGTCCCCCTCCCCGAGGGCCTGGTCGACGGCTCCGAGCTGCCCGAGCCGGTGTTCACCCCGGCCACCAAGGCGGAGGTGGGCGACCACGACGAGAACGTGTCGTTCGAGGTCGTGGCGGCGCGGCACGGGGAGAAGCTCGCCACGGAGCTGCGCGACCTCACCCTGCGCGTGTACGGGCGCGGCCGGGACGTCGCACGGGAGCGCGGCGTGATCCTCGCCGACACCAAGTTCGAGTTCGGCCGTTCCGCGTCCGGCGACCTCGTCCTCGCGGACGAGGTGTTCACCCCGGACTCGTCCCGGTACTGGCCCGCCGACGAATGGAACCCGGGGCACTCCCAGCCGTCCTTCGACAAGCAGATCCTGCGCGACTGGCTGACCTCGCCCGCCTCGGGCTGGGACCGCGCGTCGGACACGCCGCCCCCGGAGCTTCCCGAGAACGTGGTGGAGCGCACTCTGTCCCGCTACGCGGAGATCCATGAGCGTTTGACCGGCACCAAACCCGCTCTCTGACCGACGCGCACCGCGTGATTCCGCGCACGGGGACGACGTTTCGGCTGTGGGAGCGCGTATGGTGGTGAGGTCGTATGCAACACCGAAGTAACGGACAGCCATGCGTACGACCCATGGTCTCTCCCTCCGGCGTAATGCCTCTTTGGCCGTTTGGCGGGACTTCAACCGCGATCAGCGGGTATACCACGTTCTGGGCCGTTTGACGTGATCCGCTTGCTATAGAGTCATCGCGAACCGACCGGCTCACCGGCCGTGCAGGTCACACACAGACGGTCGCAACGTTTCAGGGCGAACCCGCGTCTCAAACGCATACAGGCGAGACCCGACGAGGGTGACCCTTTTTCACATCTGCCTCACGAAGGAGCACATGAGCATGGGCCAGGAGGTTCGTTACCGCGTCCGCGGCGGACGCCCCCTCAGCGGAACGGCGTTCATCCAAGGCGCGAAGAACGCCGTCCTGCCGATGATCGGGGCCGCCCTGCTGGCGTCCAAGGGACGTACCGTGCTGCGGAACGTCCCCGTCATCGAGGACGTCTACCGCGCGATCGAGCTCGCCGAGCACGTGGGTGCCAAGGTGGAGTTCCACGAGTCCGAGCGCACCGTCGTCATTGACGCGTGCGGCCTCAACGACCCCGAGCGTGCCGTCCTGCCCGCCGATATCGCGGCCCGCTTCCGCGGCTCCGTGCTCTTCGTGCCGGCCCTGATGCACCGCACCGGCCGCGCCCGCATCGAGGGCGTCGGCGGTTGCAACCTCGGCAGCCGCAACCTCGACTTCCACTACCGCGGCTTCGCCCGCCTGGGCGCGGAGGTCACCGAGGACCTGGAGCGCAACCACATCAACGTGGAGGCGAGCAAGCTCCGGGGCGGCCGTCTGTACCTGGACACCCCGTCCCACACCGGTACCGAGAACCTCCTCATGGCGGCCGTGCTGGCTCCTGGCACCACCGTGATCGAGCACGCGGCTCTTGAGCCCGAGGTCATCGACGTCATCAACTTCCTGACCGCCATGGGCGCGAAGATCAGCGGTGGCGGCACCGGCCTGATCACCGTCGAGGGCGTCAAGGAGCTCACCGCCGTCGAGCACAGCATCATGGCCGACCGCATCGACGCCGGCGTGTTCGCGATGACCGTCGCCGCCACCGGTGGCGAGGTCAGCCTCGTGGGCGCCCACCTGGACCACCTGGGTGTGGCCCGTTGGAAACTCGAGCAGATGGGCGTCGGCTTCTCCCAGGAGGGCGCCGTCCTGCACGTCCAGCGGGACCCGTCCGTGCCGCTGCGCCCGATCAACGCGGTGACCTCGCCGTTCCCGGGCTTCGCCACGGACCTCCAGTCGCCGCTGATGGCGCTGGCCACCCTGGCCGAAGGCGAGAGCTACATCCACGAGGCCATCTACGACGGCCGCTTCGCCCTGGCCGACGAGCTCAACAAGATGGGCGCCAAGATCGAGGTCGAGGGCACCCGCGCCATCGTGCACGGTTCCACGAACCTGCGCGGCGCCGAGGTGATCGCCCACGATCTGCGCACCGGCGCGGCCCTGGTTCTCGCCGGACTGGTCGCCGAAGGTGAGACAATCGTGGCGCCTGGTTATCTGGTTGACCGCGGTCACGCTCAGTTCGCGACGCGGCTCGCCGCGCTGGGCGGCGACGTGGAGCGCGTCACCGTCTCGTAGGAGCCGTAGGCGCAGTTCAAGCCGGGGTGGGGGGCTTCCTCCCACCCGGGCTTTCGGCGTTGATATGGAAAACGATCTTCTTTGGCCCCGCACAATGGGTACGATCTCGGCAATCATGCCGTGACAGAGATCGGGTCGGGAAACCAGTGGGCGCACATAGTGAAGAGCGTGGAATGGTAGCGGGGAGCAACCCGAGGTGAGTGCGCAGCGTACTGGCGATTTGACGATCGGCGTCATAGGACCTCATGAGGTGGTCGAACGGGTCATGCTCATGGGTCCGGGGTCCACTGGACCCCTGAACGCCAGACTCATCGCCGCCGCCTACCGAGACGAGCAAGAGGCGACGGACAAGGTCGTCAGGCTGGGGTCGGCCATCGACGCCTACCTGTTCGCCAGTCCCGTCCCCTACGAGTTCGCACGGAAGGCGGGCGTGTTGACCATGCCCGCGACGTTCGTGCCGCTCGGCGGGGCGAGCCTGCATGAGGCCCTGCTCCGAGCGACACTGGACGATCGTTACGACCCGACCAGAGCAAGCCTCGACGTGCTCAGCCGCGCCGACGTGGTGGAGGCCTACTCCGAGGTCGACCTGCCCGTGGACGGCATCCACGTGCACGAGGAGCTGACCAACACGGCCCAGCTGACGTCCTTCCACGAGGGGCTGTGGCGGCGCAAGGCCACCAAGATGGCGATCACCTGTGTGCGCGGCGTCGCCGAGCGCCTGGAGGCCATAGGGGTTCCGGTGATCCGGCTGCGGCCCACCAACGCCGGTGTGCGCAGCGCGCTCCAGACCGCCGGTCTGCTGGGCGCGCACCACCGCCTGGAGGAGGCCCAGCTCGGTGTGGTCGTCGTGGACGTGCCCACGCTGCGCGACTCCTCCCGGCGTTCCACCCCGCGCTACTGGCGTGAGGAGCTGCGGCTGTCACTGCACCGGCTGCTGCTCCAGGAGGCCCACCGGATCAACGCGACGGCGCACCGACTGGACGACCACTCGTTCATGGTGACCGCCACGCGCGGTTCGCTGGTGACCGCCACCGAGGGGTTCCGGCAGCCCCCGTTCGTGGAGCGCATCAAGGCGGAGCTGGGCATCGCGATCGAGGTGGGCATCGGCATGGGCCGGACCACCCAGGACGCGGAGTCGCACGCCCGCGCGGCGCTCAACCGGGCACAGGCCTCCCGGCAGAGCTTCGCGGTGGACCGCGAGGGCCGTTCGCTGGTCCCGGCGCAGCGCGCCCCGGCCCGGCAGTCGTCCGAGCCGCTGCGTACCAAGGGCCGCGAGACCCTGGTCCGGCTCTCGGAGAAGATCGCCGAGGAGGACGGGCCGCTGGTGGTGGACGCGGAGAACGCCGGGCGCATGCTCGGGGTCACCTCCCGGACCGCGCGGCGCCTGCTGCGCACCCTGGTGGAGGAGGGCCTGGCCTGGCCCCTGCCGCCCAACCGCACGCTTCAGCCCGGCCGCCCGCGCCAGCTCTACCGCCTCATCGTGGAGAAGCTGGACAAGGACGCGGCGGGCAAGTAGTTCGCACGTACACCCGAACGGGGGCGGATCCCATGCGTGGGGGCCGCCCCCGTCGGCGTCGGCGGGTTCACACGCCTGTGGCCGTGGCCGCAGGGAGTGTGTCAGCGCCCGTGTGTCAGCGCCCGTGTGTCAGCGCCGCTTGGCGTAGGCGGTCGCGACGGAGAGGAAGACGTCGTTCTCCTCGGGGGTGCCGAGGGTGACCCGGGCCCCCTCTCCGTCGAACGGACGCACGGAGACGCCCGCCTCCGCGCAGGCGGCGGCGAAGTCGAGGGTGTCCTCAGCCAGCCGCAGCCACACGAAGTTGGCCTCGGTGGGGGGCACGGTCCACCCCGAGGCCACGAGGGCGTCACGGACGCGCTCACGCTCCTTCACGGTGGTCTCCACGCGCTCGAGGAGCTCGGCCTCCGCGTCCAGTGAGGCGATCCCGGCCGCCTGGGCGAGGTGGTTGACCGCGAAGGGGACGAGGGTCTTGCGCACGGCGTCGGTCACCGGTGGGTGGCCGACGAGGAACCCGAGGCGGACGGCGGCCAGGCCGTAGGCCTTCGAGAAGGTGCGCAGGACCGCGACGTTGGGGCGGTCCCGGTACAGGGTCACGCCGTCGGGGACCTCGGGGTCGCGCACGTACTCGCGGTAGGCCTCGTCGAGGACGACCAGCACGTGGTCGGGGACGCGGTCGAGGAAGTCGACCAGTTCCCGCTCCCGGACGGCGGTGCCGGTCGGGTTGTTGGGGTTGCACACCAGCACCATGCGGGTGTCGTCGGTGATCGCGGCGAGGAGTGCCTCGAGGTCGTGGGTCTCGTCCCTGAGGGGCACCCGGACCGAGGTGACGCCGGACAGCTCGGCCAGCAGGGGGTAGGCCTCGAAGGAGCGCCAGGCGTAGACGACCTCGGCGCCCGGTTCCCCGACCGCCTCCAGGAGCTGCTGGAGCATGCCGACGGAGCCGGCGCCGAGCGCGACGTGCTCCTCCGGGACGTCCAGGTGCCCGGCGAGCCTGGCGACGAGCTCGGCGGCGCCCGGGTCCGGGTAGCGGTTGAGGTCGGCGGAGGCCCTGGCGATGGCCTCACGCACGGACGGGAGCGGCCCGAGGGGGCTCTCGTTGGACGACAGCTTGATGGAGCGCCCGTCCGGCCCGACGACCTTGCGGCCGGGCTTGTAGGCGGGGATGGACTCCAGTACCGCCCGCAGATATGGCGATTTCGACTCCGACACCATTGTCCTTCCTCAATACTTTGTGCTAACCCCGCGACACTCTCAGCAATGAGAGGTCCGGGTCGGTCACCGCTCCAAGCGGAAATATCGCACAAATGAGGAGATACCACCATGCGTTTGCGTCATCGTTCTGCCCGTTCCGCAGCGGGCGCGTCCCTGCCCGCCGCAGTCGCGCTGACCTCGGTGATCGTCCTGAGCGCGTGCGGAGGAACGGACGAGGGGCAGAGCGAGGACCCCAACGCCGAGGCCGCCGCCCAGCTGCACGACGCCCAGCCGATCAACGTCGGGGACGTCACCCTGCTACCCGAGAGCAGCGAGGCCGGAACCTACTCCGAGCTTGTCACAGTGCAGTACTCGGAGGAGGTCCGGGCCTCCACCGAACTGGACAAGCCCGAGTGCATGGACGCCGCCAACCGGTGGGGCGACCTGGAGGCCGTGCGCGACGCCCCCACCTCGGTGGCCGCCTACGAGTGGGACAAGGGCAACGTCTCGCACATCCTCGTCCGGCTCGACGAGGGCTCGGCCGCCGAGGCGCTGGCCGTCAAGCCCCCGGAGACCTGCGCCGAGTACACCGCCACCTACGAGGACGGCAGCAGCTCCGAGTACGGGGTCACCGACCTCGACGTCCCCCCGGTGGGCGACGAGTCGCGGTCCTTCGCCATCCAGGTCAACGACGACGGGGGCGAGAACCACATGTACACCGTCATGTACCGCAACGGTGACCTGCTGGGCACCACCTCCGTGATGGGCCCCGGTGAGGCCGAGGACTACGAGCAGCTGCTCCTGGACTTCACCGAGGCCGCCATCACACGACAGGGCCAGATGCTCTGACCTCGTCGGGGAGACCGCGCCCGGACTCGCCCGGGAACTCCTTGGCAAGGGTCCCGGGCCTGGCTCCGCCCCGACCCTGGGCCTCGTCGCGCCTGGCCGCCTCACGCGGCCGGGGCAGCCTGCGCGGCGGCCCCTGGAGGTCGAGCGTGGTCACCGCGCCGAAGGAGGCGATCACGGTGCCGCTCTCCCGGTCCACCAGGACCGCGCGCACGCCGGTCCGGCGCGGGCCGTCGATCCGCACCCCGTACACCACGTCCACGCGGCGTCCGTGGCGCAGGCCGTCGTAGCGCAGGAACCGCCAGCAGCCGTGCCGCCAGGTCTCCTCGGGGTCGTTCTTGAGCATCACCTTGGCGTTGGTCCGCCAGACCTCGCTGCCCCGCAGGCGGCGCAGGACGCGGCGCTCGGAGACCTCGCGCACCGCGCAGGGCTCACGAGTGGTGAACCGGTCCGCGGCCTCGCGCAGCTCGGGGCTGAGCAGGGCCAGCAC
>NZ_ANAE01000119.1 GCF_000341265.1 Nocardiopsis prasina DSM 43845 | reverse complement strand
GGCCGCGCCCACCGCCAGCAGGCCCGCTCGGGTGAGCGTGCGCCAGCCGATCGGCGTCCGGCTCAGGCCGCCGAAGCAGCCGCATCCGGCCTCGGGGTCGCGGCGGCGGGCCACCAGCAGCAGGACCACGGACGCCGCGAACATCAGGGCAGTGAGCACCCGGGCCGCCTCGCCGAGGAGGCCGGTCGCGGTCAGCAGCGCCACTGCCAGGGCCGCCTCCAGCAGGCAGGTGGCGAGCGTGACGGGGCGGCGCAGACGTTCGGGCAGCAGGACGGACACGCCCGTCCCCGCCGCGCGCGGGCTGGCCTTGGCCGCCGCGCCGAGCAGGAGCAGGGCCGCGAGGAGCGGTAGCTGGACCTCACGGATCGCTTCGAGAACCTCCGGGAACATCGGTCAGCCCTCCAGGTTGGCGACGGTCATGGTCGCGTTGAAGCAGCCCGCCTCCAGCCGCCCGCCGAGGGCGACGAAGGAGGTCATGGTGAGGGAGGCGAGGCGGCCCGCGCTCTGGCTCCCGCACGCGGGGCAGAGGTCGCACAGCCAGCTGTCGGCGGCGGCGCAGTCCACGACGGGGACGACGGCGGCGTCCTGTGTGCAGTCGTTGCGCAGGTGGAGCGTGGCCCCGGTGGACAGCAGCGGAAGCGGCACGCAGGAAGTGCGACGGTCGCAGGAACCGTCGTGGCCGACCGGATCGAGCGCCGGGTAGGCGGCCCCCGCGGCCACGGCCCTCGGGTCCAGGTGGCTGGCGCGCCCCCAGGCGGGGTCGTACCAGGTGGCGATCCCGGTGAGGGTCGCGGAGTGCTCCCGTGTGGGAGGACGGCGCGGGGTGGAGTTCAGCGGATAGGGCGGCTGGGTGGTGACCGGCCGCGTCGCCTCGATCTCCGCACCCCGCCAGACGCCGACGGCGTCGAACAGGTGGCCCGCCTCCAGCCTCGGGTGGCGCACCCCGATGCGCCCGGAGGAGCGGTAGGGAAGGATCACGGTCAGACGGGGACGGCCGTGACCGGGGTCGATCCGCAGGGTGTCGCCCTCGCGGTCGGTGATGACCCCGGTGGCCCGGGCGGTACGCGCCCAGACGCGTTCGGCGACCAGGCGGCCGTCATGCGAGCACAGCACCACGACGTCGTCGCCGGGGCGCAGTTCGGTGGGCAGTACCTCGCCGCCGCGCCAGAAGGAGGTGAAGCGTTCGTAGAGGAACCGCTCCTCCCCCTCGGGTGTGGCGACGCAGAGCATGTACGACGTGGCGTCGACGACCACGCCGCGCACGACACGGCGGTGGACCGGTGTGGGCTCGGGTACGGCCTCGGCACCGAGCACGGCGGCGGTGAACCGCCGTCGGTCCCGGCCACTGTCCGTCATCACTGACATGTCCTTCGCGCCCCCTTGTAGACCGACTCGTCCGTCTGTGCCCATTGTCTCCCCCACCTCCCGGAACGGCCGCTCACACGCCGACACGTGTCGGTTCGTGTCGGTGGGGGCGACGCGCCCGGGAGGAGGTGACCGCTTCGCCTGCGGGCAAGGGAGAACTCCCCTCCGCCCACTCACGATTCTCCGTCACTGCACGAAAGCATTTGTACACACTTTGTGTCCGCCAGGCGTTCGGCACGCCCTTGGCAAGTCCTCACTCCGACACGCCCGGCTCCGGAAAGCGCCTCGCCCTCGCCCCTACCGCACGGGGGTTTGTTCGCTGATCGTGCGATTTGTCGCCACGTGGTGTCCAGGTTCCTGGGGATTTGCGTTCGCTGTGTGAGAGTGAGAGTCCAGAGCGGCCCGCGACAGCGGTGCGCACGCTGGCGGCACGCGACGGGGTCGAGGCGGTGACGGACGTGAACGGGACGACACGGACACCCAGGTCCGAGGAGTTCAGCGAATACGTGTCCGAGCGCGGAACGGCGCTGCTCCGCATGGCGCGCTCCCTCACCAACAGCCACGCGGACGCTGAGGACCTGCTCCAAGCGGCGCTGGTCAAGACCTTCCTCGCCTGGGGACGCATCGCCAACCCCCGGGCCCGGGACGGCTACGTGCGCCGGGCCATGGTCAACACCCAGATCTCCGAGTGGCGCCGCAAGCGCCTCGACGTGTACCCCACCGACGAGATCCCCGAGCAGCGGCTGGACGACCCCACCTGGCGCAGCGACCTGGCCGACGTCGTGGGCCGCGCCATCGATCGCCTGCCCGCCCGGCAGCGCACCACGGTGGTGCTGCGCTACTACGAGGACCTCACCGAGGCCCAGATCGCCGAGCGCATGGGCGTGACCATCGGCACCGTGAAGAGCACCCTGTCCCGGGCCGTGGAGAAACTGCGCGGCGACGCCGACCTCGTCATCGAGCGCACCACCTCCTGACCTGGCCGCCAGGTTCCGCCGCACCCTCGTGGCGCGCCTCCTTTTGCGGACACCGGTCCGCCAGTCACCGGCGCCCTCCCCCGGGGCTTTGGGCGCGGCCGATTCGTACAGGTATTCGGATCGCGACTTTCCCCCGGAATCCTCCTCGCGGTCCCGCGCCCCCTCGCCCGCTCCGCCGAACGCCTCCTCCCACCGCCTCACGATCCGGTCCGACCGCAACCGCCGGGGCCTCCCCTGGGCGTCGTGGTCCCGGGCGATGATCGGCACCGCCCGAACCGCCCCGACCCCCAGGAGGAACCGCCGTGCGCACCACCCGCTTCCCTTAGACCCCCGAACCCGAGGGCCTTGACCTGCCAGAACTCTCCCCGCCCCGGTGGCTCAGCCACCACGGCGAGATCGCTGGCGCCTCCTGGTTCCGGATCGCCCGCCGCGTGCCCCGGCTGGTCGGACAGGCCGCCGCCCTGGCCTGGCGCAGCGGCCCGCGCGACCTCCTCGCCACCGTCCTGTTCACCCTCGGCAGCGGGGCCACCACCGCCTGGGCGCTGGTCGCCACCACCTCCGTGCTCACGGAACTCTTCGCGGAGGTGCCCACCCCGGCGCGTGTGGCCGCCGCGCTCCCCTCCCTGGCCCTGCTCGCCGCGGCGCTGGTCGCCCGGGGCGGCTGCGGGGCCCTGGCCGGTCGTGCCCGGGCCCGGCTCGCCCCCAAGGTGGTCCTGGCCGCCGAACGGAGCCTGCTGCTGGACGCCACCTCCGTGGAGCTGCGGGCCTTCGACGACAGCGACTTCCACGACCACCTGTTCCGGTCCCGCACCCGGGGCTGCGAGGAGGCGGGCCAGCTGGTCCGCCAGACCACGGACCTGCTCACCGGCCTGGCGGGGATCGTCGCCGCCGCCGGGGTTCTGGCCGTCCTGCACCCGGTGCTGGTCCCGCTCCTTCTCCTCGCGATGGTCCCCCAGTGGTGGGGCGCGGCCGCGTCCGCGCGCATGCGGTACCGGATGGTCCTCGCCTTCACCGAGGGGCGGCGCCGCAAGTCCATGCTGGAGCAGCTCATGACGGCGCGGGAGAGCGCCGCCGAGGTGCGTTCGTTCACCATGGAGCGCCGTCTCCTCGACGGTTTCGACCGCGTCGCCCACCGGGAGCTGGACATCCACCTGAGGCTGGCCACCCGCCAGTCCGTGGTCCGGCTCGCCGGGGACACCGCC
>NZ_ANAE01000118.1 GCF_000341265.1 Nocardiopsis prasina DSM 43845 | reverse complement strand
GGCCCCCCGCCAGTCCGTGGTCCGGCTCGCCGGGGACACCGCCAGCGGTCTCGTGACGGCGGGGGTGTTCGCGGTGCTCGCGGTGCTGCTCGTCCAGGGAGCGGTGCCGATCGCTGTCGCCGGAGCCGCCGTGGTCGCGGTCCGCGTGGCCCAGGGCGCGCTGAGCAACGCCCTGTACGCGGTGACCGGCGTGTACGAGTCGGGGCTGTACTTCTCCGACTACACGGCCTTCCAGCGCGAGGCCCGCGCCCGGCTCCCGCGTCCCGGACTGGCGCCCGCCCCGGCGGGGTTCGAGCGCATCGAACTGCGGGACCTGACCTTCGGCTACCCCTCCGGAGAGGGCCCGGCGCTGGAGGACGTGAACCTCACCCTCCACCGGGGGCGGACGGTGGCGCTCGTCGGGGAGAACGGTTCGGGCAAGAGCACGCTGGCCAAGCTGCTCTCGGGGCTGTACACGCCCCAACGGGGCAGCGTGTGCTGGGACGGCACCGACCTGTCCGCGGTGGACGGGGTGAGCCTGCGCGAGCGGATCGCGGTGATCGCCCAGGACCACACGCACTGGCCGCTGACCGCGCGCGGCAACACCGTCATGAGCAGCTCCTGGTGTGCCGAGCGCTTCGACAGGGCCACGGCGGCCTCCCGGGCCGACAGCGTCGTCGCGGACTTCCGGAACGGCTGGGACACCCTGCTGGACAAGCGCTTCGCCCACGGGGTGGAGCCCTCGGGCGGTCAGTGGCAGCGCCTCGCCGCCGCACGTTCCTTCTACCGAGGGGACGACGGCAACAACGTGCCCCTGCTCATCGCCGACGAGCCCACCGCCGCCATGGACGCCCGCGCCGAACACGGCTTCTTCGAATCGGTGCACGCCCACGCCCGCCGCACCGGCGCCGCGGTGGTCCTCATCACGCACCGGCTGGCCTCGGTGCGGATGGCCGACCAGATCGTGGTGCTCGAACGCGGCCGTGTGATCGCCCAGGGCACACACGCCCAACTGATGGCCGAGGGCGGACTGTACCGAGAGCTGTGGGAACTCCAGGCCAGCGCCTACGGCACCCCGCCGGTGCCGAGGCCCCGCACCCCCTGACCTGAGGCGGGAGGGCCCCGCCGCCCCGGGGCCCTCCCGCGCGGGAGGACTCGTTTTGCGCAGGACCCCCGCGCTCTGTAGGCTGGTCGCAGCCAGGAGGATTCGCCTAGAGGCCTAGGGCGCCGCACTGCTAATGCGGTTGGGGGGCAACCCCCTCATGGGTTCAAATCCCATATCCTCCGCCGGTCAGAAGGGGTCTCACGTCACGACGTGAGGCCCCTTCTTCATGGGCTGGTTGCAGTCTTGGTCGCGGTCGCACGCGGACGCATGGCGTCTCACCCCTGTCCACCTGGGGTGGAGTGCCCGGGGTGACACCACGTCATGCCCTCGCGCACACGGATGTCATGCGCGGGTGTTGACGCGGCGCCACTGTCCGGCGAGGGCTCCGGCGGCTTGGATCGAAGAGCAGGACGGGCGACGACCGCTTCTCGCGGCGCCGCCCAGACCGCCTTCCAGACCAGGACGGGAACGACATGGCACTGCCGGACCTCCACACGATCGACGACCTGTACGGCTCACCGCAGCGCACCGGCGCGAGGATCTCACCCGACGGCACACGGATCGCCTTCCTCGCGCCGTGGCGGAACCGGCTCAACGTCTGGGTCCAGGACCTCGAACCCGGCTCCGAGCCCCGCCCCGTGACCGCCGACGAGACCCGCAGCGTGCTGAGCTACGAGTGGGCCGAGGTCCCGGGCCTGCTCCTCTACCTCCAGGACGACGACGGGGACGAGAACTGGCACCTGTACCGGGTCGACCTGGACTCCCCCGGGTCCGCCGCGGTCGACCTCACCCCCTTCCCCGGCGCCAGAGTCGTGGGCTTCGAACCCTCCATCGCGCGACCGGGCCGGATGACGCTGCTGCTCAACGCCCGGTCCCTCGCGGAGTTCGACACCTACGAACTCGACGTCGCCTCCGGTGAGCTCACGATGGTGGTCGAGAGCCCCGGACCGGGCAGAGCGATGTTCCAGACCGATGACGGCGGTTGGTACTCCACCGAACTCACCGCCGAGGGCGACCTGGCCCTCGCCCGCCTGGACGAGTCCGGCGAGGAACGGCCGTTGATGGTCATGGACGGCGCTGACTACCCGTTGGGGCCCTTCCCGCTCCAGACGACACCGGAGGGGAAGGGCCTGTGGGTCGGGTCCAACCGGGGCACCGACCGCACCCGTCTCGTCCACGTCGACCTGGTCACCGGCGAGGAGACCGAGGTCGACAGCCACCCGACCCTCGACCTCGACACCCGCGCGCTGGTCGACCCCGGTTTTCCGGAGCCGCTCATCCGTGACCGCCGGGGCGCCCTGCTCGGGGTGCGCTACCTCGGTGAACGCCAGGTCGTCCACGCAGTGGACCCGCACTTCGCGGAGGTCCTGACGGCTCTGGAGAAGCTGTCCGACGGGGACCTCGCGCACGTGTCACCCGATTCGAGCGGTCAGCGGTGGGTCGTCTCCTTCACCCACGACCGCGACCCCGGGGCGACCTGGTTCCACGACCACGCCACCGGTGAGTCCCGGCTCCTCTTCCGGCCCTTCCCGCACCTGGCCCCGGACGCGCTGGCCCCGATGCGGCCCGTCACGATCACCGCGCGCGACGGGCTGGAGCTGCCCTCCTACCTGACCCTTCCCGTCGGTGTGGAGCCGACCGCCCTGCCGATGGTGCTGATGGTCCACGGCGGCCCCTGGATGCGGGACGCCTGGGGGTTCAACCCCACCGTCCAACTGTTCGCCAACCGGGGATACGCGGTGCTCCAGGTCAACTTCCGCGGGTCGACCGGCTACGGCAAGGCGCACACCCAGGCCGCGATCGGTGAGTTCGCGGGCAAGATGCACGACGACCTGATCGACGGCGTGGACTGGGCTGTGGAGCGGGGCTACGCCGATCCGGACCGGGTGGCCGTCCTCGGGGGTTCCTACGGCGGCTACGCGGCCCTGGTGGGGGCGGCCTTCACCCCGGACCGGTTCGCGGCGGCCGTCGACATCGTCGGCATCTCGGACCTGGCGAACTTCCTGCGGACCCAGCCCTTGTTCGTCCGTCCCGGGCTGGTGAACAACTTCCACCGGTACGTCGGCGACCCGGAGGTCCCCGAGCAGGAGGCCGACATGCTCGCCCGCTCGCCGATCAGCCGGATCGACGACATCCGTGCCCCGCTGTTCGTGGCCCATGGCGCCAACGACCCCCGCGTCGTCCGGGCCGAGTCGGACAACCTCGTCGAGTCGCTGCGCGCCCGTGGTGTCGAGGTCGAGTACCTCGTCTTCGACGACGAGGGGCACGGGGTGGTGAACCCGGAGAACCAGGCCGCCCTGTTCGGCGCCGTCGACCGCTTCCTCGCCCAGCATCTGGGAGGACGCGCCGAGCACGCCTGACCGCGAGCCCACACGCGGCGGGGGACGATGGACACCACGACCAGAGAGGCACGGACCGTGTCGGAGACTCCCGGAGTACACAGGACCGGCGACCAGGGAACGCGGTCGCTGGCGGAGGACGTCCTGCTCATGCTCTTCCAGCCCGCTTCGGGGACGATCGCGGGCGAGAACGTCCTGTTCCACGTGCTGGGTGGCGCGGTCCTCACCGACCTCGCCCTGCGCGGCCACGTCGAGGTGCGCGAGGAGCGCCTGCGCGGGCCCGTGGTCCACGCGGGGTCCGTGGCACCGACGGACGACGTGCTCAGGTCCGCGTGAGACTACGTCGACCAGAAGCCGCGCAACGCGCACACCGTGCTCGCCGCGATCGGCCCGGGGCTGCGGGCTCCGCTGCTGGACCGGCTCGTGCGGTACGGGGACATCGAGCGCGAGGACCGGAAGATGCTGGGGTTCCTTCCCCGGAGCGTCCTCAGGCTCGGTGGCACCGGTCGGCACGAGGAGCTCTTCGAACAGGTGCGCTCGGTACTCGTCGACCGAGCCGAGCCGACGGCGCGCATCGCCGCGGTGACCGCCCTGGTGGCGGCGAGTGGGACGCTCCCCCACCTCGACAGCAGGATCCCCTGGAGCTCCGCCGTGATCAGGCGGACCAGGGAGTTGGAGGAGGGCGACTGGGGTGCGGGCGCGGCCGGGGCCGCGGTGCTCCGGACGAACGCGGCCGTCGTGATCAACACCCTGGTCACCTCCACCGTGCTCGCGGCGAGGTGAGGACATCGACGGACAGGTGGTGTTCGCCGACGGCGGGCTGACCTGGGGCGGGGCCGCGCGCTCCGGGCCGACCGGCGGCGGCACGACTCACCGGAACACATTCGGTGGCGGCGCGCGCACGCGGCGTAGGTTGACCCCATGCGCGTACTAGTCACGGGTGGTGCCGGGTTCATCGGGTCGCGGGTGGCGGAGGAACTCCGCCTGGCCGGGCACGAGGCGGTGACCCTCGATGCCTACCTGCCCCTGGCGCACGGAGGGCGCGGCCCCGACGGGACCGTCGAGGTCGTGGCCGACGTCCGGGACGGCGAGGCCGTCGAACGGGCCCTGCGGGGGGTGGACGCGGTCTGCCACCAGGCGGCGATGGTCGGGCTGGGCTCGGCGGACTTCCTGGACGCGCCCGACTACGTGGACTGCAACGACCTGGGCACCGCGGTCCTGTTGGCGGCCATGGCCCGCACCGGCGTCCGCCACGTGGTGGTGGCCGGTTCCATGGTCGTCTACGGGGAGGGCCGGTACACGTGCCCCGAGCACGGCGACGTCCGCCCCGGCCCGAGGGCGGAGTCCGACCTCCGGGCCGGACTGTTCGACCCGCCGTGCCCGCGCTGCGGTACGGCGCTCGTTCCCGGTCTGGTGCGGGAGGACGCGCCGAGCGACCCCCGCAACGTGTACGCCACCACGAAGCTGGCGCAGGAGCACCTGTGCGCCTCGTGGGCCCGCGCGGTGGGCGGGCGCGCGCTGTCCCTGCGCTACCACAACGTGTACGGCCCGGGGATGCCGCGCGACACCCCCTACGCGGGCGTGGCGTCCTTCTTCCGGTCGGCGCTGGCCCGGGGCGAGGCGCCCCGGGTGTTCGAGGACGGACGCCAACGACGCGACTTCGTGCACGTGCGGGACGTGGCCCGCGCCAACGTGGCGGCCCTGGAGGCACTGCCGGACCGGGCCCCGGGCGTGCTGTCCGCCTTCAACACCGGCAGCGGAACGCCCCACACCATCGGGGAGATGGCCGCGGCGCTGGCGGACGCGCACGGTGGCCCCGCGCCCGTGGTCACCGGCGAGTACCGGCTCGGGGACGTCCGGCACATCACGGCCTCCTCGGACCGGCTGATGAAGGAGCTGTCCTGGCGCCCCCGGGTGGGTTTCGCCGAGGGCATGGCCGAGTTCGCCCGTTCCGAGCTGCGCGGGTCGGTCGGCACCGGCGTTCCGGCGGGCTGACCGCCCGACACGCCAGCGTGTCGCGGGGCCATTCACCGACTGTACCTTTATGACTTCGTAACGTGATCAGGGTGATCAACGAACCGCACGGTAATGACCGGAACGAACAGGCGCGGGCACACCCGGACTCGACGGGTGCCGGACCACCGCCGGTCGACCTGGTGCTCCCCTGTCTGAACGAGGCCTCCGCTCTCCCCTGGGTCATGGAGCGTGTCCCGGCGGGTTGGCGGGCGATCGTCGTGGACAACGGTTCGACCGACGGATCGGCCGCCATCGCCGAGAAGCTCGGAGCCGTCGTCGTCCCGGAGTCGCGGAGGGGGTTCGGCGCGGCGTGCCACGCGGGCCTGTCGGCCGCCACCGCCGAGTACGTCTGCTTCTGTGACTGCGACGCCTCCCTGGACCCGAGCCTGCTCCCGGGGCTGGTGGACCGGATCCGGCGGGGCGACGCGGACCTCGTCATGGGCAGGCGGCGCCCCACACGGAGGGGTGCCTGGCCTCCCCACGCGCGGATCGGCAACGCCGCCGTCGCCCGGATGCTGCGCTCCCGGACCGGCGTCCGGGTCCGCGACATCGGTCCGATGCGGGCCGCCCGGAGGTCGGGGCTGCTGGGGCTGGGCATGACCGACCGGCGCTCGGGCTACCCCCTGGAGACGGTCGTGCGCGCCGCGGACGCGGGCTGGCGCATCACCGAGGTGGACGTCCCCTACCTGCCCCGGTCCGGGGCGTCGAAGGTGACCGGAACGTGGCGCGGGACCTGGACCGCCGTGCGCGACATGACCTCGGTACTGCGCGAGCCGCCGACCGGGGAACGCACTCGCGCGGAGGAAGGAAGACGATGAGTCGGCCCGGTCGGGCGGACCGGCGCGCCGGTATCACGACACTGCTGGTGATCGCCAAGGAACCCGTCCCCGGCCTGGTCAAGACGAGACTGACCCCGGAGTACTCCCCCGAGGAGGCTGCCGCCGTCGCCGAGGCGGCCCTGGCGGACACCTTGGAGACGGTGCTGCGTCTTCCGGCGCACCGGCGGCTGCTGGTGCTGGAGGGGCGGCCGGGACCCTGGCTGCCCGAATCGGGCTTCGAGGTGGTGCCGCAAGCGGGCGGCGAGCTGGACGAGCGGCTCGCGGCCGCGTTCGCCGCGTGTCCGGGTCCCTCACTCCTGATCGGTATGGACACGCCCCAGCTCACCGAACGCCACCTGGCGCCCGCCCTGTCCCCGGGTGCCTGGGAACGCGCCGACGCGTGGTTCGGCCCGAGCGAGGACGGTGGCTTCTGGGCGCTCGGGATGGCAGCGCCCGACCCCGACCTGGTGCGCGGCGTACCGATGTCGACCCCCCACACCGGACGGCTCCAGCGGGCGCGGCTCGTGGACGCGAGTCTGCGCGTGGGCGACCTGGAGCCGCTCAGGGACGTGGACACCCCGCGGGACGCCGCCGCCGTGGCCGCGCTCGTGCCCGACAGCCGGTTCGGCGAGGCGGTCGGGGACTGTAGGACGGGGGCCCGGCGATGAGCGCGCCGGAGATGGGGGTCGACACCCGCGCGGCCCCGTGGCTGTGCGACCCGTACTCCCGGGCGCTCGTCAACGGCCACGGCCCCCTGTACCTGCGTCGGTCAGACGGCTGGATACTGCCCCTGGACGTGGAGCGCTGGTGCGGAGCCACCGACAGCGCCGACGAGAGCGTCCTGGACCGTTCGGAGGGTGACACCCTCGACGCGGGCTGCGGCCCCGGCCGCATGGTCCTCACACTCACCGCCCGGGGGCACCGGGCGCTGGGTGTGGACATGAACCCGGTGGCGGTGGCCCGGGTGGTCGAGGCCGGCGGACAGGCGGTGCGCGCGTCGGTGTTCGACCCCCTGCCGGAGGAGGGCCGCTGGAACACCGCGCTGCTGGTCGACGGGAACATCGGCATCGGCGGGACCCCGGATCGGCTGCTCGCGCGGATGCGGGAGCTGGTGCTGCCCCAGGGTCTGCTCATCGTCGAGGCCGCCGACCGGGACGTCGACGAGTGCGTGACGGTGCAGGTCACGGATGGTTGGGGGAAGCCGGGCGCCCCCTTCGCGTGGGCACGGCTCGGACTCCCCGCCCTACGGGCCTACGCGGAGGCCACGGGGTGGAGGTGGTCGGACTCCTGGCAGGTGCGGGGGCGCTGGTTCGCGGCGCTGCGTGCGCCCCTCTGACCGGCTCGGCTCCGGTGGAGCATCCGGGGAGGGTCCTGGAAGGCGCGGTGATCAGGTCGTGCGGGCCCGGCGAGCCACCCGCCCGGCCCGGACGGCCCCCACCAGCGCAGAGACCGCGAACAGGGCCGCGCTCACCAGGAGCCAGCGGACGGCGAACGGTTCCCCGGTCAGGCCGGTCTTGGTGACGTAGGTGTCGGAGGGGCCGAGGATCAGCGGGAGGTAGACCAGCAGCAGGAGCGCGGAGGCGATCGCGGGGACGCGCACGTGGTCGAGGAGGACCGCGCGCACCCGGCCGGGTGCGGGACGGGCGCCTCCCGCACGCCCACGACGGCCTTTTCCGACGACGGCCCGCAGGGCGCGGCCCACCAGTGTGTAGGCGGGCACGAGAACGAGGTCGTGCAGCAGGGCCGCGCCCACGAACCAGAGCGCGATGCCCCACGGATCGCCGCCGTGGAGCAGGCGCACTCCCGCGTAGGCGATGACCGCCAGCGTCACGGCCATCAGGACCAGGTGCCACGGTGAGGCGCCGTACCAGCGGCGCGGGGACGCCCTCACACCGCACCGAAGCTCAGCCGGGTGACCCACTTGGTGTTGTGCACGCCCGGGCTGGCGGGCACGATCACCCTGGCCGGGTAGCCGTGGTCGGGTGTCAGGTCCGCGCCGTTCACACGCAGGGCCAGGAGTGATCGGGGGTCGGCGACCTGGTTGTCGCGGAGCGCGGCGCTGGCGAAGGACCCGGACTCCTGTGCGGACTCCACGAGGACTCCGGGCGGTCCCTGCGCCCCCACCAGACCGGCGAGGTCGGCCAGGCGCACGCCCTCCCAGTCGAGGTCGCGGGTGGACCACCCCTCCACGCAGGCGATGGGCAGCGCGGACCGGTGCTGGGGCAGGGCGAGCAGGTCCTGCCTGGTGAGGACGACCTCGCGGCCCGCCCCGCGTACGGTCAGCCTCCAGTCGGGTCCCGTGTGGGCCTCGGTGACTCCCGCGTAGGCGGCGGTCGTGTTCACCGGGAAGGCGTCGGCCCCCTCCCCCGGCAGCCGTCCGTGCGGTGCCAGGAGCGCGGTCGGCCGAAGCGCGCCGCCGAGGCTCTGCCCGATCGTGGTCAGCAGGAGCGCGAGCGAGCCCAGGCCCACCGCGCCCACCACGGTGCGGCGCGACGCCGCCCCGGGGTCGGGGTCCGGTGCGACCAGTTCGCCCCGCTCCGGGTTCCGGCCCCTCCCCCGGTCACGGGGGGCGCTCAGCGCCTCGCGGAGTCCGCGTGCGCGCAGTTCCCTCACCATGGTCGGCAGCTTCAGGACGACATGGGAGAACAGGGCCGCGACGAACACCCAGGCGCCGTAGAAGTGCAGGGGGTAGAAGGAGCCGGGGAAGACGTACTCCAGCTGGATGTTGAGGATGCCGGTCGCGAAGACGAACAGCGCGCCGCCCACCAGGAACAGGACCGTCAGGCGTTCCAGGGCCTGGGCCGGGGAGACCGCCGGAGGCCAGCGGAAGAGGAGCGGAACGACCGACCAGAGCTTGGCCAGGAGGACGGGGACCAGCGTGACGCCCAGCGTGACGTGCACGCCCTGGGTGAGGCGGTAGAGCCACGGTGGGTCCGTGGGCCAGGGGAACAGGTAGAAACCGAGCAGGCCCTTGTCGGGGGTCTTGTCGTTGGACACGAGGTCGGGGTTGTAGGCCGCGTAGGAGAGCAGGCCGGTGACGAACAGGATCGGGACCCCGACCAGCAGGACCGACCCCAGCAGCGACGTCAGCCACGGACCGCGCGCGGGGCCGCGCCAAAAGCCCGGCCGGGTGGGTCCGAAGGGAGGGCCGTCCCGCAGCGCGTCCGGCAGCCGCCCTCGTCGTGTGCGAGGCGTCGGATCGTCGGCCCCTCCGCCCCCGGTGTCGCCCGGCGCCTCCGGAGGCGTCTTCCCGCCCTGGTCGTCCTCGTTCACGCGATCGGTCGCCTCCCGGTCCGACGGGCCAACTCGCGGTCATGCTAGGCCGCGCCCGACCTGCCGGCGCGGACCGCCGACCCCCCGGTGTGTCCGCTCGGAGCCGCTCCGAACAGGGGTTTCCTCCGGCCTCGGCGACACGCCCCGGAGCAACCGGTTCAGGGAGCAGGCCTGACCTACGGTGACGACGTGACGCAGCCCGAACTCCACAGGAAGGTCCGGGACGGGGTCGACGCGCGCCGTTCCGAGTTCCGCGCCGACGCGCTGGTGGCCGCCCTGGCCGTGCTCCTCTTCGCGACCGCCTCCGTGGTCGGCACCTGGATCGAGAGCGCCCACGGTGTCCTGTACGTGGCCTGGCCACCGCTGTACGCGACGTGGCTCCCCCATGTGGGGCCCGGCACGGTGCCCGCCCTGGCCCTGGCCCTCGTGGTGGTCCTCCACGGCCCCTCGGTGGCGCGTGCCCTGCCCTGGCGGCCCCTGGTGTGGTCGGTCTGGGGCGTGTCCGTGCTGTGGACCACGGCTCTGGCGCTCGTCGACGGCTGGCGGCGCGGCATAGCCGACCGTCTCCTGTCGCCGTACGAGTACCTGGCGTCGGTGGACCGCTTCCACGACGTGGGAGCCGCTCTGAGCACGTTCACCCAGCACATCCTGGTGGGGCAGCCGGACAACTGGCCCACGCACGTGGCGGGGCACCCGCCGGGCGCGGTCCTGACGTTCGTCGCGCTGGACCGGATCGGTCTGGGCGGCGGGGCGTGGGCGGGGATCTGGTGCGTCGTGGTCGGCGCCTCCGCCGGGGCGGCGGTCCTGGTGGCCATGCGCGCGCTCGGAGCCGAGGCGGCGGCCCGCCGGGCGGCTCCGTTCCTGGTTCTGGTGCCCGCCGCCGTCTGGGTGGGGGTCTCCGCCGACGGCTACTTCGCGGCGGTCACCGCGTGGGGGCTCGCCCTCCTCGCTGTGGCGTCCTCGCCTCGGGCCCGCGCGCCGCGCTCCACCGCGCTGGTGTCGGGCGTGCTCCTGGGGTGGTCGGTGTACCTGTCGTACGGGCTCGTGCTCATCGGCGTCCTCGCGGTGACCGTGCTCCTGTGCGCGCGGACCGCGCGCCCCCTCCCCTACGAGCTGGCGGGCGCCCTGGCGGTGGCCGCCGCCTTCACGGCGTCGGGTTTCTGGTGGTGGGAGGGGTACCAGCTGCTCGTGGAGCGCTACTACCAGGGGGTGGCTGCGGTCCGGCCCTACGGCTACTGGGTCTGGGCGAACCTGGCCACCGTGTGCCTGACGGCCGGGCTGGCTGCCGTGGTGGGGGCGCGCCGTGCCCTGGCGCGGGTGCCGGACGCGGTGCGTGGACTGCGCCGGGCGCCCTCGAGGGAGGACGCGGTGACGGCCCTGCTGGTGACCGCCGCTCTCTGCGCGGTGGCCGCCGCCACCCTGTCGGGGATGAGCAAGGGCGAGACCGAGCGCATCTGGCTGCCGTTCGT
>NZ_ANAE01000117.1 GCF_000341265.1 Nocardiopsis prasina DSM 43845 | reverse complement strand
CTCTGCGCGGTGCCCGCCGCCACCCTGTCGGGGATGAGCAAGGGCGAGACCGAGCGCATCTGGCTGCCGTTCGTGTTGTGGCTCGTTCCCGCCACCGCCCTCCTTCCGGTGAGCCACCACAGGGCCTGGCTCGCCGTCCAGGCGGGCACGGCGCTGTTGGTCAACCACCTGCTCCTCACCGGCTGGTGAACACGGGCTCGGACCTCCATCGGTTCGTGTCTCCCGGCGTTCGTGATTGGCGCGGGCACACTCGGGCAGGCTCCTCCCCAAGGCACCCGACGTCGTTCGACGAGGAGGAAGGATGCGCTACGACGAGTTCCTGGCGGAGGTCCGTGACGCGGGAGAGTACGAGGACCAGCGCGAGGCCGAGCAGGTGACGCGCGCGGTGTTCTCGGTCCTGGCGCAGCGGTTGCCCGGGACCAGCCTGGACCACCTGGCCGCGCAGATCCCGGAACCGCTGGACGAGGCCCTCCGGCCCGAGGACCAGCTGGAGGCGGAGCCGTTCGGTGTCGAGGAGTTCCACAGCCGCGTGGCCGAGGAGACCGGGGCCCGGCCCCTGACCGCCCAGCAGGACTCCGGCGCGGTGCTCAGCACCGTGGCCAAGGCGGTGTCGGGCGGCGAACTCAACCAGCTGCTGAGCCACCTGCCCTCCGGCTACGCGGTCATGTTCGGCAAACCCGAGCTGGCCTGAGNGGGGCGGGGAGCCGAACCGCAAAACCACCACAAAGCCACAAAAGGCATGTTTCGGACTCCCCTTCGAACGAGCAGGGTCCCTACGAGACCGAACCCGTGCGGAGCGCGCGGCGCGCTCCTCGAAGGCCCGGCCCCCGCTGGCCGGGGCCCGGACGGAGGGAACACCATGGCCTACGCGACCACGAACCCCTACACGAACGAGACCCTGGCGACCTTCGCCGAGATCGGGGACGAGGAGCTGGACCGTGCCATCGGCACCGCCCAGGCCACCTTCGAGTCGTGGCGCACGAGGTCCTTCGACGAGCGCGCGCAGGTGGTGAAGCGTGCCGCCCAGATCCTTCGTGATCGACCCGACGACTTCGCCCGGCTCCTCACCTTGGAGATGGGCAAGCTCTTCGGGGAGAGCCGCGGCGAGGTCGACCTCGCCGCCTCGATCCTGGACTACTACGCCGACAACGCGGAGGAGTTCCTCGCCCCCGAGAGGGTCGCGACCGAGGACCCGCAGGCGGGGGAGGCCGTGGTCGTCAGCGACCCGATCGGGGTGCTGTTCGGTGTGCAACCCTGGAACTTCCCCTACTACCAGCTGGCGCGGTTCGCCGCTCCCAACCTCATGGCCGGGAACGTCGTGATGGTCAAGCACGCCTCGATCGTCCCGCAGTCGGCGGCGGCCTTCGAGTCCCTGTTCAGGGAGGCCGGAGCGCCCGAGGGCGCCTACACCAACGTCTACGCCAACAAGGACCAGGTCACCCGGGCGATCCGGGACCCGCGCGTGCGGGGCGTCGCCCTCACCGGCAGCGAGGGGGCGGGCGCCAGCGTCGCGGCCCAGGCGGGCGAGGAGCTGAAGAAGAGCACCCTGGAGCTCGGGGGGAGCGACGCCCTCATCGTGCTGGGCGACGCCGACCTCGACGTCAGCGTCGAGCGCGCGCTCTGGGGTCGGCTCAACAACGCCGGACAGAGCTGTGTCGCCGCCAAGCGGATCATCGTCGTCAAGGAGGTGGCGGACGAGTTCCTGCGTCGATTCGCCGAGGGATTCGCGCGGTTGAGGGCGGGCGACCCGTTCGACTCCGCGACGACCCTGCCACCGCTCTCGTCGCAGAGCGCCGCGGACGACCTCCAGGAACTCGTGGACGAGGCCGAGGAGCACGGCGCGACGGTGGTCACCCCGGGCGATCCCGTACCCGAGGAGGGCGCGTTCGCGCAGCCGAGGATCATCACCGGCCTCACCAGGGACAACCCGGTCTACGACAAGGAGTTCTTCGGCCCCGTCGCCCTCTTCTTCCGAGCGGAGGACGAGGAGGACGCGGTACGGATCGCCAACGACTCCACGTTCGGACTGGGCGGATCGGTGTTCACCGAGGACATCGCCCGCGGGGCGGAGATCGCCCGGCGCATCGACACCGGCATGGTCTTCGTGAACCACCCGACCTGGACCCGGCCGTCCCTGCCCTTCGGCGGCACCAAGAGGTCCGGCTACGGGGAGGAGCTCTCCGCCGCGGGCATCCAGGAGTTCGTCAACAAGAAGCTCATCAACGTGATGCCGACCGGCTAGGCGGTCGGGCCCACGGGGCCGTACCGGTCGGGGCGGGGTCGCCCCGCCCCGACCCGGTGAGTTCCCGCCTGACCCGCGCGAGCACGTCGATCCGCAGGGCGTCGTGGAGGCCCGTGACGGCGACCGAATGCCGCGGGCGACGAACGGAGGCAGAGCGGTGCGGCCCGGCGCCGCTCCCCGAAAACCCCACGGGACACCCCCGCCACCTGGCATCGTCACTTCCTGTGACTGACATTCGGACGAGGGGCGGGGCCGCGGTGCGCGAGGGAGACGGTGTGCTGGTCGACGTGGGGCGAGTGGACGGGGCCGCCATCCCGCCGGAGAGGACGGAGGCGCCCCTGTCGGGGCTCGTGTCCTCGGCCATGCTGATCCACGCGGTCTCGGCGGTGGTCGAACTGGGCGTCGTGGAGGCGCTGGCGGACGGGCCCCGCCCGGTCGCCGACCTGGCACGGGAGGTCGGTGTACCCGAGGAGCGCCTGCTCGTCGTCCTGCGGGCGGTGACGGCGACGGAACTCCTGGCACAGACCGCGCCCGGGGTGTTCGCGCTCAGCCCCGCCGGGAACCACCTGCGCGCCGACGACCCCCTGGGCCTGCGCGACCTCTTCCGCATGTGCACCTACGGGGACCTCTTCCAGGCGTGGACGAGGCTGGGCGATTCGGTGGGCTCGGGCCGCACGGCGTTCGAGATCCACACCGGCAGCCAGCTCTTCGACTACCTGAGTGAGAACCGGGACGCGGCGGAGGTGTTCAACCGGGCGATGAACGCCTCCACACCCGCCGGGACCCTGCTGGACGCGGCCGACCTCGCCGGTGCCGGGACCGTGGTGGATCTCGGCGGCGGGGAGGGCGCCACGCTCGCCGCCGTCCTGCGGGCCCGTCCCGAGGCTACGGGGGTCCTCTTCGACCTCCCGGAGGTGGTGGCCGGCGCCCCCCGGCTGCTGCGTGAGGAGGGGGTCGCCGACCGGTGTTCGGTGGTGGGCGGCAGCTTCTTCGAGGGGGTTCCCGAGGGGGCGGACGTCTACGTCATGGCCCGGGTGATGCAGAACTGGTCCGATCGGGACGCGGTCCGCATCCTGGCCAACGTCCGCGCGGCGATGACGGCGGAGTCGCGGCTGCTGATCGTGGGTCACCTCCCCGAGCGAGACCGCCCTGGGGCGTTCGTCGAGGCCATCGGCCTGAGCATGTTCGTGCTGTACGGGGCGGCGCCGCGTTCGTCGGAGGAGCACGAGGAGCTCTTCGCGGAGGTCGGACTGGCCCTGCACTCGGTGCACCGGGTGCCGGACGGGGAGTCGGTGATGGACGTGCGCCCCGCCTGACCCGTGGGGCGGGGTCTCCCCCGCCCCGTTCGTCTACCTCGGCCTCAGGACGAGGTGCCCCTGGCCGGGTTGGAGGCAGGACGTGTCCCCCTCCAGCTCGACCAGGAGCGGCAGCAGTTCGTGGTAACAGCACACCGACGAGGGCACTCCCAGTACCTCGGGGGTGCTGAGCAGGTAGGGCAGTTCGGCGCGCAGGTAGGACAACCCCGCCGCGAAGCGGGCCTCCGGCGACCCGGGTCCACCGCCGACGATCTGCCGGACGTGCTCCTCGCACGCTCGCCGCATCCTCGGGTTCTCGGCGAGCTCCCGGTCGATCCGGTCCAGGGCCGACCGGTACCCCGGCAGGTCGACCGTCTCCGACAGGGCCAGGGCCCGGACCCTCGCGGGTACGCGGGGGGCCGCCTCCATCGCGCGCCGCACACGGCGCCGCACGTCCCGCAGCGCGCGGGTGGTCCGCCTCGCGGCCTGCGCCTCGTCGTCTCCCGACGCCAGGTACATGGTGTCGAGGTGCAGGTCCGTGTAGAGCAGGTCCACTGCGGCGCACCGCCAGCCCGTCCAGGTCAGGAGCTGGGTGAGCCGCTGCTGGCTGAAGTAGCTGTTCCCGGCGCTGACCCCGATGAGCGCGTGGTCGCCGCGCTCCAACAGGCGTTGGCAGGCCGGGGTGAAGCAGCTCGCGTCGAACACCTCCCCCGTCGGCGGCCGGACCTCCCGGCCCGGGCCGGGCTCCTCGACGGGCAGCGTTGTCTCAGGCTGAAACGGCACCGGGCTCCTCCAGGGCTGCGGCGAGCCGGTCACACAGGTCGTCGAGCAGGACGTCCAGCTCCCGGTCGGCCATCGCCCCGCACATGACGTCGTCCATGCGCGCACGCAGGTCGGTGAGTTCCGGGCTGTCGGGAACCCCGATCCGGGACCGCAGGGAGAGGACGCGGCGGGCGGCGTCCAGGCAGCGGAGGGGCCCGTACGCGGCTGGTTCCTCCAGCAGCCCCCTCCCGCTACTGAGCAGGTAGGCCGCGAGCAGGACCAGTTCCTCACCGACGCGGTCGTCATTCACCCCAGCACTCATGGCTGATCACCTCGTTCCGGCCGCGCCTCGGCGCGGCCTCGGGGGTTCGGTCCGGGTGCCCGATCGACACCAGGAGCAATGGCAGGAGATGGTCCGGAAGCCCGAGGAACCTGCTCACCGGGCCCTTGCGGAAACTGGCGGAGGGGCAGGCCCCGAGCCCGAGGGCGTGCGCCGCGAGCAGCAGGTTCTGCACGGCCATCGCCACGCAGAGCATGCCCTCGTCCCAGGCGCCGCCGCCCACCGCGCGGGAGCGGTCGAAGCAGGCCGCCACGACCAGGGGAGGGCGCTCGATGATGCCGGGCGAGAAGGCGTGGACCAGCTTCAGGGTGCGCGGGCGGCGAACGGTGACGAAGGCCCACGCCTGCTTGTTCGAGGCGGAGGGGGCCGCGAGCATGGCGTCCAGGAGGGGGGTCAGGAGGTCGTCCTCCACGGGTCTGTCACTGAAGGAGCGGACGACCGTCCTCGTGTTCAGGACGTGGAGCGCCTGTGAGGCCCGGCTCTCGGCGGAGGACCCCGGTTCTTCGGCCGCCACAGCCATACCCACTCTCTGTATTGGTTAAAATCCAGGGAGTAATATAGCGTGTCGACTGGCCTTTTGGAGGCCGTTGCGCCACCCCGGCCGACCACCGGTCGAGGGCAGTCGTCGAAAGGTCCAGACACCTGTGTCCACCCCTCCCCTCTCCCTGGCGCACGGCGGTCCGACGCCGCTCAGCGGTCCAGCCGTGCACCTCTTCGAGCTGATCACGTCCAGCTGGGTGGCGGCCGCCGTCAGCGCCGCCGCCGAACTGGGTGTCGCCGACGTGATGTCCGGGGACCCGACACCCGTCGACGAGATCGCGAAGCTGGTCGAAGCCGACGCCGACGCCCTGCACCGGTTGCTGCGCGCCTGCGCCGACCTGGGCGTCGTCGAGGAACTGCCCGGGCGCAACTACGCGCTCACCGAACTCGGCCGCGCCCTGCGCTCGGACGCTCCCGACTCCATGCGGGGGTTCGCCCGTTGGCTGGGCAGCCCGGCGGAGCGCTCCACCATGGCCCACCTCGCCGACGCGGTGCGCGTGGGCGGTCCGGTGTTCGAGGCCGTCCACGGCGTCCCGGTCTGGGACTACATGCGCGCCAACCCCCGGTCCGCCTCGGTGTTCGACCAGGGCATGACCGACATCTCCTCGCAGCTCACCCGCTCCCTTGTGGACGAGTACGACTTCGGCGGCAGCGAGTGCCTGGTCGACGTCGGGGGCGGCCGGGGGCGGCTCCTGTCCCTGGTCCTGGCGGCCAACCCGCATCTGCGGGGGGTGCTCTACGACCGGCCCGAGGTGGTCTCCCAGCCCGATCCCGCGCTGGGGCGCGAGGGGGTGGCCGAGCGCTGCCGTGTCGAGTCCGGGAGCTTCCTCGACTCCGTGCCCGCCGGAGGCGACACCTACCTGCTCGCCAGCGTCATCCACAACTGGAACGACGCCGACACCGTCCGAATCCTCACCCACTGCCGCACGGCCATGACCGCCGAGGGCCGGGTCCTGCTCGCGGAGGTGCTGGTCCCTGAGCGGCCCGGACCCGCGCGGACGGCGAAGTTCATGGACCTCAGCATGCTGGTCCACTGCGACGGCAAGCAGCGGACCCGGTCCGAGTTCGCCGAGGTGGCCGCGCGCTCCGGTCTCCGGCTGAACCGCGTCGTCCCGGGCCTCGGGGTCAGCGTCGTGGAGTTGGTGCGCGCCTAGGGCGTGGCTTCCGGATGCTCTCGCCGGGCGGCGGAGCCGTCATCGATGCGAGCGGCCGCCCGGCGGTCGCTCGCGGGCCGTGGAGCGAATCTGCCCCTCCCGCGCGCCGCCACGCGGGCGCGGTGTCGCCCCAGCGGGGCCCCGCCCCGGGGTTGGCTGTCCGAGCCTCATCGGTGCGGAGAGAGGCAGCCGGGCGGTCACGCGGGGACACCGCGCCGCAGGCGTCCGTTGAGGGCGGTGGCGGACCACCGGAGGACGGTGGCGCCCACCCGGGCCGGTCGTGCACCGGCCGGATGGGCACCACCGCGCGTCACGGCACGTCGGCCGGGGTGAGCAGGGTCAGGTCGTCGCGGGTGGGGTCGGTCAGGGCGATGGTGCGTCCCGCCTGGCGGGTGATCATGCGCTCCAGGACCTGCCGCGCGTAGCGGGCGTTGCCGAAGGACTCCGTGCGCGGCACCCCGGAGAAGTGCTGCCCGAGCGCGGCCACGGTCTCCTCCGGGATGGTGAACCCGCTGTCGGCGGCCATACGCCCCACGATGGTGACCAGTTCCTCGTCGGAGTAGTCCTCGAACCGCACGTTGTGGGAGAAACGCGAGGCCAGACCCGGGTTGGAGTCGAGGAAGCGCTGCATCTCCGCGTTGTACCCGGCGACGATGACGACCACCTCGTCCCGGTGGTCCTCCATCAGCTTGACCAGGGTGTCCACGGCCTCCTGGCCGAAGTCGCCGTTGGCGGCCCCGGACGGGGTGAGGGTGTAGGCCTCGTCGATGAACAGCACGCCGCCGCGCGCCTTCTCGAAGGTCTCCAGGGTGAGCTGCGCGGTATGACCGATGTAGCGCCCGACCAGGTCCGCCCGGGCCGCCTCCACCGTGTGGCCGGTGGGGAGCACGCCCAGGGCGCGCAGCAGCTGGCCGTAGAGCCGGGCCACGGTGGTCTTACCGGTACCGGGCGGGCCCGCGAAGACCAGGTGGTGGCTGAGGCTGGGCGCCGGCATGCCGATCGCCCGCCGCCGCTCGGCGGCGACCAGCACGTTGACGAGGTCGTTGACGGTGGACTTGACCTCGGACAGACCGGTCAGCGCGTCGAGCTGGGCGCGCAGGCCCGCGACGTCGTCCCCGCCGGGCCCGCCCGACTGGGCGGCGACGGCGCCGAGGTCGTCGGGGTTGAGCACGGTGAGTTCGGCGGGGTCGGCGGGCGGGTCCTCGCCGAGTCTGTGTGCCTGGCGGTCCACCATCTCCTCGAAGACCTTGCGGGCCTCGCGGCCGTTACCGAACGCGGGCCCCTTGGGCAGCGCCTCGAAGTGCTGGAGCAGCAGCGGGCGCAGGTCCGGCGAGAGCGTGTACTGGTGGACGGCGCCGAGGCGCTCCACGATGCTCACCAGCTCCTCGGCCTGATAGTTGGGGAACGTGACGGTCCGAGCGAAACGCGAGGCCAGACCGGGGTTCGAGGACAGGAATCCGTCCATCTCCGCCGCGTATCCGGCGACGATGACGACCACCTCGTCGCGATGGTCCTCCATCAGCTTGACCAGGGTGTCGATGGCCTCCTGGCCGAAACCGCCGTTGTCCTCGGAGGAGAGCGTGTACGCCTCGTCGACGAACAGCACCCCGCCCCGGGCCTTCTCGAACACCTCGGTGGTCTTGATGGCGGTGGCGCCGACGTACTGGCCGACCAGGTCCGCGCGGGCGGCCTCGACGACGTGCCCGTAGCGCAGCACGTCGAGGTCGGCCAGGACCCTCCCGTAGAGCCGGGCCACGGTCGTCTTACCGGTTCCGGGAGGACCGGCGAAGACCAGGTGCCGGGCGACGGGCGGAGAGGGCAGGCCCATCTCGGCCCGGTGCCGGGCCATCTTGTTGCGGTTGATGAGGGTCGTGACCTCGTCCTTGACGCTCTCCAAGCCGATGAGGGCCTGGAGTTCGGCCAGCGGACCGCGCTCTTCGTCGTCGTCCTCCTCGTCCTCGGAGGACGTTCCCGCAGTGGTCTCGGCGACGGCGTCGGGCCCGTACAGGTCCTCCGCGTTGTTGCCCTCGCTGACCAGCGAGTTGGCCCGGACGTTTCCTCCGGCGACGGTCTGGCGCAGTCCGGCCCGGGCGTTCGCCCGCACGGTGCAGCCCTCGAGGACGACGTCCTCGCTGCTGCCGACGAGGACCCCGTCGCCGCCGTTGCCGACCAGTTCGCAGGAGCGCAGCACGGCGCGGGCGCCCGCCGCCACCAGGACGCCGTTGCGGGTGTTCTCGTGCGAGCGCACGCGCAGCGCGGCGATCTCCCCCTCGGAGTGCGCGGCCACGCCGTCGCCTCCGCACTCGGAGGCCTCGCTGTCGCGCAGGTCGAGCACGGCGCCGCCGGTGGCGGCGAGCCCGTTCTCGCGGGCGCCGATGACCCGCACCCCGCTCAGGGAGGCGCGCGCTCCGGCCGCCGCGTACACGCCGGTCCGGCGCGAGCGGGTGACCTCGAAGTCCTCCACGCGTCCGCCGCCGCCCTCCCAGCGCACGCCGTGGCTCCGGGATCCGGTGACGGTGCCGTTGCGGAGGAAGGGCGCCGACCCGGAGAGGATCTCGACACCGGGCCCCGCCGTGCGTCCCACGTTGACGCGGTCGAACTCGGCGGTGGAGTCCTCGGTGACGTGGATTCCGGCGGCCTCCGTGCCGTGCACGGTCAGACCGCTGAAGGTGGTGGAGGAGCGGCCGGTGACGCTGACACCCTCCGCGCCCGCGTCCCGGACCTCGCAGTCCCGGAGGTGTCCTCTTGCTTTGTCCTCGGCCAGGATGCCCACGCCGCCGCTGCCGGTGACGCGGACCCGCTCCACGCGGGGGTCGGTCCCGGCGCGCAGGACCAGGCCGCGGCCCGCCGCCTTCTCGACGACGAGGTCGCTGACCGTCACGGGGGACCGGGTCGAGATCACGACGCCGTCGTCGGCGACCCCGCTCACGCGCAGGTCGCTCAGGCCCGTGGCCGCGTGCTCGTCGACCACCACGGCGGCCTTGGTCGTTCCGGAGACCGTGCAGTCGCTGATGTGCCCGGCGCCGCTGCCCGCCGCGTAGACGCCGTTGGCGCCCGCGTCGCGGATGGTGCACCGGCGCACCTCGGGGGCACCCTTGTCGTTGATGACGACACCGCTGGTGCCGACGTCCTCGATGACGCAGTCCTCGATGACGCTGGTCTGGGGGGAGGTGACGACGATGCCCGCCCCCGCGCTGCACCGCACGGTGCAGCCCCGGAGCGCCAGGGCGCCCTCGCCCCGGGCGAGGACGGCCGCCCAGGCGGCCCCCTCCACCTCGCAGTCGGCGAGTTCGACCTGACCGGCGGCGGCGTCCACGACCGGGGCTTCCGAGTCGCGGCCGCGCAGGACGAGGCCGGTGAGTTTGACCGCCTCGGCCACCGAGGTGACCGCCGTACCGGTGGAGCAGAGGATCTCGACGGTTCCGGGGCCCTCGGCCGCCATCAGCGTCACCACGCGTGAGAGCACGAGTTGTTCGTCGTAGCGTCCGGGGGCCAGTGACAGTACGGCGCCGTCACTGGCGCCGGCGAGGGCTTCGCCGATGGTGCGGAACTCGGCTCCGCCGGTGGGGTCGACCGCGCGCACGTGACGGTTCATCGCCTGTCGTCTTCCTTTCTGTGCCCGCGGGCCGGTGAGGCCCGCGGGCTTGTCCAACTGCCGGTACGGGGTTACCGGCGCTACTCTCCCGTCAGCGGCACTCGGCCTCGACCACCGACAGCGGGAGCTGCGGGGCCTCGCCGCCTTCGGGGATGGGGCCCCTGTTGCGTGCGCGCAGCGTGAACGAGTCCCCGACGTCCTGGAGCTCGGTCAGGGCCCAGTAACGGCCGTCGTCGGGCTGGGTGACCTCGAAACCGCCGCGGAAGGAACCGCCGGCGTTCTCGCCGTCGAACAGCTCGTAGTGGGTGGGGACGCCGTTCGCCCACAGCGGGTCGGGGCCGTTCTGCACGAGGATCTTGACCGTGCAGGTCGAACCGGCGCCGCCGGGCCAGAACGTCCACTCCGCGGAGGTGTTGCCACCGTCGGGGTCGCCGCTCACGGCCATGACATCGTAGCCGTCGTCACATCCGGCCCCGTCGTAGCCCGCGGGCCCCGAGCGCCAGACGCCGTCACCGTGGATCTGGTAGCGGGCCCCCTCGGAGTCGCAGCCGGGACCGGCGACCGCGCGCTCGGGCTCCGGCTCGGGCTCCGGCTCGGGCTCCGACTGGGGCTCCACCTCCTCGGCGGACCGGGGCTCGGGAGCGGACGTGGAACGCTGCTCCTCCGCCTCGACACCCTCGCTGAGCGGCTCCAGGCTCTGCCCGGTCTGGGCGCTGAGCGGCTCGGACCCCGCACCATCGGACGCGTCGCCCTCGGCGCCGTCGCCCTCGGTGTCGGCCTTGGAACCGTCGCCCTTGGAGTCGTCCTCGGTGTCCTCTTCGGACCCCTTGCCCTTGCCGGACTCGGGCTCCTCGGACTTCTCCGTGTCCTCCTCGCCCTTGCTGTTGCGCTCGGTGAGCAGGGTCTCCAGCAGCGAGCCCTTCTCGACGGTCACGCCCTGGGGTTCGCCGACGCCGTCGCCGCCCCCGCCGGTGCCGTCGCCGCCGCGCTCGCCGCCGTCCTCGTCGTCATCCTCGGTCACTCCCGCGACCGGGGCGCCCGCAGGACCACCGGACGAGGGGTCCACGGGGCGTTCGGGCAGGCCTCCGCCGCCCGATCCCCCGGGGGCGCCCGCACCGGCCGAGGCCGGGTCCGGGACGGCACCGGGGTCCGCCCCGGTGTCCGCACCGGGGAGGACGGGGACGTTCGGCTGCACCTCGGGCACGTATCCCTGGACGCCCGTCCCCGAGGCGGAGGCGGACGCGGAGGCACTGGACGGGTCCGCGAAGCTGCCGGAGGCGAGGTCGGTCTGGAGCGGCGCACCGGCCTGGTGTTCCTTGGCCGCGGAGAGGCCGAACGGGGCGGCGACGAGCATCAGACCGGCGATGGCCGCGACCGCGAGGGTCGGACGGCCCGGGCGGTAGCGCTCTTCGGCCTTCTCAGTGCCCTCGGCGTTCCGGGCGGCGCCGCCGCGCAGCGCCAGCGCCGCGAGCAGTGCGTTGCGGCCGCGTTCGGTGTCGGCCTTGGCCTCGACCGCTTCGGAGGTGGCCGCGGCCGGTACGGGGGCAGGGGTTGGAGCGGGGTGCGGCGCGGTCTGGCCTGGGCCGCGCTCGGACGGGGCCCCGATGGCGTCCCGGGCCGTGGCCTGGGGCACCTCCCCCGTCGAGCTCAGCACGGGCCCCGTGCGGTGGGGACCGCGCGGCGCCTCGGTGTTGTCGGTCATTCTTCGTTCTTCCTTTCGGAAACCGGAGGTCCTCCGGCGTATCGGGGGCGGCCGCGAAAAGCGGCACTGGTGGGGATGGTCTGTGGGCCCGTCAGGTCGGGTTGAGGGCGGTCATGAAGTTCGCCTGCATCACCGGGTTGACCCCCGTGGTGTTGGGAGCGGGTGGCGGCGGGGGCGGTGGCGGAGGGGTGGGGTGGAAGGCCTCCCTCAGGGCCTGGAAGTAGGAGTCCAGGGCCGAACGGTGCGCGCGCAGGGCGTCGTGCAGCGCGTCGCGGCGCTCCACCAGATCACTCAGCGCCCTCACCGTGTCCTCTGACAGACCTTGGGGGGTACCGGCGGTGTTCCAGAGGTCGCGCAGCCCGTTCAGGGCCTCGCCGTGCCGCTCGGCGGTCTGATCCACCGTACGGTTCCAGCCGCGGTCCTCGGCCCCGGACCCGAGGTAGTCACGGATCGCCTGGACGCCGCGCGCGGTGTCCGCCGACCATGATCTCGGGTTCAGCTCGGGTCCGAGGGCCAGCAGGTCGGTGGCCTGCCGGGCGTGCCCCCGATCCGCCTCGGACCGGTGCAGACCGAGTTCGTTGTCGAGCGCGGTGCCGAGCGCCTTCTCGGAGTCGGCGGCGGCGCCCTGACGCTCCGCGACAGTGTCCCACGCCGCGATGGAATCGGCACTCACGCCGGGTGCGATCTGACGAATCTGGTCCAGGCTCAGCCAGACGTCCACCGTCGAGGTCGTGCTCTCCGCCCTCGGCGGGGTGCCGGACTTGGTGTCCTGGGCGACGACCAGGACGTCGACGGGGAAGCGCACCAGGTAGCCGCCCCCCTTGACCGCGGCGTCCGCGTGGGTCTGCACGGTCGAGGTCGACTGCTTCCCACCACCCGCGGCCGAGCTCTTGGCACCGGCGTTGCTCGCGCCACCGCCGACGAGGGCGGCGCTCTCGTCGAAGCCGGAGGCCGCCTGGTCCACGCCCTTGATGCCCGACATGTCCAAACCGCTGGTGAGCGCGGTCGAGCCCGCGTGGGCGACGGAGTCCTCGTCCCGGTGTGTGTTCTGGTTCTCGCCGCCGGTCGAGAGGTCCTTCACCGAGCCGATGATGCTGGCGCCACCCGGATCGACCTGGGTGAACAGCTTGGTCTCCAGGCCCGGTACGGCGAAGGGCCCCTGTTTGTCCAGCCCGACGAGGGTCGCGCCGTCGCCCGTGGACGAGGAGCCGAACAGCGTGGTCAGTACCTGCTGGTCCACGGCGGCTCCGAGCATGGGCCCGCGCGGGCCGGGGCGCCCCTGGCTGAGGTGGTCGACGGCGTTGGTGACGTTTCGGTCTCCGGTGGCGGGCTCCCAGTCCAGAGCCCGCGCCTGGGCGATCACCGCGGCGTCCGCGATGGGGCCGCGCCCGACCGCCTCGACCGGCGGCAGGCTGACCTGCGGGCGGCCGAGTCCACCGAACCAGGCGTCGGAGATGGTCCGCACGTCGACGGTCCCGGGCGCGGTCCCGGGCGCGGGCGCGGGGGGCGGGACCGGCTGGGAGGTCACCGGAGGCGGGGCGGCCGCCGGCGGCTGGCCGGGGGGCGTGGGCTGGAAGGTTCCCGCCGGGTAGACCTCCGTACGGCTTCCCACGTCGGCGTGTGAGGAGAACACCTTCCCGTCCTCCACGGACACGGTGAAGTCGAACCTCGTCGGCGTGTTCCCGGTGGCTCCTGGTGCCTTGACCGTCCGGGACCTCGACTCCGTCCCGGTGTCCGAGGTCAGGTGCGTCTTGGTGGTCCCGCTCTCCAGTCCGGTCCCCGTGTTCGGGGCGAAGGACTGGTAACGGTCCTTCGGGAAGGTCGGGTCCCCGCTGCTGTCGGTCCCGATGGACTGGGTCGGGTTGACCCCTCCGTCCAGCGTGGCGGTCACTCCGCGCTTATTCTGCTTGCCCTCGGAGTCGTTGTGTTCGGTGGACTGCGAGACCGAACGCTCCGAGGACATCCCCGACTCGACCGGACCGAAGACGGGGCCGCCGTCGGGGCCCAGTTTGAGCAGGATCCACCCGCCCTTGCTGGGACGCTGCTCCCCCATGAACTCGTTGCGGAACCTGACCTCCAGGGCCAGGCCCCCGGTCTGGTACCTGAGGTTGAGGCCCCGGGTGTTGTTCGGTGACAGGGCCGCCCGGATGTCCCGTTGGCTCTGGTCGGTCAGTTCGAGCCTGTTGTCCCGGACCGCCCTGTTGATGCTGTCCAGAGCGGCGGCGGAGTCGATGTTGTTGAGGGCGTGACCGGCCCCCTCCCGGCCGGGGACGACCCTGATGTCGTCCGGGACCGACCGGGACCGCTCCAGCGCGGAGTCCAGACCGGCGGTCCCCGGCAGGGCCCCCTTCTGGGCGAGGTCGAGGACACGGAAGCGGGAGTCGGTCTGCCCGTTCGCGGTGTGATGGGCAGGGGTGACCTCCTCCTGAACCTGACCGTCCTGCTCGGGGTTCCGGTCGTTCCCCTCCTGGTTCTGGGTGTGGTCCTGGGTCTGAGGCTGGGTCTGGGTCTGGGGGGGCGGGTTGCGATCACCCAATCCCTCCGCGGCCGACCCCCGCCTCAGGACATTGCCGTTCCCGTCGACGGTCTTGCTGAACGGCAGGGAGACCCCGAGGTTCCAACGGGTGCGGATCGTCGTGTCCACGTCGAAGCGGTCGAAGGTCGTGACGTCCACGGTGCTGCCGGGGAGGGAGACCTTGTTCTCCTCACCGAAGGAGGTCGAGTCACCCTGGGTCTCCGTCTGCTTGGTGGCGAACGGGGTGAAGCCCACGGCGCCCCGTAGCCGGTTGTACCTGGAGTCGGCCTGGTTGAGGGCCGCCTCCCCCTTGAGCCCGACCGTCACGTTGTGGGAGGAACTCTCGCTCGTACCGACGACCCGGTCGGACTCGGCCTTGAAGGTGAGGTCGACCCCGCCGTCGCGCTGCGCCCCCGAGATATGCAACGACTCCCGTTCGGCGTGCACGTTGAGGGACAGGTCGGCGCGTCTGCGCCAACCGTCCTCGAACTGGCCCTGGAGGGGGAGCCCTCCATCGTGCACGTCCATCTCGTGAGCGGCCAGGGTCCGGGGCGAACCGAGGACGCGCCAGGTGCCCATGACGGCCTCTCCCGACCGGGAGGCGGGCGTGAACCCGGGCGCGGATCTCACGGAGTCCACGAGGTTGTCCAGAAGACCCGGCGACTCGGAGTGCTTGGGCGCGTGCGGCAGGCTGTCGAGATCGAGGTCGGGCCGTGGACGCGGACCTCCGCCCCGGTTGTCCTGGTTCTGCTGTTGGTTCTGGTTCTGGTTGTTCTCGTTGATCTGGGCCTGTTGATCGCCCTGGTTCTGCTGGTTCCCTGGCGCCGGAGGGGCGGGCGGCTCATTGTCGGCCGGGATCGGAGAGCGCAGACGCGCGTCACGATCCGCCGCGAACCGGTGGTCCTCCCCGAGGCCGCGTGCCGTGGCGGCGTCACCGTGCCTGAGCCGCTCGTTGTCGAGCGCCTGGGTGAGACTCTCCTCCCTGCCGGGCAGGTCCCGCACGGCGTTCACCGACGCGTCGCGGTCGTCGCGAGCGGTGTCCACCGCGTCCCTCGCCTCGTCGGCGCGTCGGGCCGATTCGTCCGCGCGGGTACGGGCCTCGTCGGCCTTCCCTCGCAGATCGTTGGCGGTCTTCTCACTCTCGTCGGCCTTGCTCTCGGCGGTGTCGGCCCTGGTGTCCTGAGTGCTGGCGTCACCGTCGAGACGCTCGGCGTCCCGCAGAGCCTCCCGGGCGTCGTCGCGCTGCTCCCGAATCGCGGGCGGCGTCTCCGAGCGCGGCGGCGTGGTGGTGGCCGCACCGCCGTCGGCGCTCGGCCGAGAGGCTTCGCGGTGGGCGGCCTCGGCCTCCTTGACCGCTTCCACCGCCTCGTCCTTGGCGTCAACGGTCTTGTTCCAGTTGTCGACGGCCGTGCTCAGCAGGTCGTTGGCGGTGGTCTGATCCGTCTGCCCGGGGGCGGGAACGACCAGCGGTGTGAGGTCGGGGCCGCTGCCGGGTCCCTCCTCCCGCGCCGGACCGCCGGTCGCCTCCCGGAGCGCACTGACGTAGTCCCACAACTGCTGGACCGCGTCGGCCTGGCGCTCCGCCGCCTCCTGTTGGATCCGGGCGGCGTCCAGGCGGTCCTGGACGGCCTGCCGTCGGTCCGCTCCGGCCTGGTTCTCGGCCTTGGTGGCCGCTTCGTCCTTCTTCTGGAAGTCCTTCTGGTCCCCTTCAGCCTTCTTCTCCGCGGTCTCCAGGTTCTTCTCAGACTCGGTCAACGCTTCCTGACGGTCGACGAGGGCGTTCGCCAGAGCCTGGACCCGGTTCCGCTCGGTCTCGGCGAGGTCCACCGCCCGCCGTGCCTCCTGGGCATCGGCCAGCGCCTGTCGGGCGGCGTCACGAGCCGCCCTCTCGGCAGCCGAGCGGTCGGTGTTCGGTCCGGGGCGGTCGACTTCCCCCGGGACGGGCGTGGTCCTGGGTCCCTCCAACACGACCCGTGGGCCCCCCGCGTCGGGGCCCACGCCCTGCGGTGTGACGTCGAGCCGCACGGGGGTGTTGATGCCGATCGACGCGTCGAGGCGCAGCTCGTAGGACCAGGAGTCCAGGTCACCCTCGGATTTGGAGGACGCCTCGACACCCCCCTTGCGGTTGCCGGAGAACGGTTTCGCCGTCTCGTGCTCGTAGGTGTATCCACCACCGAGTTCGAGCATGCCCTTGGGCAGGCCACCCGCCGTGGTCCCGAACCGCGCCTGGAAGGCGGCCGAGATCTCCCCGCCGTAGGCGATGGAGTTCTGCTTGCCTGATCCCTGCGCGGTCGACGCGCCGAGTCCGGAACTCAGGGAGCCGCCGCTGCGGGAGCCCTCGAAACGGGGGGCGCTGAGTTCCCCGCTCAGGTGAACCGTGAGGAAGTCCGCGCCGTCCCGGTCATCGGTACGTACCGACGACAGCCCGGGGATCGCACCGACGAAGTCACGCAGGGACCCGGGGGCGGGCGTGAGCGCGTTGCGCAAGCCACCGGTGCGCAGGATGATGTCGACGCCGCTGGTCGTCAGGGCGTCGGCCCCCGAGACCGCCCTGCCGACCTGCTCGTAGATCTTCAGGGTGTTCTCTGCGCGCAGGTCCGGGCCCCTCCACAGACTCCCCCAGAAGCCCCTTCTGTCTCCCGGGGCCCCGGAGGGGTCGTGGACAAGTTCGGGGTGGCGGGCGAACACCTGTTCGTGGAGGCGTCGGGCCGCGACGGTCATCGGTGAGTCGCCGTTGCCGTCCCGCAGACGACCGTCGTTCCACTCGGCGCGCACCGGGGCCGCCTCGCCCAGGTGCCGCACGCCGTCCGCCGTGAGGCCGGGAACACTGGGCGCCGCCGGGGGGGTTGGGGCAGCCCGGTTCTCACCGCCGCCCGCCAGAGTGCGGGCATCGTCGGTGGACACCTGGTCGAGGGTGGTCAGGTCCAGGGTTCCCGGGCGTACCAGCGGCTGGGGCTGCGGCTGGGCCGAACGGTCACCGCGTCCCCCGCCGTTGCCCTCGGCGCTCGCCCTGCTGTCGTCCGTGTTCGTCGTGTTCTGAGCGGGTGGTGCGGGCTGCGGCTCGGTGGTCGTGACACGGTAGGTGCGCTCCACCTGGTAGAAGGCCGAGTCACCCTTGGCGCCGGGCCCGAACACGCGCTCGCTGCCGTACTCGGTGCTGCGCGTGTGCTTCTGCGTGCCCTTGGCCCCGACGACCACCTCGGGGCCGACGCGAAGAACCACGGACTCCCCGGGGACGATGCCGCCGAGGAACCCGGCACCCGCCCGGACCTCCTGTTTGTCGGTGCGTGCCGCGCCGAACGTCGCGTTGTCGGAGGACTTGCCAGTGTCCGTGAAGGATGAGTCCTTCAGGTCCGGTCCGACCTTCACGTAGTTGACCGGGCCACCGCTGATCTCCAGGATCTGGGTGTTGCCCTTCGGGTCCGAGTAGGAGAAGCGCAGAACCTCCCCGTTGTCCGCCCGGGGCAGGTTGTCCAGCAGTGTCCGCGGGCTGACGGGGAACCTCGGGGGCACCGTGGCGTCGATCAGGCCCAGCGTCTGTGAGAACCGGGGGGCGCGGATGGGCGTCCCGTTGCCGCCGTCGACACGGGAAGCGGGGTCGTCGGTGCGGAACTCCCGCGGGGCGGGCCGGTGGTCAGCCGTGCTCTCCCCGCCGCTGTCACGCAGGTGACCCGGCAGGACCAGGTCGAACGCGTCGTTCAACCGGTCGGAGAACTCGACCCGGACCGGCCGACCGGCGGGTTGCTGCTGACCAGCGGTGTCCTGTCCCGGTGGCTGCTGGACCGAAGGTCGCCGCTGGTCGCCAGAGGCAGCCTCGCCGGGGGGCGGAGCGGGTCGCTGTGGCAGTGGCGCGATGTCCAGGACCGCGTTGACCACGAGGTCGCCGGTGAAGCGGGCGGGATCGTCCCCGTCCACGTCGACCTTGCGCTTGTGACGGCGCTCAGTACTCGTCTGGTACTCGGTGCCGCGCTGACGGACCGCGAACGACGCCTTCAGACGCGGAGTGATGAGCGCGGTCGTGCCCCCGATCTGACCGATCACGGCCGCGGGAAACGCCGGGTTGACGCTCTTGCGGCTCTGCTGGGCGCCGCTGCCCACGGTCTTGGCCCGGTTCTCGGTCGCGTTCCCGGCGTTGACGCGACGGTCGGGCGAGTCCGTGATGTCGCGCCACGTGCGGTCCACCGACAGTTGTACGTTCCCTCGCGGGGGCGGCGTGTTCCGGTCGTCGCCGTCCCCGTCCCGACGGGGATCGTGCACGGGGACGTCGATCGTCTCGCCGGGGGTGGTCCGCCCTCCGCTGATGCGCTCGATGGCATCGGTGAGCGCCGAACCGTCCGGCTCCACGCCCTGCCGCCGGATCTGGTCGAACAGTCGGTCCCGCAGACCGTCGACGTCAGCGTCGGGGTTCATCCGCATGCCGGAGTAGCCGCCGTGGTCGGCGTTGGGACCGATGTCCGCGAGGACGTCGAGCACCTCCGCGGTCTCCTCCGTGACCGGCCTGGTCACGGGCGGCGGGTCCGGTGGCGTGAGGTCGGGCGTGACGACGATCTGCGGGGGGTCCTGCCGCGTGGTCTCACCGTCGACCTGCTGCTGCGTGTCGGTCGGCGCCACGGTCCCGTCCTGAACCTGCGGCGGGGGCGTCTCGCCCGTGGTGGTCGGGTTGGTCCCGCGCGGGGTACGGGAGGATCCCTCGCCCCCGTCGTCGGTGACCCTGGGGCGACGATGCCTACGGCTCCCGTCACCTTCGCGGTCACGCTGGTCCCCGAGGTCCCGCATCGGATGGCTCTCGGGCCTCCTGCGGTTCCGGCCGCCGCTGCCCCCGTTGTCCCGGCTGCCACCCCCGTTGTCCCTACTACCGCCTCCGTTGTTACGGCTATTGCGGCCGCCGCCCCCGTTGTTGCTGCCACTTCCGCCGCTCTTGGACTTGAAAGGGTTGAAGAGGGGTGAGGCGGCCCGGTGGTCTCCGCCCTGCGTGGTCACCGGAGTGGGACCGCTCGGCATCTGTGAGAGCGGCGCGTCCATGCCCGCGTCGCGCGCGGTGTCGAGGGCCTGGTCCCAACGCCCGTCCGAGGTCCACTCCCGGACCGTCTGGTCGAAGTCCTCCCGCAGCCGGGGCGGGAGGTCGGCGCGAACCTGGTCGTCACCGCGCCCGCGCACGCGGCTGTCGTAGGCGGCGCCGAACAGGGCCGCGTTGTCGGAGTGACTCCGGTTCCCGTCGGGGTCGAGCACCTGGGACAGGTCCCGGTGCACGGAGTCGGGGAGGTCGCCCACCCGGGCGGGCGGATCGTAGCGGGAGGCCCCGTTCGCCTGGGCCTCGATCTGGTCCAGGTAGTGGTTGAGGATCTGCGGAGGCCGGTTGTCGCGCCCGCCGGGAGAGTCCATGTAGCCACCGACCTCGTGGACCGCGCTCGAATCCGGCGAATCGCGGAGCACGGCGCGGGGGCGGCCGGACCCGCCCTGGGAACGGTCCTGGGACTCGTCGTTGAGACCGATCCGGTGCAGGAGTTCGTGCAGCCAGACGTCGGGGCCGTCGTCCATACGCCAGTTGGCGGTGTCGCTGCGCCCGGGCAGGTCCAGGTTGTCGCGGACCCAGGACACGTTGGAGTGCGGTCGGCCGTCGGGACCGACCGGTTCCACACGGACGTGGAGCTGGTCACCGCTGCCGGGCAGACGGTAGCGCTCGTTGACGACGTCGTTCAACCGGTCCAGGAAGACCTGCTGCGCCGTGTTCGCGTCCGACTGGCTGACACCCGGTCCGGGGTCGAAGTTGATGCGGACCGTCAGTTCGGTGACGTGGGTCGGTCCGTCCGGGCCGGGGTCCGGCAGCGGAATGCGACGCACGTCGAAGCCGCGATCCGCGATCGAGGTGATCGGGTTGTCCTTGCTGGATCCGTGCAGGATCTCGACACCGTCGGTGTCGACGCCGGAGCGGTCGCGGTTGCCCCCCACACGCGTGGGTTCGATGCTGTCCCGGATGTTCTGCCAGTCAGCGGGCGGGCGCATCCGGTCGGAGACGGTGGCCGGGGCGTCGGGGTCGGGACGCGGGCGGGACACCGGTGGGGTGTTGGTCTGGTTGCCGGGCGGGGGCTGACGGCGCCCGTCCCCCGTGGACTCCTGGCCACCCTGCGCGCCGGGGTGGAGCGGCGGGGCGACCACGACGGGCACGGGGGTGTCGTCGGGGCGCACGGTCGACTCGTTCGAGCCGTCGTCCTGGCGGACGGGCGACCCGGAACCGTCCTCGTCACGCGTGGAGCCCTGGGGATCGTCGTCGTTCCGTTGTCCCTGCTGGTCACCGTTCTGGTGGACGGGCGCGTCGGAGTCCGACTCGCCCGAGGGCCGGTCCCCAGAGGACCGGACGTCGGCGCCGGTGTCGTCCTGGGAAGTGCGGGTGTCGTCCGATCCGGGCCCGTGGTCCGTGACCGTCTCGGGACCGCCGTCGCGCCCGGATCCGTTCGGACGGTGGGTGTTCGCGTTGCCGTCGCTCGAACCCTGTCCGCCCGCGTTCGGGGACGGCCCGGTCGAGGTCTGGCCGTTGCCGTCGGTGGCGTCCTGGGACCCCTGAGCCGGGGTGTCCTGGTCGATGGACCGGCCGCCCTGGTCGTCGGTCGTCAGATCCGGTCGGCCGGTGTTGGAGTCCTCCTGGTTCGGGGTGTCCCGGACCGGCGCGTCCTGGTTCGGGGACTCCTGAACCGGCACGTTCTGCTCGGGCGTCTCCCGGACCGGCGTGCCCTCAGGGCCGTTCGCGTCCTCAGAACCACCCGACTCCCGCACCCCACCATCTCCGACGGGCTGCTCCTGGGCGGGAGTGTCCTCGGCGCCGTTCTCACGCACCGGGCCATCCGTATCCCTGACCACACCGTCACCCGACGTGTCCTGGACCGGCCGCTCCTGGACGGGAGGGGTCGGGTTCGGGGAATCCTGGGCGGGCTGCTCCTGGTTCGGCGTCTCCCGCACGGGGGTGTCCCCAGCGTCGTGCACGGGACCACCGCCGGCCCTGACCTCGCCGTCACTCGACGTGTCCTCGACCGGTGCCTCCGGCACGGGGGTCTCCTGGACCGGAGGGGTCGGGTTCGGAGTCTGCTGGACGGGAGGGGTCGGCGTCGGATTCGGGGTCGGGGTCGGGGTCTCCCGAACCGGCGCCTCCGACACGGGGGCCTCCTGGACGGGAGGAGCCGGGGTCGGGGCAGGAGTCTCCTGGGCCGGGGTCTCCGGCACGGGAGTTTCCTGGAGCGGAGGAGCCGGGGTCGGGGTCTCCTGGACCGGAGCGATCGGGGACGGGGCAGGGGTCTCCCGAACCGGCGCCTCCGACACGGGGGCCTCCTGGACCGGAGGAGCCGGGGTCGGGGCAGGAGTCTCCTGGACAGGCGTCTCCTGGACGGGAGGAGCCGGGTTCGGGGTCGGGGTCGGGGTCTCCTGAACTGGTTGTTCCTGAACCGGGGTCTCCGGCACGGGGGTCTCCTGGACCGGGGGATTCGGAGTCGGGGCAGGGGTCTCCTGGTTCTGGGCCCCCTCCGCAGGTGTGTTCTCGGGCCCTCCCTGGTCCCGGTTCGGCGCCTCGGGGCCGTCCACGACCCCCGACCCCTCGCCGTCACCGGTCTGTTCGGGGGAACGGCCCTGTCCGCCGGTGTCCTGCTCCTGACCGCCGACGACCGGTGCGTCGCCCGAGCCGCCCTCGTCCACGGCCGTGTTCTCCTGGCCGCCACGGTTCAGGTGGTCGGAGTCGTCACCACTCGTGTTCTCGTTGACGTTGTCGACGGGGCGGTCGGATCCCTGCCCCGAGGAGCCCTCCGTGGGTCCCTCGTTCGAGCCGTTGTTCTCGTTCGACGACGGCTCGGGGGTGGCGGGGCCCGTGTTGTCCCGGTCGTTCGTATCCGACGACTCGGTGGAGACCCGCTGGGGCGGCGGAGGAGTCGGGGTCGAGTTCTGCGAGCCGTCGCCCCGCCCGTCGCGTGAACCCCCGCCCGCCCCTTCCGAGGAGGAGCCGTTCGAGCCGGAGCCGTTCGAGGAGGTGGACCCGGAGTCCGACGTGCTGACGTTCCCGTCCGGGGAACCGCCGACATCGCCACCGACGCTGCGGTTGTCGTTGACACCGTCGTCGGAAGGGCCGGGCTGCGGGGTGGGCGGGGGCACTCCGTCGGGGAGGCCCGCGTTCCGGAGGTGGTCGAGCAGCAGCAGTCCGCCCTGCGTGAGACTCTGCTGCACCGCACCGGAGACGAGTCCGGAGACCCCGGACAGCCACGTGACGGAGAAGGTCTTCTGGTCGCTGAAGAGCAGGTTGAAGAAGCCCTCGCTGAGGGTTCCCTGAGCGGCGTTGGCGATGCCCTGGCCGCCGAGCTGTGCCAGGAAGTTCTTCCAGTGCGTGCCCACGTCGGAGAGTCCGTCGCGCACCCCGGCGGGTACCCCCGTGGTCAGGAAGTCGCGCATGTTGGGGTCCAGGCCCCGCCCGTACTTGTTCACCACGTCGTTCAGGGCGTCGTTGAGGCCGTCCCTGCCCCAGTTCCGGGTGAACGCGTCGGCGTAGCGCTCACCGAAGTCGCGGGCCTGGTCCTTGCCCATCGCGCCGCCCAGGGAGTTGGCGAACTCGTCTCCCATGTCGGTACGGAAGCGTTCGCCGTCGATCGGACGGTTCCACCCGGGCCGGTTGTCCATGCCGTACGGCCGCAGCAACTCGTCGCTGTTACGGCCCATCACGCCGCCGATGCCATCGGGCAGCCCGCCGGGGCCGCCACCGGGGCCGCCCGTGGGGAAGTTGTCGTCGAGATGCTTGGTGATGGAGGGCCCGGTGGTGTTGCCGAGCAGCTTGTTGAACTGATTGGACAGCGCGCTGCCGCCGAAGACGGCGGCGGTGCCGAACAGACCGTCCAGCATGGCGCCCTTGGCCGCGTCCTCGGTGAGCTTGTGGTCCCACCCGTTGCGGTTGCCCTGATCGATCTGGATGCGCTGGATCAGCGCGTCCAGCGTGAGGGCGAAGAACTGGCTGATCGCCATCTGCTGGAGCAGCGTGGAGAGCAGCCGGAACATGACCCGCCCGATGACGGTGCGGGCGATCGCCTGGAAGATCGGGATCTTGGCCAGGGAGGCGCCGAAGGTGTAGGGCGCCATGGCGATCGCCCAGGCGATCTCCACGGCCAGCTGGACGAGCTGGCCGATGATCATCCACTTCGCGTACTGCACCTGTGTGCCCGCGTTGTGGACGTACTCCTGGAGACCCCGGGCGACCTTCGTCCCCTCACCGAGGTAGTTGTTCTGCCCCGCCGTGAACTCGTCCACCGACTGGTCGAAGAAGTCCGCCGCCGTGGCGTCGAAGTTCTCCCGCACCTTGTTCTTGATCCGGATGACGAGCTGGGGGAGCTCGATCTCCAACCGGTCAGCGGTGGTGCCGTAGACCTGGGCGAGCTCCCACAGCCGCGTCTCGTCGGCGGTGGGCCACTCCGAACCTGTCAGAACCGAGAACAGGTTGCGGAGTTCGGCGGGCAGTTCCATTCCCATGGGGGTCAGTGCCTCCCGCTGGTACCACCGGTACCGCCCTGGATCCCGCCCAGGCGCGTCGCGGTGTCGATGCCGTACTGCTCGGAGCGGCCGAACTGCTTCGCCGTGTCGATGGTGGCCTCGGCGGTGTCCTCGAACGCCGTACCGAGTGTCTTCAGGAAGACCGCGAACTCGTCGCGCGCCGGGAGGTAGTTGGACTCGAACGACTTGGCGACGGCGTCGCCCTCACCCCAGCACTCGCCCAGGGCGTCGGCCGAGGTGGTGTACCACTGGTCGATCGCCCGCACCTCGGCGGCGAGCTGGTGGATCTCGGCCCCGTCCCTGGCTACTGCCTCAGGGTCGATCGAGATGCGTTCCGACATGTTCCCCTCCTTGCTCGTCCCTGTCCCGTCTCCGTCGTCTGGCCGGGAGCGGGGAAGGCACGTCCCTCCCCCGCTCCCGGCCGTCCGTCACTTGGGCGCCCGCACGTTACCCAGACCCAGTTCCTCCAGCAGCGCGGTGGGGTCGCCCGCCACCGCCTGCTCACGTGCCGCCGAGTCGCCCGGCACCAGTCCGCCCATGGCCGTGGAGACCTGCTGGGCCACGTCCCGCCGGGCGCGTTCGACAACCTCGATGATCGCGGCGGCGAGTTCGGCGGGTGCCATCATCCGGTACTTCTCGGTGTGGAACCGCATCTCAGCGATCTCGCCTCTCGCGTTCACCGTCACGCTGAGCATCCGGTCCTTGGACGCCGCTTCGGCGGTAACCGACTCCAGGTTTGCGCTTGCCTCCGCCAGCCGCTCCTGGCTCTGGCGAAGTTGTTCGAGTGACCTCTCCATCTGACCCTGCAGGGACATGTCCAACGCTGCTCACTCCCTTGTCTTTTCGTGTTCCGGGGCGTCCGAGTGAGGCGGGGCCGCCCCGTGCGGTGGTGCCCCACACCTTCTCGTCCTCCGAGAGCCACGTGGTGCGGCTGCGTTCCTGGCCGCCGCCACCGCCGCCGCCACCGGCACCGCCCATCCCGCCCGGAGGCATCATGGGCATGCCGGGGGTGCCCGGGGTGCCGGGCGTTCCGGGGGTGCCAGGGCCTCCGCCCGTGGCGGATCCGTCCGTTCCCTGGCCCCCGCCGTAGCCGCCGAACGGGCTGGTCCCGCCCGGACCGTTGCCCCGGCCGCCTCCGCCGCCGTCACCGTTGCCGCCCACGGAGCCGGAGTCCGAGCGGGGGGTCATGCCACCGCCCGAGCTGCCCGGACCGGAGCCGGACGAGGAGTTCACGTCGCCGGGCCCACCGATGCCGCCGATACCGCCGGGGCTGGGGAATCCGCTGCCGCTCCCCGAGCCGGAGCCCGAACCGGGGCCGGACGAGGAACTCAGGTCACCGGGCCCACCGATGCCACCGGGCGACGGGTAGCCGCTGCCTCCGCCGCCTCCGGAACCGCCGAGGACGGGGGGACCGGGGATCTCGGGGCGGTTCGAGCCGCCGCCGATCTCGCCGGAACCACCCGGGATGGGCGAGCCGGACCCGTTGCCACTGCCACCGGAACCGCCCATGATCGGCGCGTCCGGAAGCCCAGGCCGATCCGCGTTACCCGGACCACCCAGATCACCCACACCACCCGGAATGGGGGAACCCGATCCGTTGCCACTGCCACCAGACCCGCCCATGATCGGCGCGTCCGGAAGCCCAGGCCGATCCGCGTTACCCGGACCACCCAGATCACCCACACCACCCGGAATGGGGGAACCCGATCCGTTGCCACTGCCACCAGACCCGCCCATGATCGGCGCGTCCGGAAGCCCAGGCCGATCCGCGTTACCCGGACCACCCAGATCACCCACACCACCCGGAATGGGGGAACCCGATCCGTTGCCACTGCCACCAGACCCGCCCATGATCGGCGCGTCCGGAAGCCCAGGCCGATCCGCGTTACCCGGACCACCCAGATCACCCACACCACCCGGGATGGGCGAGCCGGACCCGTTGCCACTTCCACCGGAACCGCCCGAAGACAGGTCCAGGTCACCCTCGGTGGATACGCGACCCGGAGGCGGCGGCACGCTGCCGCCCCCCGCGCCACCCGTGGAGGAGGAGAGGTCGAGGTCCCCGAAGCCGCCGCTTGGCGGTCCCCCGGTAGAGGAGGACGGGTCACCGCTGCCACCGTCGGAACGCGAGCCGTCGGGGTTCAGGATGCTCCCGTCGGGAAGCCGAATGCTGCCGTCGGAGAGCCGGGCGCTCCCCTCCGGAAGCGGCGTACTCCCCTCGGGGATCTGCCCGCTGCCGTCCGGGGGCCGCGTGCTGCCGTCTGGGTTCACGACGGTGCCGTCCGGGAGACGTGTACCGCCGTCGGGAAGCATGGTGCTCCCATCTGGGAGCGGGGTCCCCTGCTCCCGGCGTCCCGAGTTGTTCGAGCCGCCGCCGGCACCACCGCCGCCCAGGCTGCCCATACCGGGCGCCACCGGCGGCGGGAAGAACCCGCCCGGACCGCCACCGGACGAGGAGGGGTCGCCTCCGATCCCGTCGAGGGGACCTCCGCCGGGACCGCCCACGCCCTCACCGGGGCCACCCCCACCTTCGCCGGGGAAGGTGACCGAGCCGTTGACGGGAGAGAGGGGCGTTCCGTCCGGGGTGTCCGAACCGGGTGGGTTCGGCGGACCGTTGAGATCACCCGACCCGGGCGAGGGTGGACCGTTCAGCTCACCCGAACCCCCGGGCACGGGCACGGGCCCGCCACCACCGGAGCCGGGACCACCACCGCCCTCGGGCACGGGTCCCCCATCATTGGGGATATCCGATCCACCGCTGTTGGGTCCCTGGCCGTTCAGGTAGTCGTTGACGATCTCGTCGATGGTGCGGCCGTCGCCCAGAGGCCCGTTTCCACCACCACCGCCGCCACCGGCTCCGTCCCCACCTCCGGTACCGTCTCCACCGCCGCCGCCCTCGCCGCTGCCGCCGTTGAGGTACTCGTCGATGATGTCCTGGATGGAGCGGCCGTCACCGTCGCCGCCGCCACCATCGCCGTCACCGCCGCCGCCCTCGCCGCTGCCGCCGTTGAGGTACTCGTCGATGATGTCCTGGATGGAGCGGCCGTCACCGTCGCCGCCGCCCTCACCACCGCCACCTCCACCCCCGCCACCGCCTCCGGGCGGGGTGACCGTGACGGGAGTGAAGGGCAGGATCTCCGACGCGGACGTGCTGTAGGTCGTCGAGACCGTGGAGATACCCTCCGTGGCCGCCTTGCGCAGGTCGGCCAGGTTGTCCCACCAGCGTTCCTTGATCTCGGTCTCGAAGGTCTCCCAGGTGGCCTTCTCATCGGTCCGCATACCGCGGATCTTGATGATGCTGTCCTCCCAGGTGACCTTGTCCCGCTGCTCCTCCCACCAGTTGCGGATGGTCGAGCGGGGACTGCGGTCGGAGCTGCTCTGCCAGTCGTTGAAGGCGCCGATCACCGCTTGGAGGTAGGTGGGGTTGGCAGCGAGGCGCGCGGAGTTCACCGCGTCGATGGCCGGTTCGACGTAGGAGGCGATGTGCTGGAACTCCAGGGCCAGCTTCCTCAGATACCCCCGCAGGGCCTCGGCTCCGGCGCCCTCGAACTTCTCGTTGCCCGGCTTCATCTCCTCAGCGAGGGCCCACATCTCGTCGTAGCGGGCGGTGGAGAAGTCACGGAAGTCACCGAGGTCGGTTTCGATGCGGCTGAGGACACCGCTGTTGAAGGTTCCCGTCCCGACACCGGGGTTGGAGGCGGCGTTGAGGATGGTGCGCATCGGGTCGATGAAGTTGCCCCACACCGTGCCGTCGGTCCCCTTGACGGCGTCGTTGATGTGGATACCGGAGTAGACCGCGTAACCCCACTCGTAGCCACCGAGCAGTTCCGCGTCGGAGGACCGGCTTTCGAAACCGAACCACTCGTCCGCGTTCTTGGGGTTGTTGACGTTCCAGAAGTAGTTGCTCAGCCAGTTGGTGTCCTTCACCGCCTGGGCGGAGCCCATCTTCGGAGCCGAGCCCTTGTCGTCGGCGTCGGCGAAGGCGTTGATGGCGTGGGCCATCTCCTTGACATCGGCGGTACCCCCGGCCTCGGGCGCCGCGGGGTCGGTCCCCTCCTTCTCGGGAAGGTCCTCGTCAGCCATGGAATTTCCTCAGGGGCGGGTTCGTGGGGCGAAGGGGTGCTCGGGGGAACAGAGCGGACGGACGCTGTGCCGAGGGCCTCGGCTCAGGACGACTCGGGGGTCTCGTTGGGCGAGTCGTTGGGGCCGTTGCCGCCACCGCCGCCGTTACCACCACCGCCGCCGCCACCGCCGCCGCCACCGCCGCCCGTGGGCGCACCGTTGGACATGATCTGGCCGACCTGAGTGGCGTCCAACTCGGCGTCGGACTCCAGCTCCTCGTAGGTGAGCGCACTGTTCCGGATCCCGGCGGACATCCCGACCAGGCGGGTCTCCAGGTCGGTGACCAGGGTGGTGAACTGCGACAGCACGCCGCCGACCTCCGAGGAGAGTGAACCGGCGTAGTCCAGGTAGTCCGGATTGCCGAAGGGCACCTTGGGGGCGGAGGCACCCTCGCCACCCGGGTAGAACTCGGACGCCCGCGTCTTCATCTTCGAGACCTTCTCCCGAAGCGGATCAATGTGCGCCGTCTGCAACGTCTTGAGATAGTCCAGCGTGACCTTGGTCTTTTCCTCTGACACGTCCTGCCCCGTCCTCTCCTGTCCAGCTCTTCGTCAAGCCGTGGTGCGGCGTCATCCGGTGTGGGTGCGGTGTTCCCTCGGCCGCGGCGTGGCCCGAGCGGACCGGCGCCGCGGCCGAGGGGAGCGATCAGCGGCGGGCGTTCCAGTTCCCGGCTTCCTGGAGGTCGCCGCGGCGGTAGCGCTCGGTGATGTCACCCAGGGAGACCTGGGCGTGGCCCAGCAGCGCGCGCATGTCGGCGACGTTGCGCCGCCAGGACAGGAGCCGCTGGTCGTACTGCTCGGCGGCCTCACCGATCCAGTCGGACTTGACGGCCTGGACCTTGGCGTCCAGCTCGTTGATGGCCTGCTCGATGATGTCGGTCTGCTTACGCAGGTCGATGCCCGCGTCGTCAGCACCGCTGTACTTGATCTCGAATCCGTCCATGGACATGGCTCCGGTTTCTCTCGGTGGTGCGCCCCCGGTCGTGGGGGCGTACGGATCAGGTCGGTCAGATCAGGTCAGGTCAGCGAGCGACGTCGGCCTGGTTCGGGTTGAGCTGGGTGATCCAGTTGGCGGACAGCATGTTCTCGTCCTCCATGGCGTGGAAGTTGCGCTCGGTGCCGCCGAGGATGCCGATCATGTCGTTCATGTCGTTGGTGATCAGGCGCAGCTCCTCGAGCCACTTGACCAGCGCGGTGTCGTACTGGGTGGCCGCGCCGCCCTGCCAGTTGCCGCCGAGCAGGTCCCGCACGCCGTCCACGCCGGTGTAGACGCCGTTGCACGTGGTGTGGGCCGTCTCCATGGCGTCGCGGCCGGTCCGCATGGCCTGGTCGGTACTGCGCATCATCGACATGGGAATCTCCTGGTTCTGTGGGGCGTCAGTCGGAAAGGCACCGGGGTTCCCCCGGTTCCGCGAGAGCGCCGACGGGTTCCGCGGCGGCCTGCGGGGTCAGGTCGGGCCCGGTCGGCAGCAGGTCCAACAGGGCGGTGGACACGGCGGAGGCCCCTCCTGGCGCGTAGCCCAGGGTCTCGGCCGCCTTGGCGTCGGGCACCGCGTACTTGGCTCCGGTGTCGGTGACCAGGAAGTAAGAGCCGCGCAGCGCCGCCCCGCCTGCCGGAGCCGCCCTGACCAGGCCGCCCTCCCCGGACGGGATGTCGATGAGGTCGGGGGCGGTGCAGGCGGCCGTGCTGCCCGACGGGGGCCGGGCCGCCCGCCCGCCGATGTCGGCCGGGGAGGTGAGCGCCAGCGCCAGCGCGCCGTCACCCTGGTCGATGACGCACAGCGCGGCGCCCTGGGGATCGGTCAGCGGCGGCGGCACGGAGGGCAGCCCGTCACCGGTCACCGGTTCCGCGCCCGACAGGTGGGAGCGCAGTTCGTTGACGGTGAGTTCGACCGGCGCGGGGTCGCCGCCCCCGTAGGCCTCCTCCGCCGTGAGCGGGTGCCCCAGGATCAGGCGGGCGTGGGTGGGGTCGGTGGGGGTCAGCCCGTCCCGGGTGAGGACGTAGAACTGCTCCGATCCGCCCTCCGTGGCCGGGACGCTGAAGACCTGTCCCACGCGGGTGTCGGCTCCGCTGACACGCGGCCCGTCCTCCCCGCGTCCCTCGACGTCGAGTGCGGCGAGTCGGGGCCCGGCGGGCACGCCGTCCAGGACGGCCGCGGCGACGGGGTGGGCCACGGCCGTGCCGTATCCCAGGGACTCCAGGGCTCCGTTCTCCTCGTCGATGGCCAGGCGGGTGCCCTTCCACAGCAGGTGGGCCTCACCGCCGGGTCCCCGGACCAGGACGCCGTCGTCCTCCCCGACCGGGGAGCCGAACGGGGACCGGCCCAGGGTGAGCGAGGTCAGGGTCTCGACGCCGTCCCCGGTGTTGACGGTGGTGGCGCACACCTGCCAGACCATGGAGCCCTCGGCGTCCGTGGCGGGGAGCCCGTCGGGGGCACCGGCGATGCCCAGCGGGGCTCCCACGGGGGTGCCCTCCAGCGAGTCGGCGGCGACCTGAACCGGTTTGGGGTTCGATGCCAGCAGCAGGGCCGACGCCTGGTTGGACACCGGCCAGAGAACGCCATCGGAGAAGACGTACCGGCCCGCGCCGCCCTTGACGGCGACGAGCGTTCCCTCGTAGCGCCAGGAGGTGGCGCCGCCCGGGAAGATCAGGCCGAAGATGAGGAACCCCACGCACAGCAGCACCGCGAGGATGAGCCCGATGAAGGCGCCGTTGCGGGTACGCCGCAAGGGCGCCTCGACGGCGTCCGGATCGGCGGCGGCCATGGCCGTGGAGAGTCGGCGCACCATGAACGAGTGCGCCTGTACCTGGTCGCGTCGGGTCTGCATCAGACCACCCGCCTTCCGCTACGCGTCATCCGCCGATCCCCCTCAGCAGCGCCAGCAACCCCAGGTTCCCGGGAATCAGGCACACCAGGACGATCGCCGCGAGACTCTGGATGAGCTCGCCCGCGCGTCCCCAGTGCGGGATGGGGCGGTTGCCCGGCACGGACCAGGCGGCCAGGAGCAGACCGAGCGCCGCGACCAGCAGCAGCCCGAACAGGACCATGCGGGCGGTGTCGCCGCCCACGAGCCCGCCGCCGACCGCCATGGCCACCAGCCCGTAGACACCGGCACCCAGCAGGCACACCCGGTGCCACACACCGCTGAGCCCGCGCGACTGGAGCAGCAGGATCAGCGCGACGCAGACGCCCGCCGTGGAGGCCAGGCCGCCCGGGTGGGCGGCCAGCACGGTCATCGAGGCCGCGCAGACCACGGCGACGACGACCAGCAGGCCGCCGAGGTAGTGGTCCGCGCGCTGGCTACGGGTGCGCACGTCGCGAGCCGGGTGGGGATCGATGTACTCGCCGAGCTGGCTGACCCCGTCAGGCAGCGGAGGCAAGCGCATCCCCGCCAGACGGAAGGCCAGGGCAGGTGCGAACGAACAGAGCAGCAGCACCAGGGCGGCGGCCGAGACGGCCACCCCGGGCGGCGGGGCGTTGTCCCAGAACATGAGCAGGGCACCGGCGGCGGCGGTGAACAGGGCCGTGCCGATGATCGCCGTGAAGAACGGCAGGCAGGCGGCGACGGCAGCGATCGCAAGGACCGCGGCGCCGGTCGCCGTGGACGCGCCCGAGAGCATCCGCGCGCCGGTGAGGGCGTTGCTGGGGTCGCCACCCGGGAGCGTGGCCCCGGCGAACGCCATGAACAGCACGGCGGCGCCGCCCGTGACGGCGGCCGCGATGGGCGCGTCGAAGGCGCGGGCGGCCGCCCCGGCGGCGAGCAGCAGGAGCAGCCCCGTCGCGGCGGCGGTGGCGCCCGCGATCCAGGTGGGGCCGAGCAGCGTCAACAGGCCGAGGGCACCGGCGAAGCCCACGGCGGCGGTGCCGGTCAGAGCCCGCCTGGAGACCCGTGGCCCCCAGCCGTCGGAGCGCTCCGACAGGGTGTCGGCCAGTCCGTCGACGAGGTCGTCGAAGTGGATCTCCGGCATCTGGTCGGCGCGTTCGCGCAGGTACAGGGTCTCGCCGTCGGTGAGGCCGAGCGTCTCGACGGTCTCGGACTCGTCGAGCGGGGGTGAGCCCAGACGTTGGAGCACCCACCCTCCGTGCTCGAGGCCGCTCTCGTCGAGGTCCTCGTACTCGTTCTCGGCGTAGAGCAGGAACGTGGGCAGCAGCTCGGCCAGCGGCAGGTCGCACGGAACGGCGATCTCGAAGGAGGCGTTGGGCGCGCGCACGACCAGGCGGCAGAGATCGGCGGAGACGACGTCCGACATCGGTCCTCCTCGCTGGACGACAGTGGCTGGGTCGGTTTACGGGTGTGGGATAAAGACACCCGTGGAGGGGGAGAAGGCGGGGCTGCGCCATTCCTCGGCGGAACACCCGGGGGCAGGGGTACGGCGCACCCGAACTGGAAATGCTGAGCTAGACTAGCATCACTTCCGGAATTCCGGTCATGACGTTTCGGAAAACTCTGCCCCGGGGATACCGTTGCTCATTTGAGCGCCCCAGCCCCCTCACCCGGAGACCGAATCCGGCTCTAGGGTTCCCCCATTCGAGCCCGTCGGAATTGCCCCCGGCCGGTCCGCCCGCCGCCCCTGTCACGAATGGCACCTGACCAGGGGAAAGAGAAGGGATACGCTGATCAGCACCATCCTCGTCCGCAGGCCGGCGCGTCGACCCGGCCCCGAGCCGCCCGACGGCGAGCTCTCCCTCCAGGAACCCCCGGTCCTCCCTGAGCAGGAGAACAGCATCTCGGGGGTCTTCATGTACCTGCCGATGGCACTGAGCTCGCTCGCGATGGTGATGATGTTCATCCGCCCCGGCGGGGGCGGTGCCCTGGGCACGGCCATGCCCTTCATCGCGGGCGGCATGATGCTCGTCGGCGCGGTGGCCATGGTGGGCGGTCAGATCCTGCGCGTACGGATCGAACGCAGTCGACGCCTCTCCGGTGACCGTCGCGACTACCTGCGCTATCTCGGCCAGATGCGCGGCCGGGTGCGGGACGTCGTGGTGGCCCAGCGCGAGGCGCGGGCGTGGAACGGCCCCGACCCGGAGGCGCTGTGGTCGCTGGTGCGCACGAGCAGGCTCTGGGAGCGCCGCGGGGCGCACGACGACTTCGCCGAGATCCGCATCGCCGTGGGCGAGCAACCGCTCCAGACGCGCATCGCCCCGTTGTCGACCAAGCCGGTGGAGGACCTGGAGCCGCTCAGCGCGCACGCGCTGCGCCGTTTCATCAACGCCTACGCCACCGTCGCGGACTTGCCGGTCTCGCTTTATCTACGGGGATTCGCGCATCTGGGTCTTCGCGGCGACGCGGAATCCAGCCGTGCAATGGTGCGCGCACTCGTGGGTCAGGTCACAGTTTTTCACGCGCCAGATGAATTGCGTGTTGTCGGCTGTGTGAACGGTGAGCGAATGGCCGACTGGGAATGGATGAAATGGCTTCCGCATTGCATGCATCCGACGGAGCGCGACGGCGCGGGCCCGGTCCGGCTGATCGCCTCCGACGCCATTGAGCTGGAAAGACTCGTCGGTCCCGCGCTGGCGGACCGGCCGCCCTTCGACCCTCAGGCGGCGCCCGGTCGTGACGAGCCGTTCACGGTCATCATCGTCGACGGCGGAACCGTGCCGCAAGGGTCGAGATTGCTCAGCGGTGGCTTTCGCAACGCGATCGTGATCGAAGTGGGCACCGAGCGCATGTGGGACGGAGCGCCTCACACACTCTCACTACGGGTCGAAAAGGATTCCGTGGAGATGAGTGAGTTGGACCGTACCGGACGCGAGTCCTTCTCCCACCTCGGACGACCCGACTCCCTGGACCTGCACCGGGCCCGTTCGCTGGCCCGCATGATGGCCCCCTACCGGGTGAGCGTCGCCGCCGACGTCGTGGAGCCGCTCACCACCGACTTCGACCTCACCACCCTGCTGGGCATCCCGAACCTGCACACGTGGGACGCCGCCCGCGAGTGGGAACGCGAGCGTCCGGAGAGCCGACTGCGGGTGCCCATCGGCATCGCGGCCTCGGGTGCGCCCCTGGAACTGGACCTCAAGGAGTCGGCGCTCGGGGGGATGGGACCGCACGGGATGCTGATCGGCGCCACCGGTTCCGGCAAGAGCGAGCTGCTGCGTACGCTCGTGCTGTCGCTCGCGCTGACCCACTCCTCCGAGAAGCTCAACTTCGTCCTGGTGGACTTCAAGGGCGGCGCCACGTTCATCGGCCTGGACAAGCTGACCCACACCTCGGCGCTGATCACCAACCTGGCCGACGAGACCTCCCTCGTGGAGCGCATGCAGGACGCCCTGCACGGCGAGCTGATCCGCCGCCAGGAGCTCCTGCGCTCAGCGGGCAACTTCAGCTCGGTGCACGAGTACGAGAAGGGCCGCCGGAGCGACCCGACCATGGAGCCCATGCCCACGCTCTTCGTGATCGTGGACGAGTTCAGCGAGCTGCTCGCCGCGCACCGGGACTTCATGGAGCTGTTCGTGATGATCGGGCGCCTGGGCCGAAGCCTGGGCGTGCACCTGCTGCTGGCCTCCCAGCGGCTGGACGAGGGTCGCATGCACCAGCTGGAGAGCCACCTCTCCTACCGGATCGCGCTGCGTACGTTCTCGGCCATGGAGAGCCGGGGCGTGCTCGGTGTGGCCGACGCCCACCAGCTCCCTCCCGCGCCGGGTTCGGGTTACCTCAAGTCCGACACCGAGGAACTCACCCGGTTCAAGGCCGCCTACGTGTCCGGGCCCTACCGCGCCAAGCGGCGTGCGGCGCGGGCGTCGACCGCCGCGCGTGAGATCACCCCCTTCCTGCCCGGGTACGTGGCCGGGCCTCCGGTCTCAGCCGTGGAACCCGAGCCGGAACCGGTGCAGGAGTCGGACACCAGCCTGCTGGAGACGGCCCTGGAGGCGGTGCGGGACGTCGGTCCCCCCGCGCGACAGGTGTGGCTGCCGCCCCTGGACCAGGCCCCCACCGTGGCGGAGATGCTGCGGTCGGAGGGCGCGACCTCACTGCCCGCGTGGGGAACCGACCCGGTGCTGACCGTGCCGGTGGGTCTGGTGGACCGCCCCTTCGAGCAGCTGCGGACCCCGCTCACCGCCGATCTGCGCGGCGCGGGCGGGCACACGGCCGTCATCGGTGGTCCGCAGAGCGGCAAGAGCACCCTCCTGGTCTCGCTGATCAGCGCGCTGGCGCTGACCAACACCCCGGAGCAGGTGCAGTTCTACATCCTGGACTTCGGTGGCGGCACACTGCGCGGTGTGGCGGACCTGCCGCACGTGGGCGGTATCTGCGGGCGCATGGACCTGGAGCGGGTCACGCGCACCGTCGCGGAGATGACGGCGCTGCTGGGGCGCCGTGAGCAGTTCTTCGCCGAACACGGCATCGACTCGATCGGTGCCTACCGGCGCCGGCGGGCGGCCGGGGAGTTCTCCGACCAGCCCTACGGGGACGTGTTCCTGGTCATCGACGGCTGGGCGACGGTCCGCGCGGACATGATCGACATGATCGCCGAGATCACCCAGATCGCCCAGCGGGGCCTCAACTACGGCATCCACCTCATCGTGGCCTCCCCGCGCTGGGCCGACGTGCAGTCCAGCCTGCGCGACCTGCTGGTCACCCGGTTCGAGCTCCGGCTCGGCGACGCGGTGGACTCGGCGATCAACATGCGCCAGGCCGAGAAGGTCCCCCGGATTCCCGGGCGGGGTCTGACCGCCGAGTACAAGCACTTCCTGTCGACACTGCCGCACATGGAGGAGGGCCCCGAGGCGTCGGTGGCCGACGTGGTGGCCGCCGTCAAGCAGCGGTGGGACGGCCCGTCCGCTCCCCAGGTGCGGCTGCTGCCCCTCTCGCTTCCGGCGTCGGACCTGCCTCCCCCCGAGGACGGCCCGAAGATCGCGCTGGGTCTGGAGGAGCGTCGTCTGGAGCCGCTCTGGCACGACTTCTCGGTGCTGCCGCACATGCTGGTGGTCGGGGACAACGAGAGCGGCAAGACCAACCTGCTGCGTCTGGTCACCCGCACCATCCGGGAGCGGTACAGCGCCACGGAGGCGCGCGTGGTCGTGGTGGACCCCCGACGCGGCCTGTTCAACGCGATCCCCGAGGAGCAGCGTCTCGGCTACGCGGTGACCGGCGAGAGCGCACGCGAGATGATGATGGCGGCGGCCGCGGCGCTCAAGCCCCGGCTGCCGGGCCCGGAGGTCACTCCGGAGCAGCTGCGCGAGCGCTCGTGGTGGACCGGCCCCGAACTGTTCGTGGTCATCGACGACTACGACCTGCTGAGTTCCGCGGGCGGCGGCGGACCGCTGTCCCCGCTCATGGAGATGCTGCCCCACGGCGCCGACATCGGGTTCCACCTGATCCTGGCGCGCGGTGCCGGCGGTTTCAGCCGTGCCATGGGCGAACCGGCGCTGCGGATGCTCATCGACGCGAACACGCCCAGCATGGTGCTCTCCTGCCCGCCCTCCGAGGGTGTGCTGTTCGGTTCGCTGCGACCGCAGCGCCTGCCCCCGGGCCGTGCGCTGCGCTTCGACCGCCGCGACCCGGTCAAGGTGCAGCTGGCACTGGACCCGGAGACGGAGGAGGCGGCCGCCC
>NZ_ANAE01000116.1 GCF_000341265.1 Nocardiopsis prasina DSM 43845 | reverse complement strand
CCCCGGCCCCCGGGCCGTGCGCTGCGCTTCGCCCGCCGCGACCCGGTCAAGGTGCAGCTGGCACTGGACCCGGAGACGGAGGAGGCGGCCGCCCGCGACTGACGGGTGTCCGGCGACGAGGAAGCGGCCGCCCCGCTGGGCGGGGCGGCCGGAGGTGAGAGGAACGGGAGGCCCCGTGTCGAACGGAGCGGAACGGAAGCGGCTTCGGTTCGGGGCCGGGGTGTGCCTGACGGGCGCGCTGTTCCTGGTGGCGATCGCCCCCGCGGCGGCGGACGAGGTCCCGCCCGCGCTGCCGCAGGTGGCGCCCGAACTGGACGGGGACGCGTGTGCGCCGTCCTCCGAGGAGACGGTGAGTCAGGAGCTCTGGACCGAGAACGCCCTGGGGCTCCCCCGGGCCCGGTCCACCTCCTCGGGGGCCGGGATCACCGTGGCCGTCGTGGGCAGCGGGGTCGACGACTCGTCGGCCGCCCTCGAGGGTGCGGTGGACGGGGCCGGTGAGGACTGCACCGGGTTCGGGACGTTCCTGGCCGGGGTGGTCGCGGCGCGACCCCAGCAGGACAGCGGGCTCATCGGGGTGGCGCCCGAGGCCGACGTGCTGGCGGTCCCGGTCACCGACGA
>NZ_ANAE01000115.1 GCF_000341265.1 Nocardiopsis prasina DSM 43845 | reverse complement strand
CTGGGGCGGCGCGAACGCGGACGCGCTCGCCGAGGGCATCACCGACGCCGTCTCAGAGGGGGCGGACGTCGTCCTGGTGGGCGTGGCCATCCCCTTGGGCAGCTCCGCGCTCGAAGCGGCGGTGGACACCGCCGTCGAGGAGGACGTCCTGGTGGTGGCGCCGTCGACGGCCATGGTCGGGCGGGACGCCTACGCGGCCGTACCGGCGACCCGCGGTGAGGTGTTGGGGGTGACGGCGACCGGCACGGAGGGCGCTCCGCTGATGCCGCCGCCCGCCACGGCGGACGGCCGGATCTCGACACCCGACCTCAGCGCGCCCGGCCAGTCCGTGCTGAGTCTGGCCCCCGGCGGTGACGGACACGCCGTCGCCGAGGGGGACGCGGTCGCGGCGGCGTTCGTGGCCGGGGTGGCCGCGCTGGTGCGCGCGCAGCACCCGGAGCTGAGCGCCGCACAGACCGCCGAGCGCCTGGTGATGTCGGCCTACCCGGACGCCGGTGCCGCGTTCGGCACGGGGTTCCTCGATCCGGTGGGCGCCCTGACCAGGTCCATGGGCCCGCGTTCGGGTGACGGGGCCGAGGCCCAGGAGTTCGCACTGGACCTGCCCGCCGAACCGCAGCGCGGCCTCGTCATGGCCGTGGTCGGCGCGACCGCGCTGCTGGTGTTGATCTGTTCGGTCGGAGCCGCCGCCGTCCGTCGCCGCAAGGCCAAGGCCGAGGCGGCCGCAGCCACCGCCTGAGCCCCTCAGCGCGCTCGTGCGACGGGCCCCACCGGAAGTCCCGGTTGGGGCCCTTCGCGTTCAGGGGGTCGGAGGGGCCGAGACTCCCCCTTCAGCGCGTCGGGGAATTCGCCCGTGCCCACGCACCGAAAGCGCGCGGCCCGTTCCCTGTTCAGCTTCTTGCAGTCCGCCCTGAAGCGGGGAGGGTAGCGCCTCCCCCTGCCGGTCCGCCCTTCAGTGCTCAAACCCTCCGTTCCCACCCAGCCCGATTCGGTGCTCCCGGACGAAGGCGTCGAAGCTGCGGGGCGGGCGCCCGGTCAGATCCAACACCGCTGTGCTGACCTGGTCGTGCAGGCCGCGTCTGATGCCGTCCTCGACAGCGGCGACGGCGGCGGCGAACTCGGAGGGCATGCCCGCGGCCCGGTAGGCGAAGGCCTGCTCCTCGGTCCCGACCGTCACCACCCGGACCGTCCGACCGGTGCGGGCGGTGATGATCGCCGCCGCGTCCCGGTAGCTCAGGGCCTTCGGCCCGGTGAGCAGGTAGTCACGCTGGCTGTCGGGCTCGACGCCGGGATCGGCCAGCAGGGCGGAGGCGGCCGCCGCGACGTCCCTCGCGTCGATCCACCCCACCGCGCCCTCACCGGCGGCAGTGTGCACCTCACCGTGCCGCAGGATCCGCTCGCCCACCGGATGGGGGCTCAGGAAGTTCTGCATGAACCCGGAGGCCCGCAGCACGACCCCGCCCGGCCGGGCTCGTACCCGCGCGGCCATCTCCACAGCACTGGGAGCGTTCGGCAGCACGATGGCGGAGCCAAGGAGCACGACCCGGCGCACACCGAGGCGTCGCGCCTCGGCCAGGAACGGACCGACAGACAGAATCGGGTCCACGGAGTTCACCGGAGGGACGAGGAAGATCCGGTCCATCCCGCGCAGGGCGGCAGGGTGGGTGGTCGGGTCCGCCCAGTCGAACCGGACCGCGTCGGGGTCGTCGGCGGACGGGTGGCGGCTGGCCACTCGGACCGGTACGCCGTTGCCGCGCAGTAGTCTCACCAGCGCGCCACCCGTCTTCCCAGTGCCGCCCGTCACCAGGACGCCGGTCATCGGACAGCTCCCCAGCGCAGCGAGGCCCCGGAGGCGGGCAGGGGCACGGCGGTGCCGTCTTTCTCCAGGTCAGCGACGTTCGTGTCCTTGATCAGCATCAGGTTCAGCGGTCGGCGCATCGTTTCCTCGGGAATTCGAGGCATGGTGTTCTCCCAGGTTCAACGGACTGTGCAGCCCACACTGGACGCGGACCAGCGGTCGGGGAACGGACGGCTGAGCCCCGGACCGCCAGTCCGTGGCTGGACCGACCGCCCCGTGCCACCATGACCCGGGTGAGCAAAGATGACCTGGGCGACTTCCTGCGCCGTCGACGGGACTCGCTGCGCCCGGACCAAGTGTCGGCGGCCCACCCGCCAGGAAGACGCGCCCGGCGCGCTCCGGGGCTGCGCCGCGAGGAGGTCGCCGAAGCGGCCGGCGTGTCGGTCAACTACTACGAACGCCTGGAGCAGGCCCGCGCCTCGCGCCCCTCCCCGGAGGTGCTGACGGCGCTGAGTCGGGCACTGCGGCTCACCGTCGCGGAGCGTGAACACCTGGCGCGGCTGGCCGGCCAGATCCCCCTCAGCACGAACACTGATCGGGAGCCGGTGCCCGACGACGCCCGACGGCTGTTGGAGCGGCTCGGGCCGATCCCCGCCTACCTGGTCGACCAGCGTCAGGACATCGTGGCCTGGAACGGCACGGCGGCCGTGTTGATCACCGACTTCGGGCTGCTGCCCACCGAGGAACGCAACGTCGTCAGGGTGGCCCTTCGTCTGCGGGACACCCTGTGCTCGGCACCAGAGAGCACGGAAGGCGAGTTCGTCCGGCGGTCTGCGGCCCAACTGCGTGCGGCCAGCGCCCGTCACCCCGCCGACCGTGCCCTCAGTGAGCGGGTCAACGAGTTCGCCGCGCTCAGCGCGGACTTCGCCGCCAGCTGGCGCGACCACGACGTACGCCCGCTGTCCACGCTGCGCAAGCGCCTGCACCACCCCTGGGCGGGCGAGGTGGAGCTGGAGCGCCAGATCCTGCTGTTGCCCGGCACCGAACTGCAACTGGTGATGTACACCCCGGACCCCGGCAGCCCGAGCGCCGCCGCGATCGCCCGACTCGCTGCCCGGGGCGAGGGAGTCCAGCACGTGTGACTCGACGTCGCCGTGGGCGGCCCCGCTCGTTTGCGTGGGACCCGGACCCGCGCTTTCAGCGGGGAAGGGGCTCAGCGTCCGGGGGCCTCGTGCGCGGGGCACTCGGGCCGGGTCCCCGGAACCCGGCCGGACGGGGTGAGGCAAAGAACAGGGCAACCTGCGGTGCGTGACGTTTGGGGCCCCCATCCACCGGCCAGGCCGGGGGGAGGAACCACCAACCACAGGGGGAACTTCCATGGCCCAGAACACACCGTCCCTGCGTGTCTTCGCCTCGCCCGGTCGTTACGTCCAGGGCCGTGGCGCGATGGAGCAGCTCGGCACACTGGTCGGAAGGGTGGGAAGCAGGCCGCTGGTCCTCGCCGACGACGTCGTACGGAACCTGGTCGGCGCGACCCTGGAACGCTCCTTCGCGGAGGCCGGGATCCCGCTCACGTTCGAACGCTTCGGGGGCGTGCCCACCAGGACCGAGTCCGAGCGGGTCGGCGAGGTCATCGAATCGCAGGACCACGACGTGATCGTGGGCCTGGGCGGCGGCGCCGCGATCGACGCCGCGAAGGCAGCGGGCGCCAACGTCGGGGTCCCCTGGGTGAGCGCCGCCACGGTGGCCTCCACCGACGCGCCCACCTCCGCCCTCTCCGTGGTCTACACCGAGAAGGGCGCCTTCGAGTCCTACCGCTTCTACGACCGCAACCCGGCTCTGGTGGTGGTCGACACCCAGCTGGTGGCCCAGGCTCCCACGAGGTTCCTCGCCGCGGGCGTGGGCGACGCCCTGGCCACGTGGATCGAGGCCCGCGCCCTGCGCGGCACCGACTCCACGAACATGGTGGAGGGGCTCCCCACCCGCGCCGGGACCGCCCTGGCCCAGCTGTCGTGGGACATCCTGTGGGAGTCCGCGCTCCCCGCGCTCGACGCCGTGGACCGCGACCTGGTCACCCCCGACGTGGAGGCCGTCGTGGAGGCCACCACGCTGCTCTCCGGCCTCGGCTTCGAGTCCGGCGGCCTCGCCGCCGCGCACGCGGTGCACGACGGCCTCACGGCGGTGGACGAGACCCACCACCTCGCCCACGGCGAGAAGGTCAACATCGGCTCCCTCACCCAGCTGTTGCTGGAGGGCGCCGCCACCGCCGAGGTGGAGGAGTTCGCCGAGTTCACGGCCAGGGCCGGACTGCCCACCACGCTCACCGAGGCCGGGTTGGGCAACGCCGACGACGCGCTGCTGGACCGGGTGGTCGAGGCCGCGACGGCCCCGGAGGAGACCATCCACAACCTGCCGTTCACCCCCTCCCACCGGGACGTGCGGGACGCCCTGCGCGCGGTGGAGGGGGTCGGCCGCCGGGTACGCAAGCGCGCCGGGCTGGGCGAGCCCCGCGCACCCAAGCAGTGAGGCCGTCCCCCCGCGGTCCGCCGAGCGGGCCGCGGGGGGACGCTCCCTAGTTCAGGCCCTTGCGGGTGAGGAGCGGGCCCATGCCGGGCTCGCGACCGAGGAAGTCGGTGACCGCCTCCATCGGGTCGACGCTCCCGCCCCGGGAGAGCACCTTCTCCCGGAAGCTGTCGCCGCCCGCACGGGTGAGCCCGCCGTGCTCCTTGAACCAGTCGACGCTCTCCGCGTCCAGCACCTCGCTCCACACGTAGGAGTAGTAGCCCGCGCTGTAGCCGTCGTCGGAGAAGATGTGCTGGAAGTACGTGCTCCGGTACCGGGGACGCACCAGCGGGTGCAGCACACCGGCCGCTTCCAGGGCGCGCGCCTCGAAGGCGGCGGGGTCCTCGACGGTCTCGCCGGGCGCCAGACGGTGCCAGGCCCAGTCGAGCAGCGCCGCTCCCAGGTACTCGAAGGTGCCGACCCCCTGGTTGAACTGGCTGGCGGCGGTCAGCCGCTCCACGAGCTCGGCGGGCACCGGCTCACCGGTCTCGTGGTGCCGGGCATAGTGGGACAGGACCTCCGGCCACAGCGCCCACATCTCGTTGACCTGGGACGGGAACTCCACGAAGTCACGCGGCACGCTGGTGCCCTCGACCCGGGGGAACCGGACCGCCGACAGCAGCCCGTGCAGGGCATGGCCGAACTCGTGGAAGGCCGTCTCCACCTCGTCGAACGTGAGCAGGGTGGGCCCGGAGACGGGCTTGGCGACGTTGAGGTTGTTGACCACCACCGGCCGCTCGTCGAGCAGGAACGACTGGTCGACCAGGTTGTGCATCCACGCGCCGCCGCGCTTGGTCGGGCGGGCGTAGGGGTCCAGCAGGAACAGGCCCAGCGCGGTGCCGTCGCCGTCGAAGACCTCCCACACGCGCATGTCGGGATGGTAGCCCTTCAGGTCCGGACGCTCGGTGAACGTGACCCCGTAGAGCAGGGTCGCCGCGTGGAGGACGCCGTCCTCGATCACCCGGCCGAGCTCGAAGTAGGGCCGCAGCACGCTCTCGTCGAAGTCGTACCGGGCCTTGCGCACCTGCTCCGTGTAGTACGGCCAGTCCCACGGCTCGATGTCGTGACCGGCGTACTCGGCGAGCGCCTCGGCCTCCTTCTCGACGTTGCGCCGGGCCGGACCGACCAGCTGGCCGAGCCGTTCCTCTACCGCCTCCACGGTCTTCGCGGTCTGGTCCGCGACCTTGTAGGCGGCGTGGTCGGAGTAGCCCAGCAGCCGGGCGCGCTCGGCGCGCAGCTCGGCCATGCGGGCGCCGATCTCCAGGTTCTCCGGGGCCCGTTCGGCACTGAGCGTGTACAGGCGCTCGCGGGTGGCGCGGTTGGTGAGCTGGGCCAGGGCGGGCTGCACGGTCGTGTTCAGCAGCGGCAGGACGTACTCGTCGCCCTGCTTGATCGCGCCCAGGCGCGCCTCGTCCAGTCCGTCGAGGTCGGAGACGTCCGTGGTGACCAGGGCGGACTCCCCGGTGGCCCGGACGACGTTGCGGGAGAACTCGGTGCCGAGCTCGGCGAGGCGCGCGTTGAGCTCGCGCAGCCGCTCCTGCTCGTCCTCACCGAGGTCGGCCCCGGCCTTGACGAAGTCGAGGCGGTAGCGCTCCAGCAGCCAGGCCTCCTGCGGGTCGTCCGTGCTGACCTGCTGGATGCGTGCCCACAGGTCGCGGTTGAGGGAGATCGCGTCCCGGTGCCGGGTGGAGCGGGGCGCGATCTCCTTCTCGATCTCGCGGATGCCGTCGCTGGCGTCGGAGCCGGTCAGTGTGTGGAGTACGACCTCGACTCGTCTGAGGGTCGCGCCGGAGCGCTCCAGCGCGGCGATGGTGTTGTCGAAGGTCGCGGGCTCCGGGTCGCGGGCGATCGCGTCCACTTCGGCGAGGTGTTCGGCCACGCCCTGTTCGAAGGCGGGCAGGAAGTGCTCCTCGCGGACCGCCGCGAAGTCGGGAAGACGGTAGGGCAGTTCGCTGGGTGACAGGAACGGGTTGGCGGTCAAGGGGTGGTGCTCCTCGGTTCTTTGAGGGTGGGGCGCTCGTGCCGTTCTACCGTGCCGCCGACCACCTGTCACCCCCTTACCCAGGGGGGACGCCCGGTCACCGTATTCGGCGGCGTTCCCGGGCGGTCCGACCTGGAACACGCTCCTCTGTCGGGGGTCCGCCCCGGGCGCGGTCGGAGTCCTGGTTACATGGGCGTGATCCAGTGCACACGGAGGTGTCAGTTGCCCGAGACCACGGGTGTTCCCGGCCCCTGGGGGACCCGCCCGCTCCCCCGCTCGGCCCTTCCCCCCACCGGGACACCCGACCTGCGCGGCCCCCTGCGCTATGTGTGGTGGCTGATCACCTCCCAGCCGTGGCGGGTGCTGCGCGGCTCCTTCTACGGCACCCTGTGGATGGTCGGGCTGGTGTTCCCGCCCTACCTGCTCGCCCGCGCCATCGACGACGGTCTGCGTGCCGAGGATCCCCGCGCCCTGGTCCAGTGGGCCGGGATCACCGCCGTGGTGGCGGTGGCCACCGCGACCGTGTCGATCCTGCGGCACCGGACCATGTCCCTGGTCCGGGCGGACGCCGCGCACCGGACCATGCGCGTGATCACCCGGCACTCCACGGTGCTGGGCGCGTCCCTGTCCCGTCGCGTCTCCTCGGGCGAGCTGTCCACGGTGCAGGCCTCGGACGTCCTGCGCATCGCCCAGATCCTCACCCTGACCGGCCCCGGGGTGGGCGCGGTCGTCGCCTACGCGGGCGTCTCCGTCCTGCTGTTCACCATCTCGCCGCCCCTCGCCGCGGTCGTCGTGCTCGGCGTCCCGGTGCTGGCCGCCGTCATCGGCCCGCTGATGGGTCGGCTGCACGGCCACCAGAGCGTCTACCGCGAACACCAGGGGCGCACCACCGCGCTCGCCGCCGACATCGTCTCCGGTCTGCGGGTCCTGTGCGGCGTCGGCGGCAGGGCGCACTTCGCCCGCCGCTACGAGGACCGGTCGAGGGACCTGCTCCACCAGGGCTACCGGGTCAGCGAGACCACCAGCTGGTTCCACGCGGTGAGCGCCTGCCTGCCCCTGGTCTTCCTCGGGGCGGTCACCTGGGTGGCCGCGCGCCTGGCGGTGAACGGGCAGATCACCGTGGGTGAGACCGTCGCCGTCTACGCCTACGTCGCCATCCTCATCCTGCCGGTGTTCTTCATCATCGAAGGGGCCAGCGCCATGATCGAGGGCCTCGTCTCCGTGCGCCGGACGCTCGACCTGCTCACCCTCGACCCTCCGCCCACCGGCAGCGGCCGGGACCTCCCCGGCCCGGAGGAGGGATCAGAACTGGTCGAACCCGAATCCGGGGTGCGTGTCCCCTCGGGCCTGACCACCGCGCTCGTCTCCGCCGGCTCCGGGGCCGCCGCCGTGGTGGACCGGCTCGGCCGCTACACGGCCTCCGAAGCCCTGTGGGGCGGGGTGCCGCTGCGCGACGTGGAGATCGGGGAGGTGCGCCGACGCGTGCTGGTCTCCGACAACGAGTCGTACCTGTTCGCCGGGTCGCTGCGCGAGGTCCTGGACCCGCACGGCGGCCACCCCGACGCCGGGATCAGGGCCGCCCTGCACGTGGCGGGCGCCGACGACGTGGTCACCTCGATGCCGGACGGGCTGGACTCCGCCGTCGAACCGCAGGGCCGCAACCTCTCCGGCGGTCAGCGCCAGCGGGTCCGGCTGGCCCGGGCGCTGCTGGCCGACCCCGAGGTGCTGGTGCTGGTGGAGCCCACCTCGGCCGTGGACGCGCACACCGAGTCCACCATCGCCGAGCGGTTGCACGAGGCCCGCACCGGGCGCACCACCGTGGTCGCCGGCACCACGCCCCTCCTGCTGGACCGGGCCGACCGGGTGGTGCTGCTCGTGGACGGGCGGGTCGCCGCGGTCGGCACCCACGGCGAGCTGCTCGCCGACCGACCCGACTACCGGGCGCTGGTGTTCCGTGGCGCCTCCGAGAACGAAGGGGACCCGGAATGAGCCTGCCCGTCGCCGACCGCGCGGAGGTCCGCCGCGACACCGTCCGGCTGCTGCGCGCCGAACGCGGACGGGTGGCCGGGGTGGTCCTGCTGACCTGCCTGGCCACCGGCGCCGGGCTGGTCGGCCCCTACCTCCTGGGCCGGATCGTCAACCTGGTGGAGGCGGGCACGGCCACCCTGGGCACGGTGGACCGGCTGGCCGCCGGTGTGCTCGCGGCCGCCTTCGTGCAGCTCCTGCTCACCCGGTACGCGCGCCGCGCGGTCTACCGGTTCGGGGAGCACGTCCTGCGGCGGCTGCGGGAGGACTTCGTGGGCCGGGTGCTGTCCCTGCCGACCCGGGTGGTGGAGCGTTCGGGCACCGGCGACCTCACCACCCGCGTCTCCGCCGACGTGGGGAACGTGGGCAACGGCCTGCGCGGGGCGCTGCCGGAGATCAGCATGGGCGTGCTCCAGATCCTGGTCCTGGTGGTCGCGGTCACCTGGCTGCACCCGCTGCTGGGCCTGTGCGCGCTGCTGGGCCTCCCGCTGGTGTGGCCCGCCGCGCGCTGGTACCTCAGGCGTTCGCGCGAGACCTACCTGGCGGAGGGCGCGGCCCTGTCCGCCGCGTTGGAGGGCGCCACCGCCACCGCCGAGGGCGGCCGCACCGTGGAGGCCCTGGGCGTCCAGGAGGACCGTCGAGGGGTGACCGACCGGGACGTCGGTGTGCTGTACCGGGCCCGCCGGGGCAGCCTGCGGCTGAGGTCGGTGCTGTTCCCCGTCGCCGAGGCGGTCTTCGTGCTGCCCGTCTCCGTCACGCTGCTGGTCGGCGGGGCGATGTACCTGAACGGCGGGATGAGCCTCGGCGTCCTGGTGACCTGCCTGCTGTACGTGCAGCAGATGGTGGACCCGATGATCGGCGTCACCCAGAGGATGGAGGAGCTCCAGCGCGCCGGGGCGTCGTTCGCGCGCCTTCGGGGTGTGCAGCGGCTGCCGGAGGAGTCCGCCGACCCCGGCCGGGTACCGGCGGACGACCGGATCGAGCTGTCCGGGGTCCGCTACTCCTACGTGCCCGGCCACGACGTTCTGCGCGGGATCGACCTCAGTGTGCGTCCCGGGGAGCGGCTCGCCGTGGTGGGCCCCTCCGGCGCGGGCAAGACCACGATCGGCCGTCTGCTGTCCGGGGCGGACGCGCCGGGAGCGGGGCACGTGCTGCTGGGCGGGGTCCCCGTCGCCGAGCTGGCCCCCGAGGTCCTGCGCGAGCGGATCGTCCTGGTCAACCAGGAGCACCACGTGTTCACCGGCACCCTGCGGGAGAACCTGGCCATCGCGGCTCCAGAGGGCGTCGAAGTCGACGACACGACTCTGCTGCGCGCGCTGGACGCGGTGGACGCCGACTGGGCGCGGGGGCTCGCGGACGGCCTGGACACCCGGGTGGGTTCGGGCGGCGAGGCCCTGTCCCCGGCTCGGGCGCAGCAGGTGGCGCTGGCCCGCGTGGTGCTGCTGGACCCGCACACGGTGGTGCTGGACGAGGCCACCTCGCTACTGGACCCGAGGACGGCGCGGCACACGGAGCGGTCCCTGGCGGCGGTGCTGGAGGGCCGGACGGTGATCGCGATCGCGCACCGCCTGCACACCGCGCACGACGCCGACCGGGTGGCCGTGGTCGCGGACGGGCGCATCACCGAGCTGGGCGCGCACGACGAACTCATCGCGGCGGGCGGGGCGTACGCGGCACTGTGGAGTTCCTGGCACGGCACCGACTGAACCAGGGCCGTGCCAGACCGGACGAGGTCGGCGGGGCCGGGGGTGCTCCCGATCCGTGTCCCTCGGGCGGCTGCGGGGTTTCGGGACGGGCGACGGGGAGCCGACCCTCAGGGCCCCGTCTCCGGGCGTGGCGACGGGCGCTCGTGGATGAACTCCAGACCGTCGATATCGTCCCACTGCTCGCCCACGTGCTCGAAGCCGAACCCCGCGATGGTCGCCAGCGAGGCGGAGTTGTCCGGCCGGATCGAGGCCCGCACCACGGCGACCTCCGGCTCCGCGTCGGCCCTGCGGAGCAGCTCGACCACACAGGCCCGCGCGTAGCCCCGGCGCCGCATCTCCGGCACCACGGAGTACCCGATCTCCACCATCCGGCGTTCGTCCGGCGGCCCGTGGAAACCGGCGTGCCCCACCGCCCAGCCGTGGTCGGCGTCCACGACCACGCTGGTCAGCCAGCCAGCCCGGTCGGGGACCGCCTGGATCTGCCCCAGGCGGTAACGGCACAGCCAGCGCATCTCCTCGGTGGCGAAGTGCTCACCGAGCTCGACGCCCATGAGGGCGCTGGCTGTCTCCGTGTCCCCCTCCGCCAGGGCGGCGAGCACGGGTTCGGACATCGCCACCAGCCGCACCCTGGGTGCGCTGGGACGGGCTCGTGGTGCGCTCGGCGTGTCCCGAGGCGAGTCTGTGCCTGTCACCCTCCCATCCTTTCCCGACCGATCCACTCGATCAACGTGTTTCCCACCCGTCACCCGTCTCCCACCAACCGTCAGCGGTCTCCGGGACGATGGAGGCCACCCGACCACCGCACCGAGGAGCACCCGTGACCGACACCCACCGCTGCGCCTGGGCCCGGAACGCCTCCGAGCTCATGACCGAGTACCACGACGACGAGTGGGGGCGCCCCTCGCACGCCGACGGGTACCTGTTCGAGATGCTCGTCCTGGAGGGCGCCCAGGCCGGTCTCTCCTGGTCGACGGTGCTGAACAAACGGGAGAACTACCGGCGCGCCATGGACGGCTTCGACTTCGAGCGGATCGCCGCCTACGGAGAGGCCGAAACGGATCGGCTCCTCTCCGACCCGGGCATCGTCCGCAACCGCCTCAAGGTCGGCTCCGCGGTGCGCAACGCCCAGGCCTTCCAGCGGGTGCGCGGGGAGTTCGGCTCCTTCGACGCCTACCTGTGGGGGTGGGTCGAGGGCGAACCGGTGGTCAACCACTGGACCGCCCCCGAGGAGGTGCCGGTGACCACCGAACTGTCCGACCGGCTCAGCCGGGACCTGAAGAAGCGCGGCTTCAACTTCGTGGGCAGCACCATCGTGTACTCCTACCTCCAGGCCACCGGCGTGGTGGACGACCACCTTGAGGGCTGCCCGGCCAAGCCCGACTGATCCTTACCGTACGATGTACTGTACGCACTACGGAAGGATGCGTCTTGACCTTTCTCATCGCCGGGGCCACCGGTACCGTCGGCCGCGAGATCGTCCGGCAACTCATCGCCGCCGGGCACCCGGTGCGAGCACTCACCCGCGACCCCGAACGCGCCCGAGGAGCGCTGCCCCAGGGAGCCGAGGCGGTCCGGGGCGACCTCACCGACCCCGAATCCCTCGTGCCGCACCTCAGTGGCGTCGAGGGCCTGCACCTCATCACCTTCGGCGGGGACGACTACGCGCCGCTGGAGACCGGACCGCGACTGGTCGAACTGGCCGAGGCCGCGGGCGTGCGCCGGGTGACGGTGCTGTCCGACTTCTACGAGGGCGGCGTCCAGGAGGCCCTGCGCGCGAGCGCGCTCGCCTGGACCTTCCTCAACCCGGTCGAGTTCATGGCCAACCTCCTCGCGCACGCCGAGGAGATCCGCACCGAGGGCCTGATGCGGGTGTCCCGCGACCAGCCGAGCGCCATGGTGCACGAGGCCGACATCGCCTCGGTGGCGGTCAGCGCGCTCAC
>NZ_ANAE01000114.1 GCF_000341265.1 Nocardiopsis prasina DSM 43845 | reverse complement strand
GGGCCTGATGCGGGTGTCCCGCGCCCAGCCGAGCGCCATGGTGCACGAGGCCGACATCGCCTCGGTGGCGGTCAGCGCGCTCACCGAGGACGGCCACGGCGGGCGGGCGTACCTGGTCAGCGGCCCGGAGTCGCTGACCCCGGCCGAGCAGGCCACGCGGCTGTCCACGGCGATCGGCCGGGAGGTCACCGTTGCCCTGCTCTCCCTGGAGGAGACCGCCCAGCGCCTGCGCGCCGAGGGGCACGACGAGGAGTACGTGGCCTTCGCGCTGGACCTGGCCAGCAACCCCCCGGAGATCGGCGGGCAGGTCCAGGACACCGTCCAGCGCGTCACCGGCCGCCCGGGGCGCACCCTGACCCAGTGGGCCGCCGAGCACGCCGCGGAGTTCACCGGGTAGCGCCCGGGCCACCCGACCGGGCCTGATGCCCGCCCCCACTGCGGCGGACACCTCCTTCCCCGACCCGTCGGGCCGCCCTCTCTCACGCGACCCCACGAACACCCACCACCCGCCACCCGAACCCCGGGCAACGGCACGCCGACCCCACCCCAAGAGCCTCACGGCCCCCGTTCCACGGACGGTCCCCCGCGCCACACCATGAACACCCGCCACCCGACCAGCCGAACGCCGAGCGAAACGTCCGGCGCTTCGACCTCCGGCCCGAAGGGCGCCGAGCCCCCGTGCCGCGAGCGGTCCCGTCGAGACGGCCCCGTGGTACCGCTCACGGCTGGCGCGGAGGTTCGAGACCGGGAAACGCCCCTTCGTGCGGGTCCCGAGGACCTACAACGGCCGGGACCAGGCGACCTCGTGCTCCAGCTGTCCGGTCTTCTGGAAGAGGCGCACCTGGTGCGTCTCATGGAGAACGCTCGCGAGTTCACGACGGTCTGCGGGCGCGAACCCCAGGCCGCGCCAGAAGGGGCCGGAGCGACGGCTGAACAGCCAGGCCGTGGCGGCGCCCTCCTCCGCAGCACGCGCGAACGCGAAGCGGGCGAGACCGCCGCCTCTGCCGGTTGAGCGTCGCGACGGGTCGACCCCCACGCTCCTGATGAGGGCGTGCCTGCTGTCGGCGCTGATCTCGTAACCCGTGCTGCCGATGATCTCGCCGTCGCCGTCTCGCTCGACCCACAGGCGGACCGACGGCGAGTCGAGTCCGCTGACGGTGAGATCGACGACCCTCAGGAAGGCGGTCAACTCCGGAACGTCACTCTCGCACACCTGGCCCAGGGCAGCACTCGCGCTCATCGTCCAAGTGAACCAGAGCGCGGTGTCGGAGCCGGGTGGAGGGCGGCTGAAACACGGGCGGTCGGAACACGGGGCTCGACCACACCTGCCGGGCGTGACGGGGCCCGGTGGGGCGAGAGCGTCGTCCCCCGGCCCGGCGGACCGCACCGCGTTCGCCCCGATGACAAGTGGCCCTCATCGACATCGAGCCCTTGTCACCTGCGAAGACGGAGCTTTCCAGAAAACTTTAGGCCATAAGGAATCAATCGGCCCCGGGTGCGCGTTCTCTTCTCCGTACGCCGTACTGTACGAGGTACGAAGAGAAGGGGAACCATGGCTTCCACAGCACATCCCGCATCCGCCACCGCCGTCAGCGCGCGCGGGATCGGCCGCAGGTTCAGGACCGCGTGGGCCCTGCGGGGGTTCGACCTCCAGGTCGAGCGGGGCAGCGTCCATGGACTGCTCGGGCCCAACGGAGCCGGGAAGTCGACGGCCGTCCGCGTGCTCACCACCCTGATCCGCGCGCACGAGGGCACCGCCGAGGTCGCCGGACACGACGTGGCCACCCAAGGCGTCCAGGTCCGGCGAAGCATCGGCCTGGTCGGCCAGAACGCCGCCGTCGACGAGATCCTCAGCGGCCACCAGAACCTGGAGCTCTTCGGCCGCCTCCACCACCTGGGCGCACGCGTCGCCGCCCGTCGGGCCGACGAACTCCTGGAGCGCTTCGGCCTGTCCGACACCGGAGGGCGACCGGTCAGCACCTACTCGGGCGGCATGCGACGCAGGCTGGACCTGGCCGCCGGGATGGTCCTCAGCCCGCCGGTGATGTTCCTCGACGAACCCACGGTCGGCCTCGACCCGCGCGGCCGCGACGAGGTCTGGTCCGCCGTGCGCGACCTCGTCGGCACCGGGACCACCGTCCTGCTCACCACCCAGTACCTGGAGGAGGCCGACCAGCTCGCCGACCGGATCTCGGTGATCGACACCGGCCGTGTGATCGCCGAGGGCACGCCCGCCGAGCTGAAATCAAGGATCGGCGGTGACCGGATCGACGTGGTCCTGCGCGACGAACTCGCCCTGGCCGAGGCGGCCGCCCTGGTGGAGCGGGCCATCGGCCACACGGTGACCACCGCTCCGGAGGAGCGGCGGCTCAGCACCGAGGTGGACGACCGCGCGGCCTCCCTCACCAGGGCCGTGCGCGCCCTGGACGAGGGCGGCGTGGCCGTGGCCGACGTGGTCCTGCGGGCCCCGAGCCTCGACGAGGTCTTCCTGCACCTGACCGGCCCCGAACTCCGGGGCACCCCCGCGGAGGTCCAGCGATGAACGACACCGTACGCACCCTCACCCCGCCCGACGTCGGGGCCCTGTCACCGCCGTCCGGCCCCCTGTCCCGCCTGGGCTGGGCGGCCGCCGACGGATGGGCCGTGGCCCGCCGCGACGTCCTCCACTGGTGGCGCCAGCCGTGGGAGCTGCTCTTCGGGCTGCTCTTCCCCGTCCTCATGGTGCTGATGTTCGTGTACCTGCTCGGCGGCGCCATGTCCGTGCCCGGCGGCGGCGACCACACCGAACACCTCATGCCCGGCATGTTCGCGATGGTCATGGTCTTCGGTCTCGGGGAGACCGTCACCGCCGTGACCACCGACGCCACCCGGGGGATCACCGACCGGTTCCGGTCGATGCCCATGGCCGCATCCGCCGTGGTGGTCGGCCGTTGCCTCGCGGACATGCTCCGGTCCACGATCACGCTGGCCGTGCTGGTCGGGTTCGGGGCGCTCGTGGGCTGGCAGTGGCACGACGGCCCGGGCGGGGCGCTGGCCGGGTTCGGGCTGCTGCTCCTGCTGCGGTTCGCCCTGGTGTGGGTCGGCATCTACGTGGGGCTGGTCATGCGGGGGCAGGGCGGGATCGCCGTCATCCAGACCCTGGAGTTCCCGATCGGCTTCCTGTCCAACGCGTTCGTGGCCACCGCGACCATGCCCGTGTGGCTGGGAGTGGTCGCGGACTGGAACCCGATGTCGTCCACGGTGGCCGCCGCACGCGCGCTGTTCGGCAACCCGACCGTGGCCGGGGACACCTGGGTCGCGCAGCACCCGCTGCTGATGGCGGTGGTCTGGCCGCTACTGCTGGTCGCGGTGTTCGCTCCGCTGTCCGTGCACCGGTACCGCTCCCTGGGCGGCTGACGGCTCACCCCGCTCCCCCGCTCCCCGTCGCCGTGGGGGCGGGGGCCTCGCGGACGTACACTGGCCCGTACGCCCTACGGACCCAGTACCAGGACGGACCGATGTCCCCGCAGAACAGCAAGAGTGGCGATCCCGCGCGCAGCCTGGCCCTGTTGTGGCGCACACAGGAACCCGCGAGCCGACGCAGGGGCAAACCGGGGCTGAGCATCGACCGGATCGTGGTCGCGGCCACCGAGCTGGCCGACGCGGAGGGGATCACCGCGCTGTCCATGCGCCGGGTCGCCGAGACCCTGGACGTCGGCACGATGTCCCTGTACACCTACGTGCCCGGCAAGGGCGAGCTCATCGACCTCATGGTGGACGCCGCCTACGCCGATCTGGACACCACCGAGCGGTCCGGCACCTGGCGGGAGCGCCTGCACCGGATCGCGCACGCCAACCGCGACCTCTACATCCGCCACCCGTGGATGCTCCAGACCGTCACCACGCGCCTCCTCGGCCCCAACCTCATCGCCAAGTACGACCACGAGCTCGCCGCCGTGGACGGGCTCGGGTTGAGCGAGGTCGAGATGGACTCCACCGTCAGCCTGGTCAACGGCTACGTGGAGAGCACCGCCCGGCAGACCGTCAACTCCGAGTGGATCGCCCGGGACTCGGGGATGGACGACCAGCAGTGGTGGCGGACCGCCGACCCCCTGCTGTCCGCGCTGATCGACGACTCCAGGTACCCGACGGCCGCGCGCGTGGGCGTGGCGGTCGGTACCGCCCACCAGGCGCTCTACGAACCGGACCACGAGTTCGCCTTCGGCCTGGAGCGGGTCCTGGACGGGGTGCAGGTCCTGGTCGACGCCCGCTCCTCCGGCGCCGACCAGCCCTGACCCGCCCGGCTCAGCGCTCCAGCGCGGCGGCCTCGCGCGCGAGCTCGGTGACCTCGTCCCAGCGGCCCTCGCCGACCAGTGCGGCGGGGGTGAGCCAGCTGCCTCCCACACAGCCCACGTTGGGCAGCGCGAGGTAGCTCTGGGCGCTGCGCGCGGTGATTCCGCCGGTGGGGCAGAACCGGACCTGCGGCAGCGGGCCGGTGAGCGACTTCAGGAACGCCGCCCCGCCCGAGGCCTCGGCCGGGAAGAACTTGAGCTCGGTCAGGCCGAGCTCCAGCAGCGCCATCGCCTCCGACACCGTGGCCACCCCCGGCAGGGCGGGCAGCCCGGTGTCGGCCATCGCCCGGGCCAGCGACGGGGG
>NZ_ANAE01000113.1 GCF_000341265.1 Nocardiopsis prasina DSM 43845 | reverse complement strand
CACCAGCGCCATCGCCTCCGACACCGTGGCCACCCCCGGCAGGGCGGGCAGCCCGGTGTCGGCCATCGCCCGGGCCAGCGACGGGGTGCACCCGGGGCTGACGAGGAAACGCGCCCCCGCCTTGGCTGCGGAGCGGGCCTGCTCGCCGTTGACGATGGTCCCGGCGCCCACCACGGCTTCCGGCACCTCCTGGGCGATCCGCTCGATGGCGTCCAGGGCCGCCGGGGTCCGCAGGGTCACCTCGATGCCGGGCAGACCGCCCGCCACCAGGGCTCGTGCCAGCGGGACGGCGTGTTCGGCGTCCTCGACCACCACCACGGGCATCACCGGTGCGAGGTCGAGCACGTCCGCACCTGAGCGGGGGATCGTCGTCATGGCTGTCTCCAAGTGGTCAGTGGGTACGTGCGTCGCGGAAGGCGGGCCGGGCGGGCCGCCCGCGCTCAGTGGCCGAAGACCCCGGCACCGGTCTCGGCCGGGCCGACCGCCCCGCGCAGGGCGGCGAAGAGTTCGCGCCCGGTCCCGGCGGAGGAGTCCACCGTGGGCCGGGCGTCCTCGCGCCCGTCGAGGTCGGCCAGGACCTCCAGTGTGCCCCGGACCGCGTCCAGCCGGATGAGGTCGCCGTCCCGGACCCTGGCCAGTGGGCCGCCCGCCTCCGCCTCGGGTGAGACGTGGATGGCGGCGGGCACCTTGCCGGACGCGCCGGACATGCGCCCGTCGGTGACCAGAGCGACCTTCTGGCCCCGGTCCTGGAGCACGGCCAGCGGCGGGGTGAGCTTGTGCAGCTCCGGCATGCCGTTGGCGCGCGGGCCCTGGAACCGGACCACGGCGACGAAGTCCCCGGTCAGTTCTCCGGCGGCGAAGGCCTTCTGGAGTTCGGCCTGGTCCCCGAAGACCCGGGCGGGGGCCTCCACGACGTGCCGTTCGGGCGCCACGGCGGACACCTTGATCACGGCGCGGCCGAGGTTGCCCTCCAGCATGCGCAGTCCGCCGTCGGGGGCGAAGGGGTCGGTGGCCGGGCGCAGCACCGTCGTGTCCGCGCTCTCCGTGGGGCCGTCCACCCAGGTCAGCTCGCCGCCCTCGGTCAGCTCGGGCACCTGGCGGTAGCGGTTCAGGCCCAGACCGGCGACGGTGTGGACGTCCTCGTGCAGGAGCCCGGCGTCCAGCAGGGTGCCGATGAGGAAGGCCATGCCGCCCACCTCGTGGAAGCGGTTCACGTCGGCGGCGCCGTTGGGGTACATGCGGGTGAGCAGCGGCACCGCCTCGGACAGGTCGGCGAAGTCGTCCCAGGTGAGCTGGATTCCGGCGGCGCGGGCGATGGCGACCAGGTGCAGCGTGTGGTTGCTGGAGCCGCCGGTGGCCAGCAGCGCGACCACGGCGTTCACGACGGCCTTCTCGTCGATCTGCTCGCCGACCGGGGTGTGGTGTTCGGTGAGGGCGGTCAGCCCGAGCACGCGGCGGCCCGCCTCGGCGGTCAGGGCCTCGCGCAGCGGGGTGCCGGGCTGCTCGAAGCTGGCCCCGGGCAGGTGCAGGCCCATGACCTCCATGAGCATCTGGTTGGAGTTGGCGGTGCCGTAGAAGGTGCAGGTGCCGGGCGAGTGGTAGGCGGCGGACTCGGCCTGGAGCAGCTCCGTGCGGCCGACCCTGCCCTCGGCGAACTTCTGGCGGACCCGCGCCTTCTCCTTGTTGGGCAGGCCGGAGTGCATGGGACCGGCGGGCACGAACGCCACCGGCAGGTGACCGAAGGACAGGGCGCCGATGAGCAGGCCGGGCACGATCTTGTCGCACACGCCGAGCATCAGGGCGCCGTCGAACATGTCGTGGGACAGCGCCACGGCCGCCGACATCGCGATCACGTCGCGGCTGAACAGGGACAGCTCCATGCCCGCCCGGCCCTGGGTGATGCCGTCGCACATGGCGGGCACCCCGCCCGCGAACTGGGCGACGCCGCCCGCCTCCGCGACCGCCTTCTTGATGACGGCGGGGTAGGTCTCCAGGGGCTGGTGGGCGGAGAGCATGTCGTTGTACGCGGAGACGATCGCCAGGTTGGGGGTGACGTCCCCGGCCAGCGAGAGCTTGTCGCCGACCCCGCACGCCGCGAATCCGTGCGCGAGGTTGGCGCAGCCCAGGGAGGTGCGGGACGGGCCCTGGCCGACCGCTTCACGGACACGGGTCAGGTAGGCGGAGCGGGTCGCGTCGCTGCGCTCGGTCAGGCGCCGGGTGACCTCCGCGATCACCTGGTGGACGACGGGGGTGGTGCCGGGGGTGTGCGCGGTCATGCCTGCTCCTCTTCGTGCCACGTGCTGCCGGAACGGCCGATGAGCCGCTGCGCTCCTGCGGGGCCGGAGCTTCCGGCGGGGTAGGTCTCGGGTGGGGTGTCGAGGCCCTGCCAGGCCTCGATGACGGGGTCCACCCACCGCCACGCGGCCTCGACCTCGTCGCGGCGCATGAAGAGGGTGGAGTCCCCGGCCAACACGTCCATCAGCAGCCGCTCGTAGGCCTCGGGAGAGCGGGTGGCGAAGGTGTCGGCGAAGCTGAGCTCCAGCGGGACCGGCCGCAGACGCAGCGCACCGGCGCCGGGCGTCTTGGCCAGCATGGTCAGGTGTATGCCCTCGTCCGGCTGGAGGCGGATGACGAGGCTGCCAGCTCCGGAGGCGGCGGCCCCGGGGAAGATGGTGTGCGGGACGTCGCGGAAGCGGATGACGATCTCGGAGCGGGCGTGCCCCAGGCGCTTGCCGGTGCGCAGGTAGAAGGGGACTCCCGCCCACCGCCAGTTGGCGACCTCCGCGCGTAGGGCCACGAAGGTCTCGGTGTCGCTGGTCGCCGGTCCGCCCGCCTCGTCCAGGTAGCCGAGGACCTCCTCGCCCTGGACCGTCCCCCTCGTGTACTGGCCGCGCACGGTGTTTTCGGCGACCCGGTTCCCGGAGAGGGGTCTCAGGGACTGGAGGACCTTGAGCTTCTCGTCCCGGACGGCGTCGCGGTCGTAGCTGGCCGGGGGTTCCATGGCGGTGAGGCAGAGCAGCTGGAGCAGGTGGTTCTGCACCATGTCGCGCATGGCGCCGGAGGTGTCGTAGTAGCCGCGCCGTCCGCCCACGCCCACGGTCTCGGTGGCGGTGATCTGCACGTGGTCGATCCACCGGGAGTTCCACAGGGGTTCGAGGAAGACGTTGGCGAACCGCAGCACGAGCAGGTTCTGCACGGTCTCCTTCCCCAGGTAGTGGTCGATCCGGTAGGTGCGGGACTCCTCGAAGACCGCTCCCACGGCGTCGTTGACGGCCCTGGCGGAGTCGAGGTCGCGGCCGAGCGGCTTCTCCATGACGACGCGGGACTCGGGGGTGACCAGGCCCGCGTCCTGGAGCCCCTGGCAGATGGCCCCGGAGATCATCGGCGGCACGGCGAGGTAGAAGACGCGGTCGCGGCCGGGGGTGAGGGCGGCGGCGAGGTGGGTCCATCCGGAGGGGTCGCCGCCGACGTCGACGGTCACGTGGGAGAGGCGGCCGAGGAAACGGCGCAGGACCTCGGGTTCGACCACCTGGACGGCGCTGTGGCCCCGGACGGCGGAGGAGGCCTTGTCGCGCAGGTCGGCGTCGGTGAGGCCGTCCTGGGAGACCGCCACGACCCGGGTGTCCCCGCCGAGGTGGCCGTCGCGGTCCAGGAGGTAGAGGGAGGGGAGCAGTTTACGCATGGACAGGTCACCGGTTCCGCCGAAGACCACCAGGTCGGTGGGGCGGGGCACGGGCTGCTGCGGCATTCGGTTGGCTCCTGCGAGAGGGGAGGACGTGCGAGGGGTGGGACGGGGGCGCGGAGGTGGTGGCGGGGGGCTACCGCCGCACTGGGGGCGAGTGGCCGTGGATCGGGGGCCCATGGTCCGGTTTCGACCCTAATCGCACTATGGTAAAAAACCAAGCACACTTCATAACATTAGTTTACATAAGTGCACGAACTTCGAGCCACACCGCCAAGCGAATGGTTGAATGAGGGCATGGCCAGAACCCCGGGACGCCTGTCCTCCACCGCCACCAGCGGCCACATCCTGGAGATGATCCGCACCGGCAGCGCCACCAGCCGCTCCGAGATCGCCCGCGCCACGGGACTCTCCCGCCCGTCCGTGGCCCTGCGGGTGACCGAGTTGATGGACGGCGGACTGGTGACCGAGGGGACCCGCGCCGCCTCCAGAGGGGGCCGACCGCCCACACTGCTGGAGTTCAACGCCTCCAGCGGGCTGATCCTCACCGCGGCCCTCGGCATGGCCCGCAGCCAGTCGGCCGTGTGCGATCTCGACGGGCGGGTGCTGTTGCGCACCCCCGGAACCCCCCGCATGGAGCAGGGCCCGGACGCCACCGTGCCCTGGCTGCTGGACACGTGGTCGGAGCAGATCTCCGAGCTGGGCCGCTCCCCCGACGAGGTGCGCGGGGTGGGCATCGGACTGCCCGGCACCGTGGAGTTCCACGCCGGACGCGCCGAGGACCGCCCGGTCCTGGGCAAGTGGGCGGGCGTGGCCCTGGGCCCGATGGTCGCGGAGCGCTTCCCCGTCCCGGTGATGGTGGACAACGACGTGAACGTGATGGCGCTCGGGGAGCACATCGCGGGCGGGCACGGACACACCGACGACATGGTGTTCGTGAAGGTCTCCACGGGGATCGGCGCCGGTCTGGTCTCCGGCGGTCGCCTCCTGCGCGGCGCCCTGGGCGCGGCCGGGGAGATCGGACACGTCCCCGTACGGGACGGCGGCGGCCTGCCGTGCCGCTGCGGCAACACCGACTGCCTGGAGTCGGTGGCGGGCGGGCGCAGGCTCCTGGAGCAGGCCGCAGAGCAGGGCCGCGAGGTGGCTGGCCTCAAGGAGCTGGTGGCGCTGGCGTCGGAGGGCGACCCGGTGGCGGTCACCCTGGTGCGCGAGGCCGGGCGGCGGCTGGGCGAGACCCTGGCGGGCGCGGTCAACCTGCTCAACCCGGAGCTAATCGTGCTCGGCGGCGACCTCTCGGAGGCCTACGACCACCTGGTGGCGGGCGTGCGCGAAGTGGTGTTCCAGCAGTGCACGGCCCTGGCCACGCGCCAGCTGAGAATCGTGGCGAGCACGCTGTGGGACGACGCCGGCGTGCGCGGCTGCGCGGCGATGGTCAGTGAGGAGATCCTCTCACCGGAGGCCGTGAACGCTCTCCTGGCCGGTTAGGTCCGCCGGGACCACCGGATGCGGCGGTGCGGCCGCGGCTGCCCGGATCACCCGGAGAGAGCCGGGCGACTGTCCACAGGCTGTGGACAGCGAGGTTTACCCGAATCGGGGCCAGGCAAGCGGTAGTGAAGGTGGACTGTCGATCCTGCCCCCGTCTGTCCTGAACTGGGAAGGCGCCGCGTCCGCGGGCGCCCGCTCCGTCGTGACACTTGACAACGAGCACCGAACTGCCGAATAGTCACGCACCCGAGTACCAGCTGGCACTCGGACACCCTCCGTCACCCCCGCACCCGCCGCCCCCGTCAACACCGTGGCCATGTCCCGTGCGGACCACCGCCCGGAAAGGTCTCCCGTACACATGCTGCTCGAAAACCCCGCCGTGCTCGTCGTGATCGGCGCCGGGATCAGCCTCGTCACCAGCGTGGTCGTGACCGCGCTGCACTCCCGGCAGATCCGCCGCGCCGAACTGCGCACCGGCACCCGCACCTCCGCCCGCAACCTCACCAGCGCCTTCATCGCGGAGCGGGACGGCACCGGCGATGGCACCGACTTCCTGCGCGAGGCGGAGCTCACGGTCATGTCGATGACCGACCGCAAGGCCCGGGAGCGACTCGGCGAGGTCGTCCGTCTGCTGCGCGAACACGACCTGCCCGAGGTCGAGCAGCTGAGCGGGGTCAGCGCGGCCACCGCCAAGCGCGTCCTGTGCGACCACGCCCTGGAGGTCCTCGGCGCGCACCTGCGCGCGGACCGTCTGCCCGAGGTGCCCGCCCTGATGCGCAAGATGCTCAGTGTGGAGGAGGAGGCCCTGAGCATCCACTCCGGCGAGGCCCCCAGACCCAGCGCGCCCATCGAGAAGAGCTCGGTCACCCCGCGTCCGCGCCACACCGGCACCGCCAAGGCCGCCAGCGGCTCCGGAAGCACCGGAGGCAGCGGCGGAACCGCGCGCAAGACCACCAAGGGCACGAGGACCGGTGCCAAGCCGAGCGGCAAGGGCGGTGGCCGTGCTGCGACCGCCACCGCGGAGGAGCCCGAGAAGAAGGAGAAGGAGAGCGGCTTCTGGGACGACTGATCCCGATCGGGCCGCGAGCGATCCGCGGAATCCGGAGGCTCCCAGACTCGGGCAGAACGTGACCATCAGCCCGTATGCCCCCTCCTCACCACCAATAACCCGCGTCGCACCGGCGCGTCGGAAGTGGTTCCCAAGGGAACAGATGAGACAGTCGGACAGAAAACTCGCAGACGACTGCCACCCGGCGAAGGAATTGTACGGCGCAATTGTGGTCAGGAACCGCGCGCATGGACAACCCGAGCACGCACTCGACGAGAACTTCACCTAGGATCACTGCCACGCGCAGGTTCCGGTGTACTTGGCGAACCCAGTCCGTTGGTGTCCCGGCTTTTCACCATGCCTCGGCACTCCCCCTCGGCGATTTTTCGGTCAGGATTCCGGTCTGCCCGCGTGTTTCCCCCGCGCGACCCCCGCCCTCCCCCGGACTCGGACGCGTGACCCTCCAGGGTCGGTGTCCGGCCGTTGGCACGCCCAGCCGTCCGAACTCACCGAGATTGTCACGATGCCCGCTGACGAGAACTCCGCCGATTCCGGCGCGGACCAGACACCAGACGAGAACTCCGAGCCCTCCGCGCAGGCCGAGGGCGCCGAGGAGCAGGACGTGAGGCGGGAAGGGCCGGACGAGACCGGCCCCGACTCCTCCGGTCCCGCCGACTCCGACGCGCCCGGCGAGGCCACCGAGCCAACCGAGCCCGAAACTCCCACCGAGGAGGCTTCGGCCGAAGGCGAGCCCGCGACCAGCGGGGAGGACGCTCCGGAGACCGTCGTCATAGACGTCGACGCGCCGGTCACGACCACGGGGGCCGGTTCGGGGGACACCGAAGCCGAACCCGGGGAGTCCTCGGAGCAGAGCCCGGGTGAGGGCCCGGACAAGGCCGCGGACGAGGCCGCGCGGAAGGACGGGGAGAAGGACTCGGAGGAGGACGGCGACGAGACCGGCACCGCCGCCGCCTCGGTGCCGGACACCGACGGCCCGGACACCCCGGAGCCGGGCGCCGAGGCCGCACCGGACGGCGACCCCGAGGGGGCCGGGGCCGGGGACGACCCGGAACCGGACGCCTCACCGGCGGTCGCCGCGGCCGCGTCCTCGTCCGTGTCGGGCAAGAGGAACAAGCGCAAGCGCAGCCGTCTGCGCAGGGTGGTCATGTGGACCTCCGCGTCCCTGGCGCTGGTCCTGCTGGTCGGGGTGGGCACCGCCTACGCCTACTACTACTCGCTGCGCTCCGACATGGTGCAGCACGACATTGAGGCGCTGCTCGGCGACGAGGAGCGGCCGGACAAGATCAGCGACGCCGTCAACATCCTCTTCATCGGATCGGACGGCTATGAGGAGGACAGCCCCGCCTACTCGACCGAGTTCGAGGGCGAGCGCTCCGACTCCCTGATGCTCGCGCACATCTCGCCCGACAAGCGCGTCTCGGTGGTCAGCTTCCCGCGCGACTCACTGGTGCAGCTGCCCGAGTGCGACTCCTACGGCAAGACCGAGGGCACCTACGGCTACTTCGGCATGATCAACGCCGCGATGTACCACGGCGGACCGCCCTGCGTGGTGCGGACCATCGAGACCCTCACCGACATCCGGGTCGACCACTTCGTGCACCTGAGCTTCGCGAGCTTCCGCGACGTCGTGAACGCCATGGGCGGGGTGGACATGTGCATCCCGGAGCCCATGCAGGACCGCCGCGCCAAGCTCGACCTCGACGCCGGCGACCAGACGCTCGACGGTGAGCAGGCGCTGTCCTTCGTCCGCGCCCGCTACGACATCGGCGACGGCGGGGACATGGGCCGCATCGACCGGCAGCAGATGTTCCTGGCCGCCCTGGCGGACCAGGTGACCAGCAGCGACGTGCTCAGCAGCCCGAGCAAGCTCAACGGCATCCTCCAGGCGGTGGCCCAGCACAGCGCCACCGACCGCGAGCTGTCGCTGGACCGGATGCTGTCCATCGCGGTCACCATGGCTGACGTGGACCTGTCCGACATCGAGTTCCACACGGTCCCCTGGTACCAGGCGCCCTACGACCCGAACCGGGTCATGTGGCACGAGGAGGAGGCCGCCGAGCTGTTCTCCGCCGTGCGCGAGGACCGCCCGCTGCCCGCACTGCTCGCCGACGACTCTCCCGTGCCGGAGGAGCAGCCCGGGGACGAGCCCACTCCGGTCGACACCGGCTCCGAGGGCGCGGATGAGGAGGCCGAGTCCGGCGCCGCCTCCCCTGAGCCGTCCGCGCGTCCGGGCGAGGGACGCGACGCCACGTCCAACCCGTGCCAGGACGGCCTCGGCTTCGGTACCGGCGAGGAAGGCTGGTAGCCACGCGCGGCCGAACCGTTCACGCAGAGGGCCTCCACCGCGGACAGCGGCGGAGGCCCTCTCGTCTCCGGTGACGGGGCGGGCCACCGACGGAGGCCCCGCACACGCCGAGGGTCGTCCACCACCGCGTCGCGGGGGTCGTGTCCCGCCCCCCTCAAGGGTCATGTCCGCCGTCCCGCGTGACGGCCGATGGCCAAGACCCACACACGCGCAGGGTCGTGTCCCGCCACCCCGCAAGGCCCTCTCCCACCGTCCCGCGTAACGGCCGGGTCCGCACACGCGGAGGGCCCCCGTCGCGATCCGCGACGGGGGCCCCTTCATGCCCCTGGCAGGGCAGGTGCCCCGGGCGGCGGGAACTCTGGCTCTCCGCTGGTACGTGCCGGGAAACCCCCACAGTCCCCACTGGCACCACGGTCAACGGAGATGGTCCCGCTCACCGCCCGAGGCGTGGTGCGCCCGCCACGACCGACGGGCGCACGTTCGTGGTCCCTACAGTCCGAGCGGCAGTTCGAGGGGCAGGGCGCCGCCGGTCAGCTCCTCGGTGGGCAGCTCGGAGGCGAGGGGGAGCGGGGCGACCTCGGGCTGCCCCAGCTCGGGCAGGCCCTGGACGTCGACCAGGTCGCCGCCGGGGGTCTTCGGCAGCAGGTCGCCGACCAGGTCCGTTCCGGCGCCGGACATCGACAGGGTGTCCTCGACCCCCAGGCCGCTGACAGCGCCACGGACGNGGGGGGGTGGGCCCCCCGCCACGACCGACGGGCGCACGTTCGTGGTCCCTACAGTCCGAGCGGCAGTTCGAGGGGCAGGTCGCCGCCGGTCAGCTCCTCGGTGGGCAGCTCGGAGGCGAGGGGGAGCGGGGCGACCTCGGGCTGCCCCAGCTCGGGCAGGCCCTGGACGTCGACCAGGTCGCCGCCGGGGGTCTTCGGCAGCAGGTCGCCGACCAGGTCCGTTCCGGCGCCGGACATCGACAGGGTGTCCTCGACCCCCAGTCCGCTGACAGCGCCGCGGACCTCACCCACGGTGTCGGTGACGGCGTCCTCGGCCGCACCCACCGTCTGGAGCTCCGAGGGCCCGGACATCGACAGGGTGTCCTCGACCCCCAGTCCGCTGACAGCGCCGCGGACCTCACCCACGGTGTCGGTGACGGCGTCCTCGGCCGCACCCACCGTCTGGAGCTCCGAGGGCCCGGACATGTGCAGCGTGTCCTTGACGTCCTTGGGCAGCAGGGTGGTCAGGCCACCGGTGAGGTCGGCGTTCTCGCCCGCGTCCAGACCGACCGGACCGCTCATCGGGACGGTCTCGCCCAGCTGCTTGACGCCGAGGTCGTCCAGGCCGACCACGTCGAGGCCGGGCTGGTGCAGACCGCTCTGGGCACGGGTGCCCAGCTCGGTGACGGTGTCGTCGACGACGGAGGCACCCTCGGCCAGGTTGAGGGGGGAGCTGGCGGCGCTCAGCGGCAGGGTCTGGCCGCCGTCCAAGGAGAGGCCGTCGAGCAGGCCGGTGCCGCCGAGCAGCATGGAGACCGGGTCGACCGCGCCGCCGGCCTCGCTGAGCGGCAGGGTCTCCGTGGCCTTGCCGAGGTCCAGCGGGCCGACGTTCCCGGCGTTGTCCTTGCCGGTGGTAACCGGGGTGTCGGCGGAGACGGTGTCACCGACGACCGTGCCGACGGGGGCGCTCTGGCCGGACTGGTGCTGGATGTCGGGCTGGGCGGAGATCTCGCCGGGCTGGACCTTGACCAGGTCGCCGAGCGGCGTGGAGACGCCCTCGGTCAGGGCGGCGGGCACCTGGTTGCCCAGGTCGCCCAGGGGGAGGCCGTCCGTGACACCGCCGAGTGTGTCGGCCCCGGCGACGCCGGCGCCAAGGGCGACGAATCCAGCGGTCCCGGCGGCCACGAGCAGGGTCCGAGCAGAGGTACGGGCGGTGTGGAACATGAGTTTCCTTCCGGAGTGAGCGTGTGTTCTGTTCGAGGGACGCGACGGAGCGGGTGTCGTGCCCCGTCGCGTCGGACCGTCTCCCTGGCCAGGGGTTCCGGTCCTGAGGGTGGTACGGGCGAGCTCTCCGGTCGGTGAACCCCTGCGTCCCTGGTGGGGGCGAGCGGGATCGATCCGGATCCAGTCGGTCGGTCTGGCGGACCACCGGCTGACGTGAACCTCGCGATCGAGGTGCGGGGTTCACGTCAACCCCCAGAAGGTCACCGCGTGGCTGGTGCCGCTGGGAAGGGTGTGGCTTGAAAAGCCGTGCCGGGCTGATCGCGTGCGGCGCGGGACGCTCGGGGCGTGCGGCGCGGGACGCGGTCCGGTGGTCCGCTAGTCCGGAGAGAAGGTCGGCTCGTCCGCGGAGTCGGCGGGAGCCGAGCGCAGGACGTGCCGGGCGGCCTCGAACAGGCCGGGGGCGGGCGCCGGGGCGCCGGTGACGGGCAGGAACCCGGCGACGGCGGGCGCGGAGGCGGTGCCACCGGACGCGGGGGCGCTGCCGCCCGCGATGGTGGTGAGCGCCTCGGTGGAGCGGGGGGCGGTCTCGGTGGCCCGGTCGCGCTCGGTGACGCCCTTGGCCCGGTGCTCGACGGAACCGCGCTCCTGGGCCGCGACCAGGACTTCGGCGGCGGGCCGTTCGGCCACCGCACGGTGCTCCTCCGGGGCCTCGGCCTCGGTCTCGCGGTCCTGACGGTCGTCGGCGGAGGGGGCGTCGCCCTCGGACCCCGGCGCGGGTTCGGTGACCTGCGCGGGGTCGGTGGCGACCAGTTCGGACAGGTGGTCGGGGCGCGGAAGGGAGGTCTCCCGGACCACGTCCCGCACCTGCTGGACGGGTGCGGAGGCCTCGGTCTCGACCGCACGCGCGGCCTCCGAGGCACCGTCCACCGCCTCCGTGGCGTGCTGGGTGGCGCGATCACTCACGGTGGTGACCGCGCCGCTAAGGGAACCGCCGAGCGTCTCGGTGCCCGCCACCAGGCCGGAGGAACTCCCCACCACACCGGCGGTGAGGGGGTTGTCGGCGCCGGGCAGCTCCGAGGAGTGCGCCGGGGCGGCGGAGACGAGCCACACGGTGAACAGGACCCCGGTGAGCAGACCGGCGAGCGTCAGCGCTCGTCGGAGCGGTTCCGGACACACGGTGGGACGGACGCCGATGGCGCCGACCGTACCGTGGTATCCAGACACCGGGGCTTCCTTCCGCCGTGTGAGCCGGTCCGTTCCGGTGAGGTACCGGGGGGACGACGGGCTCGAGGGGTTCGTGTGAGTGGCACCCCGGAACCTGGGGGTGCGGGGGCGGGGCGCGAGGTCACAGAGTGCCTTCCTGCGCCGACTGACGGTGACGTTAGCATGAATTGCCGGGCCCCTGTCCTCGATTCCCAAGGAATTCCCAGCACCTCGAACAAGCTTCCTAGCAGGAAGATGTGGCAAACCGGGAAAAAACCAACGACAATTCGAGTATTAGCCCTCAACCCCTCAACGGCTCTGCGGAGGTTGAACCACACATGACCAAGATCCCCCAGAGCCACCGGTTGTCCCCGAAGTCCCTGGACGAGCTCCTCGCGGATGTGCACTCCCAGATGAACCCGGGGCTCTCCGCTCAGGGGAGGATGCACTCTCTGCTCCAGGCCGTCCTGGACATCGGTGGCGATCTGGACCTGGCGACCGTACTGCGAAGGCTCACCGAGGCCGCCGCCCACCTGGCCGAGGCCAGGTTCGCCGGGCTGGGCGTGATCGGTGAGGACGGCGGTTTCACCGAGTTCATCCCGGTCGGGTTCACCCAGGCGCAGGCCGAGCGGATCGGCCGGTTCCCGCACGGCAAGGGCGTGCTCGGCACCCCCTCGTTCGAGCAGACCACGCTCCGCCTCTCCGACCTGCGCGACCACCCGGACTTCGGCGGGTTCCCGGAGGGCCACCCGAGGATGTCCAGCTTCCTCGGGGTGCCGATCCAGGTACGCGGCGAGGTGTTCGGCAACCTCTACCTGACGGAGAAGGAGAACGGCGGGGAGTTCGACGAGGAGGACGAGACCATCGTGACCGCGCTGGCGACCGCCGCCGGTGTGGCCATCGAGAACGCCCGTCTGTACGAGGAGACCCGGCTGCGCGAGCGGTGGCTGGCCGCCTCCACGGAGATCACCACCCGGCTGCTGTCGGGCGCGGACACCGACGAGGTGCTGGCCTACCTCGCCGCGCAGGCCAGGGAGATCGCTGGTGCGGACACCGCCGTGGTGATGCTGCCGGACCCGCACGCGCGGGGGCACTTGTTCGCGGAGTTCGCGGACGGCCCGATCGCCCAGGAGATCCTGGGGACGCCCGTGGAGATCCAGGACTCCGCCTGCGGCTCGGTGTACGAGTCGGGTGAGGCCGCGGCCGTCCCCGACCTGCGCCAGGCCAACTGCCCCATGCTCACCCACCGCGGCTACGGCCCCGGGTTGCTGGTGCCGTTGGGCACCCCCGGCAACACCCGCGGGGTGCTGCTGCTCGGCAAGCTCTCCGAGCGGGCGCCGTTCGACTCCAACATAAGGCGCATGCTGAACTCCTTCTCCGTGCAGGCGGGGGTGGCGCTGGAGCTGGCCGAGGCCCGGCGGGACAGCGAGCGGATCGTGGTCCTGGAGGAGCGCGACCGGATCGCCAAGGACCTGCACGACGTGGTGATCCAGCGGCTGTTCGCGTCCGCGATGACCCTCATGAGCACAGTCCGGCTCATCGGCTCCACGGAGGCGGAGGAACGGGTCCAGCGCACCATCGACGAGCTGGACAGCACGATCCGGGAGATCAGGTCGACCATCTTCGACCTCCAGCACCCGCCGAGCCGACGGGACACGTCGCTGCGGGGGCAGATCCTTCGGCTGGCGGAGAACACCGCGCACAGTCTGGGCTGCCACCCGGGTGTGAGCCTGGACGGCCCGATCGACGCGTCCGTGCCCGACGAGGTGGGCGAACAGCTGCTGGCTGTCCTGGGTGAGGGGTTGACCAACGTCGCCCGGCACGCGCGCGCCACGGAGGTGCACGTCTCGGTGACGGTGGAGGAGCAGTCGACCACCGGCCGGCCCACCACCCTGGTTTTGACCATCACCGACAACGGGGTGGGGCTGCCCGAGGAGGGTCGCCGCAGCGGCCTGCGCAACCTGGACCAGCGGGCCCAGGCGCTGGGCGGCGAGTTCAGCGCGAGCAGGGGCGAGGAGGGTGGCACCGTGCTGGTGTGGAGGGTCCCGGTCCCGGGCTCCAACGCGCAGCCGTGAGGCGCGACCCCGGCATCACCCTGCTGCTGTGAAAGGTGCCAGTTCCAGGCTCCAACCCA
>NZ_ANAE01000112.1 GCF_000341265.1 Nocardiopsis prasina DSM 43845 | reverse complement strand
CCGCCGTGGTTCACGGAGCCGATGGCTCAGGCGGTGCCGGGGCTCAGGCGGTGCCGAGCGCTTCGGTGGGGTGCTGTGCGGCGGCCCGCAGTGCGGGCACGATCCCGGCCACCGCGCCGATGACCACCGTCGCGGCCACCGCGCCCGCCCCCGCCCACCAGGGCAGGGAGACCGGCCAGCCGCGCAGCAGCGCGTACCCCGCTGTGGCCAGGGAACCCAGGAGCACCCCGAACACCCCGCCCAGCGCGGACAGGGCCATCGCCTCCACCAGGAACTGGCCCCGGATGTCGCGTCGGGTGGCGCCCAGGGCGCGCCGCAGGCCGATCTCGCCCCGGCGCTCCAGCACGGAGATGACCATCGTGTTGGCCACCCCCACGCCGCCCACGAGCAGGGCCACCCCGCCCAGCCCGAGCAGCAGGCCCTGGAAGGTCTGGTCAGCGGCCTGCTGGGCCTCCAGCGCGTCCGACGGGCGGGACACCTTGGCCTCGTTCGGCTTCTCCGGGTTGGCGTTGCGGCCCACCTCGTCCCGGACCCGCTCCACCTGGTCGGGATCGACCCGCACGTACACCGTGGAGGCCTCGCCCTTGGCACCCAGCACGTCCTCGGCGACCCGCTGGCCGACCAGCGCGGCGTTGTCCAGCTCCGGCGCCAGTTCCACCCGTTCCAGCACACCGACCACGGAGAAGTAGGTGTCCCCGATCAGCACCAGCGTGTCCGGGGTGATCCGGTCCACGCCGAGGCGCCCGGCCGCCGACGCGCCGAGCACGACGGCGGGGTGGTCGGAGGTGGCCCCGTTCAGCCACGTGCCCTCGTCCACCTCGGCGCGGACGGCCTCCAACAGGTCGAGGTCCACCCCGTAGGCGGTGATACCGCCGGACTCCGCGCTCGGCACGAGGTCGCTCCGGTAGACGTGGGTCCCGCTCACCTGCTCCACCTGTGAGGTGTGCTCGACCTCCGGCATGCGGTCGATCCGCCCCCGCGCCTCCTCGGGAAGCTTGGCGGCGTCGCCGAACAGGTCCTCGCCCGGACTGACGGTGACCAGGTTGGTGCCGAGCCGTGCGATCCGCTGTTCGAGTTCGGCCTGGCCGGAGGAGGAGACCCCCACCACCGCGACCATCGCGGCGATCCCGATGGCGATGCCCAGGGCGGAGAGCACCACGCGCGTGGGCCGGGCGCGCAGCCCGCTCGATCCGGTGCGCAACCGGTCGACCAGGGAGAGCCGGGCGGGGCGGAGCGGTGATCGGCGGTCGCGCCACCGCCGCAGGAGCCCCCTCACCGGCCCGCCTCCGCCCGGCTCCACGTACTTTCCGGGCCCGGAGCGACGCCCGGAGCCAGGGGGTTCTCCGAGGCCGGTGGGACGCCAAGGGCTCCTGGGTTGCCCGCTCCCCGTGAGGTACCCGAGTCCGCGACGACACGGCCGTCGCGCACCTCCACGCGGCGCGGCAGGGAGGCGGCCAGTTCACGGTCGTGGGTGATCACCACGACCGTGACTCCGTCCCCGTTCAGCTCCCGGAGCACCCGCATCACGGCGTCGCCGGAGGCGGTGTCCAGCGCCCCGGTGGGCTCGTCGGCCAGGAGCAGCGGCGGCGAACCCACCACGGCCCGGGCGATCGCGACCCTCTGCTTCTGCCCTCCGGAGAGCTCGTGCGGCCGGTGGTGGGCCCGGTCCGCCAACCCCACGCGCTCCAGTGCCCGCCGGGCCCGCCGCACGCGGGTGCGGGCCGGGACGCCGGAGTACAGCAGGCCGTCGGCCACGTTGTCCACGGCGTACACGTTGGGCGCCAGGTGGAACTGCTGGAAGACGAACCCGATCGTCCGCGCCCGCAGCGCGGAGAGCTGGTCGTCGGTGAGCTCGCCGACGTCGTGGCCGAACACGCGCACGCGGCCGGAGGTCGGGGCGTCCAGGGTGCCGAGCAGGTTGAGCAGCGTGGACTTCCCCGACCCCGAGGGGCCCACGATCGCGAGCATCTCCCCCCGCTCGACGTTCAGGTCCACGCCGTCCAGCGCCCGAACCCCGCCCGGATAGTGGCGGCTCACCCCGGTGAACTCCACTGCGGTCATTCGGGAACCACCACCTCGGTGCCCGCGTCGACGCCGTCGCCGGTCACCTCCACGAGCCCGTCGGAGAACCAGCCGGTCTCCACCGGAACGTCCCTCACCGCTCCGTCGCCGCCCACCACGGACAGCCCGTAGCCTCCTCCGGAGAGGGCGATCAGGGCACCGACCGGGGCGGCGAGCACGTCCTCGCGCGACTCCCCCTTGGCCCGGACCTTGACCGGCGCCTGGTCCAGAAAGCCCTCGGCGCCGTCGCCGTCCGTGTCGAGGGAGACCAGTACCTCCACGGTGGCCGAGCCACCCCCGCCCATACCGGACTCGTCCTCCTCCACCTGTGCCACGTCCCCCACGGACTCCACTTCGCCGTCGACCGTCTGGCCGTCCGGCATCTCCACGGTGACCTCGTCGCCCTCGTCGACGAGGTCGCGGTCGCCCACCTTGAGGTCGATCCGGACGACTCGGTGGGTGGACGCGGTGGTGAGCAGGGGGGTCGCCGGTCCCACGCTCTCGCCGACCGCCGCCTCGTGGCCGGTCACCCGGACCGGTCCGGAGACGTACCAGATCTGGTCGGGCTCGACCGTGCCGGTGACCTCCATTCCCTCGGTGTCCCTCTGCCAGCGTTTGACCGCCTCGGCGGTGAGCCACGTGTACTCGTCGTCGACGGTGAAGCCGCCGTACCCGAGTTCGGCGAGCGCCTGCTCGAACTGGCGCACGTCCGGCCCCTTGGATCCGGGCTCCAGGGTCCGGTAGGCGGGCTTGTCCCCGCGCAGCAGGATGACGGGACGGCCGTCGATCTCCCAGGCCCGCTGCCCGGCGGAGCGCTCGGCGCCGACCTCGGGCAGCCAGGTGAGCACCCCGTCGGACCTGGCGAAGAACGACCCCGCTCCCGCGTAGCCGAGGGTGCCGTCCAGGCGCTCCTCGCGCAGCAGGGTGGTGCGTTCGACGGCGGCGGTGGCGCCGGGGGCGGTGGTCTCCTCCTCCTTGGCGCCCTGAGGCCAGCCCCAGGCCGTCACCGCCGCTCCGGCGCACAGGACCACCAGGCTCAGCAGCGCCGCCGCCAGCCACAGGAATCCCCGGTTCCGCCGGGGCCGACGCCGTTCGGTGTCGTCGGCCCCGTCCTCGGGGAGGAGTTCGGTGTCCGCGCTCACGAGTCGTCCTCGGGTCCGGCCTCGAGCTCCAGGCTCCGCCCGCCCTCCTCGGTGCAGGAGCTGACGGCGGCCATGTGCTCGTCGTCCTCGGGGTCGACCGGGATAGCGAGCCCCATGCCGCGCTCGGGGTCCTCGATGTCGATGCCGTTCTCCCGCAGGCACTCGGCCACCTTGAGGTCGGACTCGAACTGTTCCTCCTCGGAGGGCGCGTTCTCGTCGACCGGGAGGAGCGCGTCGCACTCCTCCATGGCCGCGAGCATCTCCTCGTCCGGTTCCTCCATGGCGGGGAGGGCGACCATGCCGCCGTCGGGGTCGGGGTCGGGCATGTCGAAACCGGCGTCGCGCATGCAGGCGGCGTAGTCCAGCATCGCCTCCTCCATGGTTGTCTCCTCGGTGGACTCCGAGTCCGCCGCGTCGTCGCCGAGGGCCCCGCAGCCGGTGAGCAGAAGCCCGGCCGCCGCCGTGGCCACGGCCGTGAGGGTCAGTGAACGCATGTGGTCCTCCAGGTTTGGGCGCCGTTTCTCCGCCGACGCCGCTTGTGGGTGCACGCCACATGTCAGCGGGACCACGGTTAGCCGGTGGTTAGGGTCCGCAGGGTTCGCGAGCCTCCGGTTCCCCGGCCAGGCGGGGGTTCGGCGGGGTTAACCTCGGCCTAACCGGGCGGCGGATAGTGCTGGTCAGTCGGGAACGCCGACGGCTGGAGACTGGGCGAGGGGGAAGCGTGCGCATTCTGGTGGTGGAGGACGAGCCGGACCTGGCGGAGACGGTGGCCGAGGGGCTGCGCGGTGAGGGCATGGCGGTGGACGTGTGCCACGACGGCGACACCGGCCTGGAGATGGCCACCGTGCACGACTACGACGTGGTCGTCCTGGACCGCGACCTGCCGGTGCTGCACGGGGATCAGGTGTGCCTGCGGATCGCGGAGGACCCCGGGGTGCAGGCGCGGGTGCTGATGCTCACCGCCGCAGGCGGGCTGGAGGACCGGGTGGACGGGCTCGACCTGGGCGCCGACGACTACCTGGCCAAGCCCTTCGCGTACCTGGAGCTGGTGGCGCGGGTGCGTGCGCTGGGCCGTCGGGCGCGGCCGGCCGCCCCTCCCACGCTCAATAGGGCGGGTCTGGTGCTGGACACCACCCGGCGGACCGCCTCCCGGGACGGGCGGGCGCTCGCGCTCTCCCCCAAGGAGCTGGGCGTGCTGGAGGAGCTGCTGCGCGCGGACGGGGCGCCGGTGACCGCGACCCACCTGATCGAGAAGGTGTGGGACGCCCACCTGGACCCGTTCAGCGGGGTGCTGAAGGTGGTGGTGCACGGGTTGCGCCGCAAGCTCGGTGCGCCCGCGGTGATCGAGACCGTCCCCGGCCACGGATACCGGATCTGACGTGGCTGCCGCTCCCATGGCCGTGCCACGACGCTGGCTGGACCGGTTCACCAGCCTGACCCTGCGCACGAAGCTCGCCCTCGTCTACACGGGGGTCTTCGCCCTCGGCGGGGCGCTGCTCCTCGCCGCCAACTACGCGATGGTCTCCGCGAGCCTGGAGATGCGGGGGGTGGAGCTGTCGACGACGGCGGTGATTCCCAACGGCGACCCGGCCGAGACCCTCGTCGCCCCGGCTCCGACCGTTCCCGCGCAGACCGGCGAGGCGGCACCGGTCACCGGGTGGGAGGAGACCGAGCCCCTGGCCGTCCTGGTCGACGACTACCAGGTGGGGGTGCTGTCGGACCTGCTGCTGAACTCGGTGCTGATCCTGCTGGGCGTCACCCTGCTGGCCGCGCTGGCCGGGTGGGTGATCGCGGGCGGGCCGCTCCGGCGCCTGCACCGGGTGACCGACACCGCGCGCACCCTGTCCGAGCACGACCTGCACAGCAGGCTGGACCTGCACGGGCCGGACGACGAGTTCCGGGAACTGGGCGACACCTTCGACGGGATGCTGTCCCGGCTGGAACGGGCCTTCGACTCCCAGCGCCGGTTCGTCTCCAACGCCTCGCACGAGCTGCGCACGCCGTTGTCGGTGCAGCGTGCGGCGCTGGAGGTGCCCCTGGCACAGGACCGGGTGCCCGACAACCTGCGGCCCGCCTTCCGCAGGGCGCTGGACTCGGTGGCGCGCAGTGAGGCGCTGATCAGCGGGTTGCTGTTGCTCGCCCGGTCAGATCGGGGGCTGGCGCGAACCGAGGAGGTGGACCTGGCCGAGGTGGTCCACGGTGCGGTCGCCCAGCAGGCGGGCGCGGCCGAGGAAGAGGGGGTGGACCTGCGGTTGGACGTGGGACCCGCTCCGGTGGACGGCGATCCGGTTCTGTTGGAGCACCTGGTGCGCAACCTGGTGGAGAACGCGGTCCGCTACAACACCGCCGACGGGTGGGTGGAGGTGCGGGTGCGCACGGCGGCGGGCCGCACGGTGCTCAGGGTGACCAACTCCGGGACGGAGGTGCGTGACGCGGAGGAGCTGTTCGAGCCCTTCCACCGTGGCGACGCGGCCCGGCTGCACCGGGACCGGCCCGGGAGCGGGCTCGGACTGTCCATCGTCCGTTCGATCTCCACAGCCCACGGCGCCAAGGCCACCGCGAGGGCGCGGCCGGAGGGGGGTCTGGTGGTCACCGTGGGCTTCCCGGCGCTCTGAGTCGGGGGTGCTGTTTGTCCCCCGGTCCGGGGTTCGCAGCGCCGGGTCCCCCGGTTCCGAGGCGTGGGGGTTGGAGTGGTGACCTGCGACGGGGCGGTCGCGGGGACGCAACTCGGCCGTGACGAAAATACGCAACGAAAGCCGACCCCCACCGCTGGGGCGGTCCCGGCGGCGGTCGTCGTAACGTTTCTCGACCGGTTATCCACAGGCTGGGGACGGAACCATGCCCCAGCCACCCGCGCCCCTCCTCCAGGAACACCTCAGCCGCTTGTACTGCCCGAGCACCTGACTCCGCTCCCTGCACAGGCGGGGATGGTCCCAGACGGCCGGGTTGCGCTGGTGACGCATGGACGGCGTCCACCCCGAAGCGCGCCGCACGGCCGTCGAAGACACCGAGCAGATTACGATTTTCGAGACCGTGCTCGACCATGTCCAAGCTTCTGCGCTGAGCGTCGAAGACTCACGGGTGTGGTTGGAGGCACGGCTCAACCAGCTCGACTAGAGGACACACCGATGCTCACCAGCAGTGAATCCCACCTGCACTTCCGTAAGTCCAGCTACAGCAGTGCACGTGGCCAGGACTGCGTCGAGGTAGCCGACACCCCTGGAACGTCGGCTGTCCGTGACACGCAGAACAGGGAGCTCGGCGCGTTGGCCTTCCCCTCCCTCGAGTGGACAGCGCTTCTTCGCGTCGCTCAGTAGACCGAACCCAGAAGGCCCCGACCACATGGTCGGGGCCTTCTCGATGCCTCACCAGAAGCATTTCCCGGCTTGACCGTACTCTGCGGCCTTGAGGCGAGAGGTCGACTCCCCTGTCCACAGCTGGACAGGGGTAGGGACGCTTCCTCCGAACACGTGGTGTAGAAGCGGGCAGGACTGTGCAGGAGTCAGTCAGTTCCCCACCCTCAGCGGAGGTCCCAAGATGCACCCTCACATCGACGAGCTCACCTTCCACAAATCCAGCTACAGCGGAGCCCGTGACCAGAACTGCGTTGAGGTCGCAGACCTCCCGTCTGCGGCTGCCGTCCGCGACACCCAGCACCGCGATCACGGTCACCTCGTGTTCGAGGCCACTGAGTGGTCAGCACTACTCGGAACCGTCCGTAGGTAGATCTGGACAGCAGAAGGCCCCGACCGTCTCCTTGAGTTCTAGTGGTCGTTGCAACACCCCACTTGACGGGGTGCGATGGACGACTTCGAGATCCGTAAGAGCCGGGACCCTCAGGGCCGCAAGAAGCTCCAAGCTGAACGGGCGGCCTATCTTGCCCTTGTGGCTCAAGGAGTAAGTACGACACAGGCGTGCCGGATCGTCGGCGTGAACCGCAAGACTGGACACCGCTGGCGATTCGGCCGCCCCACCCGGACCAAAGACGGGCAGGAACGGTCCCTTGCCCCTGCCCGCCCGACCGCTGAGCCAGTCTCTGCCAGCCGCTACCTGACCGGCGATGAGCGCATCCAGATCGCTGACCTGGACCGTGAAGGTCTGGGTGTGCGAGCCATCGCCGCTGAGCTGGGCCGATCCCCTTCCACGATCAGCCGGGAACTACGCCGCAACGCCACCGTGGACCCGCGCGGGAAAGCCCACTACCGCCCCCACGCCGCCCAGGCCCGGGCCGAGGCCCGCAGGCCCAGGCCCAAACCCTCCACGTTCGCCCTGAACCCCGAGCTGCGTGCTGTGGTCCAAGAGCTGCTCAACGACAGGTGGAGCCCGGAACAGATCAGCCGTAGGCTCAAACGGGACTTCCCCGAGCGGCCGGAGCTGCACGTGTGCCACGAGACGATCTACCAAGCGCTCTATGTCCAAGGCCGTGGTGAGCTGCGCCGGGAGTTGGCTGCCGCGCTGCGCTCGGGGCGTGCCCGGCGCAAGCCCCGCCGCCAGGCCCAGCAACGCCGGGAGCGCTTCGCTCATCCGATGGTGATGATCAGCGAACGCCCGGCGGAGGTCGATGATCGGGCGGTGCCTGGCCACTGGGAAGGGGACTTGATCATCGGAGCAGGTGGCGCTTCGGCCATCGGCACCCTGGTGGAGCGCTCGACCCGGTACACGATGCTTCTGCACCTGGGCCAGGGACGCAGCGCTGACCAGGTCCAAGAGGCGTTGACCTCAACGGTGGTGACCCTGCCCCACCATCTGGCGCGTTCGGTGACCTGGGACCAAGGCTCGGAGCTGGGCCGCCACCACGAGTTCACCGTGGCCACCGACATCCCCGTCTACTTCTGCGACCCAGCCAGCCCTTGGCAACGAGGCTCGAACGAGAACACCAACGGCCTGCTCAGGCAGTACTTTCCCAAGGGCACCGACCTGTCGGTGCACTCGCGTGAGCACCTGGAGGCGGTCGCTGTCCAGCTCAACGGACGCCCACGCAAAACGCTCGGCTGGGATACCCCAGCCGAGCGTCTGGCTAAGCTGCTTCAGACGAGCAACTGACCTTCTGTGTTGCGACGACCCCTAGAATCCGCCCTCTCGCGGTCGGGGCCTTCTACATGCATTACCCAGTGCATTTCCCGCGAGGGCTGTACCCCTCTGGCTGCGGGCGGGGACCAGGCGCAACTGTCCGCAGCGGGACAGCGGTTAGGGACGTTTTCTCCGCACACAGGGCGTAGAAGC
>NZ_ANAE01000111.1 GCF_000341265.1 Nocardiopsis prasina DSM 43845 | reverse complement strand
TCCCCGCCATTACCGTGCCACGCGAAGAAGAGAAGGTCATGCTTCCATTGTATGCGCGAATGCAAGGAAAGAGAATAGGAGAACAAGGGGGAATGCGACCTGGAATGCCAGGTTTCTTTCTCTTGAAAAGGGGTTGTGGATAACCCCGAAAACGGTTCCTGGGTGTGTTATGTAAAACGCCCCAGGCGTTGAGCCTTTGCCGACCTCCTCATGCGGTGGCGATCATGAGGGTCTGGAGTGCGGCGATGAGTCAGCTCTGCGCGGCTCCGACCGAGGGCGGCCGGTGCCCGACGCGGGCCGCCCGGTGCACGCGGCGTCCCGCAATGCGTCCATGAGTCCGTGCGCAGTCCGGATCCGCTCGGTTCCAGATGCGGGGCGACGACGGCCACGGGTGGCTGGGTGGCAGAAGTGGCCCGGGAATCTGCCATGGAAAGGGGCCGTACTTCTGCGCTGCCGTCAGCCGCCATCCGTGGCCGCTCGCCTGTTTGCTGCGCGGTCGCGCTATGCGCCGTATCCGCCGTCGATCCTCAGCACTGCGCCGGTGACGTATGAGGCTTGCGGGCTGGCGAGGAAGACGACGCCCGCGGCGATCTCCTCCGGCCTGCCGTACCGCCCCATCGCCGTTGTCGGAAGGAACATGGGGGCGTCCGGGCTGTCTGCGGGGTTCATCTCGGTGTCGATGAACCCGGACTGGATGACGTTGACCGTGATGCCCCGGTGGGCCAGATCGCGGGCGGCGCCCCGGCTGTAGCCCTCGAGGGCCGACTTGGTGCCCGCGTAATCGCTCATTCCGGGGAAGCCCACTCGTGTTCCTGCGCCCGAGCTGATACTGACGATCCGCCCGCCGTCGGCAGCAGCGGGAACGCCGCTCGGACCGCGGCCACCACGCTGGTGTAGTTGATGGCGAGCTGGCGGTCGAAGGCGGACTCGTCGGCGAGCTCGCTGTCGATCGGGGCGCCGACGGTGACGCCCGCGTTGTTGACCAGGATGTCGGGGCAGACCTGCTGGTCAAGGCCGTGCGGCGTGTCGTGTCCTCGAATGGCCCGTCCGGGATGACCATGTCCAGCCGCGACACTGGCCCGAACGGACAAGGCCTGGGGGCGCCGTTTGCCTCGCTGCCGCTTTTCGCTGGTGACAGTCACCAGCCGCGACACGAGGCACGATCCGAGCGGGACCCTGGGAACAGCGGAGGGGCGGGACGATCGATCGTCCCGCCCCTCAGGCGCTTGTGGTCCCGCGGAAGGCTAGAAGGCCTCCTCGGGAACCTCCATGACACCCAGGTTCACGCCGTTGGCGATCTTCAGCTCGGACTCCACGCGCGGCAGGAACTGCTCGGCGAAGAAGCGCGCGGCGGCGATCTTGCCGGTGTAGAAGTTCCTGTCGTCGTCGCTGGCGCCGTCGAGGCTGGTGAGCGCGATCTCGGCCTGACGGAGCAGTAGCCAGGCGAAGACCACGTCGCCGAAGGCGAAGAGCAGGCGGACCGAGTTCAGGCCGACCTTGTAGAGCTCGCGGGAGTCCTCGGCGGAGCCCATCGCGTGGCCGACCATGAGCTCGACCAGCTTCTCGACCTGGCCCAGGGCGGTCAGCAGGAGGGTGCGCTCCTCCTTGAGCTGGCCGTTGCCAGCCTCGCTCTCGGCGAAGGCCCTGATCTCGGCGGACAGCTTGCCGATGGCCTGGCCACCGTTCTTCACGATCTTGCGGAAGAAGAAGTCCTGGGCCTGGATGGCCGTGGTGCCCTCGTAGAGGGTGTCGATTTTCGCGTCACGGATGTACTGCTCGATCGGGTACTCCTGGAGGAACCCGGAGCCGCCGAGGGTCTGGAGGGACTCCGCAAGCAGCGCGTAGGAGCGCTCCGAGCCCACGCCCTTGACGATGGGCAGCAGGAGGTCGTTCATGGCCTCCAGTTCGGTGACGTCCTCGCCCTTGGAGTGGGCGATCTGGATGGCGTCCTGCTGGGTGGCCGTGAAGATGACCAGCGAACGCATGGCCTCCACGTACGCCTTCTGCGTCATGAGGCTGCGACGCACGTCCGGGTGGTGCGTGATGGTGACCTTCGGGGAGTTCTTGGACCCGGCGAGGTCGTTGCCCTGCACGCGGTTCTTGGCGTACTCCAGAGCGTTCAGGTAACCCGTGGACAGCGTGGCGATCGCCTTGGTTCCGACCATCATGCGCGCGTACTCGATGACGAGGAACATCTGGCGGATGCCGTCGTGCTTGTCGCCGACGAGGTAACCGATGGCGGGGTGCTTGTCGCCGAAGGTCAGCTCACAGGTGGTGGAGGCCTTGAGGCCCATCTTGTGCTCGACGTTGGTGACGTAGGCGCCGTTGCGCTCGCCGAGGGAACCGTCCTCGTTCACCAGGTACTTCGGCACCAGGTAGAGCGAGAGGCCCTTGGTGCCGGGGCCGGCGCCCTCGGGGCGGGCCAGCACCAGGTGGAAGATGTTCTCGGTCATGTCCTGCTCGGCCGAGGTGATGAAGCGCTTCACGCCCTCGATGTGCCAGGTGCCGTCGCCCTGGTCGGTGGCCTTGGTGCGGCCGGCACCGACGTCCGAACCGGCGTCCGGCTCGGTCAGCACCATGGTGGCGCCCCAGCCGCGCTCGATGGCCTGCTCGGCGAACTTCTTCTGCGCCTCGTTGCCCTCGGAGTGCAGGATGCTCGCGAAGCCGGGACCGGCGGAGTACATGTGCACGGACGGGTTCGAGCCCAGGATCAGCTCGGCGGCGGACCACACCAGGGACCGGGGGGCGCCGAGGCCGCCGAGCTCCTGGGGCAGGTCCAGGTTGTACCAGCCGGCGTCCATGTAGGCCTGGTAGGACTTCTTCAGGCTCTCGGGGAGGGCGACCGTGTTGGTCTTGGGGTCGAAGACCGGCGGGTTGCGGTCGGCGTCCTCGAAGGACTCCGCGAGGACACCGGTGGCGAGACGGTTGATCTCGTCCAGGATGGTGCGCGCGGTCTCCTCGTCCAGTTCCTCGAACGGGCCGTCGCCCAGGACGTCCTGGCGTCGGAACAGTTCGAAGAGGTTGAACTCGATGTCGCGCAGGTTGCTCTTGTAATGCGTCATGGACAGCTCCGCTGTGTCTCCCTGGCCGCGGTGTCTGTACACGCGGATCTACCGGCTAGTAACAAGCCAATGTTACTACTCGGTAGAACAGGATGCCAGTGGCGCTGGACACTTGTGTCCCCAGGGGTAGGTAAAGGTGTCGTCTGTCCAGTTCCGCGTGGCCTAGGTGCCCAGGGGCAACACGGTCAGCACCGTGCGGTCCACGCCGTCCAGGTGCAGCAGCGCGTTGGCCGCGTCGTCGGCGAACCCCGAGACGACCAGGGAGCGCAGGCCCAGGGCGGTCGCGCACAGGGACACGTTCTGCGCCACGTGACCGCACTCCTGGAGCAGCAGCCGCAGGGCCCGCTGGCCGTATCCCTGCCGGAGCCTGCCGAGATCGCCGACGAGGAGGACCAGCGCGCCCGTCGTGGACGCCTCCACTCCGGGGCGGCCGTCGGCGTGGTCCCGGAGGAACGGTGAGAGCTCGGTCAGGCGGTCGGTCTCGGGAGGCCCGTCGGCCCGAAGCAGGCGGTGGCCCTCGGGCTGGTAGCGGTAGACCCCCGGCTCCAGGCCCGACACGTGCCGCGCCACCACCCAGACCTCCGTGGCGTAGGCCGCGCCCGGCGAGGGGTGGGTGCGCGGCGGCAGGTGGCGCCCGGGCTGGTCGGCGCGGTCACGGCTGATCCCGGCACCGTGGCCGAGCAGCGCGGAGAGGTCACCCAGCTCCAGGTGGGAACCGAAGTCACCGTGGTCGCTGTTGCGCTCGGCCAGCACGCGGCCGAGGGGCGCGGTGAGTGGGGCGGGTTCGGGGAGCGCCACCTCGGGAGCCGCCGACGCACCCTCGCGCACTCCTTCCGGAGGGACCTCGCGGGGCAGGTGGGCGCCAGCCATGGTGTCCGGGAGGTATTTGCTGGCCTCCAGGTAGTTGCGGTCCGGGGACCCGACGCCGGGGTCGAAGTAGTCGCCCGGCGGTTCCCAGCGGGGGTAGGCCAGGGACAGCAGCCAGGCGATCCGGCGTTCGTCGTCGATGTCCAGCCCGAGCCGGTTGTGCGTCATGTGCAGCAGGGACCAGACGATCCGGTCCAGCGCGTTGGCCAGCCCCTCCTCGGCGTCGATCCGCCTCAGGCGCGCGACGGTCTCCCGCAGCCCCCGGTTCCACAGGTGGTGGGTGGAGGAACCGTCACCGGACACCAGCCGCTCCACCTGGGGGCGCCGCTGCAACCACCGGGCGGGCGAGGAGTGGAACAGCCGCTCGGCATCGGCCCGTGCCTGGGTCCCGCCGCGCGCCACCTCGGCCGAGTAGTCCCAGGTGGCGTAGTACCCGCGCGCCTGACGCACCGCCGTCACGTCGTCGAACCCGAGCGCTCCGAAGGCGAGGGAGGTGAGGTCGACCGCCACCACCTGCCGCTGGTGCTGGTGGGGCGCCGACCTCAGGACGGCCAGCGTGATGCGCGTGCTCACGGCGAAGAAGTCCTCGCACACCTCCAGTGCGCGCGGCCCGCCGTACCGCTCCGTCTCGGGCTCGTACACCGCCTCCACCACGTCGCCGTCCGCGTGCCAGCGGGCGTGGTCGGCCTGGGGGAGGTTGGCGTAGTAGGCGCCGCTGTCCAGGTCCAGTGCGGCCGCCGAGGTCTCCTTGGCGAGTGCGCGCATGCGGTCGGCGAACGCGGCGACGGCGTCCGGGCCGGCGTCCAGGAACCGGACCCGCAGGTGGGGCCCGCCGTCCCAGTAGCGGAGGAAGAACCAGGAGGCGGCGCGCCCCGTGGAGACCATCTCCTCGGCTTCGGGGGCCAGGTGGTTCAGGAGGAAGGCGTCGATGTCGGCGCCGCTGCGGTGCAGGTACACGTACACGGCGGACCAGGTGCGGGTCATGGGGTCTCCGGGGCGGCGTCGACGGGGGTGTCCATGTAGGTGCCGCGTTCGGCGCGCACCCACAGCTGGTAGACGGGGGTCTGTTCGGGTTCCAGGCCGAGGACGAAGGCCCAGTCGGCTTCCGAGTAGTTGCGCATGGGGCGGGCGCACAGGTCGGTGGCGGCGGCCCCGAGGCAGCCCCACTGGGCGATCCACCCGAGGAGGGTGTGCAGGACCGTCTCGGCGTGTTCGGGTCCGAGGGCACGGGCCCAGGCGGGGAAGTCCACGGTGAGGGTGTGGCCGAGGGTGGCGGAGAAGTTGGTCTCGCCGGTGCGGGGCGCGGGTCGGGAGGGCCCCTCGGTGCCGTCTGGGTGGAGCTCGCGCACGACCCGGTCGTCCACCCGGTCCCCCTCCAGTGTGTGCTGGTACAGGCGCAGGGAGCGGGGGTGGGGGAGGGCGTCGTGGGCGGCGGCGAGTGCCCGCGTCAGCCCGGAGTTGATCGTCGATCCCCGGTCCGGGCTCACGTACGCGCTGGTCACCAGGTTGGCCGTGGAGACCCCGCTGGTCCGTTCGTCGAGCCAGCGCCGCAGGGTTCGACCGGACGGGGCGACGGACGCGGCCACCCGGGCGGTGGCCTCGGGGGAGAGGGTCACCCCGCTCGGGGCGCTGGGGATCGGGTTGGTGGTGTGCGGGGGCGCGGTGTCGAGGGTGAGGGCGGCAACGGCGGTCATGCCCTCCGGGAGGAGCGGGCCCGCCTCCTTGCAGGCCGGGTACTCGGGGTCGGGGTGGGTGTGCGGTCGCAGCCCCGCGCGGGTGAGGGTCAGCCCGAGGGTGGCCAGGAGGTGCCCGGCCTCCAAGCGCGCGAGGGAGGGCCGCAGCCTTCCGTACTCGGGCGGGTACCGGTGCCGGTCCACTGCCACCACCAGGCGGACCCCCTCCAGGTCCGCGGGGGCTCCCGGGCCCCCGACCGGCTGGAGGGCGTGCGACTGCGGGTCCACTCGCAGGCACCACGCGGCCCCCTCGGGCGGGAGCAGGAAGAGGTCCGCCCCGAACAGGCCGCGCGGCGAGGGGTAGGCGCGGTGGACCGGGTACCGGTCGGCCGCCGAGATCCGGCGTACCCGCACGGCCTCCACACACGCCGCGAGCAGGCGCTGAGTGGGGGACCAGCCGCCGCCGAGCGCGGGCGCGGCGGCGTCCAGGTCGCGCAGCGGAGCCAGTGCGGGCAACGGCGGCCGCAGCTGTCCCGGGACCGGCAGGGCCAGTCCGTTCGACGGTTCGGCGCCGAAGAACAGCGTCTCGACCTGGGTCACGTCCTTGTCGTGGGACTGCGCGTGGAAGTGCGCGAGCGCCTCCTCGAATCCGCTCCTCAGGGGAACGGGTGCGGATCCGGGTACGTCCTGCCGGGCGCTTCCCATGGAACCCCTCCCTCGAACAGCGCGGACGCCCGGGTCAGCCGCTCCAGGGAGCGGGTCCGGCGGTGTGTGTGGCCGAAGGTCATCGGCAGGGCCCCGGGCACGATCACCTTGACCGCCCGGGTGCCGGTGGCGGCCGTGTACGGGGCGCTGCTCTGGTCGACGACCACCACGTCCAGGCCCAGCTCGTGCACGGCGGCGAGCCGGGCGCGCAGCACCGAGGCGAGGTCGGTCCCGGCGAAGGAGGGGGGCCGACCTTCGGTGAGCCGGTCCAGGGCCACTTCGCCGCTGGGGTGTTCCAGGAACTCCCACATCGGGCGGGCCTCCCACAGTCCGTGCAGGCCGGTGTGGTCCTCCAGGGTGCGGACCAGGGTGGGGTCGTCGAGCATGGGCCGACACCGCTCCACTGAGACCGACGGGCGCATCCGCACCCACTTGGGGTACATCAGCGCGTTGGTCGCGGTCTCCTCCACCGCCGCCATGAGGGCGCGGCGCGGATCGAGGTGGGTGCCGGTGGCCAGGCTGAGCGCGGGTGCGCGACCCGCGCGCACCGCCTCCTCGGGGGCGGTGACCGTCGCCAGGACGGTCGGTATCCCCAGGTCGGAGGTGAGGTCGAACAGGCGCAGGGTGAGTCCGCGCTCGGTGAGCAGGTCCGTGAGGTGGGCCAGATCCGGGTCGTCGGCCCCCTCGATCAGCCGCAGCCGGGTCCGCGAGTACCAGGCGAGCAGGAACGCGTCCCGCTCCACCACCTCGAACAGTCCGTACAGGACCGCCTCCGCGAGGGTCCCGCCGACGGCGCAGCCGTTGGACGACTCGTACAGGAACCGCTCCTCGGCGCGGCCCGCGTGCCAGTACGCGACGTGTTCGGGGACCAGGACGCGGCGGCGCTCCCGGGTGGACCATCCCCACACCCAGGTCGTGGGGGTGCGGGGGGTGTAGGGCACGGGGGCGAACGAGGGGTGCCCGTACCACTCGGGTTCGTGCAGGCCGAGGGCTGCGGGGTCGACCGCGTCCTCGGCGACGTCCGCGTAGGAGCCGTGGACGGTGGCGGCGCCGGTCAATCGCCGTCCGCCGGTCACCCGCTCCACCCCTTCGAGGAAGGCGGGCACCTCACTGGCGGTGAAGCGGGTGGAGCGCCCGTAGCCGCCCTCCCGGGACGCGTGTCCGGGGGCGACGGTCTCGCAGGTCATGAGCGCCAGTGGCGACTCCTCGTCGCGGTAGACGTGCGCGACGGGTCCGAACCGGAAGTCCAGCAACCGGTCGCGGAGGTCGTCGCGGTCCATGGCACGGGTGCGCAGGGTGGCGCCGACGACGGGCAGCGGGGCGGTCAGTTCGAGGGTGTCACCCGGTTCCTCGACCGAAAGCCCCTGGCTGTCGGGGAAGCAGTGCCCGCAGGAGGGATGGGGGACGAAACCGTGCCGGGTCACCTCCCCGGTGCGGCAGTCCAGCGCGAGCAGGTGAAGGCGCAGGTCGGCGGGGTCCGTGGCGGTGGCCAGCGCGGAGAACACGTCACCCCACAGAGGGAGGAGGTGGTCCGGCGCCGGTGGGGCGGGAGCCAGCTCGCCCTCCACGTCGGCGCGCCAGAGCCCGGCGCACCGGGCGCAGCCCGCGGCCCCGTCGGGGGTCCACGGGCCGAGGATCGCCAGGCCGCCGCTCATCGCGGAGTGCAGAACCCCGCCCGCGACGCGCACCGTGTGCGGACGGTCGAGGGTGGCGCCGGAGGGAGAGGGCCGGTTGATGTCGGGGGTCAGGTCCACGCGGCCACCGCCGAGTGCACTCCGAGGTCGCGCCAGGTGTCGGCGCCCTCGGGTGCGTCCACCCGGACCTGTCCCGTCTCCCGGGCCCACCGGGCGAGGGTTCGCGTGCCGGTGGCGAGGGGTGGCAGGAGGGCGTCGGGGGCCTCCTCGGCCAGCCGCACGCGCGCGACCGCCTGGAGCAGGGCCTCCTCCACACAGGTGACGGGGTCGGGCGCCGCGCTCGTTGCCAGCGGCTCTCCTTCCGAGAACACACGGGAGCGCCACACGCCGGTGCCGTCGAGCTCCTGGAGGGCGAGCTCGACGGGCACCCCGAAGCGCAGGGTGAGCGCGGTCCACAGACGTCGCGCGGCAGGGGACGGGGACGGCGGGTCCACGTCCTTCCAGCGGCCGTCGGGTTCGTGGAGGACGAGGTCGCCCACGGCGGCGCCGATCGCGGCGGCCGAGGTCAGCCCGAGACCGAGCCCCATGCCGGGCCCCGTGCCGGGCCCCGCCGCGCGTGCCATCCCGCCGGGGCTGTCCCCCGCTCCGCCCGCTTCCTGACCTTCCCCAGCTTCTCCAACGGCCCCTTGAACGGCGCCTCCGGCGGTCTGTCCGACCGCCCGCCGGTCGGCCACGCCAATGTTCGGTCCAACCTTCTGACCGGTGGTCCAACCATCGGTCCAACGATCGGTCCGGGTATCGGTTCCACCGGCCTCCGGGCCGTCAGTGCCCCGAGGACGCCACACGACCCCGTGCAGGGCGTTGAGCAGGGCGTTCTCTCGGGCCTGTGCGGTGGTGAGGCCGTACCCCGCGTGCCGTCCCGACCTGGCCAGGCCCACGGGCAGCTGGGACAGGTTCCCGGGTGCCGGTTCGGCCACCGGCCCGAACACGCGGTCCCACAGGTGGGTGACGGCGTCCAGGCGGTCGGGGACCTCCAGCGGCTCCGGTGGACCGGTGTCCTCGGCGGTCGTCTCTCGCAGCGCCCCGACGGAGCGCGGGTCCAGCGGCTCCGCGACGCACAGGACGTGGGGTTCACTGACCAGCTCGTCCGTGGTCACCATGAACTCGGCCACCGGCCCCGGGGCGGCCTCCGCGACGGGGGCCGACACGGCACGCGCCACCTGCGCCACCAACGCCAGGGCCAGCTGGGCGGCGACCAGGCTCCGGGTCACCTCCAGCGCTGAGTCGTCCGGCGCCAGGCGGTCCGGGGCGTTCTCCCTCCCGGCGAACCAGGCGCGCAACCGCCCCGACAGGTCCGGGGTGCCCGGACGGTCGCGCGGCCCGGTCAGCCAGAGGCCGTCGCCAGCGGCGACGACGTGTTCGGCCCCGTGCCCGGCCGCGTCCCCGTCGAGGGAGAGCCGGGTGGTCAACAGGACGGGGGACTCGGGCGGGGGCCCGGTGTCCGCGTGCACCTCACCGAACCCCGCGCGGGCCAGCGCCCGCCGCACCCGCGCCTCCAGCAGCGGGCACGCGGAGCGCACCCGGACCACGCTCGTGCGCAGCGCGGCCAGCGCGGCGTAGGGGCGGTGGGTCGCCGACTCCAGGTGCGGGTAGGCGGCCCGCTCCGCCTCCGTCAGGGAGACGGGCTCGGGTTCGAGGTCACGGAGGAAGCGGTGTTCCTCCAGCTGGTCGAGGATGCCCGCCAGGAACGGCCGCCCCGCCTCGGGGAAGCGTCCCAGCAGCTCGGAACGGTGGAAACCGGCGCGAAGGGCGGGCTCCAGGGCCCGCCACACGGTGTCGGCCCGGGCGCCCCGGACGACGACGGCGGTGGACCCCATGCTGAGCGCCACCCCCTCCGACGCGAGTGACCGGGCACGGACGGCGCTCTTGAGCCGTGTCGCGGGGGTGTGCGCGGCGGAGTCAGGCATCGCCCACCCACGGAAGGGTCGGCCTCAGCTGGGGGTCCTCGCTCTGGTGGTCGACGACCCGGCGGACGGTCTCCTCCCAGCCCTCGCCCACCACCTCCTGCGCGGCCTCGGTGAACAGGTACGCCACCGAGTACCGCTGGACGGGGGCGACGCCCATCAGCGGCAGGAGGTCGAAGAAGCAGTTGATGAGGAACCGGAACGCCGCGAACCCGTACCCGTCGCCGAGCCGGGTGAAGTCGAGCTTGCGGAACTCCTGGTGGAAGTCGCTGTAGGAGCGGTCGTCGGAGCCGCTCCAGCGCACCCCGACGTCCTCGCCGAACTTCGCCGCCTGCTCCTGCCGGTCCGGATGCGGGAACGGCAGGATGTGGTCCTTGCGGGCCAGGGCGACCGCCTCGGGCAGCCAGCGGTCGGCCCACTCGCCCCAGGCCAGCGCGTACGGGTCCGCGCCGTCGCGCTCGTGCACCGCGCGCAGGGAGGCCACGAGTCCCTCGCGCTGGGTGCGGTAGGCCGTGGCCAGCCGTTCCTGCGCGGTTCCCTGGGGGTCGGACCAGTGGAAGTACTCCTTCCAGTGCGAGAGGAAGGCCTGGTACCCGGAGCGCAGCCCCCACTCGGGGTAGCGCGTGGCGATCGCGCCCATCCCCGCGAAGACGTTCGCGGACACCGCCCGTTCGCCGCCGCGCCCGCCCGCGTGGTCGGCCACCCGGGAGAGGCCGTCGGTGAGGACCCGCCCCTTGAGGGCGACCGCCTCGGGGCCGCGCAGGAACGTGTCGACCGGGTCGCCCGCCAGCCGTCGCGTGCTGTTGTCCGGCTCGATCGGCGCGTAGGGGCCCTCCACCAGCTCCAGGCGCCCCATGCGCTGGGAGAAGACCTCGTACTGTCCCGGATCCAGCTGCCGCCCTGAGGGGTGACGGGCCAGGAACGCGCGGACACCCTCCTCGGCCTCGGACACCGCGGCCTCCACCGCGGCCGGGTCGCCGTCCGCGTAGAGCACACAGTGCGGTCCGAGCCGCCAGTGCAGGTGCAGCCAGGCCGCGGTGACGCCGGTACGCGCGGCGGCCGCGCGCGCTGCCGGTACGAGGCAGTCGCCGAGCAGGGTGCTCTTGTCGCTGTCGTGGTAGTTGACTCTGAGTCCGACGGTCAAGGGGTCAGCCTCGCTTCGCCTGGGGGATGGGAAGGGGGAGTGGCGTCGGTGCCGGCCGCGTGCGGCACCGTGGAGAGTTCGAGGAACAGTTCGCTGGCGTGCTCACCGGCGGGGCTGCGCACCCGGTGGTGGTCCGGCCCGGGGAGCATCTCCTCCACCAGGAGCGCCGGCCCCAGGTGGGCCAGGCGTTTGGCGGCGGTGCCGGTGTGCAGCCTGCTCAGGAAGTCCACGTGCTGCGGTTTGGGTGCCATGGCGCGTTCCAGCGGACCGAGGCGGGACCCCTGGAGCGGGCGGACGAACACCTGCTCGGGAATGCCCCGGAGTTCGCGTTCCACGTTCAGCCGTCGGTGCAGCTGGGCGGGGGACTCCTCGGAGCGGGGTGAGAGGTCGGCGGTGTCCATGCCCCACCTGCGGCGGAACAGGGTGAGTTCACCGAAGCCGATCCTGGGTGTCCCGCCCCGGAAACCGCGCTCGGTCCAGCGTTCGTGGAGGTCGATGGTGAGGTCGCCGAAGGAGAAGAACGGCGAGTCCGCGACCATCGCCACGAGCATCTCGTCGTAGGGCAGCGCGTGCGGCACGAGGAACCCGGTGTAGACGGGGTCGATCTCGCGGCCGTCCTCCCGGACCAGCCGCAGCCCGTGCGGGGTGTGTACCAGGGTGAGGTCCAGGGTGGAGGGGCCGGGGACCAGGGTGGGTTCGTCGCGCAGCGCCAGTTCCTCGTCGGCGAGGGCGGGCGAGAGGTTCGCGTTGAACCCCAGCGCCGACCGCATGTGCACGGTGTCGGCCTCCTCCGGGCCCAGCCGCCGCACGTGCTCGGCGACCCGGTCCCGGAACTCCTCCGGCAGCTGGCCGAGGAACCGGCTGAAGTAGCGGGCCCGGCCGCCGTAGAGGTGGTTGACCACCAGACCGTCCGGGACGGCCTGGCCGAACACCGCGAAGGAGCGGCGGGCGGCGAACTCCCGGTCCGGTAGCATCGCCGCGACCTCGTCCACCACGGCGGGGTCGACGTCCACCCGGTCCCCGCCGGACCGGCCGAGTTCCACGAGGTGGTCCACCGCGCGCCGCCGCGCCGCCAGCACCCGGGTCAGCTCCGGGTCGGCCCCGGCCAGGGCGGCGGGCTCACCGCCCATGAGTTCCTGGGTCAGCGGGAAGGCCGCCCGGGCGTGCTGGGCGAAACCCTCCAGGTCCGAGCAGCGCCCGCCCCGGCCGTACCGGGACACGAACACCTGCTCCAGCGCACCGGAGAGCACGCGCTGGTCGTCCAGCGCGAACAACAGCGGCATGAGCCGACCCAGGTCGGCCGACCACGCGCGGGTGCGGTCGCGTTCCACGGGGACGCCGCGCGAGACCAGGCAGTCCTCCACGACCGGTGAGGTGGCGGACCCCTCCGCGCCCACCGCCGCCGACCACAGGTGTTGCAGTCGCAGCACGTCGCCCGCCCGACCGGCGCCGTCGGATTCGGCGAACCCGGCCAGTACCGCCTCGGTCTCCTCGAACGCGGACGCCACCCGGGCCGCCGCCTCGCCGGGCAGGGTGCTGGCCAGCCGGTGCCAGTGCCGCGTGAAGTCGGGCGACTGCTCGGGAACGGGCGACCACGGCACGAGGACGCCCACGTCGATGAGCTTGTCCAGGACGCCGAGCGCCCGCTCGGCTCCGCAGCCGAGTTCGGCGGCGACCGCGTCACGCAGTACCGCCAACCGCACCGGGGCGGCCGCGCGCTTCTCCAGGACCGTGACGAGGCGGTCCCAGCTCCCGGTCATGGGGAGGCGGACCTCCTCCTCACCGAACGCCTCCGCGCGCAGCCCGGGGGAGGGCGGCGCCCAGCGGCGGCGGCGTACGACCAGGCGTTCTCCCTGGTCGGAGGCCTCGCGTCGGGCCCCACCGGTGAGCACCCACTCAAGGCCGAGACGCGCCTCGGGGTCGGCGGCCAGGGCCCGCGCCGCCTGCCGGGGGAGCAGTCGCCGGAGCGCGGCGTGCGAGGCGAGGCGCAACGGCTGGTCGGCGTCCTCGGGGGCCTCGGCCTCCAGGGGCGTGAAGTGCACGGCGGTGTACAGCGAGTACGGGCTGACCTTCACCGTGGAACGCGAGAAGTACCGGACCAGGGCGGCCTCGGCCTTGCGCATCCGCTTGTCGGGGGCCTGATCGGTGGCGGCGCGGGCGGCCACCGCCCGGTGCAGGTCCGGGCTGGACAGCGCGGTCGCACGGTCCACGCCGGGATCGCGGGCCCACGCGGTCAGCGCCGCGCGCTCGGCCAGGAGCGCGGTCTCGTGTTCGCCGTCCACTGAGGCGGCCGTGGCACGCGCCTCCCGCCAGTTGTCCGCCCACACGGCGAGGAGGGGGATCTCGCGGGTGACCGGGTGGTCGAGGAGGTCCTCCCGGGGCGGGCGGCGGTTGAACACGGCGCGCTTGGCGGCCAGCGCCGCGCTCCGGTGGGCGCCCAGCTCGGGCGCGGCCCGGTGCAGGGCGTCCAGCAGCCGTTCGCGCAGCTCCTCGCGTTCGCGTTCCAGCCGGGCGAGGGTGCGCAGCCGAGGCGCGGTCGAGGCGCTCCCTCGCAGCTGTCGGTGGGGATGGGGGTTGACCCGGGAGACCAGGTAGGGGCCCTCCACGACCTCGAAGGACCGTGAGGGTTCGGCGGGAGTGTTCAAGCCCCGGTCCCCTCGGGCGCCTTGACCTCGTCCTTGTCCTTGTCCTTGCTCCGGGACGAACCGAAGCCGCGCGGCTCCCGCTCGGAGGCCCACCGGAACCAGCGCAGCGCCGCCACGGTGCCCAGCAGCGACCACGCCATGAGCAGCGCCACCGAGGACCAGTCCCACACGGGTCCGGACTCGGACAGCGCGCCCTGGATGAGGAGGGTCAGCGGTCGGCCCGGCAGCAGGTCCACGACGGCGCCCACCGTGTCGCCCAACGGCAGGATGATGAACCCGCCCGCGAGGAAGGCCGCGGGGAAGAAGATGCCGTTCACCATGGGCACGGCGGCGTCGGCGTTGGGCGGCAGCAGGGAGGCGGCGGCGCCCAGCGGGGCCATGCACACGAAGCCGAGCAGCAGAGCCGTCAGAAGCTGGGGCAGGCGGGCCGGGTCGATGGTCACGCCCATGCCGAGCAGACCGATCGCGGTCACCACGCCGAGCACGATCACGGCGGTGAGCAGCGTGTTCACCAGGTAGGCGCCCATCACCGTGGCCGGACTGACCGGTGTGGTGCGAAAGCGCTTGAACAGTCCGTGGTGGCGGCGGATCGCCAGCCCGATGGCGACGTTGGCGAAGGCCACGGACATCAGCGCGAAGCCCAGGATGCCGCCGAAGCTCAGGTTGGCCTGGGTGATCCCGTGTTCGCCCACCAGCCGGATCTCGTCCGCCTGGGAGCGGAAGGCCAGCCCGAACCCCACGTAGAACATCACCGGCATGAGCACGATGAACGCGAGGGTGATGGGTGAGCGCCAGAACTCCTTGAGTTCGCCGTCCACGTGCAGCCAGAAGGAGGACGGGCGGCGGGTGCTCCGCGCGCGTTCGGTTCCCGTGACGCTCATTCGCTCTTCTCCGCTTCCAGCACGCCGTTCTCCAACATCGCCACATACGCGTCGTCCAGGCTGGGCGGCACGATGGTGAGGCCGCTGATCCGCGTCCCCTCGTCCCGCGCCCACGCCTGCACCCGCTCCACCACCGCGTCCTGGTCGTCGGTGAGGATGCGCGCCCTCCCGTTGACCAGTGCGGCGCCCTCGGGGAGGCGGCCGTCCGTCCCCTCGGGGAGCGCGAACTCCACGACCGTGTACGCCGCCGAGCCCCGGACGAGGTCGTCGGGGCTGCCGGAGGCGATGAACGAGCCGTCGCGGATGACGTCCACGCGGTCGGCGAGCTCCTGGACCTCGGTGAGGTCGTGGGAGGTCAGGACCACGGTCGTGCCGCTCTCGCGCAGTCCGGCCACCAGGCTGCGGATGCGGCGGCGCGAGACGGGGTCCAGCCCCGTGGTGGGTTCGTCGAGGAAGAGCAGTTCCGGGCGGCCGGTCAGTGCGAGGGCGAGGTCGAGGCGGCGGCGCTGGCCGTCGGAGAGCGACTTGACCAGGGCGGAGCGCTTCTCCGTCAGCTCCACCTGGGCGAGGGCCTCGTCCACGTCGAGCGGGTTCGGGTAGTAGGAGGCGTGGCGGCGCACGATGTCGCGGACCGACAGTCCCGGTTCCAGCATGGTCTGTTGCAGCACCACGCTCATGCGCTTGCGGAGCTCGGCGAAGTCACGGCGGTTGCCGGGGTCGAGCCCGAGCACCTCCACCCGCCCCGAGGTGCGTCCCCGGTGCCCCTCCAGGATCTCGATCAGCGTCGTCTTGCCCGCCCCGTTGGGGCCGAGCAGCGCGGCGATCTGTCCGGCGGGCACTTGGTAGGAGATGCGGTGGAGCACCTCTCCCTTCCCGTAGTCCTTGGTGATGTCCGTGGCGTTGATCGCGTACACGTGCGGCCCTCGTCGTGCTTCTACTGGGGGGATTCGGGGGCAGGGGGGGGCGACCCCGGCGAGAGGGCCGCCCCGGTTCAGGGGGTCAGCCGCACGAACCCGAGGAGCAGCAGCTGCTGGAGCCGCAGCACGAGGGGGAGGTGCAGGAGCTGGAGCCGCTGGTGGCGCCGGTCTCCGGGACGGCGACCGCCTCGCGGACGCTCATCACCTCCATGTCGTCGAAGTTGAGGTCGGGCAGGTCGATCGTGGGGGTTTCCTGCAACGCCATCGGACACCTTCTTCTGGGTGGTAGGGGGATGTTGGCGTGAAACGTTGGAGCTTGCCCTTGCCGAATTCCACGCTTTGATCAGGCACGCGGGCGTGCATTCCGGTGGCGGGGCTGACCGGAGTACCAGTCAGCCGCAGGAGCC
>NZ_ANAE01000110.1 GCF_000341265.1 Nocardiopsis prasina DSM 43845 | reverse complement strand
TCGCGGACGCTCATCACCTCCATGTCGTCGAAGTTCAGCTCGGGCAGGTCGATCTCGGGTGCCGTCGAATGGGGCATTGTGGCCTCTTCGTTTGAATCTTCCTAGCGGGTCCCCCGGGCGGGAAAGAAAGTAACATGCGATTCGGCCGGTAGATAGAGGTTGTATTGAACCTTTTCCCTGGTGTGACCTCTGGTTCTTCTGTGTTTCACAGAGGGAACACCGGAAAGGAAACAGGCCCTGGTCCCAGAAGGGACCAGGGCCCGAATTCATTCGGTACTTTCCGTGATCAGCAGGAGCCGCGCCCGGCGGTCGTGTCGCACAGGCCGAGACCGTCGGTCCAGGAGAGCGCGTCCCGCGCGTTGCCACCGAAGGGTCGGGTGACGGTCACGTCCACCCCGTGCCCGGAGTCCGCCGCGAGCCACACGCGCACCTCGCGGACGCCGTCGCCCGAACCGGCCCTGAGCACGTAGAACGGTGACGGCACCGGGGAGCGGCCGCTCTCGGGTCGGGTCCACCAGTCGGCGCCCTGGACGTCGGAGACGTCCACGAACAGGCAGTCGTACGAGGTGCCCTCGAACTCACAGGTGCGCGGCTGTGCGCCGCCGTGGCGGCCCACGGACGGGTCCGACCCGATCCCGTCGTTCATCGCCCGCCAGTACACGGTGTCACAGTCCCCGTCGGAGCAGGCGTTCCAGTCCGCCCACGCGGTGGCCCGGGCGGCGGGCGCCGCGGAGCCCCCGTTGATGGCGGAACAGTACTTGTCCACGATGTAGGGCACGACGAAGTCGGAGACCCAGACGGAGTCGATCGCCTCGCCCGCCGTGTTGTTGGTGCCGAGTCCCGCGGAGTCCATCTGCCACAGGCCGACACCCGGGTTGAAGAACAGGCCGTCCCGTCCGGCGGGGTCGTACAGGCCGGACTGGTTGTCGTACCTCGACAGGGTCATCGGCGAGGGAGGCAGGGCGGAGCCGGCCGAGACCTCGGGCCAGACGGGGGCCAGCGCCAGGGCTGTGGCGGACTCCGCCGTGATCGCGCAGGAGGCGCCGGCCGCCGCGCCCTCGGCGGCGTTCCGGGCGGCCGCGAGGGGTTCGGCGCCGAAACTCAGTGGTCCGGGCGGGACGGCGGTGTTGGCCAGTTTCTCCTCCAGCGCCTCCCGGTCCGCCTCGGTGCGTTCGGCGGGGGTGTCGGCCGGAGTGGGGACGAACTCGACGGAGTCGTCGGGCGCCGGGCTGGCCAGGGCCGTCTGCGGGGTGCAGAGCAGGACGGCCGCGGCCAGGGCGGTGAGGGTGGTCAGGGCACGCCGCGAGCGCGGCGATCGGGGGGTCTTCACGTGTCCACCTCAGGAGCGGGTTAGAGGGGAGGGGCTGTCGCCGACCGGGGCACTGTCGGTTGTCTCCAACACGGATGTCTGACTCGGAGGAAAGTTACATCCCGCTCCGGGTCGGGACAAGGTCCCCTGGCGCAGTACCTCGGACTCTCACCTCGGGGACAGGGTGGCCTCCCGGGTCCGTTCCGCTACCTGCCCCGCCCGGTCAGCCATCGGCACCCATCCCCGGGGCCGTTCCCGGCCCGTTCGGCTCCGTTCCCGGCCTCCGCCCGTCCGGCTCCATCAGCGGCCCTGCCCGCCTGGCTCCGGCCCCTCCCGGCCCTGCCCGCCTGGCTCCGGCCCCTCCCGGTCCTCGCCGTCCGGCTCCGCTCGCCCTGGTCAGAGCACGTCGAGTGGGCTGGGCCCGTCCGGTCCGGGGAAGCGCTCGTCCAGGGCTCCCAGATCCTCCTCGGTCAGGCGCAGATCAAGGGCGGCGTGGTTCTCCTCCACGTGCCCGACGGTGCCCGCCTTCGGGATGGCGCACAGGCCCCCGCCCGCCAGGACCCAGGCGATGGCCACCTGCGCGGCCGAGACCCCGTGCCCCTCGGCGACCCGCTCCAGGACGGGGTCGCCCAGCAGACGTCCCTGTTCGATGGGGGAGTAGGCCATGACGGGCACCTCGTGGTCCCGGCACCACGGAAGGAGGTCGTGCTCCGGGCCGCGTCGGGACAGGTTGTAGAGGACCTGGTTCGCGGCGCAGTCGTCGCCGCCCGCCTCGCCCCACAGCTCGCGCATGTCGTCGGTGTCGAAGTTGCTGACTCCGAAGTTCCCGATCCTCCCCGAGTCACGCAGCTCGATGAGGGCCTCCAGCGTCTCGGCCAGCGGTACCCCTCCGCGCCAGTGCAGCAGGTACAGGTCGATGCGGTCGGTCCCCAGTCGACGCAGGCTGCGCTCGCACGCCTCGATCACACCCCGGCGGTCGGAGTGGCTCGGCAGCACCTTGCTGACGAGGAACACCTCGTCCCTGCGGCCGAGGATGGCCTCCCCGACCACCTTCTCCGCCCCGCCCGATCCGTACATCTCGGCGGTGTCGATCAGCCCGAGGCCCAGGTCCAGCCCGTGCCGCAGCGCACGGACCTCCGCCTGGTGCGCGTCGGGGTCCTCTCCCATGCCCCAGGTGCCCTGGCCGAGTACCGGCAGCTCCTCGCGGGAGGGCAGTAGAAGGTGTCTCATGGCCGTTCCCCGTTTCCTGTCGACCTCTCGATCCCCTCACCTCCAACCCTCACCACTTCAGTCCACCCGAAACTGGGGAAGCGGGCCCGGTGGCCGATCCGCTCGGGGCGGCGGGCCGGTCCCCGCCCCCAGGGGGTGCGCCCGCCGGACACACAGGTCCGCGACCTCACCCGTGTCGGGGCCCGCGGTCGGGTGCGGTCCGCCGCTCGCGCCGACGCTCCAGCACCCGTCGCACCACGAACCAGACGACCGCCGCCGCCACCGCCGCCAGGACGACCCGGGAAACGACGCCGACATAACCCTCGACGATGTGCCACTGCTCGCCCAGGTGGTACCCGACCAGGACGAACAGGGTGTTCCACACGGCGCTGCCCAAGGTGGTCAGGCCGAGGAAGAGCGGCAGGGACATGCGCTCGATCCCGGCCGGGATCGAGATGAAACTGCGGAACACCGGAATGAGCCGACCGAGGAGGACCGCCTTGGGTCCGTGCCGTTCGAACCACGCCTCGGTGCGGTCGATGTCGGCCATCTTGACCAGCGGGACGCGGCTCGCCAACGCCCTGAAACGCTCCCGCCCCAACCAGGCGCCGAGGCCGTACAGGGCGAGCGCACCCACCACGGAGCCGACGGTGGCCCAGACCAGGACCTCCGCCAGTCCCAACTCGCCCCGGGAGGCGGCGAAACCGGCTGTCGGCAGGATCGCCTCGCTCGGGATGGGCGGGAAGAGGTTCTCCAGGGCGATGGCCAGACCGACCCCCGGCCCGCCGAGGACCTCCATGAGTCCGACGACCCACCCGACGAATCCGTCCGCGGGTTGGGCCGCCGCGACGGTGAGATTGGCGTTCACTCGTTGCTCCTGTTCACGGTCCCTTTGAAGGGTGGAACAGAACGTTAGGGCCGGGGGGCGACGCTCCGCGTAAAGACGGGTCCCGTTCTCCGGACGAATCGTGGCAAGAGGGTGCCGGGGCTGTGGTTGCCCGCCGATCCCCGGTCCCGGCCGCCGCTCGCGCGAAGATCCGGGGCGCGCCGGGGCTCACGCGACCGCCGGGCTGGCCTCAGCCGTCGAAGACGCGCTCGACGAGGGTCCGCCAGCTTTCGGCCAGGTGGTCGCAGCCGGCCTCCCCCTGCGGGCCGGTGAGCTCGTCCGAGCCCAGGTACAACAGCAGCGGGCCCTCCAGGGCGGCGGCGAGCTGGAGGGCGAGGCTGTCCGGATGGGGGAGGGGCGGGCTGGCCTGGCGGAGCAGCATCCGGACGTGCGGAGGGGTCATGCTCACGGAGGCCGGTGCAAGCGGGGAATGGCCCAGTGCCGCACGGAAGATGGCGTGGTTGCCCCTGAGCGTGTCGAAGCGGGCCAGGCCGTAGGCGATCAGGCGCTCCTTCGGTTCGGCGCCGGGCCCCAGCGGCGGCGGGCCGTGCAGCACCCGCTCCTGGAACCGGAGCTCGTCGTCATGGAGCACGGCCTGGAAGATCCCCGCACGCGTACCGAAGCGTCGGAAGACGGTCCCCTTGCCCAGCCCGGCGCGCTCGGCCAGGCCGTCCATGGTCACGCTCTCCGGGCCCAGCTCGACGATCATCGCGCGGACCGTCCGCAGCAGGTGCTCGCGGTTGCGGGCCGCGTCCGCCCGCTCGGGGCGCGGTCTTCCGAAGGGGACCACTGGCACATCCACGGAATCAATCTACCCCGGGAATACTAAGCGGGGGATGGTCCGTTTATGCTGTCATCACGCCGCGACGCCGGGCACGCATCCGGCCAGCGGTACACCGAACCAATGGGAGAAGTAGGAATCATGAACCTGTTCCGACTCGACGGCAGCATCTTCCCGTCCGTGTCCTCCAGCGCCGAGATCGCGGACCGCGCCGAGGCGGAGTGGACCGCGGCGCACCCGGATGGCGGAGTGAACCGCCGCCACCTGGGGACCGACCCGCTGCCCGCCGACGCCTGGGTGCACGCCACCGTGGGCTCCGCCACCCCCGAGGCCGAGCGCACCCCGGCCCAGAGCGAGGCGCTGGCCCTGGCCGCCCGGCTGGCCGGAGAACTGGAGAGCGCCGACGCCGTGATCCTGGCCGTACCGATGTACAACTACGGTGTCTCCCAGCACTTCAAGACCTGGGTCGACCTGGTCATCGCCGGTGCCGGGCCCACCAACCCGCTGCTGAAGGGGGTCCCCACCGCGCTGGTCACCACCGCGGGCGGCGGTTACGGTCCCGGCACTCCCCGCGAGGGCTGGGACCACTCCACGCCCTATCTGGAGCGTGTCGTCGGCGACCTCTGGCAGGCCGACCTCACCCTGATCAAGTGCGAGCTCACCCTGGCCGCCACCACCCCGGGGATGGAGGGCCTGAGGGACCTCGCCGAGCAGGAGCGCACCCGGGCCCTGGACGCCGCGCGCGACACCGGTCGGGTGCTCGCCGGGGTCTGACCCCGAGGAGGGGGCGGCGCCACCACGCCGCCGCCCCCGCCTCGGCGCATATCCTCTGGGGTGCACCGTTCACGACCCTGGAGAGCGCACGATGCTGGAACTGCTGCCCGGACTCACCCAGATCTACGAGGGGTGGGCGCAGCACTACCCGGACGTGCACCCGCTGACCATCCAGTTCCCCGCCCGCGAGTCCGAGCAGGGGATCGACGGCGTCCTCGCCTACCCCATGGAGGGGCACTGGCTGCTGGTCACCTTCGGCCTCACCGAGCTGGGGGAGAAGACCAGCGAGGAGAAGCGAGTCTCCGGCGCCGGATTCGAGTTCACGTGCCGCATCCCGCGCGCGGACGGCGACGAGGCCGTGCCCGCGTGGATCCTGCGCGTGCTGCACGCGCTGGCCGACCAGTACGTGGCCGGTGCCCAGCTGGACGTGGGTCACTGGATCGTCACCCGGTCCCCGCTCGGCGGCGAGAGCGCCAACGGGGACATGACCTCGCTGGCGATCGTGCCCGACGCTGACATGCGCATCCTGGACACCGACAACGGCCTGGTGCTGTTCTTCCAGGTCGTGGGGCTCAAGACCGAGGAGGGCGAGTACGCCCAGGAGGCCGACACGGTCGCCCCGATCATGGCGCTGCTCCGTGACCGCGACCCGAAGATGATCACCGACCCCGATCGCGAGACCATCCGCCTCTGACAGGATCCGTGGCGGTCACCTCACGTATGCCGGGTGGTCACGAGGGGGAGTGATCATGGGGTCCCCGTGAACACGACCCCCCTCCCACCACCCTCGAGCCACCGTCAGGAGATCGACGGTCTGCGAGCCGTCGCCGTCCTGCTCGTGGCGGTCTACCACGTGTGGCTCGGCCGGGTCTCCGGCGGCGTGGACGTCTTCCTGCTGCTCACCGGGTTCCTCGTCACCGGCTCCCTGGTGCGCGCGGCCGAACGGGGCGGCCCGCGCTACGGCGCCTTCCTCGGCCGGCTCGCCGTGCGGCTGGTCCCCACTGCGGCCCTGGTGATCGCGGTCTCCCTGCTGGGCGCGCGGCTGCTGCTCCCCGAGGCCCGCTGGCGGGACACTGTCGCGGAGTCCCTGGCCGCCGCGTTCCACCACCTGAACTGGCACCTGGCGTTCGGCTCCGTCGACTACCTGGCGCGTGACGACGCCACGAGCGTCTTCCAGCACTTCTGGTCGCTCTCCGTCCAAGGCCAGTTCTACCTGGTGTGGCCGGTGGTGGTCGGCCTGGCCTTCTGGTGGGCCGCCCGCCTCGGCCGACCCGCGCAGCGGGTGCTCCTCGCCGTCCTCAGCACGGTCTTCGCCCTGTCCCTCGCCTACTCCGTCCTCGCCACCCGCGTGGACCAGCCGTGGGCCTACTTCGACACCGGGGCGCGCCTGTGGGAGTTCGCGCTGGGCGGCCTGCTCGCCCTCCTCCTGCCGTACCTGCGTCCGCCCCGGGCGCTGCGGGTCCTCCTCGGCTGGCTCGGCCTGGCCGCGCTCGCCCTGTGCGGCGTTCTCCTCCAGGTGTCCACGGTCTTCCCCGGCTACGCGGCGCTGTGGCCGACCCTCGCGGCGGCGGCCGTCATCGTGGCCGGGGCCACCGGCTCCCCCTGGGGCGCCGACCGGTGGCTCACCCTCCGCCCCGTGCTCTACCTGGGATCGATCTCCTACGCCCTGTACCTGTGGCACTGGCCGATCCTGGTGTTCCACCTCGCGGTGACCGGACGGGACCTGGCCAGTCCACTCGGGGGCATTGCGGTCCTCGCGCTCTCCATCGCCCTGGCGGCGGTGACCACCCCGCTCGCCGACCGGATTGTCGCGTTCGGCCGCGCTGGCACCCGGCTGAGGCCTCCGGTGGTCGCCGCCGCCTGCCTGGTCCCGGTCCTCCTGGCCACGGGCGCGTGGACGGTCCGGATGGACGCCGAACAGCGCCGCCTGGAGGAGGTGCTCGCCGACCCCGCCCGCTACCCCGGCGCGGCCGCGCTGCCCTCCGACGTCGACGGCGCGTACCCCGACCCGGTCCACCCGCCCCCGGCCTCCGCCGCACTGGACCTTCCGGTCACCTACGACGACGGCTGCAACCAGTCCACCTCCGGAACCGAGGCGATCACCTGCGACTACGGGGCCTCGGACCCGGACCGCACGGTCGCCCTGGTCGGCGGCTCGCACGCCGCCCACTGGTTCCCCGCGCTGGAGCAGATCGCGCAGCGCCGGGACTGGCGGCTGGTCAACATCACCAAGGGCGCCTGCCTGTTCACCGACGCGCCCCAGCTCCACAAGGGGGAGCCCTACACCGAGTGCGCCGAGTGGAACGGCAACGTCATGGACGAGCTCCGGTCCCTGCGCCCCGACGCGGTGTTCACCACCGGCACCACGACGAGCCTGGACACCAGCGCGGGTTTCGGGGAGGAGGTCCTGGTGGACGGCTACGTGGACCGGTGGCGGGAGCTGGAGGCCCTGGGCATCGAGGTCGTCGCGGTCCGCGACACCCCGCGCCTGCCCTCCGCCGCCCCCGACTGCCTCTCCGAGTCCGATTCCGAGGGGTGCTCGGCGCCGCCCGGCCATTCCCTTGCCGAGGCCTCACCTCTCGAAGGTGCCGAGCTTCCCGCCAACGTCACGGCTCTGGACCTCACCGACCTGCTCTGTGAACCCGACCTGTGCCGCCCGGTGGTCGGCAACGTCCTCGTCTACTGGGACGCCAGCCACATCACCGCCACCTACATGCGCACCCTGGCCCCCGAACTCGAACGCCGCCTTCTGCTCCGCACAGGCTGATCTGGACTGAGGAAAACACCCGAACGACCTTCCTTTACAACCTGTGCGTTGTATACCTAAGCTGGTGTGGGACATTGAACTGGAACTCGTCCAACCCTGGTTGGAGGCCCTGGACCAGGGCTCGTACGAACAAGTGATCGCGGCGCTCGAAGTACTGGCCACACACGGGCCCGGTATCGGCCGACCCCTGGTGGACACGGTCAGGGGGTCACGGCACGCCAACATGAAGGAGCTGCGCCCAGGATCCAGGGGGAGATCCGAGCTGCGGGTCCTGTTCGCCTTCGATCCCGTGCGCAGGGCGATCATGCTGGTGGGCGGGGACAAGTCGGGAAACTGGCAGAAGTGGTACCGGGTCAGCATTCCACTCGCGGACCAGCGTTTCGACGAACACGTCGCCGGACTAGGGAGAGGACACCGATGACGAACCTTCAAGACATGCTGGCCAAGCGTCCTGTCGACCGGGAAGCGGTGGAGCGGCACAAGCAGCGGTTGTTGGACGAGGTTCGGTCCTACCGGCTGCGCGAGCTCAGGGAGGCGGCCGAGCTGACGCAGGTGCAGCTCTCCCAGCAGCTGAACGTCAGTCAGAACAGGGTCTCCAGCATCGAACGCGGGGAGATCGGCCACACGCAGGTCGACACCTTGAGGAGGTACGTGGAGGCCCTGGGGGGGAACCTGCGGGTCGAGATGGTGATCGGCGACGAACGCTTCCCCATCGTCTGAGTCCGAAGGGGGCCGCCGTGCCCTCGCGGGTCGGCGGCCCCTCTGGGTCCCTCTCTTGGCTACCTGTCGGCGCCTCGTCCGAGGGCCGTGCCGATCTCGCCCACGCGGTCGGCCAGCAGGCCCATCGCGCCGATGGCCCTGGTCATCGGGTCGTCGTCGGATCCGCCCAGCGCACGGCCGCGACGGAAGCCCTCCTTGACCTCGTGCCAGCGCTCCTCCTGCTCGGGGGTCATCACCCCGCGCAGTTCGGCCAGCTTGAGCAGGTTGGCCTCCGCGCCGGACGTGAGGGTCTGCGCCTCGCCCAGGTAGTGGTCGTCGATGACGGCCTCCACCTCGGCCTCGTTCATGACCGGCACGATCTTCTCCGACAGCCGGTTCATGTTCCGGTACGAACCCTGGAGCTGGAACGGGGGCTCGGTCCGGGCGTCCTCCGACTGCGCCGCCGAGGCGATGTAGGCCTGGTTGTTGGCCAGCACCACCTCCTGCACCCGGAGCATCTTCCGGAGGACGGAGACGATCCGGTCCACCTCCGCAGCCGAGTACGGGTGCTTCAGCCGGTCCGTGCCGACCGAGTCGTCACCCTGAGCCATCCGCACGAACGTGTACACGTCCTCGCGGTCCCGGGTGGAGAGCGGCGCCAGGGTCTGGTTGGAGGTGAGCGCGTTCTCGATGTAGCTGAGCGCGAACAGCTCCTCCTTGCCCGAGAGCACGTCACCCAGGTTGTACACGTCGGCGCGGTTGGCCAGCATGTCCGGGATGCGGAACCGCTTGCCCTGCTCGGTGTACGGGTTGCCGGCCATACAGACGGCGAACCGCTTGCCGCGCAGGTCGTAGGTGCGCGTCCGCCCCTCCCACACGCCCTCCATCCGGCGCTGGCCGTCACAGAGCGAGATGAACTTCTGGAGGAGCTCCGGGTTGGTGTGCTGGATGTCGTCCAGGTACAGCATCGTGTTGCTGCCCATCTCCAGCGCGAGGGAGATCTTCTCGATCTCCTGGCGGGAGGTGGCGTCCGGGGCCTCGGCCGGGTCCAACGAGGTGACCGCGTGCCCCAGGGCGGGGCCGTTGACCTTGACGAACACCAGTCCCAGACGGCTCGCCACGTACTCCATCAGCGTGGTCTTGCCGTACCCGGGAGGGGAGATGAGCAGCAGCAGACCGCTCTGGTCCGTGCGCTTGTCGTCCCCGGCCGCGCCCAGCTGCTTGGCGAGGTTGTCACCGATCAGCGGCAGGTACGACTCGTCCAGCAGACGGTTGCGCACGAACCCGCTCATCACCTTCGGCCGGTACTCCTCCAGCCGCAGGCGCTCGCGTTCGGTCGCCACCAGTGCGTTCCGGCGACGCTGGAAGTCCCGGTACGCGGGCACCTCCACCGTGCGGAACCGCCGGGTGCGCGGCAGGATCTCGTCCAACCGCACCTCCAGGGAACGCTCGCTGATCCTCGGATGCGACCCCAGGAGACCGGTGACCCGTTCGCTGACCGCCGCCGATGACTCGTACCGCTCCAAGGCGTTCTCGGACAGGCCGATCGCGGCCGCCTCGGGCAGGTCGCCCGGGGCGGGCGGCTCCTCCAACGTGGTCGCGTACGCCTCCAGCCACGCCGTCACCAGCTGGTGACGGGCGGCCAGGTCCTCGCCCAGCCCCCGCAGGTCCTCCTCGAAGGCCTTGCGGGTGGTCTCCCGGGTGCTGCCCAGGGCCCGGTGGAACCGGTCCAGCAGCTGCCGGGCGCCCGCACCGGACACGAACCCGCGCTCTGCGGCCCTGTCCAGGGCCAGCTCCTCGAAGAGGTAGTCGCCCACCAGCTCCAGGTCGGCGTCCTGGTGGAGGCCGGTGTCGGTGAGGAAGGCGTCCACACCCTCGGCCAGCTCGGTGCGCAGCGCGTCGATCGCCGCCGACCGGCGCGCACCGAACACGCTCCGGGCCCGCGCGAGCGAGGTCGCCCGCGTCCGCCAGGCCCCCCGCCGCTCCTGGTCCGCGCCGTACGCCCAGAACAGCTGGGCCACCGCCCTGACCCGCCCCGGGTAGCGCAGGAGCCCGGCCCCGGCGCGCAGCCGCAGCAGCGCGGAGAGGACACGGGTGGCGTCGTGGTCGTGCACGCCCCGCTCGTAGCCCTCGTCGTAGCGGGACTCCGCCGCCCCGCGCACCAGGGACTCCAGGGACTCCCCGTTCTCGGGGTGCAGGACGGCCTCGTTGAGGGCCTCCAGCGAGAACCCGTCGGACCCCTCCTCGGCCGCGCTCAGGATCGACGTGGCCAGGTACTCCGCCCGGTACACCTCGGGGCTCTCGGAGACCAGCAGCCGGTCCCACAGGTGCCGGGTCTCCTGGAACGCCTCGTCCCTCACGGGCGAACGGAAGTCGGTACCGGTGACCGCCACCGACATCTGCCCGTCATGCGGGGTGAGGGTGAGGTCGATGGGCTGGGTGTTGACCGCGAAGCGGTGCCTGCCCAGCCGGATGGTCTCCCCTCCGGCGCCGCCCTCGTAGAGGTCGGTGCGGTCCTGGAGCGCCCGACCCGCCTCCTGGCGGGCGGCCAGGATCTGGCCCTCCAGCTCCTCGGCGCGCACCGTGTCGCCGAGTTCGCGCATCTCCTCGGCGGTGCGGCGCAGCCGCGTCACCATCGCGTCCGAGGCGAAGTAGGTGTTGATGTCCTCCAGCGTGGTCAGGGCCGCGACCCGCCGGTGCACGCCCTCCAGGACCCGAGCGGCGGAAGATGCCAGCCGGTCGGCCCTTCGCGAGCGCGCGTCGACCAACGACTGCTTGCGGGTGGAGAACGCCTCGTAGACGTCCTCGCGCTTGTCCGACAGCTCCTGGAGGAAGTCGTCGAACTCCGCGAAGCGCGACTCCAGGTTCTCCAGCTGGAGCATGATCCGGCCCAGCTGCTCGTCGCAGCGCTCCGGCGTGTCCGCCGCGGCGATCGCCCCGGTGATGGCCTGTCCCAGCAGGGCGAACTCGGCGGCGAACTCGGCCCGGCCCTCCAGGGCGAGCAGTTCCCCGCGCCGCGACTCCAGCGTGGCGCGGGCCCGGTTGACCCCGGCCATCACCTCGCTGATCCGCTCCAGGATGCGCGTGCGCACCTGGGCGTCGCCGATGTCCAGGGACCCGATCACCTCGGTGACGACCTGGAGGCCCTCGGTCTGTTCGGCGATCCGCTCGCCCACGGCGGTGGCGGCGCTGACCGCCTCCAACGCCTCGGCGTCCTCGACCAGCCGCTCCACCTCGGAGTGGTAGCCGTCGAAGGCGTCGTCCTGTTCGAGGAAGGCGACGGTGCGGCGCCCGGCGGAGGCGATCTCCTCGCCGAGGCCCTCCTCCACCGCGTCGATCCGGGCGGTGTCCGCGTAGCGCATCTCGCGCAGCGTGGCGGCCTGCCCCTGGGCGCGGCGCAGCTCGGTCAGCCGGGTCACCCACCCCTCGGCCGAGCGCGGAGTCTCGCCCCGCGACCTGCGGATGAGCGCGGTGACCTTCGCCTCCGTCTCGGAGAGGCTCCTCGCGGCCTGACGGGTGAGCTCCTGGACGGTCTCGAACTCGTCCAGCACCCGCTCGGCCGTGGAGCGCACCTCCGTGAGCGGGGCGGCGAGGTCGCCCAGCTCGTCCTCGCCCAGCCAGTGGAACCGGTCCAGGACCCTGCGGCACGAGGCGATGAGTGCCTCGAACACCTCGGTGGAGGGCCGCATGACCTCGGAGATCCGCGCCACCGAGAGGCACTCGGACACGCCCTGGACCAGTTCGGCGTTGCCGATCCGCTCCAGCGGCCCGGTGCCCACCGGTTGCGCCGCCGCGTACACGTCGGACACGTACGGGGTCTGCCACACCTGCATGGGGTGCACCCGGGTGGGCTCGCCCGAGGTGTCGCGGAAGACCGTCATGGTCCCGTCGTCGAACAGCGAGTAGCCGTGGCAGACGATCGGGTTGGCGACCTCCTTGCGGATGGTGTTGTACGACAGCAGCAGGCTGCGCCCGTCCGCCCGCGAGTGGAAGACGTACAGCACGTCCTCGCCGTTGGGCGAGCGCACCACCCGTTCGAACTCCAGGTCGGTGACGTCGGTGTCGAAGGTCCGCGCGACCCCGGTGGACAGGTAGTAGCCGCCGGGGAAGATGAGCCCCTGGTCGTCGGGCAGGCGCTGGCAGGACTGGCCGATACCGTCGAGGCGTTCGACGCCCTTGGTGCGCGTGTTGAAGACCAGGTACCGCCACGCGGTCTCGTTGTACGGCCTGATCTTGAGCAGGACGAGCGCGCCGACCTGCGCGTGGAACACCGAAGCGTCGGCCAGGCTCTGCAACGGCTCGTCGACGGGCTCGCTGTAGATCCCCTCGCCGACCTCGGTGTTGTCCTCCACCTTGATGGTGAGGTCGCCGCCGACCGTCTCCACGAACAGCTCGTCGCGGATGGAGATGTGCGGGTGCCGACCCTGCACGTGGTCCTCGCGGGTGGCCTCCGTCCACGAGAAGTCGTGCGAGGGCGGGAACACGTGGTCGCGTTCCCCCCGGTCGTCGAGGTAGGCGATCTCACCGGTGGGCGAGACCGACCACCGCAGCACCCGTACGTCCTCGGTGCGCGGGCCGGTCTGGAAGACGGCGAGCAGCCGTTCCTCGACCCGGCGCAGCTGGAGCAGGTGGGCGTCGCGGTAGTAGCGGTAGAGCTGGGCGAACTCCTGGCGGAACCGCTCGTCGGCGAGGAGGCCGGGGACGGCGTCCTCGGCCGTGTCGGTGAACTCGAAGGAGTCACCGCCGTGCTCGTACCGGTGCAGGGAGAACACGTCGGAGACGTGCGTCTGGCTCTGCATGCCGATGTAGACGTTGTAGCCGAAGAGGATCATGTCCCCGTCGGCGTCGTCCCCGACAGAGCGCCCCACGCTGACGATGTCGCGTGGCACGCAGTTGTGTTCGGTGCGGATGCGCTCGGTACCGCGCAGGGAGAGCTCGGTGCCGCCGAACACCTCGAGGCGGCGGTTGTTGAGTTCCTCGGTCCGCCGGGCCAGCTCACCGGTCTGTTCGCGGAGCCGGGCGCGGAGCACCTCGTAGGTGCCCGCGTCCAGCGACCGCGCGTCCTCGGCTTCCGGCCCGGGGCCGTCGGTCTCCCGGGGCTGGTTTTCCTGGGAGTGGGCCTCGGTCACGGAGGACTACCTCACTGCTTCACGGGGGCGAGAGCGTTCACGGGAAGCTGGTCGAGGCCCAGGGAACGGGCCGTCGTCAGCAGGTTGTCCAGCTTGCCCGTCTCGGGGCCGCCCGCCGCGATGAGCTTGAGCAGCAGGGCGGAGACGGTCAGGTTCTTGACGTCCTCGCTGTCGGCCTCGGCCAGGATCCGCTTGACGTCGTCGGCGAAGTTGCCCTCGCCGCTGAGCCAACCGCTGCCCAGCGCCTGGACCGTGTCGGAGCTGCCGACGAACCCGTCGACGGCCTTGCCCATGCCGATGGAGTTGACCATGCGGTCGAAGAAGGCGCCGTCGCCGCCGACGATGCTGATGTCGGCGCTCTCCAGACCGGCGGCCATCGCCGCGGCCTGGGCCTCGGCGACCTGACGCTGCACGTCGATCCCGGCCAGGCGGACCTCCTTCTCGGCGTCGAGGCGCAGGCGGTACTCCTCGTGCTCGCGGCTGACCTGGTCCAGGGCGGCCATGGCGGCGGCCTTGTCGGTCAGACCAGCGGCCTCGGCACGCAGCTTCTTCTCCACGGCCTCGGCGTCGACGTCGGCCTTCTCACGGGCGACGACGGCCTCGGCGCGGCCGAGCTTCTCGACGGCCTCGGCGTCCTGCTCACGGACCTGGACCTCGGCCAGACCGGCTGCCGCGGCCTCGGCCTGGATGCCCTCGGCGAGGCGGATCTTGGCTCGGGTGTCCAGCTCGGCGGCCTGCTGGCGGGCCTCGGCGAGCGTGAGCTCCTCCTGGGCCTTGTGCTTGGCGGCGGCCTCGGCCGCCTCGGCGGCCTTGATGTCCTTGACCAGGTTCTCCTGCGCCTCGGCCTCGGCGTGGATGATGATGGACTGGCGCTGGCGCTCGGCCTCCTCCACGGCGCGGAGCTTCTTGATCGCCTCTTCCTGCTCGGCGACGGTGCGGTCGACGGCGATCCGCTCGCGGACGACGTCGGCGACCTCGCGCTTCTCGGCCTCGACCTCCTTGTCCTTGGCGATGCGGCTCAGCTCGGTCTCGCGCTCGCGGCCGATGACCTCCAGGAGGCGGTCCTTCTCGATCCGCTCGGTCTCGATGGCGATGACTCGCTCGCGGTTCTTCTCGGCGACCGCGATCTCACGCTGCTGGTTCTCGGACTGGACGCCGAGCTGCTCGTTGGTGCGCAGGTTGGCGGTCTCGGACTTGAGCCGCTCCTCGGCCTGGACGCGGGCGGTCTCGGCCTCCTCCTGCGCGCGGATGATCTCGATCTCACGCTTGGCCTTGGCGGCCGCCTCCTCGCGGCGCTTCTCCAGCTCGGCGAGGGTTTCGGCGGTCTCCGTGTTCTGGCGGTCGATCTCCTTGCGGCGATCGTTCTCGAACTCGTTGGTGCGCTTGTGCTCCTTGGCGGTGCGCTCCGTGATCTTCGAGATGCCCTGCGCGTCGAGGATGTTGTTCGCGTCGTGGTGGTGGAGCGGGGTCTGCTCCAGCTCGTCGATGGCCACGTCCTCCAGGATGTAGCCGTTGAGGTCGGTGCCGATCAGGGACACGATCGCGTGGCGGAACTGCTCGCGGTGCGTGAACAGCTCCTCGAAGTCGAACTGCTTGCCGACGGTCTTGAGCGCCTCGGAGAACTTCGAGTTGAAGAGCTCCTGGAGGGTGTCCTGGTCGCTGGCGCGCGCGGTGCCGATCGCCTTCGCGACCTTCTTGACGTCCTCGGCGGTCTCGTTCACACGGACGTAGAAGAACACCTTGATGTCCGCGCGGATGTTGTCCTTGCAGGTCAGGCCGTCACGGCCGCCGCGCTCCAGGGTCAGGCTCTTGAGGGAGATGTCCATGATCTCGGCCTTGTGCAGGACCGGGAGGACGATGGAGCCGGTGAAGGTGACGTGGACGTCCCTGACCTTGGAGATGATCAGGGCCTTGCCCTGCTCGACCTTCCGGAAGAGGCGCGTGACCATCACCAGGAGGGCGATGAGGACGACGAGGCCGACGGCCAGGGCCACTCCGAAGGTCAGGAAGGCCGCGTCAGCCGCCTCCTGGCCGCCGGTGGAGGATGCACTCAGCAACACGTGGGTGTCTCTTTCTGCGAGGTGAACGTGGTCGGTCCGGCACCGGGGGAGCGACGCGGGGCTGGCGGTGCGGCGACCGGGGGAGAGAAGCGTTCGTCATGCTTTGTGACGCGTGAACGGGGCAAACGGTTCCACGGTCGGCGAAGGTCGTCCCTGCTCATCAAGGGGTGGTGTGGGGCGACGGCGGTTCGGGTGGGGGATGCTCGTTCGGGGGCGCCCGGTCAGGACTGCCCGGGGTCGAGTGCGGCGTCGAAGGCGGTCACCAGGAAGACGTCGTCGTCCGGGCTGTGGTCGAAGATCAGCGCGGTGCTGCCCGAGGACAGGACCTCCCCGCTGATGGTGCGTACGGGGATGGAGATGGAGGCACCGCCCGCGGTGGTGATCTCGGCCTGGCCGAAGTCCTCGCGGGCCTCGCCGATCCGGATCACGCAGGTGCGCCCGACCAGCTCGTGCTTGGAGTCGCCGCCGCGCGTGGGCAGGAAGCGCTGGAATCCCATGACCACGCCGCTGGTGACCGCCCAGGCGACGACCAGGGCGATGACCAGCACCACGGCGCCGAGGGCGTACAGCAGGGGGGTGGAGGTGGTCTCGACGAGGGTGGTCAAGATGCTTCCCATCATGCTCGCGAACCAGGCGACACAGATCAGCAGAGTGAGGGCCACGGTCACCGGAACCCGGCCGAGTCCCGCCCTGCTGAGGAACGCGCTCAGTCCGACGGCGTCGCCGTTGGAGTCGACGCTGTCGAGCAGCTCGGTGTCGGCGGCGCCGACGATCACGAAGATCCAGTAGCCCAGGACGACGATGAGCATCGGTGTGAACAGGACCGGGGGGAACCCGAAGGCGGCACTCAGGAAAACGCCCATCCCGTGCCCCCGCCCCCACTGTTCGAACCGTCCCGGAACTCTACCGAACGCCCCAGTTCAGGACGGCCCCCGGGGCCTCTCCTGACCGGTTGTGGTCATGTTCGCGGCCTGTCCTGATCCGGCCACGCGGCGGAGCGCCCGTTCCATGGGAGTGCTCGTGAACAGGGCGGAGCGGCGTCCGGGCCCGTCCATGGGACGTGAACGACGAGGGGCCCGTGACCCGGAGTTGACCGTTGCCCGGGAGCCTGGACCCGGCAGGAGCAGCCCCCACCCTGTGAAAGGGACATCCCCCACGTGAACAGCGCATCCCCCGACCGGGCGTTCCCCGGGAAGAAGGCGAAACCACCGATGGGGCGGGACTTCCACCGCTTCTGGGCGGGAAGTCTGTCCAGCAACCTCGGCGACGGGATGACGCTCGTCGCGTTGCCGCTGGTGGCGGCCATGCTGACCAACGACCCCCTGCTGGTGGCCGGGCTGACCGCCGTCCGCTTCCTTCCCTGGCTGCTGGTCGGCCTGGTCGCGGGAGTGGTGGTGGACCGGGTCGACCGGGTGCGCCTGATGGTCCTGACCAACGTCGGCCGGGGCGGCGCACTCGTGGCCCTGTCCCTGCTGATCGTCACCGGTCACGCCTCGATCTGGGCGCTGTACGCGGTCATGTTCACGGTGATGGTCTGCGAGGTGTTCTACGACCTCGCGGGGCAGGCGATGCTGCCGGACATCGCTCCGGTCGGTGCGCTCGAACGCGCGAACAGCCGCCTGGTGGGCGGGCGGACGGTCACGCAGCAGTTCGCGGGCGGCCCCATCGCCGGCTTCCTGTTCGCGGTGGCGGCGTTCCTGCCGCTGGCCGTGAACGCCGGAGCCTATGTCCTGGGCGCCCTGGTGTTGCTCGGCCTGCCGTTGGCGGTGCGCCGCCCACGCCGCCCCGAGGGCTGTGCCGAGGAGAGGGAGGGGAAGGGTGCGGTGCGCTCGGTTCTCGGTGACATCGGTGAGGGTCTGGCCTTCGTCTTCCGTGGCAGCTCCCTGGGGCCGGTCCTGGCGTTCAACGTGGTCATGAACATGGCCTTCGTCGCCCAGTCCTCGGTCATGGTGCTCCTGGTCCGGGACCACTTCGGGGTCCCCGCGGCCCTCTACGGCGTCTTCCTGGGCACCTCCGCGGTGGGTGCGCTGCTGGGCGCGACCACGGTCAGCCGGATCGTGGGTCGACTCGGCCGGTTCCGTACGGAGATGGCGCTCTTCACCCTGGCGTCCGTGGCCAGCGTCGCCTTCGGCCTCGCCCCCAACGCCTACGCGGCAGCGGTGGCCTGGACGGTGATCGGGTTCGCCCTGACCTCCTCCAATATCGTGATGCTCAGCGCCATCCAGCTCATCGTCCCCGGTGCCCAGATGGGCCGGGTGATGTCCTGCGTCCAGGTGTCCGGTGCGGGCTTCTCCCCGATCGGCGCCCTGCTGGGCGGGGCGCTCGGCCGGGTCGAGCTGTCCTACGTTCCGGTGGCCGCGGGCGTGGTGGTCCTCGTCGCCTTGCTCCTGTCCGCGTCCGCGCTGCGCCGGGTCACTGCCCAGGCTGACGAACACGAGGCCGCTGCGATGGCCGAGGCCTCGGGAAAAGTCGCTGACCTGGGTGAACATGAGCCGGAAGTCGGGCAGGAGGAAAAGTAGGAACAGTTCCGAGGAGTGTGTCGATTCCGGCCCGCCCCGTTCGACGTACGGGTGAGAGCGGGGAACGGACCCCGTTCCACACCCGAAGAGCGGAGAGCACCATGCGCTACCTGATGTCGATCATGAGCACCCCCGAGTCCGAGGCCGCCGACTACGAGGTCGGTCCCGAGGTCTACGAGGAGATGGGCAAGTACAACGAGGAGATGCTCCGGGCCGGGGTCATGCTCACCGGAGAGGGGCTGGCGCCCACCTCCGCCGGGGCCGAGGTCATCTTCCGCGACGGTGAGGCCACCGTGCTGGACGGTCCCTTCACCGAGGCGAAGGAGTTCATCGCGGGGTACTGGGTGCTCCAGGTGTCCTCGCACGCCGAGGCGCTGGAGTGGGCCAGGAGGTGCCCGCACCCCGCCAAGGGCGAGCCGGGCGAGCTCAAGCTCCAGCTCCGCCGGATCGCTGAGCTGGAGGATCTGGAGGACATGCCCGAGGAGGTCAAGGAGCACGAGCGCGAGCGTCGTGCCGAGGAGGGCCAGCAGGGCTGAGCCCCGCCCTTCGAGGTGTCGTGAGCGGGCTCGTGACCCGTTGCACCGGTGTGGCCCGTGGTGCTGTGATGGACCCATGGGCCACACCGGCGTCGAACGCGAGGTGGAGGCGGTCTGGCGCATCGAGTCGGCCCGCCTCGTCGCCACGCTCACCGGGATGGTCGGGGAGGTCGGGCTCGCGGAGGAGTTCGCCCAGGACGCCCTGGTCTCCGCCCTGGAGAAGTGGCCGGAGGAGGGGGTGCCCCGCAAACCGGGGGCCTGGTTGACGACCGTCGCGCGGCGTCGCGTGGTCGACCGTTGGCGGCGGGACGAGCGTTTCCGGTCGCACATGGTGGAGCTGGGCCGGGAGTTCACCGAGCACGACGGGCAGTCCGACTTCGACGCCGTCCTGGAGGAGGACTACGGCGACGACCTGCTCCGCCTGATGTTCGTCTGTTGTCATCCGGTGCTGCCCACACCCGCGCGGATCGCCCTCACCCTGAGGCTGCTCGGCGGCCTCACCACCGACGAGATCGCCCGCGCCTTCCTGGTTCCCGAGGCCACCGTCGCGCAGCGCGTGGTGCGCGCCAAGCGCACGCTCGCCCGGAGGAAGGTCCGGTTCGAGGTGCCGAGCGGGCCGGACCGCGACGCCCGGCTCTCGGACGTACTCGAAGTCCTCTACCTGGTGTTCAACGAGGGCTACACGGCGACCTCGGGGGAGCGCTGGCTGCGCCCCGAGTTGTGCGAGGAGGCCATGCGCCTGGGCCGGGTCCTCGCTGAGTTGTTACCCCGGGAGCCCGAGGTGCACGGGCTGCTGGCGCTCATGGAGCTCCAGGCCTCCCGGTTCCGGGCCCGGGGCGGCCCCGGAGGGGAGGCGGTGCCGCTCGCGGAGCAGGACCGTTCCCGTTGGGACCGGTTGCTCATCGGCCGGGGGGTGCGGGCCCTGGGGCGTTCGGTGCCCCCGGACCCCGCCGAGCCCCGGGGCGTCTACTCGCTCCAGGCGGGGATCGCCGCACTGCACGCGGTCGCCGTTCGGCCGGAGGACACTGACTGGAACGGGATCGCCGTCCTGTACGAGGAGCTGGTCCGGCGGACCGGCTCTCCCGTCGTGGAACTCAATCGCGCCGTGGCCGTGTCCATGGCGCTGGGGCCGGAGGAGGCGCTCGGGATCGTCGACGCGCTCCGTGCGTCGGGGGCCTTGGACGGCTACCACCTGTTGCCCGCCGTCCGGGGCGACCTGCTGGAACGCCTGGGCCGCGCGGAGGAGGCCCGCGCGGAGTTCGCGCGGGCGGCCGGGCTCACCCGCAACGCACGCGAACGCGACCTTCTGTTGGAACGCGCGCGAAAGTGAGCCTTCTGCCGTGGGCAGGAGGGTCTGGCGCGGGTGGTGCGTCCCCGGAAGACTGGCGGCATGACGAGACTTCTGGTTCTGGGCGGTACGGAGTTCGTGGGGCGTGCGGTCGCGGAGGAGGCGATCGCGCGGGGGTGGGAGGTCACCGTCTTCCACCGGGGGACGCGCGCGTCCCCCGCCGGGGCCGAGGTGCGGCACGGTGACCGCACGGAGGAGGGCGGGCTCGCCGCGCTGGCGGAGGGGGAGTGGGACCTGGTGGTCGACACCTGGGCCAAGGCTCCCGTGGCGGTGGCCGAGGCGGCCCGCCTGCTGCACGGCAGGGTCGGACACCACTCCTACGTCTCCAGCCGTTCCGTGTACGTCTCGCCCGCTGAGCCCGGGGCCGATGAGACCGCTCCCGTGGTGGAGGCCTCCGTCGACGACGACGGGACCGACTACGCGCGGGCCAAGCGCGGCGGGGAGCTGGCGGCGGAGGCGGTGTTCGGTGACCGGTCGCTGTTCGTCCGCGCGGGGTTGATCCTGGGGCCGTACGAGAACATCGGTCGGCTGCCGTGGTGGCTGAACCGGGTCGCCCGGGGCGGGCCGGTGCTGGCTCCCGGGCCGAGGGATCTTTCGCTCCAGTACGTGGACGCGCGTGATCTCGCGGCCTGGACCCTGGACGCGGCGGAGAAGGGGCTGAACGGGCCGTACAACATGGTCAGCCCGATCGGTCACACGACCATGGAGCGTTTCCTGTCGGCGTGCAGGGAGGTGACGGGGTCGGACGCGGAGTTCCGGTGGACCTCGCCCGAGGTCATCGCGGACGNCGCCCGGGGGGGGGACCTGCCGATGTGGCTGCCGCCGGGGGAGCTGCACGGGTTCCTGCACCAGGGGAACGTCGATCGCGCGCTCGCGACGGGGCTGCGCTGTCGTCCGGTGGAGGAGACCGTCGCGGACACGTGGGCGTGGCTGGAGTCCGTGGGCGGGGAGGCGGAGCAGCGCCCGGACCGTCCCCGGGTGGGCCTGGACCCGGAGGTCGAGGCCCGGGTCCTCAGCCGCTGACCCGACCCCTCAGGCGGAGCCCATGCGGGCGGCCGCCATGCGTAGGGCGAGGGGCAGTCGCCCGCAGTGGTCGACGATGCCTTCGTTCGACTCGCGTTCCGCGGCCAGTCTCTCCGGGCCCGCGACGAGCAGGAGCAGCTCGATGGACGACTTCTCCGACAGCACGTTGAGGTGGACACGGCGGGCGTCGAACAGCGCGACCATCGACACCAGTTCGTGTCGGCTGGTCACGAGGACGGTGCTGCTCCGGCCGCCCGGTAGTAACGGCGAGACCTGTTCGGCGGAGGCGGCGTCGTCGAGGAGGACCAACAGGCGCAGGTCCGCGGTGATCGAGCGGAAGAGGTTGGCGAGGTCAGGAGAGCCGCCGGGCAGATGGTGGGGGTCGGTACCCAGGCTGCGCAGGAGCTGACGGAGCGCGTCGTCGGGGTCGACCGGCCCTCCGCGGCGGCCGGATCCGTCCAGGTCCACGTACAGCTGTCCGTCGGGGAACTGGTCCCGGGTCTCGTGGCCCCAGTGGGCGGCGAGCGTGGTCTTCCCGACCCCGGCGACCCCGGTGACGAGGAGGAGGGGGGAGGGGCCTCCGTTCAGTTCGGCGTTGAGCGCGCCGAGTTCCGAGGCCCGGCCCACGATGCCGTGGGCGCAGCGGGGCAGTTCGGCGGGTCGTACTCGGGTCGGGGTCCCGGCGCGTTGGCCCGGGGGGTCCTCCGCGCGACTGGTCACCGCACCTCTGGTCGCGGTGAGTTCCCTGTGGAGGCGTTGGATCGGCGCGCCGGGTTCGATCCCCATGCGGACCCGGAGCAGGTCGCGCAGGTCCGCGTAGACCTCCAGGGCCTCTCCCACGCGACCGCAGGAGTGCAGAGCGGACATGAGCAGCCCCGCGAAACGTTCCCTGGTCGGGTGTTCCGCGCACAGACCGCGCAGTTTGGGTAGGGCGTCGAGGGTGCGGCCCCGCTCGACCTCCACCTCGTACAGCTCCTCGATCGCGTTCAGGCGTTCCTCCTCCAACGCGGGTCGCGCGTGGGTGACCAGTGCCGGCTCGACACCGCTGAGCGCGGGCGCGGTCCAGAGTGAGACCGCCGCGCGCAGGGCCCGGGCCGCGTCGTCGAGCCGTCCCGAGGCGTGGCTCGCCCTGGCCTGGTCGAGGAGGCGTTCGAACAGATCCACGTCGACCGTCTCCGCCCCGACGAGGATGCGGTATCCGAAGCTCTCGCGGGCGATGGTGTCCGCTCCCAGGCGTTTGCGTAGCTCGTGCACGTGGCCGTGGATCTGGGAACGCGCGCTGCGCGGCGGATCCTCGCCCCAGACCAGGTCGATGAGCCGTTCGTCGGGCACCACGGTGTTCGGCTGGAGTAGCAGGGCCGCGAGCACCGTACGGCGCTTTCGCCCGCCGATGTCCACGTTTCCTTCCCCGATGAGGACCTCTACCGGGCCCAGCAGCCGATACCGGATACTGGAAAGGTTGCTTTCCAACCGATTGCCTCCCTTGACCGCAGATTTCTGCCTTCGGTCACAGCGGAGCTTAGGTCAGGCGAATCAACGAGTCCAGGGATATTCGGATGAAGAAGGGTATTGTCCGAGATTGGCCAGGGCGCGTGAATCACATTCTGAAACTTTGGCATCTATTTCAGATGATATGTACGAGTCAGCCCAGGAAAAGGGCGGCGCGGTGAACGTTCCCCGTGCCGCCCGCCCCCGTGTGGATCAGCCGCAGTTGGTGTCCGTGGCCTTGCCCTCGGTGCCCGAGATGCGCCCCATCCAGCTCACGCACTTGCCGGCCGCGCTCAGGTAGATCGGTCCGGCGTAGCTGGTGAAGTGCCCGGCCTCGTACTTGTCGTAGTGGTTGCCCGACGAGCCGATCTTCAGGCCCGCCTCCATGAGGACGGCGGTGCCGGTGCTGACCCGCTTCGTCACGACGCAGTTGTTGCCGTTGGAGGAGTTGTAGGTCAGAAAGACCGTGCCCTTGCTGCCGATGTTCCTGTGGTTGACGACCTTGTAGCCGCTGCCGCACTCGTTTCCGTAGGTGGCGATGGCGGAGGCGGCGGAGGCCGGGGCGGCGGTGGCGAAAACTCCGCTGACGCTGATTCCCAACGCCAGTGCGACAGCTGCGGTCTTCCTGAGGGCGTTCTTCATGGATCTCCCCTGGTGTCTCGGTGAGTACGGGAAAGGTGAGGAGGATCGAGGTTCAGCCGCAGTGGTGGTCCGGGCTCTCGATCGTCGCCGTGCCGATGGTGCCGCCCCAGTCGATGCACGTGGCGGGAGCCGACACGTAGACGGGTCCCGCGTAGGTGGTGTAGTTGCCCTTGTCCCGCTTCCACGTGGAGGAGGAGGACAGTTTGATGAACGCGTCCATGGGAGCGGCGGCGCCCGGTGTGGTGCGCACGGTCACGACGCAGTTGTTGCCGTTGGAGGAGTTGTAGGTGAGGAACGTCGTCCCGCGGTTGTTCGGGAACTCGATCTTGTTGATGACCGTGTAGCCACTGCCGCACTGGGCGCCGTAGGTGGCGGCGGATGCGGGGGTCGCGGTGGCGACCATGCTCGCGGCGGCGATGCAGGCAGCGGCGGCGACTGCGGTGGCCTTCTTCAGAACGTGCATTATGGCTCTTCCCGTCGTGCGTCCGTGCGCCGCCCGTCGCGGCGCGGGGGCGTGGATCAGCCGCAGTTGGTGCCGTTGCGGTTCACGTTGGTGCCGGTGATGTTCCCGTACCAGTCGACGCACTGCCCGGCTGCCTGGCGGTAGACCGGTCCGGCGTAGCTGGTGTAGTTGCCCTCGTCCTGGACGGCCTGGCTCGGGGAGTCGCTGGTCCGCTTCAGCCCGACGACCATCTGAATGGCCGAGCCCGACCCCTTGCGCACGGTGACGGCGCAGTTGTTGCCGTTGGAGGAGTTGTAGGTCAGGAAGACGGTGCCCTTGTTTCCGATGTTGGCGTGGTTGACAACGTTGTAGCCGCTGCCGCAGACGCCGTTGTAGGCCACGATGGGGGAGTCTGCGGCGGTGGCTGGCGTCGCCATGGCCGCGGACCCCAGCGTGAGGGCCGCCGAGAGCAGCATGACCGACCGGAGGTTCTTGATCATGTGGGTGTTCGCTCCTTGTGTTCCCGAGCCCGCAACGAACGGGCTCGGGAGGGATGGTGGCAGCCGCGGCTTCGAGCCGACTTCGAACCCGCTTTCCTCCGGCTTCGGATGGCGTACGAGTGGGGGCCGTGTCCCCTCGGACACGGCCCCCACCTGCGGTGATGTTCTCCTCTTCGGTTCCCCCTGGCCGGATCCGGTCAGGCCTCCAGGTCCGGTTCGTCCGCGTGACGGGTGGTCAAGGTGAGCCGCTCCCGGTCGTCGTCCACGTCCGCCCGGAGGGAAGCCCCCTCGGTCGGCTCACCGGACGGCAATTCGTGGGCGAGCGGGGCGTCGATGCTGGACCGCACCAGGCCACGGGAGCACGAGCGTGCCGCCGTCGGCGGTGGCTGCGAGCCCGTCCCAGGGTGGGCCTGGACCCGGAGGTCGAGGCCCGCGTCCTGGGGGTTGTGAGGTTCCTCGAAGCTGGCCCTCGGGTTGGCGTGGCATGGAGGAGTTCAGGCAGGACCCCAGGTGAGATCCGGGGTTCTGCGGAAAGCCTCGGGTCAGTTGAGTCGAACTCCGGCGAGGAACGCGCGCCACTCCGGCGACGCGAACGCCAGGTGACCCTGCTGGTGATTCTTGGTGTCTCGGACAGCAGACAGCCTCGGCGTGTCAGCGACCTCAACGCAGTTCTGCTGCTGCGTGTAGGACGAAGTGCGCCAGGAGGCCTCAGCGGGGAATGAGTGCATCGGCACTTCCTATCGGGTGATCATCTCTGGGACACGGCACGTCCGCTCTTCATCCAGTGCGGGTGGTGGAGAGCAAGGCCGCCCACTCCGACGACTCGAACGCCAAGTGACCGCGTTCCCTGTTCTGGGTGTCACGGACGGCGGCGCCGGTGGGGAGGTCCGCGACCTCGACGCAGTCGTTCTGGGTCGCGCTGTAGCTGGACTTGTGGAAGGTGAGTTCGTCGGTGTGGGGGTGCATCGTCGTAACCTCCGCTGGGGGTGGGGGCAGTGACTGACTCATGCACGGTTCTGCCCACGGCTACACCTCGTGTGCAGAGGAAAACGCCCCGGACCGTGTCCTGCTGCGGACATCGCGCCTGCATCCCCATAGACAGCGGGGAGTGAACGCGGGACGGGTGCAAAGAAGGGCCCCACCTGACGGTGCGGGCCCTTCGCCCCTGTCCAGATCAGCCAGTGGTGCGCACTGCCGCAAGCAGAGCTGCTGACCACTCCCCGTGAGCGAAGGCCAGGTGTCCAGCTTCGCGATTCTTCGTGTCGCGGACGGCGTACGCGTTCTTGGTTTCGGCAACCTCGACGCAGTCACTGGCGTTAGCGCTGTAGCTGGACTTGCGGAAGACCAACTCGGTGATGGATGTGGATGGATGCATGTGCTGCCTCTAGTCGGTGATGATCTGCTTCATCAGTTCGATGGATGCTGCCTTAGACAGCGCGTCCATACTGACGTGGTCGAAGACTTTCCGGTATGCCGTGACCTGTTCAGGTTCCTCCATGTAGACGCCGGTTTCAGTGGTGTCGACATACACGATCGGGAGATCGAGCTCGTTGGTGTAGTCGAGAATCGTGAAGGCCCCGGAGGTTGCCGCGAAAATCCCAGCAGCCTCGGGGTGCACCTGAATGGTGACGCCGTTCAGGTCCTCGGCAGTGTCGATCAGGTGCGAAATCTGGCGGTGCGACAGCTCGGGCTCGCTGTGATGAAGGCGGAGGAGGGCCTCCTCTGCGATGATCGCGTGCACCTCGGGGGCGTCCTCCCGGGTGAGGATCTTCTGGCGCTCTATACGGGCCGCAACGATGCGGTCAATCTCGTCCTCTGTACGTGCGAGTCGAGCCCTTGCGGACAGGGCGGCATACTCGGGAGTCTGGAGTAGGCCCGGCATGACGATTGGCTGAAAAGTCGAGATGACCGAGGCCTCGGCCTCGAACCCGATGAAGTCATCGGGTAGGACGTCATCGAACTTCGCCCACCATCCACGCTTCTTCGACTGCTTCCCAAGTTCCAGCACTGCCTCGCGACGGGCCGGGTCGGAAACGCCGAAGGTGGTCATCAAGTCCTTGAGCGCGCTGGAGTCTGGGCGAGATCGGCCAGCTTCCATGTGGTTCAGGCGCCCTGACGTCCATCCGAGAGCATGGCGAGCCTCCTCAATGCTCATCCCCGCCGCCTCACGCATGCGCCGCAGCTCACGCACGAGTCGACGTCGGCGAATAGTTGGCGATTCCCTGCTCATGGCTGCCTCTGTGTCGTCGATGGATGGCCAGCCGATCATATGACGGCCTCTCGGAACGGGACATTTCGTTCAGTCTGAAGAGTTCCTATTGACGCTTCAGACTGAAGGCTTCAGGATAGGGCTTGAATCCAAGATGTCGCCGCCTTCATCCAGCGGCACACGAAGAAGGAGTCGCCTGTGCGATCTCTGAATCTCTCCGCGCTGGCATGCATGTGCCATCTCGTGTCCGTGGCGTTCCATCGCCGTCGTCCCCGGCAGGCCGCGCGTGTGCGGGCCTTCGCCGCGAACCCTCCCCACACCACCACGTCTCGCTCTCGGGGTCCGGTGATCCCTGCGCCCAGGCGGCCGATCGACTCCGTCCCCATGCAGGTCCTGGGGGCCATCCTCGCCGGGCTGCGACGGTTGGCGGTGGCCACGTGAGCGTGTTCTCCCCCGAACTGACCCACCGCGAGGCAACGGTCCCGCTGGCGAGCTTCATCAAGCCCTTCCACGCCCACTACTTCTCCCGGACCGTGGGCACCCCGTTCCGTAAGCGCAAGTACGCCTTCGCCGGACTCCCCAGCCTGATGCCCCTGGTGCGGGCGTTCCTGGACACCAGCGCCGCCGAACGCAGCCAGGACTACCGGTACCTGTTCACCCTGCTCGGCTCGGAGCTGGCCAACAACGCCCTCGCCCACTCGCGCTCCAGCGACCACGGACAGACCTACTCACTCACCGTCGACCGAGGCGCGAACGGCATGACCCTGACCTGCCAGGACCAAGGCAGCCGCCTCCCCCTCGAACCGGGCCCGTTCACCGCTGCGACTCCCCAGGAGATCGCGTCGGGGACTGCGCAAGGCAAAGGGCTCGCTCTCATCGACACCCTCGCGGACCGGTGGGGAGACAACGGCAACCCGAAGTTCCGACAGGTCTGGTTCCACCTGTCCTACGACCTCACCGATAACCCGTGGACCCGGATCGAGGGAGAGCAGTGATGTTGGACATCGACACCCGGGACCTTCTGGCCGTGGCCGAAGACTCCCTCACGGCACCCGGCCATCTGACCCCGGCGCAGGTGGATGTGTGGCACAACCACACTCTGCGCAACCGCCTCCCCTTGGTCCTGGAGGCCCTGCGGATCGCGCGGGAGGAGAGCGATGGGGAACTGGCGGTCCGGTTGATTGACCAGGCGATTCACGATCACCCCGCGCCCACCCGGGTGCCCGGCAACCGGCCAGTAGCGGGCAAGGTTCCGAAGCCGAACAACCCGCACACGGAGTCACTGCCGATCCCAGAACACGTGCTCTGCACCCTGCTCCACAAGCACTGGAACATGACCGTCGAAGGCCAGGTCCCCAACGAGACCTTCGTGGCTCGACGCCCCCTCGGATGGTCCGGTGACGGCGACCCTTACGAGCGCATCACCGCCCCCAACCGCACCGAACTCCTGCGGCTGCTCGCTCACCGGCACCTGGGTGTTCACAGGAGTGACCCGGAACCTCCGCCCGCTGCCTGAGAGGCCCCGAAGCCAGTCCACGAAAAAGCTCTGGCGGGTGCACCAACACCCCCAGAGCAGGCCGACAACAACCACCTGCTTAGAGAAAGCGATTGCCGACATGGCCATTGTGCCGCACACCCCTGCCCTCAACCACACGAACAGCCCACCCTCCGAGTCCCGGTGGGAGTCCCGCGTCTACCCCGGACAGCTCTCCCAGACCAGCCGGGTCCGCACCGACCTCACCGTGGACCTGGACCGGATGACCAGCCTGCCGGTCGAGGCGAGGGAAGACATGGTCCTGTGTCTGAGCGAGATGTTCGCCAACGCCTGCGAACACTCCCGATCCGGACAGGACCCCGACGGCAGGGTGGTCCGCACCCTCGACCTGCCCCGGCCGGGCGCTGTGCGGGTCTCGATCATCGATGACGGCACCCGCACCAGCTCCACCACGGACACCGTTCCGAAGGTCCCGCGTAGGCGCACCCGCCAGCAGAGGGAACGCGCCGAACGCGGACGCGGCCTGCTCATCCTCGACCACCTCGCTACGCGGTGGGGGTTCCGGCCGGTGCTGGACTTCCCGTTCTGTGCTGGGTTGGGCACTGTGATCTGGGCCGAGTTCACCCACCCCGCCCTGGTCTCTGGTGGGGGCACCTGTGGTGGTGTGCGATGACCGGCAGTGTTCAGGTCAGCCCGGAGATTCGGTCGGTCCTGACCGCACCCCGAGGCCACCGCTTCCCCCGGACGAACACACGCCCACCCCAGCCAGGAGTCCCGGCCCTGGAATCAGCGTCCGCCTGGACCGAGACCCACCAGGACCGACAGGAACGCCTGCTCCGTCAGATGGGCGACAACCCCCGAGTGGCGTACATGCTCGAACACGGGCCCCTCCCGCACTGGGTCAAGGTGGCCCGCCACCACCGCGAACAAGCCGCACAAGAAGCGGCCGAAGCCGCGTCCCACGCCGAATCCGAGCCGGAACCGGTTCCGCCCCGGGGCCGCCACCGCGCGCCCCGCCCCTGGTGGGTATGGCCCGCCACAGCCATCAGCTCCACCCTGCTCCTGGGCCTCAACGCCCTGGACATCGTGGGCCAGAACCTCACCCACCAGATCAGCTTCCTGACCTAGCCGACACAGGACCGGGGCCCGGCGGCGAAGTCGCCGGGCCCCACCCATCCCGCAGCCGGTGAGCTCCATGAATTCGCGCTCTCCGGGGAGAGGGGTCCGCTCCGCTGGGCGCGCGGACCCTCTCCCTCTCACGCGTCAGCGTGATCACGAACGGGCGTGAACCAACGCCAGTGCTCAGCCGCCGCAGCACCCCGACCCCGACGCCGGGCTCGGAACCGGGCTCTGGGCGGGCTGGGCCGGGTTCGGGACGTCCTCGGCCCTGCCGCGCTGGTCACTGTCGGCCTTCACCACGTACACCTCCCACGGCTCCCTGCCGGGGCCGTGCACCCACACCTTGTCCTGGACCGCGTAGCAGCACGACGTGTCGTTCTCCTCGAAGGTGGCCAGGCCCGCTTCCTTGAGCCGCTCGGTGGCGGCGTCGACCTGAGCCGAGTCCTCGACCTCCACCCCCAGGTGGTCCAGTCGGGTCTCCTGTCCGGGCTCGCCTTCGATGAGGACCAGCTTGAGCGGGGGCTCGGAGACGGCGAAGTTGGCATACCCGGGGCGGCGCTTGGCGGGTTCGACGCCGAAGAGCTGCGTGTAGAAGACCACCGATGCTTCGAGGTCGGCGACGTTGAGGGCGAGCTGCACACGGGACACGGGGGACCTCCACAGGCCTTGTATCGAAATCCGTCGATGCAAGGTTGCGGGTTGTTTTGAAGTTTGTCAACATAGACGCATGTCGAATCAAGAGCGCACGGCCGATGCTCCCGCTTCGGTCCCCGGCACGGTCGCGGACTGCTGCCCCGGTCTGCTGACCACCCCGCTGGAGGAGGGCGAGGCTTCGGAACTCGCCAGGGTCTTCAAGGCCCTCGGTGACCCCGTGCGGCTCCGACTGCTGTCGATGATCGCCACCCCGGACGGCGGCGAGGTGTGCGTGTGCGACCTGACGCCCGCCTTCGACCTCTCCCAGCCCACCATCTCCCACCACCTCAAACTGCTGCGCGAGGCCGGACTCATCACCGCCGAGCGGCGCGGCACCTGGGTCTACTACCGGCTCGTGCCCGCCGCCACCGACCGCCTGGCCGCGGTCCTCACCCGCCGCACCACGACGGCGGCCGGAGCGTGAGCGCCCCCGTCCAGCCGAGCACCGAGACGGGTGTGGTGCGCCTACCGGTCCTGGACCGCTACCTGACGGTGTGGATCCTGATCGCCATGGCCGCGGGCCTGGCCCTGGGCAGAACGGTCCCCGGTCTGGGGCAGGCCCTGGCCGGGATGGGCGTGGCCGGGGTGTCGGTGCCCATCGCCCTCGGACTGCTGGTGATGATGTACCCGCCGCTGGCCAAGGTCCGCTACGACCGCCTGGGAACGGTCACCGGCGACCGGCGCCTGCTCGTCACCTCGTTGGCGGTGAACTGGATCGTCGGTCCGGCGGTGATGTTCGCCCTGGCCTGGCTGTTCCTGGCCGACCTCCCCGAGTACCGCACCGGCCTGATCATCGTCGGACTCGCCCGCTGCATCGCGATGGTCATCATCTGGAACGACCTCGCCTGCGGCGACCGCGAGGCCGCCGCCGTCCTGGTCGCGCTCAACTCCGTGTTCCAGGTGGTCGCCTTCGGCGCGCTGGGCTGGTTCTACCTGGTGGCCCTGCCGGGGTGGCTGGGCTGGGAACAGGCCGCGCTGGAGGTGTCCTTCGTCGACATCTCCGTCTCCGTCCTGGTCTTCCTCGGCGTTCCGCTCCTCGCCGGATACCTCACCCGCCGCCTGGGCGAGCGGGCGCGCGGCCGCGACTGGTACGAGAACCGGCTGCTCCCGAAGCTGGGCCCGTGGGGGCTGTACGGGCTCCTGTTCACCATCGTGGCGCTGTTCGCCCTCCAAGGCGAGGCGATCACCTCCCAGCCCTGGGACGTGGTCCGTATCGCGGCCCCGCTGCTCGTGTACTTCGTGCTCATGTGGGCCGGGACCCTGCTCCTGGGACGCCTGCTGGGCTTCACCCACCCCCGATCGGTCACGCTGGCCTTCACGGCGGCGGGCAACAACTTCGAGCTGGCGATCGCCGTGGCCATCGCCTCCTTCGGGGCCGCCTCGGGGCAGGCCCTGGCCGGGGTGGTGGGGCCCCTCATCGAGGTTCCCGTCCTGATCGCCCTGGTCCACGTCGCGCTGTGGTCGCGACGGTTCTTCCCCCACGAGGAGGTGCGCGGTGTCCGGCCCTGAGATCCCGCAGGTGCTGTTCGTGTGCGTGCACAACGCCGGACGTTCCCAGATGGCGGCAGCCTTCCTCCAGCACCTGGGCGCGGGGAGGGTGCGGGTGCGGTCGGCCGGTTCGGCCCCCGCCGACACCGTCAACCCCGCCGTCGTGCGGGCCATGGCCGAGGTCGGCGTCGACATCGCCGCCAACGTGCCGAAGGTCCTCACCACGGACGCGGTCCGCGCTTCGGACGTGGTGATCACCATGGGCTGCGGAGACGCGTGTCCGTTCTTCCCAGGCAAGCGCTACCTGGACTGGAGCCTGCCCGACCCGGCGGGACAGGGCGTGGAGGCGGTGCGGCCGATCCGTGACCGCGTCCGCGTCCTGGTGGAGGAGCTCCTGGAGGAACTGGCCCCGCCCGGCCGGTGACACGGGGGAGACCATCCCCGTGGGGCGTGGGGCGTGGGGCGTGGGGCGCAGTCAACCCTTCATATCTGGCGCTATGGAGGGTTGAGACCCCTCCCGTGTGGAACCACCGTTTCACCCAGCGGGGAACGTCACTCCGGTGAGCTCCTCCGAGACGGTCCACAGACGCTGCTGGGTGGCCTGGTCGTGGGAGTCGGGGCTGGAGGTGACCAGCTTGGGGTACCCCCGGATCTCGCCCCGGTTGCCGGGACCGTAGTACTGCCCGCCGAGCACGTCCGGGTCGGTGGCGGCCCGCAGTGTGGGCAGGGCGCCCATCTCGGGCCTCTGGGTGAGCAACGGTGCCAACCAGGTGACGGGCAGCCGAAGCGCGGCGGGTGTGTTGCGCAGGAGCTCGGTGTTGGACATGCCGGGGTGGGCGGCCACCGCGATCGTGGTGCCGTGCCGTTCGATCCGGCGCTGCAACTCGTACGTGAACATCAGGTTGGCGAGTTTGGCCTGGCCATAGGCGCCGACCCGGCTGTACGAGTTCTCCCACTGCAGGTCGTCGAAGTGGATCGCGGCGCGGATGCGGTGGCCGGTGCTGCTGACCGTCACGACGCGGGACCCGGGAACAGGCAGGAGCCGGTCCAGCAGCAGGCCGGTGAGGGCGAAGTGGCCGAGGTGGTTGGTGCCGAACTGCAGCTCGAAGCCGTCGGCGGTGGTCTGCTTCGGGGTGTACATCACGCCGGCGTTGTTGATCAGAAGGTCGATACGCGGATGGTTGGCACGTAGGTCGACCGCGGCGGAGCGGATCGAGTCCAGGGAGGCCAGGTCGAGGGCCTGGACGGTGACGTCGCCGGTGATGCGAGAGGCTGCCTGTCTGCCCTTCTCGACGTCTCGGACGGCCAGGACCACAGCCGCCCCGTGCTCGGCGAGCATCCGAGCGGTCTCGAAACCCAGCCCGGTGTTGGCTCCGGTCACGATCGCCACCCGGCCGTGCTGATCGGGCACGTGTTCCTCGGTCCAGTCACCGCTCATGGCGCGCTCCTAAAAGACTGGTGGTCTATTATTGAGACCAACTTAAAGAACCGGTGGTCTGATGTCAAGAGACCGGCGGTCTTCAAGCTAGGTTGAGGACATGACATTCCAGCGGGCGCGAAGCGAGGAGCAACGCCAGATCCGCCGCCGAGCGATCCTGGACACGGCGGCGGCGATGCTCGACGAGATGCCCGTGGCCGAGGTGAGCCTCAACGAGCTCAGCCGACGGGTGGGTCTGGCCAAGTCGAACGTCCTGCGGTACTTCGACTCGCGTGAGGCCGTACTGCTCGAACTGCTGGACGATTTCCTGGGTGACTGGCTCGCCGAGCTGGCGGAGGAGCTGGCCGCGGGCATCGAGGCACACGCGGCACCAGAACTGCGGGCGGCCCAGCTGGCCGAGGTCCTCAGCCGGTCGCTGGCGAACCGGGGGGTGCTGTGCGACCTCTTCGGTGCGCAGGGCGGCGTCCTGGAGCACAACGTCTCGGTCGAGGTGGTCAAGCGGCACAAGCGATCCTCCCTCGCCAGGCTCGCGACCATGTCCGAGCTCGTGCGCCGCCACGTGCCCGAGCTCGGCGACGACGCTCAACTGTTCTGCCTGACGAGCCTCATCTCGGCGGGCGCCCTAGCGTCCTACACCCCACCGTCGCCCAGCCTTCTCGCCGCCTATGCGGACGAACCTGCCCTCGGTGCGCTCCACATGGAACTGCGTGATGCTCTACGCGTCGCCTTCACCTCGATGCTCCTGGGCGTGCTGCCGCGCTCCTAGGCCCTTCCACCCGCCACGAGGAAGGCGGATCGGACCAACCCGGTCCGTGGACTTCGCCCATGGGGCGGTCGACGCCCCGAAGGGCGTCAGGCGACGGAGTCCCGTTTCCACGAGAGTCCGCAGCAGGTAGCGCGGGCCGTGGCTTCCACCCGGCGAGGAAGGCCACGGCCCGAACCTCGTCAGCCACCCTGGACACAGCCGGAAGGCACACGGAGAAGGAAGCCATCTCCGAGCGTCGTACCCCCGCGCTACCCTCCACGCCATGCTCGTGGACTCGATCACCCTCCAAGCCGACGATCCCCCCACCCTGGCCCGCTTCTGGTCGGAGGCCCTGAGGGTGCCGATCGTGCGGGGAGAGCCCGCCGGGCTGCTGCTCGCGACTCCGGGCGTGCCGCTACGCCTCATCCCGGCCCCCTCCACCTCTCGGTCGGAACCGGCCATCACGCGGCTGCACCTCGACCTCAGCGGCGGGAGCGACCACCGCTCCTGGGCCCGAACCCTGTGCTCACTGGGCGCCTCCCCACGCGACGTGGGGCAGGGCGACGTGCCGTGGGAGGTGCTGGCTTACGTCGAGGGAAACCTCTTCTGTGTGATGCCCGGCGATCGCTACGAGGAGGCCGGACCCGGACTGGGATCACTGCCCGTGGACTCCGCGCGCCCTCGGGCCGACCGGGACTTCTGGGCGCGGATCACCGGCTGGACACCCACCGAGAAGGGCCACCCGGAGCTGCGGCCCCCGCACGGCCCCGGCATCCGCCTGGCGTTCTGCGACGAGCTCGGACCCAAGCCCGCGAACGAACCGAACCTCATGGGCCCGGCCCTGCGTCTCGAAGAGCACGAACGCGAGACCGACGCCCTGGAACTGTTGGTGCACGCGGGCGCGGTTCGTGTGGAAACCGAGGACGAGGCCCCCTGGCACCTGCTGGCCGACCCTTCGGGAAACGAGTTCAGACTTCTGAAACCGCTGCGCTGAGTTCTCGTGCTCGGCCCTGATCGGGGCGGGCAGGAGTGAATACCGGCCATGCCCTATTCGGCCTGATGGGTGATGTGTTTCGGGGACAGCACTCGAACGAAGGGGCCGATGTTGTCCGTGTCCGATTCTCGCGAGGAGGTGGTCGAACCGCGCAAACCACCGAGCCCCGGAGGGCATCCCACGGGGTGACATCCCCCCGACCCTGGAGCCCCCATGGCCTACACGTCCTCCGGCGAGAGCAGTCCCGGAACCGCCCTCGCCGTCGCCATCCTCACGCTCGTGTGCTGCAACCTGATCGGCGGCGTCGTCGGTATCGCCTTCGCGGCGGTGGCCATGGGCAAGGAGGACGAGGAGGAGCGGGCCCGCTTCACCGGCTACGCCTGGACGGCGATCGTCATCGGCCTCGTGCTGAGCGGGCTGGGCATCCTCCTGATCCTCTGAACCGGCACGGCGACAACCCGTACACACGGCGAGGGGCCGTACCGGTGCCGGTACGGCCCCTCGCCGTCGCTCAGGCCGGTTGGTCCGCCCCGCCGGTCGTCACGGACAGCCGGTCCAGGGAGTCGTCCACGTCCACCCGGATGGTGTCCCCCTCGCTCAACTCACCCGAGAGCAGCTCACGGGCGAGCGGGTCACCGATGCTGGACTGCACCAGACGGCGCAGTGGCCGGGCACCGTAGTTCGGGTCGTAACCGGTCAGGGCCAACCACTCGCGGGCCGCCGGGGTGACGCTCAGGGTCAGCTGACGGTCGGCCAGACGCCGAGCCAGCTTGTCCACCTGGAGGTCGACGATCCGGGTCAGGTCCTCGGTGGAGAGCGCGTCGAACATGATCACGTCGTCCAGCCGGTTGAGGAACTCCGGCTTGAACGTGGCCCGCACGACGTCCATCACGCGTTCCCTGCGCGTGGCCTCCTCCAACGACTGGTCCACCAGGAACGGGGAACCGAGGTTGGAGGTGAGGATGAGGATCGTGTTGCGGAAGTCCACCTGACGGCCCTGGCCGTCGGTGAGGCGCCCGTCGTCCAGCACCTGGAGCAGGGTGTCGAACACCTCCAGGTGCGCCTTCTCCACCTCGTCCAGCAGCACCACCGTGTACGGGCGACGCCGCACCGCCTCGGTGAGCTGGCCGCCCTCCTCGTAACCCACGTACCCGGGAGGCGCGCCCACCAGCCGCGACACCGAGTGCTTCTCCGAGTACTCGCTCATGTCGATGCGCACGATCGCGCGCTCGTCGTCGAACAGGAACTCGGCCAGCGCCTTGGCCAGCTCGGTCTTGCCCACACCGGTCGGACCGAGGAACAGGAACGACCCCGTGGGACGGTCCGGGTCCGAGATCCCCGCGCGGGCGCGGCGCACCGCGTCGGACACCGCCTGGACGGCGTCCCTCTGCCCGATCAGCCGCTGTCCCAGCTCGTCCTCCATGCGCAGCAGCTTGGAGGTCTCGCCCTCCATGAGCCGCCCGACGGGGATACCGGTCCAGGAGGAGACGACGTCCGCGATCTCGTCGGCGCCCACCTCGTCCTTGACCATGGTGTCCCCGGCGCTGGCCTCGGCCCTCTCCTCGGCCTTGGACGCCTCCTCGACCTGCTTCTCCAGTTGCGGGATCTCCCCGTACATCAGCCGGGACGCCTCCTCGAAGCGGCCCTCGCGCTCGGCCAGCTCCGCCTTCGTACGCATCTCGTCCAGCTGGCCCTTGAGGTCACCGACCCGGTTCAGCCCCGCCTTCTCCTGCTCCCAGCGCGCCACCAGGCCGTTGAGGTGCTCCTGGCGGTCCGCGAGGTCGGCGCGCAGCCGCTCCAGCCGCTGCTGACTCGCGGGGTCGGACTCCTTGTCGAGCGCCATCTCCTCCATCTTGAGGCGGTCCACCGTGCGGCGCAGCTCGTCGATCTCCACCGGGCTGGAGTCGATCTCCATGCGCAGCCGGGACGCCGCCTCGTCGATGAGGTCGATCGCCTTGTCGGGCAGGAACCGCGCGGTGATGTAGCGGTCGGACAGCGTCGCGGCGGCCACCAGCGCGGAGTCCGAGATCTGCACCTTGTGGTGTGCCTCGTAGCGCCCCTTGAGGCCGCGCAGGATCGCGATGGTGTCCGCGGCAGACGGCTCGCCCACCATCACCTGCTGGAAGCGGCGCTCCAGCGCGGGGTCCTTCTCGATCTTCTCCCGGTACTCGTCCAGGGTGGTCGCGCCCACCATGCGCAGCTCGCCCCGGGCCAGCATCGGCTTGAGCATGTTGCCCGCGTCCATGGCGCCCTCGGCCGCGCCCGCCCCCACCATGGTGTGGAGCTCGTCGATGAACGTGATGACCTGGCCCTCGGACTCCTTGATCTCCGAGAGCACCGCCTTCAGCCGCTCCTCGAACTCACCCCGGTACTTGGCGCCCGCCACCATCGCGGACAGGTCGAGGCTGATCAGGCGCTTGCCGAGCAGCGACTGCGGCACGTCACCCGCCACGATGCGCTGGGCCAGCCCCTCGACCACGGCGGTCTTGCCCACGCCGGGCTCACCGATGAGCACCGGGTTGTTCTTGGTGCGTCGGCTCAGGACCTGGATCACCCGGCGGATCTCGCCGTCCCGGCCGATGACCGGGTCCACCTTGCCCTCGCGGGCGCGCTCGGTGAGGTCCACACCGAACTTCTCCAGCGACTGGTAGGTGTCCTCCGGGTTCTCCGAGGTGACCTTCCCGGTGCCGCGCACCCGCTCGAAGGCCTCCAGCAGCGTCTCCGGGGCGGCACCGGCCTCGTTGAGCAGCCGGGCCGCCTCACCGCCGTCGGTGGCCAGGCCGACCAGCAGGTGCTCCGTGGAGACGTACTCGTCCTCCATCTGCTGCGCGCGCTGGGCGGCGGTGTTGATGGAGACGATGAGCTGGCGCGAGGAGGACGGCGAACTGACCGTCGATCCGGCCGCCTTGGGCAGGGCGCTGATCGCGGCCTCGACCTTGTCCTTGAGCTGGTCGGGGCTGGCACCGACCTCCTTGAGCAGCGGTCGGGTGATGCCCTCGGCCTGGTCGAGCAGGGCGTTCAGCAGGTGCAGCGGCTCGGTCTGCGGGCTGCCGTCGGCGGTGGCCTCACGGATCGCCGCAGCCAGGGCCTCCTGGCTCTTCCGCGTGAGCTTGTAGTTCACGTCCGGTTACTCCTTCCGCATGAATAGTTACTCAGAGTGATCGCTTGGGGCCGAACTCGCCGGGTCCCGCATCGCGGTTCCCGTCTGTCAGCCCTGGGCCGGACCGCCCGTCTCGGGTTCGTCCCGGCCGCCGGGGCCACTCTGGCCGCCCGCCCCGCCCTGGCGGCCCTGGTCCGGGTGCTCGCCGTCGGGTTCGGCGGTGTTGAAGATCGTGACGCGGGTGCGGCGCACCAGCTCCCCGCGTACCGGCCCGCCCTCGGGACGGGCCGGACGGCCCCGCCGGGACACCGCCCGGCGGGCCGCCTCAAGCTCGTTGGCCAGGTGGAACGCCTGCTCGCGCAGCTGCTCCACCTCGTGTTGCAACTCCAGGATCCGCTTGATGCCGGCGAGGTTGATGCCCTCCTCCTGCGACAGGCGCTGCACCTCGCGCAGCGTCCGTACGTCGCGCATGGAGTACCGGCGGCCCCGGCCGGAGGTACGGCCCGGAGACACGATCCCGAGCCGGTCGTACTGCCGCAGCGTCTGCGGATGCATCCCGGCCAGCTCAGCGGCCACCGAGATCACGTAGACCGGTGCGTCGGCGCCGAAGGCAGGATCGTTCACGTTGTTCACGCGCCCTTCGCCCGCGCCTCGAGCCCGTCGCGCGGGTCGTAGTCGGAGGTCGCCGCGCGGAACTTCTCCAGAGCCTCGCGGGCGTCGCCGTTGAGTGTCTTGGGCACGTCCACCTCGAAGGTGACGAGCATGTTGCCCGTGGTGCCGTCCTTGCGGGTGGCGCCCTTGCCGCGGACCCGCAGCGTGTGCCCGTTCTGGGTGCCCGGCGGCACCTTCACGGTCACGGGGAAGCCGCTGAGGGTGGGGACCCGGACCTCGGCGCCCAGGGCCGCCTCGGGGAAGGTCACCGGGACCGTGATGGTGACGTTGTCGCCGTTCCTGCCGAACACCGGGTGTCCCTTCACGTGGACGACGACGTAGAGGTCACCGTTGGGGCCGCCGTGCTCGCCGGGGGCGCCCTTGCCCTTGATACGGATGCGCTGGCCGTCGCTGACCCCGGCCGGGATGCGGGTCTGTATGGTGCGGGTGCTCTTGCCTCGCCCGCTGCCGGTGCAGGTGGGGCAGGGGTCGTCGACCACGAGGCCGCGTCCCTTGCACTCGCTGCACGGCTCGGACAGCGAGAAGCCGCCCAGGTTGGTGCTGTCGTGTCCGGTGCCGCTGCACTTGGGACACATGCGCGGGGCCGTGCCGGCGCGCGCTCCCGTGCCCTTGCACGTGGGGCACGGGGCCTCGCTGCTCAGCTGGAACGAACGGGTCACCCCGTCCGCGGCCTCGCGGAAGGTCAGTGTCGCCTCGGTCTCGACGTCGGCGCCCCGCCTGCTGCGGGTGGCGGTGCCGCCCCGCCCGCGGTTGCCGAACAGTCCGCCGAAGATGTCGCTCAGGCGCTCGCCGCCCGCGGCCCCTCCGCCGGAGCTCTGGCCGAAGATGTCGCTCATGTCGAACCCGCCGGGACCGGCGCCGCCGGGCCGGTACGACCCGCCGAACATGGAGCGCGCCTCGTCGTACTCCTTACGGCGCTTCTCGTCCGACAGGACGTTGTACGCCTCGGAGATCTCCTTGAAGCGGTCCTCGGCCTTGGGGTCGTCGGTGTTCGCGTCCGGGTGGTTCTCCCGGGCCAACTTGCGGTAGGACGACTTGATCTCGTCCTTGGAGGCCGTCTTTGAGACTCCCAGGACCTTGTAGTAGTCCTTCTCCAGGTAGTCCTTGGTGCTCATCGACTGGTGCCTTCTCCCGCTGGTGCCGGTTGCGTCCGATGTTTCCACGTGGCCCCGCACCGCTGGGGTGCCGGGGGCGGCCCGGGGCCGTGACCGACGCTCTCACGTCGGCCACGGCCGGGTCCATGCCTGCCTGCTCGAGGCAGGCGTTACTGCTTGTCCTCGCCGTTCTCGGCGGTGGAGTCGTCGGCGTCCGAGGACGGGGCGGCGGACTCGTCGTCCCCCGCGCCCTCCAGCGGCTCACCGACCACCACGCGGGCGGGGCGCAGAACCCGCTCACCCATGCGGTACCCAGGCTGGAACACCTCGATCACCGTCTGGACGGAGATGTTCGGAACCGGGACCAGGGTGAGCGCCTCGTGGACGTTCGGGTCGAACTCGTCGCCCTGCTCGGCGTACTTCTCCAGGCCCAGCTTGGTGGCCGTGGCCTCCAGGGCCTCACCCACCGCCTTGAACCCGCCGTTGAGCTCGTCGTGCTCACGGGCCCGACCGATGTCGTCCAGGATCGGCAGGAGTTCTCCGACGACCTGGGCGGTGGCGACCTCACGGACGGCCACGCGGTCGCGCTCGACACGCTTGCGGTAGTTGGCGTACTCCGCCTGCACCCGCTTGATGTCGTTGGTGAGCTCGATGACCCGCTCGTCCGCGTTGATCGCCTCGGTCACCACGGACTCCGGGGTGTCCGGAACCTCGGGGACGTCCTCGATCTCGACCTCGACGACCTCGGGCTCCTCCTCGGCGGCCGTGGTCTCCTCGGCGGACGCACCCTCGGGGGTGCGGGCCTCGCCGGTCTCCGGGTCGACCTTGCGGTTGTCCCGGATCACCGGACCCTGGTTCTCGTCACCCGAGTCGGGGTTGTTCTTGTCCTTGTCCGACGGCGCCATGTCCGACGTTCCCTCCTTCCTCGCCTCTCACCGGTCCTCGGGGGTCAGGACCCCTGGTTGCCCTTGCCGTTGTCCTCGTCGACGATCTCGGCGTCGACGACGTCCGCGTCCTCGGTGGAGGAGTCGGCGTTCTCGGAACCGGGCTGAGCGGCGCCCTCACCCTGCTGGCCCTGGCTGTAGATCGCGGAACCGATCTTCTGGCTGGCCAGCGCGACCTTCTCGCTCGCGGAGCGGATGGCCTCGGTGTCGGTGCCCTCCAGGGCGGTCTTCAGCTCGGCGACGGCGGCCTCGGTCTCGGAACGCACGTCCGCCGGGACCTTGTCCTCGTTGTCCTTGATGACCTTCTCGGTCTGGTAGACGAGGGACTCGGCGTTGTTGCGGACCTCGGCCTCCTCGCGGCGCTTGCGGTCCTCCTCGGCGTACTGCTCGGCGTCGCGGACCATCTGGTCGATGTCGTCCTTGGACATCGCCGAACCACCGGAGATGGTGACGGACTGCTCCTTGCCGGTGCCCAGGTCCTTCGCGGTGACGCTGACGATGCCGTTGGCGTCGATGTCGAAGGCGACCTCGATCTGCGGGACGCCGCGCGGCGCCGGGGGCAGACCGGTCAGGTCGAAGACGCCCAGCTTCTTGTTGTACTGGGCGATGTCACGCTCGCCCTGGTACACCTGGATCTGCACGGACGGCTGGTTGTCGTCGGCCGTCGTGAAGATCTCGGAGCGCTTGGTCGGGATGGTCGTGTTGCGCTCGATGAGCTTGGTGAACACGCCGCCCTTGGTCTCGATGCCCAGGGAGAGCGGGGTGACGTCCAGCAGCAGGACGTCCTTGACCTCGCCCTTGAGCACACCGGCCTGGAGCGCGGCGCCGATGGCCACGACCTCGTCCGGGTTGACGCCCTTGTTGGGGTCCTGGCCGCCGGTCATCTCCTTGACCAGCTCGGCGATGGCGGGCATACGGGTCGACCCGCCGACCAGGACCACGTGGTGGATCTGGTCCAGGCTGATCCCGGCGTCCTTGATGACCTGCTGGAACGGGGTCTTGGTCCGCTCGACCAGGTCGGCGGTCAGGCGCTGGAACTCGGCGCGGGTGAGCTTCTCGTCCAGGTGCAGCGGACCCTCGGCCGAGGCCGTGATGTAGGGCAGGTTGATCTGCGTCTCGCTGGAGCTGGACAGCTCGATCTTGGCCTTCTCGGCGGCCTCGCGCAGACGCTGGAGCGCCATCTTGTCCTTGGCGAGGTCGACGCCGTTGGAGTTCTTGAACTTCTCGACCAGCCAGTCGACGATCGCCTGGTCCCAGTCGTCGCCGCCGAGGTGGTTGTCGCCGTTGGTCGCCTTGACCTCCACGACGCCGTCGCCCACCTCGAGGAGGGAGACGTCGAAGGTGCCGCCACCGAGGTCGTAGACGAGGATCGTCGCCTCGTCCTCCTTCTCCAGGTGGTAGGCGAGCGCGGCCGAGGTGGGCTCGTTGATGATGCGCAGGACGTTCAGGCCCGCGATCGTGCCGGCCTCCTTGGTGGCCTGGCGCTGCGAGTCGCTGAAGTAGGCCGGGACGGTGATGACCGCGTCGGTCACGTCCTCGCCCAGGTAGGCCTCGGCGTCGCGCTTGAGCTTCTGGAGGATGAAGGCGCTGATCTGCTGCGGGTTGAAGGTCTTGTCGTCGATCTGCACCGACCAGTCGGTGCCGATGTGACGCTTCACCGAGCGGATGGTCCGGTCGACGTTGGTGACGGCCTGACGCTTGGCCACCTCGCCGACGAGCACCTCGCCGTTCTTGGCGAAGGCCACGACCGAGGGGGTGGTGCGGGAGCCCTCGGCGTTGGTGATGACCGTCGGCTCGCCACCCTCAAGGACCGCGACACACGAGTTCGTCGTACCGAGGTCGATTCCGACCGCACGTGCCATGGTTGTTTCCTCCGTCAAAGTTGAGTCGTTCAGGCGTAATTTTGCTTCGTCGGGTTGGGGCTGTCAAGTCAGTTGAGTCGACCCCACTCAAGTTGCTTCCTACGCCCTGACAACGGGTGGCCGCGCGGGGATGTTCCCGACCTGGGCCGATTTCACGAGGGGAACGGATGAACCCCGGGAGAACTCGGGGACATCCTTGACCTGGAAACCAGGGATGCCGGGGGCGTCTCGGGGTCGCCTCCGGGGGTCTCGGCGGGGCGGGCGGAGTGGCGTGCCGCGACACGGCGGGGGGTTCTCCCGGGGGTCGGGTGGCCCGTGTCGTGCCCCCGGTCCGCTTTGATGGGGGTGTGCGGTGTGTTCGGGGTGTCCGGTTCGCACCCGCGTGAACCGGGTCGCGTCGCGACTGGCTACCGTGGGCACCCGCCGCCGCGCGGGTGGACTCCGGGTCGGTGGCCGCCGTGCTATTACTCGCTAGTAACATCAATAGGGACCACCGGTGTGTGGCGCACCGGTAGACGGAAGCAGGATGGGAGGCCACGGACGATGCATCCTCTGTACTTGACGCTGGGCATCATCACCTCGGTCTTCGCCGTGGTCGCGTTCACCTTGTTCGGTCTGGCCATTCGCCAGATCGTGCGAACCGTGGGTGTCGGCCGAACGGTGGAGCCGGAGCGGAAGGGACCGTTCGGACAACGGTTCACGATGACGCTCATCGAGATCCTCGGACACACGAGGATGCTGAAGCGGCCGTGGGTCGGTGTGGCCCACTGGTTCGTGATGGTCTCCTTCCCGCTGCTGGTCTTCACGGTGATCGAGGCTCAGGGTGAGGTCTTCTACCCGCACTTCAAGCTGCCGCTGATCCACGACTGGGTCCTCTACGGCCTGGCCATCGAGGTCATCGCCGGGGCCAGCCTCGTCAGCATCATCGGTCTGACGGTCTACCGCCTGCTGAACGGGCCCCACCGCAAGGGCCGGGACTCCCGCTTCTACAACTCCAAGACGTGGACCGCGTACTACGTCGAGGCCTACCTGTGGGCCCTGCTGATCTCGATCTTCGTGATCCGCGGTCTCAAGGTCGCCATCGAGGACTTCCCGTTCCCGGTCTGGGCCACCCCGATCTCCCACGCCGTCGGAGCGATCCTGCCGACCGACGTCGCCGTGGCCGAGCCCGCCATCGCCCTGGTCGCCGCGTTCAAGCTGATCATCAGCTACGCGTTCTTCGCGATCCTGTACTTCAAGCTCACCATGGGCATCGGCTGGCACCGTTTCATCGCGCCGTTCAACATCTACTTCAAGCGCAACGCCGACGGCACCCCGACCCTCGGCGCCGCCAAGCAGATGATGGACAAGTCCGGCACCAAGCCCCTCGACTTCGAGGAGGCCGACCCGGACGAGGACCCGTTCGGCGCGGGCAAGCTGGAGGACTTCACCTGGAAGGGCCTCCTGGACTTCACCAGCTGCACCGAGTGCGGCCGCTGCCAGTCCCAGTGCCCCGCCTGGAACACCGGCAAGCCGCTCTCTCCCAAGAAGGTCATCCTCGACCTCCAGAAGCACACCTACGAGAAGGCCCCCTACCTCCTCAAGGGCATCACCGAGGAGACCATCGCCGAGGGCGCCGACGACAGCCACGCCGGAGTCGACGTCCTCGCCCTCCTCAACAAGCCGCTGGTCGGCACCGAGGAGGAGGGTGGCGTCATCCACCCCGACGAGCTGTGGGCCTGCACCAACTGCGGTGCGTGCGTGGAGCAGTGCCCGGTCGACATCGAGCACATCGACCACATCCTGGACATGCGCCGCTACCAGGTCATGGTCGAGTCCAACTTCCCGTCCGAGGCCAACACCCTGCTCAAGAACCTTGAGAACAAGGGCAACCCGTGGGGCATGGCCGAGGACCGGCGCATGGACTGGATCGAGGAGCTCGCCTCCCAGGAGAACCCGGTCGAGGTCCCGGTCGTCGAGGACAAGCTCCCCGAGGGCACGGAGTACCTGTTCTGGGTCGGCTGCGCCGGTGCCCTGGAGGACCGCGCCAAGAAGACCACGAAGGCCATCGCCGAGCTGCTGGACATCGCGGGCGTGAAGTTCGCCGTGCTGGGCGGCATGGAGGCCTGCACCGGTGACCCGGCGCGCCGCCTCGGCATGGAGTACGTCTTCCAGATGCTGGCCCAGCAGAACGTCGAGACGCTCAACGAGGCCGGGGTCACGAAGATCGTGGCCAGCTGCCCGCACTGCTTCAACACGCTGGCCAAGGAGTACCCGCAGCTGGGCGGCACCTACGAGGTGATCCACCACAGCCAGCTCCTGGCCAAGCTGGTTGAGGAGGGGCAGCTCACCCCGGTGAACTCGATCGACGAGAACATCACCTACCACGACCCGTGCTTCCTGGGCCGCCACAACAAGGTGTACACGCCCCCGCGCGACATCATGGCGCAGGTTCCCGGCGTCAAGACGCAGGAGATGCACCGCCACAAGGAGCGCGGCTTCTGCTGTGGCGCCGGTGGTGCCCGCATGTGGATGGAGGAGCGGATCGGCAAGCGCATCAACACCGAGCGTGTGGACGAGGCGCTGACCACGAACCCGGACACCGTCTCCACCGCTTGCCCGTTCTGCCAGGTCATGCTCGGTGACGCGATCAACGAGAAGAAGTCGTCGGGCGAGGCCAAGGAGTCGCTGGAGGTCGTCGACGTCTCCCAGCTGCTGCTGCGTTCGGTCAAGGGTGAGAACCCGGCCCCGGGCGAGGAGAAGGAGACCGCCGACGCCCAGTAGCCGTCCTTCGCCGGGGTGGGTCCCGGTGCGGTGAGGGCCGCGATCAGAGCTCGGGAAGGGGCGGGGTGCCACGCGCGCACCCCGCCCCTTCGCGTGTCCGGGTCGGGCGTGGCCAGGCCCCGGTCCGACCAGCCCGTTTCCGGTGGCCTCGCAGGGGTCCTCCAGTCGATACGGGTGTATCAAAAAAGCGGGGGTGTGCCAGAATGACCCCGTGCCGAAGGTCGTAGACAGGGAAGCCCGACGGGATCGGGTCGCCGAGGCGATCCACCGCATCGCCGCCCGGGAGGGACTCGAAGGGGTCAGCGTGCGGGTGGTCGCCGCCGAGGCGGGGCTGTCCGTGGGCGCCGTGCAACGGGAGTTCGCCACCAAGGACGAACTGCTGCACTTCGCGCTGCGTGCCTCCGTCGAGGAGGTGTCCGCGCGCTTCGGCCGGTTCCGGGTCGGTCCGGTGGCCCTCACCGTCGCTGAGGGGCTACGGCAGGTGCTCCTGGACCTGCTCCCCACCGACGAGCGGCGCCGGGCCCAGACGCGGATCTGGGCCGCCTTCTACGCACGCGCGGCCGTGGATCCGGTCTTCGCCGGGGTGCTGGCCGAACTGGACGCCCAGGCCAGGGGGCACCTCCGCGTCGCCCTGGAGTACGCGAGGGACCAAGGTGAGCTCGCCCCGGGGCAGGAGCCGGAGGCGGCGGCGGAACTGCTGATGGTGCTCATGGACGGCCTGTGGCTCACCTGCGCGCGCCTGCCCGAGGGGGCCGACCTGTCACCGCAGCGCGCCGCGGTGGAGTCGGCGGTCCGGCTGGTCACCGCCTGAGCCAAGCGGTGGGAAACGGTCGGGACGTGATTGGTGTCCTTGGTCCCGGAACGGGTTCACGACGGGATCGTCCCTTCCAGTCATGGTCCTGACCAGCGTTTTTCTTGGAGTGGAGGAATTCCTGGGAGGTGTCGGTAAAACCTTTCCCGGATCGTGTGTTCGGCGGGGGGTCGTATTTCCGAGGGGTCGGTGAGGATTTCCGTCTTCCCTGATCAGTGCGGGGTTCTCGGTGTCCGAAGGTCGTGGGGTGGTGTCATTCGTACCAGCGTTCGGTCTGCGCGCGACTCGGGATGGCTTCCTCGGGACGATGTTTCCCAAGAAGAAAGCAACCAATGCTCGGGTGTCGGGAATCCACCCGTCGGAATTGCCGTATTCCACCGGCGCGCCCGGTCCGAGTCGTGTAGAACGTTGGTGACCGCCGAGGGGTCGCGCCCGGCATCGCGTTGTGAGGGGACGGGCGCGCCCCCGACCGGCGGCGACGGCCGCGCTCGTACGTGAGTTGACGAAGGGGCACGCACGAACGCGGCCGTGTTCCCGCGGTCCGGCGGAGGGGCCGGAACCGCGGGACGGAACGCGGACGGGCCCCGGGATGACATTTGTCAGCGACGGGGGCGGATGAAGTGTCATCGGCGAGGGGTGACAGCGGCGTCTGTCAGCCGGGGCCCGGTTCGCGGGACTCTGGTGGCATGACGACGACAGAGCACACCGGACCGGCCGCCGCGACCCAGGACCCCACGTCGACCACGGGGCCCTCGGTGGTCGTCAGCGACCTCCACCAGCACTACGGCGACTTCGAGGCGGTCCGGGGTGTCTCCTTCGAGATCCGGCCCGGCGAGCTCTTCGCCCTGCTCGGGACGAACGGCGCGGGGAAGACCACCACCATCGAGACGCTGGAGGGTTTCCGGCGGCCCAGCTCCGGGACGGTCCGTGTCTTCGGGCAGGACCCCTTCGGTCAGCCCCCCGGTGTGCGGGAGAGGGTCAACGCCGTCCTCCAGGGCAGCGGGCTCCTGGAGGACCTGAGTGTGGACGAGAGCCTCAGGCTCACCAGCGACCTCGCCGCCTCGCCCCGGGACGTCGAGGAGATCCTCCGCCTGGTCAACCTCACGGACAAGCGCGGCCTGCGCGTCCGGCAGCTCTCCGGCGGTCAGAAGCGCCGTCTCGACCTGGGCTCGGCGCTGCTGACCCGGCCCGAGGTCCTCTACCTCGACGAACCCACGACCGGTATGGACCCCGAGGCGCGGCACGAGACCTGGCGGATCATCAACGACCTCAAGGAGAGCGGGGTGGCGGTCCTGCTCACCACGCACTACCTGGAGGAGGCTGAACGCCTCGCCGACCGGCTCGCCATCATGCACCGGGGTGAGATCCAGGTGGAGGGCACCCTGGCCGGGGTGCTCGCGGGCTGGGGCGACCGGGTGAGCTTCCTGCTCCCCGGCGACGTGCGCACGGCCGACCTGCCCGACGTGGACGGAGCCACGATCGAGGTGGAGACCCGCGACCAGGAGTTGTGGGCCACCTACACCGTCACGGGCGGGGACGTGGCCGAGCGCGCCCACCGCGCGGTCGCCGCGCTGGTCGCGTGGTCGGCCGAACAGGGGGTCGTCCTCCAGCACCTCCAGGTGCGCGGCGCCTCCCTGGAGGACGTCTTCCTCCAGGTCGCGGACGGCGCCGCGGACCTCGTCACCCCGTGAGGAGGCGGGTCCGGCGCGTGCCGCACGGACCCCGGCGGCACCAGTGGCCGTCCCCTTCCGACCCCGCCCCGTCACCGGGACCACGCGCCGCCGCGCGACACCCCGGCACCAGAACCCAGGAGACACCATGACCACGACCACCACCCGGCCCCCGGCCCCGAGCGTTGACCGGACCTCTCCCAGCACCCTGAAGCGGACCCTGCGCCTGGCCCGCACGGAGTTCACCCTCTTCGTGCGGTACAAGACAGCGCTGATGTACCTGGTGATGCCGCTGATCCTCTTCATGCCGCTGCTGTCCACGCCCAGCGCTCCGGTCTTCGGGGACTTCACCACCCACGACCTCACCCTGGCGTCGGCCGTCATCGGCATCGGCCTGATGCTGGGGATCGGACATCCCTCCAACGTGTTCGCCGCCCGCCGTGAGGCCCTGGTGCTCAAGCGGCTCCGGGTGAGCGGGATCCCGCAGACGGCGATCTTCGGCAGCGTGACGGTGGTCGTCGTCCTGTTCTCCCTGGCGATGTCGGTCCTGATCCTCGGCGCGGTCGCCGCGCTCGGCGGGAGCCTGCCCGCTGACCCCGTGATGCTGGTGGCCGCGGTGCTGCTGAGCGCGGTCGCGATGAGCCTGGTGGGCCTGCTGATCACTCCCATGGTGCGCAGCGCCGAGTCGGCTCAGATGTTCTCCGTGGTCCCCATGATGGGGCTCCTCCTCACGGGCGGTGTCTTCTTCCCGCTCGACCTGATGCCCGAGCCCGTCCGCCTGGTCGCCCAGTTCCTTCCGGTCGCCCCGGCGGCCGAGATGGCGCAGGCCGCCTACACCGGCTATGACGTGTTCGGCGGGTACGAGGGCGCCGAGGCGCTGGGCGCCGCCGCCCTGTGGGGCAGTGCGCTCCCGTCGCTCGCCGTGATGCTGGCCTGGATCGTGGTGCTGTCGCTGCTGGTGCGGCGCTACTTCAGGTGGGACCCCCGCCAGCCGTAGGCAGCGGGTCGAGGGGGCGGAGTCGGGAGGCCGGGACGGGGCCACCCGGCTCCGCCGCGCATGGGGCCCGGAGGAGATCCGACCTGTGGACAACGGTCGTGGAGGGGTGCTCCGCCCTTACGTTGGAGTCCGGTGAAAAGCGCCGGGGGAAAGCGGGAGGCGGACGTGGGGGAGCAGGGCGGGCGCGCGGCGTCCGTGGCGGCGCCGGAGAACGGTGGTGCCACGGCTCCGGCGGGCCGGGGCGCCGAGACGCCCGCGCCACCGGGGATGAGCGCGGGTTTCGCGCGCAGGATCCGGCGGGCGCGACTGTACTGCCTGTACAGCATGGCGGCGTTCCCGTTCCTGGTTCCCTTCTGGGCCGGGACCGGGCTCCTGGTGGACCTCCCCTACGCCGGGGGCGTCCTCGACGGCCAGCCTGACTACGTCCTCGGGCTCGCCGTGGTCCGCACGGTCGCACTGTTCGTTGCCTCGGTCCTGTGCGCCCTGGCGATGTTCCGCATGATCCGGGAGCGGTTGGACGGCAGAGTCCGACCGAACCGGATCCTGTACCGGAGCACCGTCGCCCTGCTCCTGGTCGTGTTCCTGTTCCTCTGGCACACCCCGAGCGTCCTCGGGATAGCCGCCTCGGCCTGGGTGCTGCTCGCCTTCCTGTCCTCCCGGCGCGAGCTGTTGTACCTCACGGGTGGCGGGATCGCCGTGACGGTGGTGAACGCGCTGGTCACGCCGATGCGGACAGCGCTGTTGCCCGGACCGGGCGGTCTCGGCGGCCCCCTGGGGATCCTCGGCAGTCTGGCGGGGCACGGCCTGATCATGCTCTTCTGGGCGGGCTTCCTGTGGATCGGCTGTCTCTACACGATCTGGCTGTGGGACGGCATCCGGCGGGTGACCGAGGGCCAGCAGGCCCGCGCCCAGCTGGCGGTGGACGGGGAACGGCTCCGCTTCACCAACCAGATCCGTGAGCTGCTGTGGCACCGGCTCGACGCGCTGCGCATCGGCGCCGGTCAGGCGGGACGGCACGTGCGGACCGACCCGGAGGCGGCCGAGCGGGAGATCGGCCAGGTCCACGAACTGGCGCGGACCACGCTGAGACAGGTGCGCTCGGTGGTCCGGGGGTACCGGGACATCGACCTCGACGCGGAGGTGAACTCGGTCCGCGCGGTCCTGGAGGCCAACGGGACCGTCACCGCCGTCACCGGACTGACGGGCCTGAACCCGCCGGCGGACACGGCGGCCCTGGCCGCCTGGGTGGTGCGGGAGGGCGGAACCAACGTCCTGCGGCACAGCCGCGCCCAGAACTGCCGGATCGCCTTCACGGAGGAGCCGGGGTCCGCTCCCGGCCTCGGCGAACTGGTCGTGGAGCTGAGGAACGACCGGGCCCGGGAGGGTGCCCCGTCCGGGGTGGGGTCCGACAGCGGTCTGGCAGGTCTGGCCGAGCGGATCGCCGGTGGCGGCGGCACGCTGGAGGCGACCCGGACGGACGACGGCGGCTTTCTGCTGCGGGCCACCCTTCCCTTGGCGGATGGCCCGGCACCCGCGCTGGCCGGGGCGGGCGAGAACGGGGCGAGCGAGAACGGGGCGTATCCGGCGCCGAGCGGCCCCGTGCCCGCGACGGCCCTGGTCGCGCCCGAGCCCTCCGAGGAGACGACACCGCAGGAAGCCGACACGGAACTGCTCAACGACCTGGCCAACGACCGGCGGGTCCGTCTCTCCCGGCGGATCATCATGGCTCTGATCGGTTTCAACAGCCTGCTGCTCGTGGTGCTGGCCCTCATGGATCTCGTCGGCAGCGCCGAGTACCGTCTTCCGCTCTGGTCCTCGGTGGTCGGCACGCTGCTCACCGTGGTGGTCGCGGGTCTGCTCATCCGCCTGCTCCGGGAGCGGCTGGATGGTAACCGCAGACCCAGTCCGGGCCTGTTCTGGCTCTCCGTGGTGCTGCTCCTGATGGGCGCGGTGTTCCTGAACAACCCAGCCGTGGCGCTGATCATGATGGGCGCCTGGTGGGGGACCGGAATCCTCTTCACCACGCGTTGGCCCGGCGTGGTGGTCACCGTCCTGTTGTTGTTCGCGCCGCTGCCACTGATCCCGACCTTCTCCGCGGTCCTCGAACCGAACGGATTCAACCCCCTCGTCTACGGACTGGTCTGGCTGCTGGCGGTGATCGTGGCCCTGACCTTCCTCTTCAGCACCTTCGGCACGATCTGGCTCTGGGACATCAGCCGCGAGGCGGTCGCCGGACAGCGGGCCCGCGCCCAGCTCGCGGTGACCCAGGAACGGCTCCGCTTCGCGCGGGACATGCACGACCTGCTGGGCCACAGCCTCTCCGCGCTGGCGGTCAAGGCGCAGCTGGCCGGGCGGCTCGTGGACCGGGCCCCGGACCGGGCCCTCACCGAGATTGCCGAGGTCCAGGGGCTGGCGGGGCAGGCGCTCCAGCAGATGAGGTCCGCGGTGAGCGGTGACCGGGAGGCTGACCTGGAGGGGGAGGTGGCGGCGGTCGGCGCCGTCCTGGACTCGGGTGGAACGCGGACCGTGGTCACCGGCCTGGAGGGCCTGGAACTCCCGTCGGAGGTCGCCGGGCTGGCCGCCTGGGTGGTCCGCGAGGGCGCCACGAACGTCCTGCGGCACAGTGACGCGCGAGAATGCCAGATCAGCTTCCGGCTCACCAGGGACGGCGCGAACGTGTCGAGGGGCCTGGTCGTGGAGGTGCACAACGACAGCGCGAGGGCGCGGACGCCCGGGGGCAGCGACGGCAACGGACTGGCGGGCCTCTCCGAGCGGGTCGCCCTGGCTGGGGGAACCCTGTCCCGGGCCAGGACCAGGGACGGCGGCTTCCTGCTCCGCGCGGTGATCCCGTTCTGACCGACCCTCGAACGGTGCTCCGGGGACCGCGTGCGGAGCCGCGTGCCGGGTCACGGGCGGCTTGTCCGAGGGCCTCCCTGTCCCGCGGCGCCCTGGACCGGGGCACCGCGGAACGTCCGGGGGGCCTTGCGGGGGAGTGCTCAGACGGTGCCCAGGGAGTCGAAGGCCGTGTCGATCCCGGCTGTGGCGTCCTCGCCGCCGCTGGTGTTGAGGCCGAGCATGAACGCGCCCCGGTCGTCGGTCACCTGGACCACCAGGAACCGACCGTAGCCGCCGTCCTCGTCGGAGGCGTCGCCCAGGGTGGCGCCGAAGGCGGGGCGGTCGTCCAGGGTGGTCTCCCCGGAGGGCTCGATGCGTAGGTCCGCGCCCCCGGTGACCAGCTCACCGACCATCTCCGTGGCCAGGGACAGGCCGGTGGCCGCGATGGGCTCCAGGGGGCCGAGATCCTCGGTGCCGGTGACGATGATGGCGTCCGGATCGTCCTCGGAGCCGTACACCGTGTACGAGGAGTACTCCGCCGGAACCTGGTCGTCGCCGAGCCGGGCCCACCCCTCGCCGGGCAGGAGGTAGGCGAGCCCCGCCCTGGAGTCGGTGACGGTGCCCTCGTCGCCGGGCGGAGGCCCGGAGCCCGTGGGCGGCTCCGTCTCCCCGGCGGTGCCGTCCGAGGCGGTGTCCTCCCCGGGTCCCGTCCCGTTCCCGGTGCCGTTGGCCAGGAACCAGCCGATGCCTCCGGCCGTGACCAGGAGGAAAAGGAAGGTCACCACGAGGGCGACAGTGAGGGTGACGCGGCGCGCGTTGTCGGGTTCGCTCACGCGGCGGGGATGACGGTCGGCGGGGGCGCGTGAGTCCGGGCGCTCCACCTCGCGTTCCGGCCTGTCGGGTCCTGCGTGCATCTCGGCTCCTGAAGGGGCTGCTGGCCGTTCTGTGGGCTGAGGGGCCCTGAAGGAGCAGTACCCAGTACGAGTCGGCGCGGAGCGGGACGAACGTGGCCGGATCAGGCCGATTTCGGATGATTCTGTTTCCGAAACGGAGGCTGTGGGGGCGGGTGTGACCTCAGAGGTGCCAGGCCCGCCAGGGGACGAAGTGCGGCAGGACCACGTCACACAGCGGATGCGATGCCGAGGAACCGCCCTGGACGCCGCCCTGGACCGGCACGACGAAGGTGGGCGGGCGATGGCCGTCACGGGCCGGGGGCACCGGACTGGCGTACCTGACCTCGGACGGCTGCTCGGGAACGGCTCCGCGACGCGGCCGTTTCCTCCTGACGGGAGTGCCGGTGGGGCCGGGTGCGGCGTGCCGGACACCCTCGTCCGACGCGCTGGTTTCGGTCGGCGAGACCGGTGGTTTCTCGGCGGTGTCGGCCTCCCGGACACCGTCTCCGCCGGGCTGGTCGCCGACCAGGTAGCGCCCGGTCAGGCCCAGTGCCCGGTCGATCTCGGCTGGACTGAGCCTGTGGTCGGTGTCGGCCACCGCGATGAGGACCTCGGCGTACAGCTCGATCTCGTCGAGCGCGACGTGGTCGTGGAGCCGGTCGCACACACTCAGCCCGTTCGCTCCCAGGCGGTTCACCACCACTCACCTCCCGGGGCACCGGTGTCGCAGGACAGGACGGCAACCCCGTGCGCCGGGGCGATGCGGGCGCGGCGCGACGGAACCGATCCCACAAGGAGAGAGGACTACCAGGCTACGGCCGCGGGACCCCGGAGCGCATGACTCTTGTGGGCCAGTACCGGGATCATCCGGGTTAGCCAGTGCCCCACATCCCCTTGGGGAGAGGGGATGTGGGATCTCACCCAGGCGAGTCACGGTCGGCCGGGCACCGTCCGCCGTTCCGACGGCGGGGGAGCCACAGGTCCAGTCGCCCCCAAGACGTCGGTGCGCGGTGTTGGGGGGCGTCGTCCGAGGACCCGGGAGGACAGGACAGAGGCTTCGAGGACCGCTCCCCCGGCTCGCGGGCTCTTCTCCTCCCCGAACCCGGTCCACGGGCGAGGAGCCTCGTCCGAAAGGCTCATCTCCGCACGCCCGAGCCCGGTACGCGGCTCCCTCCGCGCACCGGGCTCCGCCGCGTCCGGAGGAATCAGCGCCAGACGACGTCCTGGTGCTGCACGGCGTAGGCGGCGTAGGCGGTGGGGGTGTGCTCCAGCACGAGGCGGTCGTCGTCGTTCAGCTCCCGGACGACCTTGCCGGGGAGCCCGGCCCACAGGGTGTTCGGGGGAACGACCTTGCCCGGGGCGACCAGCGAACCCGCCGCCACCAGCGCGCCCCGGCCGACCCTCGCCCCGCCCAGGACGATCGCGCCGATGCCGATGAGCGCACCCTCCTCGACGATGGCGCCGTGCACCATCGCCTTGTGCCCCAGGCTCACGTCGTCATGCAGGACGGCGGGCTGTCCCGGGTCGGAGTGGAGGCCGCACTGGTCCTGGATGTTGACCCGATCGCCGACCACGATGTCCTCGGTGTCCGCGCGCAGGACCGATCCGTACCAGACGCTGCTCTCGGCGCCCAGACGGACGCGTCCCACCACCACCGCACCCGGGGCGATCCAGGCTGTGGGATGGATCTCCGGCTCGCCGAAGGGCGCCCCGCCGATCCTCGCGCCCGGGCGCGGCTCCATGCCGAATCCGTCCGTCTCGCTGTCCATGCGTGGGTCCTCTCGCTTTATGTCCCCTGGGGCGAGAGGGCAGGAAGTTGACCGCTACGCCCCCGTACGGGGATGATCGCGCATACCTTAGTAAGAACGTGACCAGGGTCCGCACGGCGATGTACGCGCCGGGGCTCTTGACGCCTCGGCGCAGCGCGTGTCTACCTTGGTCGTTTGGACGGTGTCCACGGCTTCACGCTCCGCTCTCGGCCGGTGCCCCTCATCGTGCCGAGCCGGAGCTCGACAACGGACATCCGCGGGCGAACCAGACCGAACGGTTCGACGGGTGCTTCGACGACACATGGGTACGGGGCAACTCTCACCATCTCTCACCACCTGCGACGCGCAGCAACGGTGTTAAGGACATGAAAGGCACATGAGCGATATGTTGCCGGGCGGCGGACTGCAACAAGACCGTTTTCCGACGGTGCGCAAGGGCGGCTACGACAAGGCGCACGTCGACGACTACTACGTCCGAATGGACAACCAGTTCAAGGATCTCCGTGAGCGCCTCCAGCGCATGGACGACGAACTGGAGCAGTACAAGCGCGACCTCGCGATCGCCCGCGAGAAGGCCCAGGTCAAGCCTGAGCACGAGCAGATCAGCGAGCGCATGGCGGAGATCCTCCGCATCGCCGAGGAAGAGGCCAAGGAGCGTCGCTCCCGGGTCGAGTCCGAGGTGAAGGAGGCCCAGAAGAAGGCCCAGGAGGAGGTCGCCAAGCACCGCAAGGACGCTGAGGAGCACGCCGAGCGGATCGTCTCCTCCGCGCGTTCCGAGGCCAACGAGATGGTCGGCGGTGCCAAGAAGGAGGCCGACCAGCTCCGTGAGCAGGCCAAGCAGGAGGGTGACCGCCGCCTGAGCGAGGCCGAGGCCCGCGCCAAGAAGATCCACGACACGGCCGACCGTCGTCTGGCCACGCTGACGGCCACGCACGCCGAGGCGCTGCGCCGCCTGAAGGACATGCACTCCACGCTGGCCGACCTGGTCGCGGCCGAGGACAAGGCCGGTGCCCTGGAGACGGGGCTGTCCCGCGAGGAGACGGCCCCCGCTCCGGCCGAGGCCCCCAAGGGTCAGCCGAACTCGGGCCCGCAGAACCCGGTGCGGCCCAAGCCCGCGGTCAAGCCGGAGAACAGGGCACCCGAGGCCAAGGCTCCGGAGGCCAAGGCCGCCGAGGCTCCCAAGGCTCCCGAAGCCCCCAGGCCCGCCCAGCCGGAGAAGAAGGAGGAGGCCACCACCAAGCTTCCCCCGCTCCAGCAGGAGCCGGACCACGCCACCGTGCGCATCCAGCCGCTGCCCAAGCCCGAGCAGGGACAGCAGGAGTCTCCCGAACCGGAGGTCCAGCAGGGACCGAGGCGTGACGAGGGCAAGGGCGGCGAGCCCAGGGTCGCCGCCCCGCAGCCCCCGCAGGGTGCCCGCTTCGACGCCCCGGCCCCGGGGCAGCAGGCGCACCAGCAGCCGAGCGGCCCGCAGCAGGCGCCGTCGGCTCCGCCCGCCGAGGAGGCCGGGGGTGACCCGGGTATCACCGGCGTGTACCGTCGCCCCGAGGGCGGACAGCAGCACCCGCCCGCGAACGACGAGGGCGTGCGGGTCATCCGCAAGCCCTGACGCGGCGCCGTACCGGGCTCCGCACCGGCGTCGTCAGGTGTGTCACCAGGGCGGGACCGGCCGGTCCCGCCCTTGGTGTTTTGTGGTGAGTTGTAGGGTGACGTCCGCCTTGTCGCAGGCCGTCGGCTACGATGCCGACAGCCATGATTATCCGCGCGGCCATTCGGTCCGACCTCGGTGCGATTCTGCGTCTCCTGCGCGAACTCGGTGACACCACCCACACGCAGAGCGCTCATGTTCGCATGTCCTCCGCCGCCGTACGCGCCTGGACCCGCATGGAGAACGACCCCGACCGCACCGTCCTGGTGGCGGAGCGCCGGGGCCAGATCATCGGGACCCTGGACCTGCTGACGGTGGCCAACCTGACCCACGACGCCCAGCCCTGGGCGGTGGTCGACAACCTCGTCGTCGACCCCGACACCAGGCTCCAGGGCATCGGCCGGGCGCTCATGGAGGACGCTCTGGACCGTGCCGCGCGCGCGGGCTGCTACAAGGTGGAGCTGCTCTCGCACGAGAGCCGCCAGGGGGCGCACCTCTTCTACGCCGCCCTGGGCTTCGACACCTCGGCCGCGGGCTTCCGCCGCTACCTCTGAGCCCGCGGGGCCCGCTTCGGCCCGCCACCGCGCAGCGGCACGCCCTTCATGAACGAGACCGCGACCAGACCCAGCACGGCGATGGGAACTCCGGCCACGAACACCCCCTGCATGGCGTGGTCGAAGGCGCCCACGACCACGTCGCGGACGGGGCCGGGCAGCGAGTGCACCAGCTCAGGGGAGCCCTGGGCGGACTCCGCCGCCTGCTCCAGCCCCACCGTCAGCTCCCGGGCACCCGAGTCGGTGCCGTTGGCGGTGTCCAGGGCCAGGGCCTCCTGCGCGGAGGTCGCGGCCGAGGCGAGTTCGGCGTTGAGACGGCTCACCATGACGGCGCCGAAGGCCGCCACCCCCATGGCCCCGCCCAGGTTGCGGAAGAAGGTGACCGAGGCGGTCCCGGAGGCCATGTCCCTTACCGGCAGCGCACTCTGGGTGGCCAGCAGCAGGATCTGCATGTTGAGGCCGAACCCGAGGCCCACGAGCATCTGTCCCACGACCACCGTGGTCAGCCCCGGGTCGAACTGGGCCAGACTCAGCACGGTGAACCCGATCACGCAGAGCACCATGCCGACGACGGGGTAGACCTTCCACCGGCCGGAACCGCTGATCGCGAATCCGGAGCCGATCGAGGTGAGCAGGAACGAGGCCACCAGCGGCAGGGTCATCAGCCCGGAGACGGTCGGGCTCATGCCGTGCACCATCTGGAGGTACTGCGGCATGTAGATGATCAGGCCGAACATCATCATGCCCACGGTGACGGAGCCCGCCGAGGCCAGCACGAACGTGCGGTCGCGGAACAGGCGGGTGGGGATGATCGGTTCCTTGGCCCGGCTCTCGACCAGGACCGCCGCGACGGTCAGCAGCACCGCGGCGGCACCCATGGCGTACGCGGCCGGGGAGTTCCACGGGATCTGTGTGCCGCCCAGGCTGAGCAGGACGATGACCGTGCTGGCGGCGCTGAAGATGAGCCCGGCGCCGAGCCAGTCCACGGTGGGCCGCTGGCGCGGCGTGAACGGCATGCGGAACATGAACTGGATGACGCCGAAGGCCACGACCGCGAGCGGCACGGTGATGAGGAAGCACCAGCGCCAGCCGAGGGGGCTGTCCACCAGGAACCCGCCGACCAGCGGCCCGAGCACCGTGGAGACACCGAAGACCATGCCGATCAGGCCGCTGTAGCGACCGCGTTCACGGGGCGAGACGACGTCGCCGAGGATGATGTTGGGCAGCGTGGCCAGGCCGCCGACACCGAGGCCCTGGAGCGCCCGGGCGGCGATCAGCCAGTTGATGTCCTGGGCGAATCCCGCCGCGAGCGAGGCGACGATGAAGATGCCGAGGGCGATCTGGAAGAGGAGCTTGCGCCCCCAGATGTCCGAGAGCTTGCCCCACACGGGGGTGGAGGCGGTCATGGTCAGCAGGGCGGCGGTCGCCACCCAGGCCAGCCGGTCCTGTCCGCCGAGCTCGCCCATGATCGTGGGCAGCGCCGTACCGATGATCGAGTTGGTGAGCATCGAGGTGAGCATCGCCAGGACGAGCCCGACCATGATCCGCCGTACGACCGGGCGCGAGGGGTACTCGGGTGTGGGTTCGGGAAGTGGTGCGGGGGCCGGGAGGTCCTGGGGGGAGGCGGTCCCGGGGGAGGAGCCCCGGGTGGTGGATGTCCCTTGTACTGACTGTTCCATGAGGCCCCCGATTCCGGACGCACGAAAGCCCCGCGGCACGCACACCGGGGGCAAGCATCCACGTCAGGTATATGTAAACGCTGTTGACCTGTCAAATCGGTATCTCTCGGGCGCTTCCGGTATGCGTGGGGTGTACCGAGGTGTCAACCTGGAGTACTGAAAGCCCGATCGCGGCCGCCAAGGGGTGTGCAGATGGAGCGTCCGGAACAGACCGGAGCCGGCGCGGAGGCGCCGACGCGTGGCCGTGAGGCGACACGGGAGCGCATTCTCGCCAGCGCCAAGACACTGTTCACCAGTGAGGGGTACGGCGCGGTGTCCTCGCGCAAGATCGCGTCCCACGCGGGGGTGAACGTCGCGCTCATCAACCGTTACTTCGGCTCCAAGGCCGGTCTGCTCACCGAGATCCTGCGCGAGGACGGCGTGTTTCCCCGGCTCATCGAGGAGGGCTCCCCCGAGGACCTGACCGAACGGCTGGCGGAGCACTCGGTGGGCCGTCTGCACGGCGAGGGCACCCCGTTGCAGCTGTCACTGGACGACTCCGCCGGTGATCCCGACCTCCAGTCGGTCTACCAGGGGCGGCTCAAGAGCGCGCTGATCGATCCCCTCGCCGTCTACCTGGGCGGCCCCGACGCGCGCGTGCACGCGTCGCTGGTCGCCGCGGTCCTGTTGGGGGTGGGCCGGGTGCGGCGCGTGGAGGGGGCGGCGGCGCTGCGCGCGCACGACCGCGAACAGCTCAAGGAACGGGTCCTGGCCCTGCTGGAGCTGTGCCTGAGAGACTTCGGCGAGCCGGAGCCGGAGGCTTACTGAAGAGGTGCCCCCGCCCCTCCCAGGCAGGGGAGGGGTGGGGGCGTTCCCGGGCCGGGGGGCGACCCGGGGGTTCACGGGGGTGTCAGAGCGGGAAGGCCGTGGCGGCGATGCCGACGGCGACGACCGGCAGGATGAACGCCCAGTACTGCATCGGAACGAAGAAGAGCGTGTGCGCGTTGCGGTGTCGGACGGGCTGTCCGGTGGCCGGGTCGAAGGCCTGCTTGGGGGCGTTCAGCCTCTGGCCCACGAAGTAGACGGCCACGGCGGCCAGGACGCAGCCCACGGCTCCGCCGAGGCCGGAGGCCTGGGAGCCCATGAGGTGCCCGGCGACGATGCCGCAGGGAACGGCGATGGCCGCAGCGATGAGTAGGACCAGAATGCCCCAGCCGCGCCAGATGATCATTTCTGTTGTTCCTTGAGGTCTCAGTGGGGGAATTGTGGACGTCTCGTGGGACACGTGCGAATAGGGATCAGTTCTGAGATTCCGGTGAATATCCGGACCGTCTTCTCATCCCCTTTTGTGTGACTCCTTTGCGGGTTCGGCAAGGGAACTCGCATCACCGCACCGCGCTGAGCAGAGTGGGGGAGGAGGTGGTCGACACATGACCGACGAGTACGGTTCCCTGCCCGAGGAGATGGGCGAGGACTTCTGGAACGACCGGTACCGCTCCGAAGACCGGATCTGGAGCGGACGGCCGAACCGGCACCTGGTCAGCGAGATCGAGGGCGTCCAGCCCGGGCGGGCGCTGGACGTCGGCGCCGGTGAGGGCGCGGACGCCCTGTGGCTGGCCGCACGGGGCTGGCGGGTGACGGCCGTGGACATCTCGTCCGTGGCGCTGGACCGTGCGGCCGCGCACGCGGTGGAGGCGGGCGCGGGGGTTGCGGACCGGATCACCTGGCTGCGCGCGGACGTGACCCGGTGGGCCCCGCCGACCCCCGAGTACGAGCTGGTCACGGTCCAGTTCATGCACCTGTATCCGAACCCCCGGGCGCTGCTGTTCGCGGACCTGGCGGCGGCGGTGGTGCCAGGCGGGGAGCTCCTGGTGGTCGCCCACCACCCCAGGGACCTGGAGACGGGGGTGCCGCGTCCGCCGTACCCGGAGCTGTTCTACGAGGGTGACGCGGTGACCGCCGCTCTCATGGAGGGGGAGTGGGACGTGATCGTCAACGAGGCGCGGCCCTCGGAGCAGACGCTGGACGGGACCGTCCATACCGTCCACGACCTCGTGGTGCGGGCACGCCGTCGTGGCCCGGTCCGTGGCGGCCTCGCGGATTGATGACACAGGGAGGGCCTGGGAGGACGTCCGGCGCGGACGCTCTGGCAGCCGCGCGAAGGGGCCGACACGGTGGAACCGGCCGCCCCCGGGGAGCCGGTGTCGGGGGCGGCCGGTCGACGAGGTGCGTCCCGGGGGACCGTGCACCGTGCGGTGAACGGGTGGCCGGGGCGCGGATCGGGCCGCGACCGGGAGGCGGACCGAGGCGACCGGTCAGTCTCGGAGCTTGGCGACGACGTCGATCTCGACCAGGATGTTGGCCAGGTCGGAGCCCACGGTGGTGCGGACCGGGTAGGGGGTGGTGAAGTGCTGTTCGTAGACGGCGTTGAACTCCGGGAAGTCCGCCTTGAGGTTCTCCAGGTGGACCGTGGCCTTGACGACGTCGTCCAGGGTCAGGCCGTGCTCGGCGAGTACGGCCGCGACGTTGGCGAGCACCCGAGTGGTCTGCTCGCCCACGGTCGGCGCCACCTCGCCGGTCTCGGGGTCCTGCGGGCCGAACCCGGCCGTGTACAGGAAGCCGCCCGCGACGACGCCCTGGCTGTAGGCACCGGCGGGAGCGGGGGCCTGGTCGGTCTGGACCGCCTTCTTGGACATGCGTCTCCTTCGGTCGGGTCTCGCGTGCTCCTGCGCGCGCCGGGGATCGTGTGGTCACGCGGGTCCGCGAACACATTTATTGGCAACAAAGTTACCAATTATCTTTACTGAAGCGTATCTTGGGCCACACTGACACTCCGACGGCGGAGACGCCGAACCGGGTGTCGGGGACCCCGAACGGAGGAACAGTGCAGCCCGAGACCGTACTCGCCGGGGGACGGGTGATCGACGGCACCGGCGGCCCCTCCCGCCTCGCCGACCTCGTCCTGCGTGACGGCCGCATCAGCCACATCGTCCCACCCGGGAGCGCCAGGAGCACCGGCGAGATCATCGACGTGAGCGGCCTCGCCGTCTCCCCGGGGTTCGTGGACATGCACGCCCACTCCGACCTCGCCCTGCTCGCTGACCCCGCCCACGAGGCCAAGGTCCTCCAGGGCGTCACGCTGGAGGTGCTCGGCCAGGACGGGCTCGGCTACGCGCCCGTCACCGACGCCACCGCCGACGCCGTCCGTGAACAGATCGCCGCGTGGAACGGGACGCCCGACCTCGACTACTCCTGGCGCGGTGTCGGCGAGTACCTGGACCTCATCGACCGGGGGTCCCCCACCAACGCCGCCTACCTCGTCCCCCAGGGCAACGTCCGCATGGCGGTCGTGGGCAACGACGACCGCCCCGCCACCGAGGCCGAGACCGACCGCATGCGCGCGATGATCGCCCAGGGCATGGCCGAGGGCGCGCAGGGGCTCTCCGCAGGGCTCACGTACACCCCCGGGATGTACGCCAGCGACGACGAGATCGTCGCCCTCCTCGAACCCGTCCGCGCGGCGGGCGGCTACTACTGCCCCCACCACCGCAACTACGGTTCGCGCGTGGTGGAGTCCTACCAGGAGTGCCTGGAGGTGGCCCGCCGCGCCCAGGTGCCCCTCCATCTGGCCCACTGCCACGTGAACTTCCCGCAGAACAGGGGCCGCGCCCCCGAGGTGCTCGACGCCATCGACGAGGCCACCGTCCGCTACGGCCTCGACGTCACCCTCGACTCCTACCCCTACCGGGCCAGCGCCACCTACCTCGCTGCCCCCCTGCCCTCCTGGGTCCAGGAGGGCGGGACCGCGGCCACCCTCGAACGCCTGCGGGACCCCGCCATCCGAACCCGCGTCCTGCGGGAGATCGAGGTGGAGGGCACGGACGGCAACCACGGCGCCCCCATGGACTGGACGACCCTCGTGGTCACCGGGACCGCCGACCCCGCCCTGTCCTGGGCGGTGGGTTCCTCCGTCTCGGACCTCGCTCGGGTTCGCGACGAGGCCCCCGGGAAGGTCTTCGTCGACCTCCTGATCGCCGACGAGCTGCGCAGCGGCTGCCTCCTCCATGTCGGCAACGAGGAGAACATCCGCACGATCATGCGCCACGGCTCGCACACGGCGGGCAGTGACGGCATCCTCGTCGGGGAACGCCCCCACCCTCGCGGCTGGGGCACCTTCCCCCACTACCTGGGCCACTACGTGCGCGAACTCGGGCTGCTCAGCCTGGAGGAGTGCGTCCGGCACCTCACCTCGCGGCCCGCCCTGCGCCTCGGCCTCGTCGACCGGGGGAGCATCCACGTCGGAGGCGTCGCCGACCTGGTCGTGTTCGACCCCGACACCGTCCACGCCCGGGCCACCTACGAGGAACCCCGTCAGACCCCGGTGGGCATCGAGCACGTCATGATCGCCGGAGAGTTCACCGTCCGGGACGGGCGCCGCACCGACCGCCTCCCCGGCCGATCCCTTCGGAGGAACACCCGATGACCAGGATCGACGCGGTCTGCGTGGGGGAGACCATGGCGGTGCTCACCTCCCCCGAGGCCCTCGCTGAGGGCGCCCGCCTGACGGTGGGCACCGGTGGCGCCGAGTCGAACGTGGCCATGGCGCTGGCCCGGCTCGGCCACCGCTCCGCCTGGGTGAGCCGGGTGGGGGCGGACCCCTTCGGACGGATGGTCACCGACTCCGTCGCCCGCTGCGGGGTGGACGTGCGCGGCGTGGAGGTGGACCCGGTGCTCCCCACCGGGCTGTACGTGAAGGACACCGCGCCCGGCGGCGCCGGGGTCCTCTACTACCGGAAGGGGTCGGCCGCCTCGACGATGTCCGTGGTGGACGCCGAGAAGGTGTGGTCACGGGGGCCCAGGCTGGTGCACCTGTCCGGGATCACCTCAGCGCTCTCCCCACGCGCCGCCGCGCTGGTCCGGGAGCTCCTCGACCGCAGGTCCGGGAACGGGGCGCTGCGCTCCTTCGACGTCAACCACCGGCCCGCCCTGTGGGAGGCCCGTGAGGCCGGGCCGGTCCTGCTGGACCTCGCGCGCCGCGCCGACGTGGTGTTCGTCGGCCGCGACGAGGCCGAACGCCTCTGGGGCACCCCGGCGGCGGAGGACGTCCGGGCGATCCTCCCGGAGGTGCCCACCCTGGTGGTCAAGGACGCCGAGCACGGGGCGACGAGCTTCGACGGGGCGGACACGGTGTTCGTGCCCGCCCCGCCGGTGGACGTCGTGGAGGAGGTCGGGGCGGGCGACGCCTTCGCCGCCGGCTTCCTGTCGGGGCTGCTCGACGACCTCGCACCAGACCGGCGGCTCAGCCTGGGACACGCCGCGGCCGGAGAGGTGCTGCGCTCCCGTGGGGACGTCCTCGACCGCGTTCCGGACGAGGTCCCCGGCATCCGTGCGGGGAACGCCTAACCGATCACGATGGCCCCGGCCAGGACCGGGGTGCCGAAGCGGACGGATCCCTGACCGGAGGCCAGGGTGCGGCTGCCCTGGCAGCTGGTGCCCGCGAAGAGCGCGAACCGGGACTCGCCCTCGATCTCGACCACCCCGCCCTGACCGGTCTCCAGAACACGGCAGCCGCCGTTCTCCACGGACTGCTCGTGGCCGGACTCGAAGGTGACGAGGACCGGGGCGGTCTCCTCCTTGCTGGCCATCCCCGAGATGGCCCCGGCGATGGTCGCGGACATGGTGGCGAGGTTCGCAGGGCGGATCGGCACGGGATTCCCCTTTTCACCGGGCTCGCACGAGCCCTTGGGACACAGGTACTGGAGACCCGGCCGGGCACCGAAGGGCGCTGCCGAGTGCAGAGATGGTTACTCTGTGTCATTTAGCTACAGGATCACGCGAAAGGTGGGGAGCCGCAACGGAGTGTCGGCGGATTTCTCGCGGGGTGAAGGGGCCCTTCGCCGGCCTGGTGGCGACTGGGTACCATGAGTGCCATCGGACGGGAAGGGAGGGCGACGCGTGCAGTACCTGCTGCCCTTCTTCGAGTTCCTCACCCTCGGCTTCCTCCCCGTCGACCTCCCGCTCCCCGGCATGGAGAGCGGCGCCCTGACCCTGCTGGTCGTGGCGGTCGGCGTGGCCCTGACCTGGCTGGCCCTGCGCGGCACGGCCCTGTGGCCGGTGGGCGACACCGCCACCGGCTCGGCGCACGCGATGCGCCGCAGAGCCAGGAAACTCCCCGTCCTCACCCTGTGCGACCCCGACGCGGCGGGCAGACCGCGTCCCCGAGCACCCGGCGGGGCCCTCCCGGCCGCTCGCTGACCACGCCCCGACGCGTGCCCACGCACGCCGCTGTGCCCACGCACGCCCGTGCCGTGGCTCGGCTCCGAGCGGCCTGACGTCTGAACTTCCCACCCAGACGAAGGGTCCCGACCTTGTACACCTTCGGGCCGATCGCGGCCGTCATCAGCATGCTCTCGGCGGTCCTCGCCGCCCTCACCACCACTCTCACACCGCTCACGGGCGCCCTGGCCGCAGGACTGGCGATCGTCGGCCTGACCGTCGCCGTCCGCCTCCTGCTCCTGCCGCTGGGGGTGGCCCAGGTGCGCGCGGAGAAGCAGCGCGCCCGGATCGCGCCCAGGCTCGCGGAGATCACCAAACGCCACGGCAAGAACCCCGAGCGGATGCTCGCAGAACAGCGCCGGGTCTACACGGAGGCGGGCACCTCGCCGCTGGCGGGCTGCCTGCCCGGCCTCGTGCAGATCCCGCTGGTCGTGGCCCTGTACGGGCTGTTCATCGGTGCCGGACCGGGGGAGGAGCCCCTGCTCGCGCACACCTTCGGCGGTATCGAACTGGGCTCCACCCTGGTCGCCAGCGTCGAGGGGCTCCTGGTCCCGCCGGTCTTCGCGGCGCTGCTGGTCCTCCTGGCCCTGGTGGCCTGGGCCAACCGCCGCTACGTGGTGCTTCCGATGATGCGGGAGAACCCCGCGCAGCCCCCGATGCTCGCGGCGCTGTCCTACATGCAGTTCATGACCGTGGTCATCGCCGCGTTCGTGCCGCTGGCTGCCGGGATCTACCTGTTCGCCTCCACGACCTGGGCGCTCGCGGAGAAGGTGGTGCTGCGCAGGGTGCTGCCGGACTGAGCCCCGCCGCCGGGGCCGACCGCGGGCGTCAGAACTCGACGGTCACGCAGGCGAGGCGGTCCCCGGCGGTGCCCGCGTGCCCCTCGTGGGTGGCGGTGTGCTCGTCGTGCAGCACCAGGGAGTGCGCCTCGCCCTCGCGGAACTCCCAGTCCACCGTCGAGGTGACGAAGGCGTTGCCGCTGTTGTCGGTGGTCATGTCCAGCCAGACCTCGTTCTCCGGGTTGGCGTACTCGGGGTCCGTGGAGGGCTCGTCGTCCTTCGCCGCCGGGTCGACCTCGTTCTGGTAGTGCGGCCCCGCGTCGGCGGGGTCGTCACCGCAGGGGCGGGTGTGCACGTGGGCGCCGAAGTCCCGGTCCGCCTCCAGGCCGGTCCCGGTGAACTGCACGAATGTGGAACCGTCCTGGACACGGACCTGGACGTCGGCGGTGGCGCCCTCGGGTACCGCGGTCTCGTCGTAGGTGATCGCCCCGGCGCTCTCGCCCGGCGGGAGGAAGATCGAAGCGGTCACGCTCGGGGCGGTGGTGGGCTGGGCGGCGGGGTTGTCCGTGGAGGTCGCCCCGTCACTTGTGGAGGGCGCGCCCTGAGCGCACCCGGTGGCGAGAAGGGCGGTCAGGACCAGACCGACGACGGGTGGCGTGGTGCGCATGTCGGGACTCCCCGGGGATCAGTGCTGTGGCTGTCCGCAACGTTACCCAAAGTGCATGTGGGATAACTACGAGTGCGGCAACTGTGGTGTGGGCGGAGGGTCGGCGCCGCCCTCGTGAGGGCGCGCCCGTGCGCCCGGCCCCCGCTGTGCGGGCTCTCCCGGCGCTCCTGGGCCCCTCCGGTGAGGGGACCGTACCAGCAGACCGTGCGGGAGGAGGCCGGCCCCCTCAGGGATGGCAGACTGGTGCGTCCCACCACGAACCCTTCTGAACAGGCGACATGAGAACGATCAAGCGCGGCGGCGAACACGAGATCGAGATCAGGAAGTCCCGGTTCGTCTGCGCCATGGCCAGGGTGGACAGTGAGGACGCCGCCCGCGCGTTCATCGCCGAGCGCCGCAAGGAGCACTGGAGCGCCAATCACAATTGCACCGCCTACGTGCTGGGCGACGACGGAGGAGTCCAGCGGTCCAGCGACGACGGCGAACCCGCCGGGACCGCCGGAGTGCCCATGCTGGAGGTGCTCCGCCACCGGAGGATCACCGACACGGTGGCGGTGGTCACCCGCTACTTCGGCGGGACCAAGCTGGGCGCGGGCGGGCTCATCCGCGCCTACGGCAACGCGGTGTCCGCCGCCGTCGAGGAACTGGGCCTGCTGGAGCGGCGCCGACTCCTGGTGGTGGACGTGTTCGCCGACTACGTCCTCGGCGGTCGGCTGGAGAGCGACCTGCGCGACTCCTCCATCACCGTCAGGGATGTCGCCTACGAGGAGCGGGTCCGGATCGAGGTGGCGCTGCCCGAGGCCGAACTGCCCGGCTTCGAGGTCCGCCTCGCCGAGCTGACCGGAGGCCGGGCCGAGTCCGAGGTGAGGGGAGTCACCACCATCGAGGTGGAGCCCGAAACCGGCGCCTGAGCACGGGAACGGCGCGCTCACAGGGCCGTAACGAGTGGCCGACACCGTGTATCCACCTGGCCGCTCCCCGGCTTAGGATTTGCCGTAAACGTCATCGTTTCGTGGGGAGATACCGTCAATGCGCAGCTCACGGGTGCTTCAGGCGCTGACCTGTGGCCTTGCGGCGCTGCTGGTCGCGGGGTGTACCGGTGATCCTGAACCGGAGCCGCCCGCTCCCGCACAGGAGGAGGAGCCACCTCCGATCCCCACGGAGTTCGAGGGCGAGGCGCCTCCCGGCATCGAGGGCGAGGTCCTGCGCCACCTGCACGGTGACGGCGCGGACTCCCACGACATCCTCGACGACCCCCTGGGCGTGCGGATCAGCCCGGTCGGCGGTGCCTTCCTGATCAGTTCCGGCGGTGAGGACCGCCACCTGCTCCAGGACGCCGCCACCGGCGACACCCTCTGGGAGGGCGAGGCGCGCTTCCGAGGCTTCGACACCGACACCGAGGGTGCGTCCGTCCTGCTCATGACGGACGCGGACGACACCCCCTTCGTCCTGGACGCCGACGGGGACAGGCTCTGGGAACCGGCCGAGGAGGGCGACCTCTATCTGGACGGCCTCGCGGTGCGCCGCCCGGCCGAGTGGAGCGCGGAGGAGCCCCACGGCGACTTCTCGGTGCTGGACCCCGAGGGCGAGGAGCTGTGGTCCTATACCTTCGATCCGGAGGACCCCGAGTCGGAGGACCCGGGTCCGGCGGACGGTGGGGCCGACGACGACGCCGACGAGGAGACCGACCCGGAGGAGACCGAGGCCAGCGCGGACGACCCCGAGCGCCTGGGAGTGCCGGTGGCCGCCTGGGACGACACCGTCCTGCTGGACTCCGGGGACTCCGTCCTGCGCGCCCATTCGCTCGACCCCGACGACGCGGGTGAACTCCTGTGGTCGGTGGCCGCGAGCGACGAGGAACTGGGGCTGCCCGCCACCGCGCCGACCCCCGTCCCGCAGATCCTCGGGGTGTTCCCGGCGCCCCAGCCCGACTCCGAGTCCGAGTCCGAGGAGGACGAGGACGACCCGGCGACGGTGCTGCTGCGCTGGGCCCAGCCCGAGGCGCCCTCGGTGCTCTCCGCGCACGACACCGTGGACGGGGAGCAGTTGTGGACCCTGGAGGAGGCGGGCACCAACCCGGTCTCCCGGCACTTCGACGAGGCCGGCTACCCCGGGCTCCTGCACGACCCCGACACCGGCACGCTCCTGCTGTCGCAGGCCAGCGGTGAGGCCACGATGGTCGCCGTCGACCTCGTGGAGGGCGAGGTCCGCTGGGGCCTGGAGGAGGACGACGGCTCGATCTCCCCGGCCTTCGCCCACGGCGGCCTCGTCTACGGGGACTCCCGCTCCAACGAGGACGGCGACCTCCAGCTGGTGCTGGACGCCGAGACCATGGACGTGGTGGGGGACGAGCTCTCCGCCTACGTGGAGGCGATCACCGACACCGGTCACGCCATCCTCGTCCAGGACCGCCAGCGCTTCGTCTTCGGCCCCGCGCCCGAGGACCTCGAAGCCACCGAGGACGCGCAGGACGGGGACGCCGAGGACTCCGAGTCCCCCGACCCCTCCGACGACGCCAGCTGATCCGGTGAGCGACCGGACACCGGCCCCCGGACCCGGCTACGAGAGCGGTGTCGTCACCAACCCGCTACTGCGGATCGCGGGAATGGTGGGCGGCCCCGCGATCATGGTGGCCGGCACCGGCATCCTCATCGTGGACGAGGGGGCGTTCTGGTGGCCCCTCCTGGCGGTGGTGCTCCTCGCCGCCGCTGTCGGCGGCACACTCGTGTACGTCTCCAGCGTCCACATGAGGGTCGGGAACGGTGAGCTGGAGATCAACGCGGGCTACCGCAGTGTCAGGCTTCGGACCGGCTCGGTCGGGTACGTCGGCAGGGCCCGCTTCGAGGGCCGTCACGCGCGACGCCTCGGCAGGTTCAACCTGACCAACGCCCGTGCGGGCGAGGGCGTCGAGATCGTCAGCAGGAACGGCACGTACGTCACCGCCCGCACCGACACCCCCGACGAACTCGTCCGGGCGCTGATCGCGGAGGGCATGGACCCGAGCGCCCTCCGCGTCCCCTTCCCCTTCGAGTCCGTCAGCTACCGCCGCGTCCGCGAGATCCAGCGCGAGAAGCGCACCGTGAACCCGGCCTGAGACAGCCCGGCGCCCCCGATGGCGGCGGTCCCGCTCACTGGCGGCGTTCGGGCAGCCGCAGGACCACCCTGAGGCCGAGCGCCCCGGTGTCGACGGTGCCGTCCTCGTGGGCCTCCCACTGCCAGCGCGCGTGGATCGACTCCCCGGTGCCCACCACGAGGGTGTTCGGGGGGATGCCGCCGAGCACGTGCTCGTCGGCGGTTCCGAGCGGACGCGGTACGACCACCACGAGCGGGTGTTCGGCGCTGTGCTCCAGGCCGTGGACGGGGTCCGGGGCGGTCAGGTCGGGCGGAGCCGCGGTCACCAGCGAGTGCAGCGGCTGACCCGACCGCAGGACCCGGACCGTCAGGCCCTTGGAGTGGAGCGCGTCGGCGATCACGCGCACGGCGTCGGCGGCGATCGTGCGGTCCCCGCCCACGGCCAGCAGACCGCGCGTCCTGGTGAGGTCGACGTGGACGAGCGCGTCCCCGTCCTCCAACGTGCCCAGGCACGCCAGGACCCCGTTGACCACGGGGCGGACCATCGTGTGGGTGGACGCGGCGAAGTTGAGCGGGCCGGAGGACCCCGAACCGCGCGCGTAGCGCCAGGTGGTGGTGTCGACGACCCGCCACGAGGTCGCCGGAGGGGTTGCCCCGGCGGGGACGATCGCGGTCGTCTCCCCGGGTGTGGTCAGGATGGCGACGGGTCGGGCTGGGACCTCGGCGGGGGCCCCGAGGAGGTCGGCGTGGGCGCCCCCCGCCCGGTGGACGGCGTCGGGATCGGCCGTGACGCGCTCGGTCGCGGCCCGGCGGCGACGCGTAGCCGCGGCGATCCGAGCGGACCTGGGCTTGCGGGGTCTGCGCCAGGGGAGCGCGGCGATCCTCCGGAACGGCCAGGCGATGGCCCGGCCGATCGGCTGCCAGAACAGCGTGAGCAGGGTCAGCAGGATCAGCGCGGCCGCACCCGCCGCGAGGAGGCGCGGGTCGATCTTGGGCTTGTCGTCCTGCGGGGTGACGTCGGTGACCTCGCCCTGCTCCGCTGACGGCTCCTCTTCGGGAGACGGGGAGTAGGCAGGCGGCGCCGGGTGCGGGCTCGGCGGGGCGACTCCCTGGGCGTTGGCCTGGTCGACCGCGACCACGCAGAGGGGGTCGCGGCCCTCGTAGACGCCCTCCCCGCCGGAGTCGAAGGGGACCACCAGCCGCCAGTCCGCCTGGAGTGCGCGGTCCTCGCCCAGGGCCGTCCCGTCCGCCTGGGAGCGCCCCGCGTTGAGTTCGTGGATCTCGTCGGCGCGCTCGGGGTCGTCCAGGATGAGGTCGGCGATCGCCTCGAGCCCGGGGGAGCCCTCCGGGACCACGTAGTAGTAGACCTGCGGGCACATGTCGTAGGTGCCCGCGGTGTCGGCACCGGCCGGGGACGCCAAAGCGGACAGGAAAGCCGCCACCAGGGAGGCGCTGACCGCGAGGCCGGTGGCGGTGCGGGCCGTCCGCGTCGCCGCCGACCGTGTTCCGAGGGGGCGTGCCGCCGCTGTCAGGGTCACTCGCTCTCTCCCGTTGGTGTCTGCGCTGGTGGGTCGTCCGGAGGGGAGATGCGGAAGGACTCCTCCCGGTTCACGCGAACTCGGGGGCCTTCCGAGGCATCTGTTCACTCATGGGGGTGGGAGTCTATGATGTCGGACTCGCGCGGTGCCCTACGCCCCCGAGGCCCGCGAACCCCTGGCTGTTCGTGCCGCTGCCTGTGCGCGGAACACGACGGTGCCCTGTCGGACCTGGAAAGCGAGTACTTCGGGACGTGGCCAAACAACCTCGTGAGTACCTCCGGTGGGACCTGCTCGACCGCCCCGACGACCCCGTTCCGTGGCAGACGAGTGACGTCCGCACCCTGAGCAGGTTCTACGAGAGGCTGTCGGACGCGGCCGAACAGGCCGCCGCCGACATGCGGCGCCTCGAGGGCGACTCCCTGGGCGAGGGCGACACCGTCGCGGCCCTCAAGGAGCTCGTCAACGAGCTGCCCAAGCACCTGGACAAGGCCCAGGAAGCCTACGAGAAGGGGTACAGGGCCCTCGACAAGTGGGAGATCTCCCTCGGAACGGCCCGCCAGGACAGCGCGTCGATCGCCCACCAGGCCGCCTCGGCCTACACGGCGCTGGAGGACACCGACGCCTGGAAGAAGAGGGTCGATGGTGAGGACCCCGAGCGGGACGCGTTCATCACCAGGCTGACCAGCGTCCTCAACGACATGGACGAGGCCGCCCGCGAGTGCGCCGACGCCTTGGAGGAGGCCAAGCAGGGCAGCCCGCGCAAGCTGTGGGGTTGGCTGGACAAGATCGTCACATGGGTCGAGGAGAACCCGCTGCTGTACGCGGTGGCCATGGTCGTCGCGGGCCTGGCGGCCATCTTCATCCCCGGACTCGGTATCGCCCTGGCCCTGACCGTCCTCGCGATCAGCGCCGCCTCGCTGCACAAGGAGGGCAAGCTCGGCTTCAACCGGGAGTCGCTGTTCACCCTGGGCATGGACGCGATCTCCCTGATTCCGGGCGGCGCCCTGCTGCGCGGTGGACGTGCGGTCGGCAGGGTGGCCGGTGCGGCGGCCACCCGTGTTCCCGGGCGTGTGGCGGGCGGCGTGAGCCGTGCGGCCTCCTCGGTCCGCAGCGGAGCCAGCCGTGCGGTCCCCGCCACGGTCAGCCGGGCGGCCAACACCACGGGTGGGAAGATCGCGACGAGTATCGCCAAGGACAGCGCGGCCAGCATGGCGTCGTCGGTCACGGTGCAGGTCGCAGGTGAGGGCAAGAGCCTCAGTGATATCAACTGGACCAACGAGGCGCTGACCGCAGTCGGGACCAGCGCCGCCGGTTCCACCGTCGGGGTGCTCGCGGACAACGGCTCGCTGCCCAACTTCTTCGGGGGCGGTTCCGGAAGCGGCGGGAGCGCAGACGGGTCCGACCCGGCGGCGGGGGCCGGTGGGGCGGACCCGGCCGGAACCCAGGACTCCGGTGGAGGAGGCAACACCGGCGCAGGCGGCGCCGCCACCGGGGAGGGCCGCACCGGGGAGGCGTCACCGGACGCGGCGCTCACCGACCCTGACGCCGGTCCCGCGCCCATGGGCGGCCAGGGGGACCCGGTACCCCAGCAGGCTGGCCGGGGTGAGGCGGAGCCGCAGGCCGCTGCCGCCCAGGCTGGTGCCGGTGGTCCGGTTCCCGAGTCGGCTGGCGCCGGTGCGGAGTCCGGTTCCACGAACGCCGTTGGTGACTCCGAGTCCGGTTCCGGCGGTGCTGGTGCTCCCGTTGCTGCCATGGGTGGACCTGGGGATTCCGTGCCTGCTGCCTCGGCCGATGCGGGCAGTGCGGGTGGGACGCCAGCGTCGACGAATGTCGCTGGTGACTCCTCGACAGGCACCAGCGGCACCTCCACCGCCGAGTCGGACGGTAGAGGGGACTCCTCATTCGCCCCCGATCACGGCCCAACGGACACGGTCGGTACGGGGGACTCCGCGACCGGAGCGGCGGACGTGCCGGGCCCTCACGACACCGGAGGGAACCAGAGCGACCGGGGCGACGGAACCGAGCCCCGAGAGGACTTCGCTCCGCCCACCCGGTCCGGGAGCGGCATGAACACGCCCCAGCCGCCCGCCTCACCTCGGGCTCGGATCGCAGAGCCCGGAGAGGTGGACGTCGCGCCCGCGAACCGCGACGGTCAACCCGATACCCCGTCGACCGGGGTGCGCTCCAACGAGAGCACCGAGACTCGGTCGGGCGTGGACGAACCGAACCCCGCGCCGCGAAGCGCCGACCAGCACCCGAACACGGCAGAGCAGCGGACCCCGGAACGGGCACCCGGCGAGGCCCAGCCCCGCCAACGCGCTGAGGACACCCAGGCCCCTGACGCCCCGCGTGGTGACGGTTCCGGTGCCTCCGCGCAGGACGGTCCGGTCGTCACCCACACCCGCACCAACGGCCAGGGCGAGTTCACCACCACGCGCGGCGCCGACGGTGAGCAGAACGTGGCCTACCGCTACCCGGCCACCCGCGAGGGCGGCTCGGACTTCACCATGAACGTGACCCGTGACGGTGTCGACGTCAACGGCACCAGCGTGCGGAGCACCGGGCGCGGGTTCGACGTGTCCTCGGCGGACGGCTCGTCGGTCCGCGCCCAACGGGACGGCACGGTCCGCGCGGGAGAACTGGAGGTGACCGGTCCCGGCGGCAGGGGGCGTGCCTCCTACCGCGACGGTGAGCTGACGGTCTCCACGAGCGACGGGGACGTCTCCGTCTCCCGGGACACGAACGGCAGCGAGGTCCGGACCGGGGACGGCCTGACCGTCCGCCAGGACGCGGACGGCCTGCGGGTCAGCCACACCGGTGACGGCCCCGTCGACCTCAGGACCAACGGTGGCGGACCCGACGTCACCCGGTCGGCGGTCGACAGCACGGGGCGCGCTCCGCGTTCCCAGGTGACGGACCCGACCACGGGCAGGAACGCCGAGGTCGGGGTCGACGGCTACCGGGTCGACGTCCCGGGTGGCGGCTCGCACGGCTTCGACCGCGCGGACGGGACGGTCCGCGTCACGTCGGGTGGAGCCCGCGCCGAGGTCCGGTCCGATTCGGCGCACCTGTCCCACGCGGACCGGGGTGTGGACTTCGATCTACGCCAGGACGGCACCGGCAGCGTCAGAGGCGGCCCCTCCAGCGCCGAGATCCGCGCGGACGGCGGCATCGACCTGCGGTCGTCCACCCACGGGGACGGGAACGACGCGGCCCTCAGGCAGGTCGCCGACGGCCGGGGCGGCACCCGCCCCGTGTTCAGGTCCGGGAACGTCACCGCGGAGCCGGGGCAGGTCAGCTTCGACCACGGTTCCCGAGTCCAGATCGTGGACCACCACGGAACGAGTGCGATTCACGTGGTCGACGGCGGCCGACAGCGGACCTACGACATGGACGGAAGGCCAGTGCCGGGCGAGACCTACCCGAGTCTCCCCCTGGACCCGGCTACCAACACCCCCTCCCTGGCGGTCAGTTCCCCGGACGGTCGCACGCTCACCAGCGTGACGATCGAGCCGGGGCGTGGCGGAGACGGGCCAGGAGCGGCCCCCGCGTTGCGCGTCGAGAGCCCGTACGGCTGGTCGGTGCGCGCCTCCGGAGACGGGGACATGACCATGGCGGCGCCGGGCGGAAGGGAGAACTCCCTGGAGGTGACGCGTCGAGGCGACGGCTCCGTGGCGGTGAACACCAGGGACGGGAGTCACCGGGCCGACAACGGTGGCGGACGGCTCAGCGTCTCCGGGCCCGAGGGGCTCAGGGGTGACACCGACGGAGACCGGGTTCGGGTGTCCGACGGGGAGGCGACCACGACCGCCCGCACGGACGAGGGAGGCGTCGGCCCGGGCGAGAGGGTGGCCGAGACCAGGAGCGACAGGGAACCCCGCCCACCGTTCGGGGAAAGCTCGCAGCATGAGAACTCCGTCTCCACGAGTGCGGGGACGAGCGTCTGGGCCAGGGGTGACGGGGTCCACACGACGATGGCCCCGGGCCGGGACCCCGGCACTGTCAGCTCCGGCGGCCGGACCGTCGACGTCACGCCCGACGGCCTGACGGCGCGGGGCACCGGTCGCGACTCCGACACGTGGGCGGTGTCGACCAGCCCCGACGGGACGCGCGGCAGCAACGGTGCGCAGAGCATCGAGGTGACGGCCAGGCCCGGTGGGCCCGGAGTGCAGAATCCGATCCACACGGGCAACGGCCGGTGGCCTCGGTTGCGTGACCCGTTGGTCTCGCCCGACCAGATCCGGTTCGAGTCCGGCGGGAACGTCTCGGGCACCCGGTCGGCCTCCGGGCGCGCCGAGGTCACCGACGGATCCAGCGGAACGACGGTCCGGGACGCCCGGGGCGGGGTGCGTGTCGACTCCGGCGGCGGCCCCGAGCTGCGCGTCACCGAGGGCCACGTCCGCGTCTCCGCGCCGGACGGGGTCCAGCACCGGGTGGACATCCCGGGTTCCGGGGCCGACGGAGCCCCGGCCCGCCCCGACCGGGACGGCGGCGCGCGCACCGCTCCCCCGATGACGGACGACGGCGACGCCCCCGCTCGGCAGGACGGCGACGACACCGCCCAGCGGGACGGCGACGACACCGCCTCCGGCGGGGACGACCGGCGCGACTCTCCGGGGCCGGAACGCCCGGACCCCGATCCGGTCACCACGCTCCGGGACACCCGGAGGGCGGCCCTCGACGGGATCCCCTTCGAGCTGTTCAAGAACATCCTCAACGTGGTCGCGGGAACGGGATTCGACTTCGCCCGCCATTTCGCGGCGGAGACGACCGGACTGGACTGGCTCTCGGACGGCATCGCGTTCGGTCCCGACGGGATGCCCAATCCCAGCTACGTGGTGCAGTCCTTCATGCAGCTCGGAACTGCGATCCCCAAGGCGGCGGCCGAGGGCAGGTACGGGGGCGCCGACGGCCTGCCCGGCTTCCCACTGGAGCTGAGCCACCAGGCCATGCGCAACAACCTCCGGGACGAGTATCTGGACGAGTTCCACGAGGACTTCCGCGAGGGGGAGAAGGTCGAGGAGCAGCTCGAGGTGCTCAACAAGCTGCTCACCGAGGAGAACCTCAAGGAGTACGAGGCCACCCGCAACACCGATCACTCCAACTCCAGTGCGGTCGAGGAGCAGGAGCGGGCGGACCGCTTCCTCGCCGATGCCCAGGCGCAGAGGAGGGTCCTCGAAGCAAGGCTCGCGAAGCTCTACGACGTCAGCCTGGAAGACGTGGAGAAGATGCGGGACCAGGGCTGACACCGCACGGGCCGAAGCACGCACGAACACCAGGAAGGGGGTCGGATGGCCACCATCGTCAGTATCGACACGGACGCCCTGATCGACATGCGGGGGTCGCTCAACAGGATCCAGAGCGCCTTCGCCGAAGCCGAGGAGGGCGATTCCTACCGGAGCCCCGAGGACCGGGCCGAGGACATCGGTCCGGGCAACCTGGTCGACAAGGCCAAGGACTACGGCAAGGACTGCAAGAAGAACTACGAGCGCCAGGCCGAGGACCTCGGGGCCCTGCTCCAGGCACTCACCCCCGTGATCGAGACCTTCGAGGAGGCGGACGAGGAGATGGGCAGGAGCCTGACCGACAAGGAGCAGGGCGCCCCGCCTCCCGGTCACCCCAACCAGTCCGCCGTCTAGCCTGACCGCGGAGAGCCATACCCGCCCGCACGAGGAGAACCGACCGCCATGCCCTACCTGTTCGAGGAGGACGTCCCGAAGCGGGACATCCTGTTCGACTACGCGCTTCCGGAAGGCTGGAAGCAGTACGACCTGTCCGGCGACTCGCTCGCCGAGATGCGCGCCAAGGTCCTGGAGGCGTACGGGAACCGGCCGGAGGAGGCGGAGGCGCTCAACGAGCTGATCGCCGACATGTCCAGGGTGACCGACGAGGCGACCGGGTCCGGGCTGATCTCGGCCGCCGGGACCTTCGAGGAGTACGACGACGGGTTCTTCATGGCGACCGTCTGCGTGTTCGCCTTCCCCGCGGGCAAGGGCCCGCACGCCATCGACCCGCTGCGCCTGGTCGACTACGTCTACCAGGATTCGGCCACGGCGCGCGAGGGGACGTGGCTGAACAAGACCGTCGTCGACCTGACCGAGTCCGGGCTGGGGCAGTGCGGTCGTATCTACGGTGTCACGGACTACGACACCGACGAGGCGATCCTGCGCACGGTGGCCATGCACACGGCCATGGAGTACCCGGGCCTGGACAAGCGGATCCTGGTCAGCTGCACCAGCCCCAACTCCCGCGAGGTCGACGAGGTCCTGGACCTCTTCGACGCGATCACCGGCTCGGCTCGGTTCTGGGAGCGCGACGTCCCCCCGGCCGAGGACACCTGAGTCTGCGCCGACCGGTGCAGGTCGGCGGGTTCCGGGGTGAACCATCACCCGCGAACACGTATCAGCCACAATGAGCACAGAAGGGCTCCCGGGCCCCGGCCGGACGCGGCCGCCCCGAGAGCACACACACGAGGAGAGACACATGCCCGCGTACAACGTCGACAGTGACAAGACAGAGGAGACCTCGGGCTCCCTCACCCAGGAGTTCAACGAGTTCACCGAGCGTCTCCAGTCCATCAAGAACAAGGTCGACGCGCTGATCTCGGACGGCTACAGCACCCCCGCCGCGGAGAAGCACTTCCGCCCGTTCTTCGAGGACTTCAACAGCGGCTTCGAGGACGTCAACAAGGGCCTTGAGGGCATCGCCAAGTACCTCAAGCAGGTCGGCACCACCTTCAGCGAGACCGACGAGAAGCTCGGCGAGGGCCTCAAGGGCTGACGGCCCCGAGCCGCCCCGACCCCCGCGCTCCTCGCGGGCTCCCGCCCCGCACCGAGCAGCCCCGCCCCGCACGCCCGCGCCGGACCCCACGCCCCCTTCCGGCTCCCGCGCGGGCGCGGGGCGCGACGCGCGGCCCCACCGACCGCCGCGTCGGCAGACGTGACCCGCCCCTGACGGCAGAGACCCGGAAGCAGTCCCCACCGTGCGCCTTCTCTTCACCGCGACTCCAGCCACCGGCCCGTCCGTGGACGGACCGAACGGCTTTGGCCCCGTCGCCTCCTCCCCCCTGCGGCTGGACATGCTCGTCGACGCCGACCCCAGCGCCACGGTGCGCCAGCTCACCGAGGTCGTGGACCCGGTGGTCCGGACGATGCCGCGCGTCGACGGCCAGGAGGTCCCGCTCTACGTCGGTGACCGGCGCGTCGATCCGTCAGTGTCCCTCGCTGACGCCGGGATCCTGGACGGGTCGGTCATCGGTGTGGGCGGACCCGCCGAGGTCAAGGCGGAACCCCCGGGCGTGGTGGAGGTCCGGGTGGTCTCCGGCCCCGACGCCGGGCGGGTCGTCCGGCTCGACCCGGGCGACTACGTGGTCGGCGACCACGAGAGCGCCGTGCTCGTCGTCGACGCGGACGGCCACTGGGCGCGGATCCGCGTGTCCCCTGACGGCACCGTCACCATCACGGGTACCAGCAGCGGGCCGGGCACTTACCTGGAGCGCGACGAGGTCGCCCCGAACACCGCGTGGCCGCAGGGGGAGCAGCTCACCCTGGGCGGGACCCTCTTCGAGGCGTGGCCCAACCACCGGCCCGACGCCTCCGTCGTCACCTCCGAGGACGGCACCGGCCTGGACTACAACCGTCCGCCCCGTCTGCACCCCGCGCCCACCAAGACCAAGTTCAAGCTGCCCACCCCGCCCGAGCCGCCGGACAAGCCGATCGCCCAGCTGCTCATGATGATCCTGATGCCGATCACCATGGCGGTCGGCGGCGCGCTCATCATGAACCGCCCCCAGATGCTCCTCATCGGTCTGCTGGCGCCCGTCTCCGTGCTGTTCATGCAGTTGATGCAGCGCAGGACCACCAAGGCCCGCTACGAGAAGCAGCTGCGCGAGTTCGAGGAGAAGACGGAACGGGTCACCAGGGACGCCCGTGACGCCCTCGTCTCCGCGCAGCGGCGCCTGCGCGACACCTGTCCCGACCCGGCGGCGGTCCTGCTGCTGTCCACCGGCCCGCGTTCCCGCCTGTGGGAGCGCCGCAAGATCGACGAGGACTTCACCCAACTGCGCGTGGGCACCGGCAGCATCCCCTCCGAGGTGGTCCTCATGGACCCCACCAAGGACGACCACCGCAAGGAGGTCACCTGGGACATGCGGGACGTGCCGGTGAGCGTGTCGGTCAGGGACAACGGCGTCGTGGGCGTGGCCGGGACCGGCGAGGGCGCCCACGCCCTGGAACGCTGGCTGGTCGCCCAGCTCGTCGCCCTGCACAGCCCCGCCGAGCTCCAGCTGTACCTGCTGTCCATGGAGGGCGACCACACCCGCTGGCGGTGGACCCGCTACGTGCCGCACCTGCGCGGGGACCTGCCCCAGCTCTCGCTGGGCCGGATCGGCATCGACGCCACCACGTGCGCCCGCCGCGTCTCCGAACTCCTGATGATCCTGGAGGCGCGGGCCAAGGCCACGCGCGGGGCCGTCGACGACGAGCCCGCGATCGTGGTCGTCCTCGACGGCGCCCGCCGGATCCGCTCGCTCCCCGGGGTCGTCCAGCTGCTGCGTGAGGGTCCCGAGGTCGGCATCCACGTCCTGTGCCTGGACGCGGAGGAGCGGCTGCTCCCCGAGGAGTGCCGGGCCGTCGTCAGCATCACCCCGCACGGGATGCGTCTGCGCCGGACCTCCTTCGACAACGTCGAGGACGTGCGCGCCGACGTCCCCTCCGCCGCCTGGGCGGACCGGCTCGGGCGGGCCCTGGCCCCGCTGCGGGACAGCAGCGTCGGCGAGTCCGGCGGGTCCCTGCCGCGCAGCGCGCGCCTGCTCGACGTGATCGGCCTGGAACCGCCCAACGGCGACGCCATCGCGGCCCACTGGGCGAGCGGCGGCCGGAGCACGGTCGCCACTCTCGGCGTCGGCCTGGACGGCCCGTTCGCCGTCGACATCCGGCGGGACGGCCCCCACGCGCTCATCGCGGGCACGACGGGTTCCGGCAAGTCCGAACTCCTCCAGACACTGGTGGCGTCGCTGGCGGCTGTGAACCGCCCCGAGTCGATGTCGTTCGTGCTGGTCGACTACAAGGGCGGCAGCGCGTTCAAGGACTGCGTGGACCTGCCGCACACCGTCGGCATGGTCACCGACCTGGACACCCACCTGGTGGGACGCGCCCTGGTCTCGCTCGGCGCGGAGCTGCACCGCCGCGAGCACATCCTGGCCAAGGCCGGAGCGAAGGACATCGAGGACTACCTCGAACTCCTGGACCGCGACCCCCGCATGCCGCAGATGCCCCGGCTGATGCTGGTCATCGACGAGTTCGCGTCCATGGCGCGCGAGCTGCCGGACTTCGTCAAGGGCCTGGTCAACATCGCCCAGCGCGGCCGCTCGCTCGGCATCCACCTGGTGCTGGCCACCCAGCGTCCCGGCGGCGTGGTCACCAACGACATCCGCGCCAACACCAACCTGCGGATCGCGCTGCGGATGACCGACGAGACCGAGAGCCGCGACGTCATCGACGCCGCGGAGTCCGCCCACATCGGGATCGACACCCCCGGACGCGCCTACGCCCGGCTCGGCCACGCCTCGCTCCTGCCGTTCCAGTCGGGTCGGGTGGGCGGCCGCAGGGTCGTGGCCGTGGAGAACGCCTCCGCCCCCGTCGCCCACGCGGTGAAGTGGTCGGACCTGGCACTTCCCGCACCGATCGCCGCCAAGGAGAGCCAGCAGAGCGGCGACGTGGAGGCCACCGACCTCACGGCGTTGGTCGCGGCCGTCCGGGAGGCCACCGAGCAGGTCGGCGCGCGGCGTCAGCCGAGCCCCTGGCTGGAGGCGCTGCCCACGTCGCTGACCCTGTCGACGCTCCTGCGGGGGCGGCCCCCGCAGGCGGAGCCCGGGGTCGTGCGCCCGGTGCCGATCGGCCTCATCGACGTCCCGGCGCAGCAGCGCCAGATGCCGTACACGTTCGACCTGGCCAGAACCGGACACCTGCACATCATGGGGTCGGGCCGCACCGGCCGCTCCCAGACACTGCGCACCCTCGCCGCCTCCCTCGCACTGGGCCACCACCCCGACGACGTGCACATGTACGGCCTGGACTGCGGCAACGGCGCCCTTCTGCCCATGGAGAGGCTGCCGCACTGCGGGGCGGTCGCCCAACGCACCCAGGGCGACCGTGTCGTGCGCCTGCTGGGGCTGCTCGGAGAGGAGCTGGACCGCCGGCAGAAGCTGCTCGCGGCGCACGGCTGCGCCGACCTGGAGGAGCTCCGGGCCAAGCTGCCGGGCCAGGAGCGACCGGCCCACATCGTGCTCTTCATCGACCGCCTGGACGCCTTCGAGCAGGCCTTCGGCGAGTACAACTACGGCGCACTGGTCGAGGACGTCACCACCCTGATGAGGGACGGTGCGGGCGTGGGCGTCCACGTGGTCGCCACCGGTGACCGCCTGCTGACGCGCACGAAGTACTCCTCCACCACGGAGGACCTGCTGGTCCTGCGCTGCAACGACAGCGGAGACTACGGTTCGGCCGGGCTCCAGGCCCGCGCGCTGCCCGAGGAGGTCCCGGACGGCCGGGCCTTCCGCGCGGGCGACGCGTTGGAGGTCCAGATCGCGCTGCTGACGAAGAACCCGCAGGGCGCGGCCCAGGGCGCCGAGCTCGCGCGCATCGCCGAGTTCGTCTCCCAGCGCCAGCCCGGCGGCGGCCCGCGGCCGTTCCGCGTCGACGTCCTGCCGGACCAGCTGACCTTCGCTGACATGTCCCGCTACCGGACCCGGCCTCCCCGACCGCTGCACGCCCTGATCGGGGTCGGAGGCAACGAACTCACCGCCGTCACCGCGGACCTGTCGCGGATCCCGACCTTCCTCGTGAGCGGTCCGCCCCAGTCCGGGCGGTCCAGCATGCTCACGACCATGGCCGCGTCCCTGCTGGAGGGAGGGACGGAGCTGCTGCTCGTGACCCCGAGGGGGTCACGCCTGGCCGACCTGCGCAACGAGCGCGGGGTGCGGGCCGTCATCGACGCCGCCGAACCGAGGCTGTCGCAGCTGCACGAGGCGCTCGGGCGCTTCGAGGCGGACACGGCGGTCGTGGTGATCGACGACGCCGAACTGCTGCTCCAGAGCGACCTCGGCAAGGAGTTCACGCGGATCGCACGCGGCATGGTGGGCGCGGGCTGGGGCATCGTCGCGGCGGGTACCAACGAGGCGCTCCAGGGCGGCTTCAACGGCTGGCACGTCCACCTCAAGCGCAACCGGATCGGTGCGCTGCTCTCTCCGCAGAGCCAGGCCGACGGCGAGGTCCTGGGACTGCGCCTGCCCAAGGGGGTGTCCAGCCCGAGGCTCACCCCGGGGACCGCCTACCTGCACCTGGGTGACGGCAGGGTCCAGCAGGTGAGGGTGCCGATGCCGTGACCCGCCGGAGCCGGGGTGTGACGACAGATACCTTGTGCGCGAGGTTTGAGGCGCTAGTATCCACCTACTCCCCTTGGTCCCACTTGTCCTCCCTGTTCTCGGTGGGCGCCTGACCCCGCTGCCAGAGTCAACCGTCCCACCCGTATGCCGATCAGGATCTGTTCCCAGTGAACCCAACCCCCTCAGCCGTCTCACTTCCCGTCACCGCCACCGACCTGACCTCCACCGACCCCGCGAGGATCGGCCCCTACCAGCCCCTCAAACGCCTGGGGGCGGGGGGCATGGGCGTCGTGTACGCGGCCCGGACCGCCAGCGGCGAGCTGGTCGCGGTCAAACTCATCCACCCCGAGTACGCGGCGGACGAGGAGTTCCGGGCGCGCTTCACGCGTGAGGTCGACCTGCTCCGCAGGGTGGGCGGCGCGTGCGCGGTGCCCCTGCTGGACGCCGACACCGGGGCCGAGCGGCCCTGGCTGGTCACCCCGTTGGTGCGGGGCATGACGCTCAGCGCCTACATGCGCAAGCACGGAGCCCTCGACGAACAGCTGCTGATCGGCCTCGCGGCGGGGGTCGCCGAGGCACTGGCCCAGATCCACGAGGCGGGTATCGCGCACCGCGATCTCAAACCCGCCAACATCGTCCTGTCGCCCGAGGGCCCCCGCGTCCTCGACTTCGGAGTGGCCCGGGCCGTGGACCAGACCGCGCTCACCCGGACCGGATCGGTCATGGGCTCGCCCGGGTGGATCAGCCCCGACCACTACCAGGGCAAGCCCGCCAGCACCGCCGACGACATCTTCGCCTGGGGCGCCCTGGTGACCTACGCGGCCACCGGACGGCCGCCCTTCGGCAGCGGGGACCCGGCCGCCATCGCCCACCGGGTGATCAGCGGGGAACCGGACACCGAGGGGTTCACCGGTCCGCTGGCCGACCTCGCGCGGCAAGCGCTCCAGAAGGAGGGCGCCCAGCGGCCGACGGCCCTGCAACTGGTCTCGGAGATGGTGTCCGTGACCCACCCCGGGCGGTCCTTCGCGCCGGTGGCCTCGGCCGAGGCCGCTGGCAGTGTGATGGGCGCCCTGGTCGACAACAACTGGCACGGCGTGCAGACCGCACCCGAACGCGAGTTCGCGGTGAAGACCGGGGGCGCGGGCGCTGGCAGGGCCCTGGCCCTGGCCGGCGCGGTCCTGGGTGCCCTTCTGCTGATCGCCGGACTCGGGTTCGGGGGTGTGGCCCTGGCCAACAACTGGGACTCCCTGCCCGTCGCCGCGTGGTTCTCCGGAGGCGAGGACGACGAGGGCGGGGACACCGCGAAGGAGAGCTCCGACGAGGAGCAGAGGCGTCCCGGCCCGGTCGGCAAGGAGCCCACGGAGGAGGCCTCGCCCTCGGACGAGCCCTCAGAGGAGGCCGGCGGCGAGGACGACGAGGACGACGCTGACGACGAGGGCGAGGAGGACGGTGGTTCGACCACCACCATGGCCACGGTCGGCGCCGGGGTGAGCGCCTCGGGATCGCGCCCGGCCGGTGACCACGTGGTGGCCTTCCAGCCCGCGGGCGGATCCGGCCAGTACGCGGTGGTCGACGGCGCCACGGTGGTGTGCGCGTGGAGCTTCTGCCAGGAGCAGGGAGGCGGAGTGGCCGACGGCGCCGCCGGAACGGTCTCCTCCAGCCCCGGCGCCCTGACCGGCTACGTCAACTCCGGAAGCCGCACGGTCTCGGCCGAGGTCACCTACACCGAGAGCGGCGGCACCGTCACCATCACCCGACTCGTGGAGCACCACAAGACCAGCGGTAGCGGAACCCCGCCCTGGTAGGAGGAGCACAAGTGCTGAAGTCTCTCACCCGCCGGATCTCCTGCGGGCTCACCGTCGTCCTGGTCGCGGCCCTCGCCAGCCCGGCCCCGGCCTCCGCCGCCTCCTACAGCGGGGAGTGCGGGAGCGGGTACGGGGTGGTGAACTCGGCCTCCGTCCCCGGGGGCACGGTCCACCTGGCCTACAACAACTCCAATGGCAGGAACTGCGTCGTCGTGACCCGGTCCAGCCCCGGTTCCGCAATGAACATGGACGCGTCCCTCAAGCGCTCCGACTCCACCTCGTGGAAGACCGACCCGGGCAGCTTCACCACCTACGCCGGTCCGGTGTACCTGGACGCCGCGGGTCACTGCGTGGACTGGGGCGGTTCGATCGGCGGCGAGTGGGTCGTGCGCAACGGCACCAACTGCGGCTGACACCGCGAGGAACGCGAGGGGCCCCGCCGAACAGCGTGTTCGGCGGGGCCCCTCGCGCGTCCCGGTGCTCCGGGGCGTCGGGTCAGACCCGGTAGAACGAGAAGGAGCCGTACTGGGAGATGCTGACCTCCCACTCGGTGACGTCACCGGTCTCCTCGTCCAGGCTCTGGCACAGGAAGGGAGCCTCGCCGCCGGTCTCACCGCGCTCGACGTCGGAGTCCATGTCGCAGAGCACGAGCTCGGACTCGGCGCTCACCCGGAGGCTGTCCTCGACGACCTCGCGAACGAGCGGCCCCTCGGGCATGTCCCACTCGTAGTTGATCAGGATGCCCGAGGAACTGATGTCGATCGAGTACTCGAACTCCTCGTCCAGGAAGGTCACCGTGCAGGTGACGGACTCCCCCTCCTCACCGGCGATCTCGGGGCAGGTGGAGGTGGCGTCGGGATCGGTCACGGAGGCGAAGGTGGAGATCCGCTCCAGGGCCTCCCAGGCGATGCGGTCCCCCAGGGGAGCGGAGGCGTCGGGCTCGGCGGGCAGGTCCGTCTCCGGGTCGATCTCGGGTGCCTCGTCGGGGATGGGGCCCTGGTTGAACGAGGAGGCGTCCACCTCGACCGCCTCCTCCTCGACCTCCTCGACGGCGGCCGTGTCGGGCTGGGCGGGCTCGGGGTCGTCGCCGCCACAGGCGGCGAGTGCGAGGGCGGAGCCGGCGGCGACGAGGCCGAGGGCGACACGGTGGCGGCGGGTGGAGTTCAGCATGGGACATCCTGTCGGGAGAGCGGGTTGGGGTATCCGCTTGGGTCCCTGACCGGGGCTTTTGGTTCTGGAGCGGGCCCATGTGTGGCGTATGTCATATTCTGGGGCTGATGTGGCCCGTGCGTTTGGCGTTGGCCAACCCGCAGGTCAGAACGGGGGAGGTCGAACCTGTGCCGAGCACCACACCCCGGCTCGCCGGAACCGAACGCGGTTCTCTACCATCTCGAAGTATGGACGTCCCTGAGAGCGGGGCCGCCGGTACCGCGGCCCCCAACCTGGCCGAGGGCTTCCCGGCGGCCACACGTGAGCGGTGGCGCGAACTCGTCGCCGGAGTGCTGCGCAAGAGCGGCGTCGCGGAGGAACGGCTCGCCGACACCCCCGAGTCCGTCCTGGCCACGCACGGCTACGACGGGTTCGACATCCAACCCCTCTACACCTCCGACCCGCCCGCCGCGGACCCCGGCTATCCCGGGCTGGCACCCTTCACGCGCGGCTACCGACCGGGCGGAGGCGTGGCCGGAGGGTGGGACATCCGGGCCCGGCACACCGACGCCGACCCCGCCGAGCTGCGCCGCCGCATGCACAACGACCTCATGAACGGTGTGAGCTCGCTGTGGGTGGCCGTGGGCGCCGACACCGGCCCCGAAGCCGCCGAGCCCGGCGGGGTCCCCCTCTCCCGCCTGGGTGAGGCCCTCGCCGACGTCTACCTCGACCTCGCCCCCGTGGTGCTGTCCGCGCCCGGCCCCCACGCACTCGACGCCGCCACCGCCCTGCTCAGGGCGCACGCCGACGCCGAGGTCCCCGACGGCCGGGTCATCTCCCACCTCGGCCTGGACCCGTTGAGCACGGCGGCCCTGACCGGTGAGCGCCCCGACGTGGCCGACGCGGCCCGCTTCGCCGCGGAACACGCCGCCCACCGCCCCGGGCTGGGCCTGTTCGTCGCCGACGGCACGCTCGTCCACGACGCGGGCGGCTCCGACGCCCAGGAGATCGGTTCCGCTGTCGCCGCCGGGACCGCCTACCTGCGTGCCCTCACCGACGCCGGGCTGGACCTGGCCGACGCCGCCCGCCGGATCGAGTTCCGGCTCGCCGCGAACGCCGACCAGTTCTCCGTCATCGCCAAGCTCCGCGCCGTCCGCGCCATGTGGAACCAGGTGCTGGAGGCCTCCGGGGTGCCCGCCGACCAGCGTGGCATGAGCCTGCACGCCACCACCTCGAACGCCATGCTCACCCGGCGCGACCCGCATGTGAACATGCTCCGCACCACCGTGGCCTGCTTCGCCGCCGGGGTGGGCGGTGCCGACGCGGTCACCGTCGCGCCCTTCGACTCCGCCGTGGGCCTGCCCGACGACTTCGCCCGCCGCATCGCGCGCAACACCCAGTCGCTCCTCATCGAGGAGTCGCACCTCGCCCGGGTCGTCGACCCGGCCGGGGGCTCCTTCTACGTCGAGGCCCTCACCCGGGACCTCTACGGCGCCGGATGGGCCTTCTTCCAGGAACTGGAGCGCGCCGGAGGCATCGGCGCGGCGATCGCGCACGGTGAACTCCGCACGGCCGTGGACCAGGTGTGGGAACGCCGTCGCCACGACCTCGCCCGCCGCACGGCGCCGCTCACCGGGGTCAGCGAGTTTCCCGACCCGCACGAGAAGCCCCTGGTCCGCGCCCCCGACCCCGCGCGCCCCGCACCGGACCACAGAGGCTTCTCGGTCCGCCGCTACGCCCAGGACTACGAGAGCCTGCGCGACCGCTCCGACGCCCACACCGCCGCGACCGGCCACCGTCCCGGCGCGTTCCTGGTCACCCTCGGGCCCGTCGCCGCGCACACCGCGCGCGCCTCCTTCACCACCAACCTCCTCGCCGCCGGGGGCATCGAGGCCGAGGACCCGGGGCCGATCGACGACGCGGCCTCGGCCGCGCGCGCCTTCGCGGACTCCGGCAGCCGGGTCGCGGTGATCTGCTCCTCGGACCGGCTCTACGGTGAACACGCCGAGGACGTCGCGCGCGCGCTCAAGGGGGTCGGGGCCCGCCGCGTCCTGCTCGCCGGGACGCCGCGCGACTCCTACCGGGAGGCCGGGGTGGACGCCTTCGCCCACAAGGGCTGTGACGCCGTCGCCCTGCTCACCGACCTGGTCGACGTGATCCTCACCGACCCGCCGACCGCCGCGAACGACTCCACCCAGGGGGCGAGGACATGATCCCCGACTTCTCCACCGTCGACCCCCGTCTCCCCGCCTTCACCGGCGCCGACCAGGGCGCGGCCGACTGGCGGCGCGCCCTGGAGGACACCACCGGCAAGGCCGCGGACGCCCTGGAGTGGGAGACCCCCGAGGGCATCGGGGTCAGGCCGCTCTACACGCCCGCCGACCGCGAGGGCCTGGACTTCGTGGACGGCCTCCCGGGCGTCCCGCCGTACCTGCGCGGGCCCTACCCGACCATGTACGTGAACCAGCCGTGGACCATCCGCCAGTACGCGGGCTTCTCCACCGCCCAGGAGTCCAACGCCTTCTACCGCCGCAACCTCGCCGCCGGGCAGAAGGGCCTCTCGGTCGCCTTCGACCTGGCCACCCACCGCGGCTACGACTCCGACCACCCCCGGGTCGCCGGCGACGTCGGCATGGCGGGCGTGGCCATCGACTCCATCTACGACATGCGCCAGCTGTTCGACGGCATCCCGTTGGACCGGATGAGCGTGTCCATGACCATGAACGGCGCGGTGCTGCCCGTCCTGGCGCTGTACATCGTCGCCGCCGAGGAGCAGGGTGTGTCCCCCGAGAAGCTGTCGGGGACCATCCAGAACGACATCCTCAAGGAGTTCATGGTCCGCAACACCTACATCTATCCGCCGCAGCCGTCGATGCGGATCATCTCCGACATCTTCGCCTTCACCTCGCAGCGGATGCCGCGCTTCAACTCCATCTCCATCTCCGGCTACCACATGCAGGAGGCCGGGGCCACGGCTGACCTGGAGCTGGCGTACACCCTCGCCGACGGGGTGGAGTACATCCGGGCGGGTCAGAAGTCCGGGTTGGACGTGGACGCGTTCGCGCCCCGGCTGTCGTTCTTCTGGGCGATCGGGATGAACTTCTTCATGGAGGTCGCCAAGCTGCGCGCGGCCCGCCTGCTGTGGGCCCGCCTGGTCAAGGACCTGGGTGCGGCCAAGGACAAGTCACTGAGCCTGCGCACCCACTCCCAGACCTCCGGCTGGTCCCTCACCGCGCAGGACGTGTTCAACAACGTCGCGCGCACCTGCGTGGAGGCCATGGCCGCCACCCAGGGCCACACGCAGTCGCTGCACACCAACGCCCTGGACGAGGCGCTCGCCCTGCCCACGGACTTCTCCGCGCGCATCGCCCGCAACACCCAGCTGCTGTTGCAGCAGGAGTCGGGCACCACCCGCGTGGTGGACCCCTGGGGCGGCAGCTACTACGTGGAGAGGCTCACCCAGCAGCTCGCGGAGAAGGCGTGGGCGCACATCCAGGAGGTCGAGAAGGCCGGGGGCATGGCCGCCGCGATCGACGCGGGGCTGCCCAAGATGCGCATTGAGGAGGCGGCCGCCCGAACCCAGGCGCGCATCGACTCGGGGCGGCAGCCGGTGATCGGGGTCAACAAGTACCGGCCCGACACGGCGGACGAGATCGACGTCCTCAAGGTCGAGAACTCCAGGGTCCGCACCGAGCAGCTGGACAAGCTCCGGCGCCTGCGCGAGGAGCGCGACGACCAGGAGGTGCGCGCGGCTTTGGACGCCCTCACCGAGGCGGCGGGACGGGAGTCCAGGGCGGACGAGTCCCTCACGAACAACCTGCTCGCGGCCGCCGTCGACGCGGCCCGCGCGAAGGCGACGGTCGGGGAGATCTCCGACGCCATGGAGAAGGTCTTCAACCGCCACTCCGGCCAGATCCGTACGATTCAGGGTGTGTACAGGAACGAGGCGGCCGGTAGCTCCGACGCGGCCGGACTGATGGATCGGGTGACCGCCCGGGTCGACGAGTTCGCCGAGGCCGAGGGACGCCGTCCCCGCATCCTCGTGGCGAAGATGGGCCAGGACGGCCACGACCGGGGGCAGAAGGTGATCGCGACCGCCTTCGCCGACCTCGGCTTCGACGTGGACGTGGGCCCGCTGTTCCAGACCCCGGCGGAGGTCGCTGTCCAGGCGGTGGAGGCCGACGTACACGTGGTCGGCGTCTCCTCCCTGGCCGCCGGACACCTCACCCTGGTGCCAGCGCTGCGCGAGGAACTGGCCGCCCTCGACCGCGAGGACATCATGATCGTGGTGGGCGGGGTGATCCCGCCCGGCGACTTCGACGATCTCCGCGCCGCCGGGGCGTCGGCGATCTTCCCCCCCGGAACGGTGATCGCGGAGGCCGCGATCGACCTCCTCGACCAGCTGGAGGATCGGCTGGACCCGGAGGGCGCGGGGCGCCGGGGGTAGCTGTTCAGCGCGGCGGGCCGCAGCGGCCCGGCCGGAGTGCGAGCGGTCGGGTTCCGGCCGGGAGGGGGAGTGGACGTGGCAGTGCGTGGGAGGCGTCCGGTGGACGTGGACGCCCTGGCGGAGGGGGTGCTGTCCGGGCACCGGCCCACCCTGGCCAGGGCGATCACCCTCGTGGAGTCGCGCCGCCCGGACCACGCGCGCGCCGCGCAGGAGCTGTTGGTGCGCCTGCTCCCGCACACGGGCAAGGCCCAGCGGGTGGGCATCACCGGGGTGCCCGGCGTGGGCAAGTCGACCTTCATCGACGCGCTCGGCACCCGGCTCACCTCGCGCGGACACCGGGTGGCCGTGCTCGCGGTCGACCCGTCCTCCACCCGCACCGGCGGCAGCATCCTGGGCGACAAGACCCGCATGGCCGACCTCGCGGTGGACCCCGACGCCTTCATCCGGCCCTCTCCCACGGCGGGCACCCTCGGCGGGGTGGCACGCGCGACCAGGGAGACCATGCTGCTCATGGAGGCGGCCGGGTTCGACGTGGTCCTGGTCGAGACCGTGGGGGTGGGCCAGTCCGAGGTCACCGTCGCCGCCATGGTGGACTGCTTCCTGTTCCTCACGCTGGCCCGCACCGGTGACCAGCTCCAGGGCATCAAGAAGGGCGTCCTGGAACTCGTGGACGTGGTCGCGGTCAACAAGGCCGACGGCCCGCACGCCGACGACGCCCGCAAGGCCGGCCGGGAGCTCTCCCGCGCCCTGCGCCTGCTCCAGCCGGTCCACCCCGAGTGGCGCCCACCGGTGATGACGTGCAGCGGACTGACCGGCGACGGGCTGGACGAGGTGTGGGAGACAGTTCTCGAACACCGGCGCGTGCTGGAGCGCGACGGAGCCCTCGCCGACCGTCGCAGCGCCCAGGGCGTGAGCTGGATGTGGGACCAGGTGCGGGACCAGCTCATGGACACGTTCCTGCGGGACGCGGATGTGGCCGACCTCATCCCCACGATGGAGTCGCGGGTGCGTTCGGGTGAGACCACCGCCACCCTGGCCGCGCGGTCCCTGCTGGACTCCTTCACTCAGGGTGACGACGACTCGGAGGGACGAACCGGCCGTGACCGGCCCTCGAATGACGGTGACGACGCCTGACGGGCACGAAGCAAGACCGGGTTCCATGTCGTGATATGACCCAGGGTGAACGGGAGGTGTCGCCGTCGGGGGAGGGGGTTCTTGCCCATGAGGCGAAAATTTCTTCCCCGATGCCATTCCCGTGGGAGCGGTTCGCTTATACCGTGTGTGTCCAACGACTTACCAGGCCGCTCGGGCGCGCAAGTGTCTCCCCTCACCGGACCGGCTCTGTGGGAGTGGAGCCGGGACCGGTAGTCGTTCCCGGTCGGGCTGCGTATGGTTAAGCGAGGGACCCCTCACCATCTGAACGTGGGGCCGGGAGGAGTGAACGTGCACAGGCTTGGACTGAGCACGCGGTTCGAGAGCCGCAGCGTCATCGTCGCGATCGAGGGAGAACTCGACATCGCGACCGCCGCCGACCTCCAGGAACACATCAAGACCGCGATCGAGGACCACGGTCCGTGGCTGATCCTGGATCTGTCCGCCCTGGACTTCATGGACTCCAGCGGGCTGAACGTCATCATCAACGCCTATCGGAACGTCCGTGAGCTGGACGGTTCCCTGTCTCTGGCGGCTTTGAACGAACGCGTCACCAAGGTCGTCCGACTGGTCGGCCTGCACCGGCAGGTTCCGGTCCACCAGACCGTCGCCACCGCCGTCGCGGCGATGGAGGCCCTGGAGGCCAAACGCCAGGCCGGTTAGTGGTCCACAGGGTTCCGTGGATCCCCTCCCGGGACCGTGACAGCCGCTGACGCCCCTCCTCTCCCGTGCCCTCCTCCGGCAGGCGCGGTGCCCTGCCCGGAGAGGATCGGGTGTCGCCCGGCCATGACCGCCCCGAAGCGGTGCGGTGTCATCGCCCTGTGGACAACTCCGTGCGTCCCCGTTCTCTGGGGGACAATGGAGCCATCAACGACGCACATCCCTCCCCCAGGTCCCCCCGTCGGCTCCTCGACCCCCTCCGCTTCCAGGTCCGCGCCCTGAACGATCCGCGTCACGCCGTACGTGTGGCCGGGATCAGCTTCGCGCTGCTCTTTCTCCTGACCGCCCTCCTGGGCTTCGTCTTCACCCTCGATCTCCCCGCGGCCGCTCGCATCACCCTGGCCCTGTTCGGAGGGGTCGTGGTCCTCCCGCTCTTCGTGGTCGGGCTCACCGCTCTCCTGAACCTGGCACCGTCCAGGGTCGAACTCCCCACTGACACCCGTCCCGCCGACCTGCGCGCCGCGAGAAGGGTACTCCGCTCGGGAACGCTGACCGGCGTCCCCGCCGTCGACCGGATCGCCGCGGCTCTGGCCGCCCAGGTCCGGGGCCAGCGGATGTGGCCGATGACGCTGGGACTGTGCGTCCTGGCCGGGTTCAACCTGTTCCTGTCCCTCGACCGGTACGCCTCCCTCGGCTTCTGGGGCGCCGCGTCCACGTTCTTCCTCGCGGTGGGCGTCTTCGTGGTGGTCCTGGTGACCCTGGCCGTTCCCGAGGAGATCAAGTCCAAGCGGAGAGCCCGGGCCGTGGTCGAGGCCTTCGCCGCCACGGGGCGCGCGACGGTCAGTCATCGGGGCCCCACCAAGGGGTCTCGGATTGGTAACGAGAATTCCGGGTAGTGGGTTCGGCATGAACGAGCACACGACTCACCCCCGGTCCGCTCGCCGACATCCCAGGGCCCTGTTCGGTCAGATGCAGGTCTACGCGCAGAACAACCCGCGTGCCTACGCCGTCAGGGCCATGTCGGTCGTCCTTTTCCTGGCGCTGCTCCCGCCACTCGTCCTCTGCGTGATCCTGCTCGACGACTGGACGGCGTTCGTCCCGGTCCTCCTCGGTGCGGCAGCCCCCGTCGTGGTCATCGGCGCCCTGATGGTGTGGCTGATGCCCAAGTTCCTGCGCCGGACCCTCGGCACCTCGACCCTGCATCCGGACACTGACCCGGTGGACCTGCTGGAGGCCAAGCGTCAGCTGCGCCGTGGCGGTCTCCACGAGCGGGACGAGGTCAACCGGATCGCGCGGGTGGTCGCCGCCCAGGCGGAGGCGAAGATCAACTCCCCGAAGACCGTCAACGTGCTGAGCGCGGTCGGACTGGTGATGTTCGGTGCGCTGACGATCATGAACTACCTGCTCAGCGGCATGGATCGCGACTTCTTCTTCACCGCGGCGTTCACCTTGCTGTTCGTCGCGTACCTGCTCTTCCTCGGACCCTGGACGAAGCGCTACCGCCAGCGGGCGCGGGACTTCGCGCGGCTCTACGACGAGCGCGCCGCCGTCCAGGACGAGGCCCCGGGGACTGTCGGCGGCTGATCTGAGACCGCTCGGATGACTCCGAGCCCCCCGCGCCCCCGGCGAACGTCCCCCGTCCGCCGGGGGCGCCCCCTGTCAGCGCACGCCGAAGAGGTGGTCCAGGGCGAGCTGGTCCAGCCGCTCGAAGTGGTACCCGCGCGGTCCCACCGCCTCCAGGTCCAGCTCCTCCCCGAGCAGGTCCTTCACGCTCTCCCCGTGCGAGAGCGTGGGTTCGGACAGCTCGGCGACCCGGGACTCGGCCAGCGCGGCGGCCACCTCCGGGTCGGCGCGGAAGGCGGCGGCCCTCTCCTTGAGGATCAGGTAGTTGCGCATGCAGCCCGCCGCTGACTCCCACACCCCGGACACGTCCTCGGTGCGGGGCGGCTTGAAGTCGAAGTGCCGCGGACCCTCGTACCCGGACCGCTCCAGCAGGTCGACGAGGAAGAAGGCCTCTTTGACGTCGCCCGCGCCGAAGCGCAGGTCCTGGTCGTACTTGACGCCGCGCTGTCCGTTGAGGTCGATGTGGAAGAGCTTGTCCGCCCACAGCGCTTGGGCGACCCCGTGCGCGAAGTTCAGACCGGCCATCTGCTCGTGGCCGACCTCCGGGTTGACCCCCACCATCTCCGGGTGGGCCAGCCGTTCGATGAAGGCGAGGGCGTGGCCGACCGTGGGCAGCAGCACGTCGCCGCGTGGTTCGTTGGGCTTGGGTTCGATGGCGAAGCGCAGGTCGTACCCCTGTTCCAGCACGTACGAGCACAGGAGGTCGAAGGCCTCGCGCAGGCGGTCCAGGGCCGCGCGGTGGTCCTTGCCCGCCTCGGTCTCGGCGCCGTCCTGGCCGCCCCAGCACACGAAGGTCCGCGCGCCGAGGGAGACCGCGAGGTCGATGTTGCGGATGACCTTGCGCAGCGCGTAGCGGCGCACGTCCCGGCTGTTGGAGGTGAATCCGCCGTCCCGGAAGACCGGGTGGCTGAACAGGTTGGTGGTGACCATCGGCACCCGCAGCCCGGTCTCGTCGAGCGCACCCCGGAAGCGCTGGAGGATCTCGTCCCGTTCACCGGAGGTGCTGCCCGGCGGGACGAGGTCGTCGTCGTGGAAGGTGATGCCGTAGGCACCGAGGTCCGCGAGGCGGTGCACGGCGTCCACCGGGTCGAGGACCGGGCGGACCGGGTCGCCGAAGGTGTTGACGCCGCGCCAGCCCACGGTCCACAGGCCGAAGGTGAAGCGGTCCTCGGGTGTGGGGCGGAGTTCGGTCATGTGTGCTCCTGGGGGTCGGTCCGTGGAGGGCATCGGACCCGGCCAGTTTGTCTAGAGCCACAACTAATTGTCAACGGGTCGTTTCGTCCAGCCTGGGTATCCCGCACGCGTGGTCGGGGTCGGCTCGGATCACCGGGGGCGGACTGCCGAGCGTCCAACGGGCCCAGGGGCCGTCGTGGTGGAGGGCGGGGCACAGCACGAGCCGGTCGGGCTCCAGCGAAGCGACCGGGCGCAGGGAGCCCGCAGGGGAGGGGGCTCGAACGCCCCCGCGCCTCCGCCTACGGCAGCGGCAGCTCACCCGCGTCCAGGCCGTGGATCATCACGGCGGCGCCACCCCGTGACGCGGCGCTCATGCCGAGGTCGGAGGGCTCCACCCGGCACCCGCCCGCCTCGGGGGCGAAGGACCGGGCCCGGGCCTGCACCCGGCAGGCGGGGAGCAGCCACGGGGCCATCGGCACGAAGTACCCGCCCACCACCACGGCCCCGGGGTTGACCACGTTCACCAGGGTCGCCACCCCGCGTCCCAACCAGGTTCCGGCCCGTTCCAGGGCCTCGACGGCGGTCGGGTCGGCCGCCGACGCGCGGGCCACCACGGTGTCGACCAGGTCCGCGACGTCCCCGCCGTTCAGGGGGAGGTCCCCGACCAGGTCGGGCAGGGCGGCGCGCAGGATCGCCCCGATCCCGGCCAACGCCTCGAGGCAGCCCCGTCGCCCGCAGGAGCACTCCGGGCCGTCGGTGGTCAGCTCAAGGTGGCCGATCTCCCCGGCGAAACCGCCCGCTCCTCTCAACAGCTCTCCCCCGGTCAGCACGCCCGCGCCGATCCCCACCTCACCGGTCACGTACACGAGGTCGCCGAGACCGGCGAGGGAACCGAACCGGTACTCGGCCATGGCGCCGAGGTTGGCGTCGTTGTCGACCAGGACGGTGGCCTCCGCGAGAGTCGAACCCTCCAACCTGGTGCGCAGGAGGTCGCGGAGCGGGACGTCCCGCCAGTCCAGGTTGGGAGCCCGTGTCACCGTGCCCGAGGGGGCGTCGATCAGCCCGGGCACCGCGACGCTCACCCCGACCACCGTGCGGCCCTTCATCGCGGGTTCCTCGGTGACCTCGCGCAGGGCGGTCGCGATCCGGTCCGCGCAGGCGTGTGCCCCGGCGGAACGGGCGTCCAGCGGCACGTGCCCTCGCACCAGTTCCCGGTGGACCAGGTCCACGGCCACCACCGAGAGGTAGTCGACGTTCACCTCCACGCCGACCGCGGCCACGGAGCGGTCGTCCAGGGCCAGCAGGACACCGGGGCGGCCCACCCGCCCCTGCGGGGTCTGCCCGGTCTCCCTGACCAGGCCACGGTCCATGAGGTCGGCGACCAGGCTGGACACGGTGGTCTTGTTCAATCCTGTGGCAGTGGCGACGGCGGCGCGCGAGCACGGGGAGAGCGCGCGGACGGTCCGCAGCACGGCCCGGAGGTTGTTCTCGCGGATGGTGTGCAGACCCGCCGTGCCCGTACCGGCCGCCACCGTACCCCCCGTCGAAAACCCGTTGCCCGCGTGTGGGGGCGCTGGTTGGATTCCCATCATGGTGCCTCCCGACGTCTTCCGCGACCAGCCCTCCCTCCTCGGTGACCGGGTCCGGCTCGAACCGCTCGGCGCCGCCAACGCGCACGAGATCATCCCCGGCCTGGTGGACATGGACCCGCAGGTCCGCAGGCTCACCGGCACCCACCGGGAGTTCGACGCCGAGGAGCTGCTCCGAGTGTTCACGGCGCGCGAGCACCGACACGACCGGGCCGACTGGGTGATTCGCGCGCGGGCGGACGGCGCGGTCCTCGGGGAGTGCGCGCTCATCGACCTGGACCCGGACAACGCGGAAGCGCACTACCGGATCGCCCTCGGCTCCATGGCGGTCACCGGCCAGGGCTTCGGAACGGAGACCACCGACCTGGTCCTGGAGTACGCCTTCGAGACGGCCGGTCTGCACCGTGTGGCCCTGGAGGTGTTCGCCTTCAACACCCGCGCCGAGCGCTCCTACGCCAGGTCGGGTTTCGTCCGCGAAGGAGTGTGGCGTGAGCACCTGTGCTGGGACGGCGCCTGGCACGACGCGGTCCTGATGTCGGTCCTGGACCACGAGTACGCCGAACTCCGCCGTGGGCGTGGTTGATCAGCCGGACCCGCCCGGTTCGGCGTTAGTGTCGGTGCCATGCCCGTTCCGGACTTCGTCACCCAGCTGCGTGAGCACGTCGGCCACTCCCTCCTGCCCCTGGTGGGGGTGACCGGTGTGGTGCTCGACGACGACGGGCGCGTGCTCCTGCACCAGCGTTCCGACGACGGGCGCTGGGCCACCCCCGGCGGCATCCTCGAACCGGGGGAGCAGCCCGCCCAGGCGGTGGTCCGCGAGGTGTGGGAGGAGACCGGTGTGCGGGTCGAGGTGGACCGACTGGTCACCGTGATCGGTCAGGAACCGCACACCTACCCCAACGGCGACCGTGTGCAGTTCCTCGACCTCGCCTTCCGGTGCCGTCCGGTCGGCGGGAGGCCCCGGGTCGACGGTGACGAGAGCCTGGACGTGGACTGGTTCGCCGAGTCCGAGATGCCGCCCATGGCCGAACGCATCCTGGAACGTGTCCGCTGGGCCCGTGGCGACGACGGTGAACCGTACTACGAGCGCTGATACGGTGACCGACATGCAGCGCGCCGCAGTGACGACGACGCCGGAACCAGTCCCGGCGCGCTGAACCGAGTTTTCGACAGGCCCCGGGGCGAGTGCCCCGGGGCCTTCGTCCTGCGTTCACTCGTCCCACACCGGGAGGAACGAGATGACCGCACAGCACGACCACCGCAGGCTCGGCCGTGAGCTGGAGCTCTTCGGCACCGACCCACTGATCTGAGCGCGGCAGCCTGGGCGCGCGGATCAGGGCGGCCCGGTTGGTGCCCTACCCGGAGCGCCCGTCAGCCCCACTGGCGCCGCATGGTCCAGCGGTCCGAGGCGGCGTCCCGGGAGATGTCGATGATGCTGGGGTGCCCGGTCTCGGACTCCGCCGAGACGCGGAGCAGGTGGATGTGGGTGGCCGGTACGCCCGGGGCCCCGGGCCGGGCGGGCCAGTCGCCGATGATCCGGCGCACGCGGAAGGTGTGGCCGCGCCAGGTGAACTTGGCGGGGTGTCCACGGTCGGTGGAACGGACGTCGATCTGGTCGTTCAGGAGACTCACAAGGGACACTGTATCGAACGGGTGTTCGAACGAGTCAAGTCTTCGGGAGGTGGCACGGGTCGCTTTTCGTGGAGAACCCCCCTGGTCGGGGCCCTGTGGCGCGATCGCCGCGCGCCAACGCCTCCAGTGGGGGAGTGTCCTCTCGTCGCCGTCGGGCGACCCCGCTACTCCGGCCGTTCACTGCGGTGGCGCCCGGGAGGGCTGCCAGGGGCGGCTCCTAGAGGAACACCCGGCCGCGGCGGTCGCGGTCGCGCAGGGCGGCCATTCTGCGGGTGTTGCTCGGGCGTCGCGAGAGCAGGTGGTAGAGCATCAGCGAGCAGTCCCGGTCCGTGCGCGCGCGGGCGGCCATCTCGCCCAGGTTCACCCGCGTGTACAGGGTGGGGCCGCCGGCGAAGAGCCGCACCGAGTGGGCCCCCTCGGGAACGTGCGCGTGCGCGTGGTTGTCGGCCGTGTACTCGCTGGCCCGGGACAGCGCCGAGCCCAGGCCGGGGACCAGGTCCGCGCCGAGGGTGGCCACCCGCCTCCAGTAACCCGCGTGCCCGGCGGCGAGGTGACCCATCTGGTGGGCGACGAGGAAGGCGAGGGCCTCCCGGTCGCGCGGGAGGCCCCTGTCGTCGAGCAGGGCGTCCGGCAACACCAGGTAGCGCCGGAGGCCGTGGGCGGCGGCGTCGGCGTGAGCCGAGACCGGTCCGGGGCGGACGTACGCCTCCGGGGGGCGGGCCAGACCCATCTCCTGCGCCAGCGACACCACCACCCGGTACGCCTCGGGGAACTGGGTGGGCGACATCCGGACCGACTCCGCGCGCTCACGGGCGTACCGGAGCCCACGTGCCGACCAGCACACGAACAGCACCGCGGCCAGTGCCAGCACCGTCCACAGCAGGGAATCCGACACCGACCACACCAGCCTCAACAGCACCATCGCCAGGGCCAGCGTCACCGTCACGCTGAGCGCGAGCAGCGGTCTCTCCCAGGGGTGCGCCGAAGCCGGGACGACCTCCTCGTCGGTGTCGGCGTCGGTCGGATACGGGTCGCCCGCGTGCCCGTGCGGGGAGGGCCGGTGCGCGGGCCACGGTCCGGGGATGGTGGTGCAGCCTGGAATCCCCTGGACCGCGCTCGTCGGGGAGCTACCCCAAGACGGCATGGAATGTCGCATACTGCTCCCCTCGGGCCGCCCTTGACAGGGAATGACTACTCCCTGTGCACAAATATTACTTTGCGCTTTCCTTTGTGTGGTGTGGCGGAGGCGGCGTGTCCGGGCTCAGGAGCGCTCGTGGCGGCGGAACTCCTCGGCGAGCTCGTCCAGGAACTGGTCCACCTGCGCCGGGTCGTAACCGGGGCGGGCCCGTGTGGTGGCGAACTGGACCCGCTCCACCTCGGCGGAGGTGAGCGTGGCCCGGTCCGGTCTCCCCTGGAGGAGGACCTCCAGGCTGTACTCGGCGCGGTCCAGGAAGTCGTCCACCTCCTGCTCGTTGTAGCCGGTGGTCAGCCGGGTGGTGGCGAAGCGCTTCTCCCTGATGTCCCGGGGGGCCATCTCCGGGCCGCCGGATTGCGGGTCGGTCCGGTTCGGGCCCGCGTAGCCCTGCCCCTGGCCCTGGCCGGGGGGCTGTGCGGGGTCGGCCTGCCCCGGGTGCGGAGGCAGGGGAGGCGGCGACGCGGGCTGGCCCAGACCGCGCCCGGCGAGGTCGGCGACGACGAGGTCGAGGAAGTCGTCCACCTCGTCCTCGCGGTAGCCGGGGCTCATCCGGGTGGTGCGGAACCGGGAGTTGCGGATCTCGTCCGCGGTGAGCAGCGGTCCCGTACGCGGACCGCCCTCCAGCGCCACCAGGGTCGCCTCGATCCGGTCGAGAAGCGCGTCGACGTCCTCCTCGTTGTAGCCCGGGCGCAGACGCACCGTGTGGAACTTCTTGTTGCGGATGTCCGCCGGTGTCAGAGGCATGGTCCCCATTGTGCAGTTCACGAGGTTCGTAGGTGCGGTATCAAGCGTCCGCGTGTGCGTTCGGGGCCGCCGGGTCGGACGCCGGTGTTCGGCGGGCGGCGGCCCGCAGGCGTTCTCCGCCGCGCGGCGACTCGAACGGCGGGTGCGCGAGGGCTGGGGGAACTCATGGCTCGCATTATGCCGAGGGGACGTGGCGCATGCCATACGACCGGTGGTTCTGGCCGGGTGCGGACGTGGACTCCGGCCCTGACCAGGTGTCCTCCCGGGCGCGTCTTCCTTGTAAGACGCCCCACCCCGGTGAAGGTTTACCGGAATCAAAAAGAATTACTGGAATTGTCGACAGTGATTACTCAGTGCGTTCGGAGATTCATCGTGACCCTTTTGAGATCAGTGATCATGCATTTGATCTTTGTGGTGACTGTATTGTCTCCGTAGGGAATGGAAAGCCACTCGGCCGGTTCTTCCGGCTCTTGCCCTCTGTGGGCCGAAACCGTGCGCGCTCTCTGTTTTCGCAGGTCAAAGGCTTCTGTGTGCCTTGGCCGTCCCCCATTCGACCCTGGTCCGTGATTCCGCGTTCCGAGACTTCCCGCCTTTGTGTTCCGGCGGTGGAAGCCCAGGCCAGGCCTGGCCCCAACCCATGTGGGCCTGGACGATCCAAACGAGGATTGATCTTGAAGAACGCTTCTCGAATCTCCGCGCGCCGCGTGCTCCAGGGCGGTGCCGCGTTCGCCGCGCTGGGCGCCCTCACCCTGGCCGCCGCCTCGCCCGCCCACGCCGACACCTACGGGTGGGGCTACGCCTCGGCCCTCGGCGCCTCCAGCCCCACGCAGACCTACATCACCAAGGACCAGACGGTCTCGGACTCCTTCAGCGGCGCCATCGGCAGCTGGCTGACTGTTGAGGGCACCACCACCGCCACCGTGAACTCCAGCGGGGCCACCGGTACCGCCGTCGTGGACACCGCTCGCATCGTCATCACCGAGGCCGACCTCCCCGGCATCCTCGACCCCGAGGACGACTCGGACGAGGACGAGGAGACCCCGGACGAAGACCCCGAGGACTCCGAGGACGACGAGGACGCCGACGACGAGGGCGACGACGACGCCCCCGAGGGTGACGACACCCCGGACGCCGGTGACGGTGAGGGTGACACCGACGTCCCGGACCACGGCGGAACCGACCAGCCCGCGGACGAGCCGACCGAGCAGCCCACCGATCAGCCGTCCGACGAGCCCGCGGACCCCGCCGAGGACGGTGACGACGACGAGGACAACGAGAACACCACGGCCTCCGCCGACGTCATCGAGCTCGACGAGGAGAACTCCGAACTGGTCGACAACGGCAGCGAGATCCTGCTCGAGGCCACCATCAACGGTGCGAGCGTCTCCACCAGCCAGGGCTGGGACGGCTCGGTCAACCACGGCTTCGACGCCGGGGTCCTCGGCGCGTCCACGCTCCAGGCCCAGGTCGAGGACGAGACCGTCGAGCTCCAGGTGTCGCTCGAGCCCGTCAGCGGTGTCTACGAGACCGAGGACGCCGGGTTCGTCTGGAACGACGCCGTCACCGACATGTACATCACCTTCAGCGTCGGCGACGAGATCGTCTCCGGCTTCCTGATCGCCGAGAGCGCCGCGGGCATCACCACCGGCTCGGTCGACGGTGGCGGCGACGACGGTGGCGACGACGACGCCAAGAACCCGCCGGTCAAGGAGCGCGACGCCGACACTGTCCCGAAGACGGAAGCCAAGGACGCCCAGCCCCTGGCCAAGACCGGTTCGCCGATCGCCGGTCTGATCGCGGCCGGTGCCGCGATCGCCGCCGGTGGTGGCGCCGCCGCTTACCTGGCGCGTCGCAAGAAGAAGAGCGGTGAAGAGGCCCCCGAGACCAACGAGGGCTAGCCGGTCCGGTTCCGACACCGGCCGGGCCGCGTGAGACGAGCGGCGCGGACGGTTCGGTCCGACCGGCGCCGGGGCGGGCCCCGGGGAGAGATCCCCGGGGCCCGCCCTGTTCGTGCCCGGGGTCGCGCCTACTCGCGCAGGAGGTAGGTGGCCAGCCCGCGGGCGATGGAGTCGGCGGCGCGCTCACGCCAATCCGGGTCCTCCAGGAGTTCGGCGTCCTCCGCGTTGCGCATGTTCCCGGCCTCCAGGAACACCTTCGGAACCGTCGACATGTTCAGCCCGCCCAGGTCCGTGCGCTCGTCCAGGCCCTCCTCCGCCAGGTAGTCGGCGTAGGGGACCTCGCTGCCCTCAAGGTACTCACGGCGGATGTCCTCTGCGAGGAGCGCGGACGGTTCGACGATCTCCTCGGTGAAGCCGCTCACCTCACCGGGGGTGATGACGTGGAAGCCCCGCCCCGAACCGGGGCCGCCGTCCGCGTGGATGGACAGGGCGACGTCCGCGCCGTTCTCGTTGGCGATCTCGGCCCGCTCGTTGACGCACGGTCCCACGCCCTCGTTGTCCTCGCGGGTGAGGATCACCGTGGCGCCGTCCGCCTCCAGCCGTTCCTGGACGAGCAGTGACAGGTCCCAGTTGAACTCGTGTTCCGCGTAGCCGTTGACGCTCTCGGCGCCGACGGTGTCGCAGGCCTTCTCACCGGGTCCGGCGGGCACAAGTGTGTTGATCTCGCTCGGGGCGTCGGCGTTGCCCCCGTTGTGACCCGGGTCGATGACCACGACGCGGTCGCCGAGCGGGCCGTCGCCGGGCGGAACCGCCTCGTCGTCAGCGGGTGATCCGCTCTCTCCCGCGGCGCCGGATCCGTCCTCCGGACCGGGCAGCGGAGGTGCCGCCGTCGGGTCGGTACCGGGTGCGCCGCCCGCCGGGGACGAGCAGCCCGCGGTCCAGACGACGGCGAGCGAGAGCAGGGCCAGAGCGCGGGTGGCGCGGCTCCGGCGCCCTGTTGGTACGCAGACGAGCATGCCCCAAACGTAGCCGCAGTCCGTGACCCCGTCGTACCCCAACAAATCAGGACGTACGGGGTGCTTCGTATTCTCGCGCCCGGCCGGGTCTCGGAGAACGCATGCCCCCCACGCCCCCCACCTGCCACGCCCTCCTGGTGCGCCATTCCTTTCGGTTCCGCGTTCCGCCAGCTCAGAAGGGTGTGCCACCGGCGCCCCGGAACTCGCGCACCACCGTCCCCGCGTCGACCGAACGGTTTCCGTTTTGTGATCAAGCGACTAGGCTCGCCGTGTGGACCGCCCCGCACACGGCACTCCACACCGAATCCGTACCTCGACCGGACGAGGGGCACACACCCCGTCCCGGAACACCGCTCCCGGCCGCCAGGCCGGTCGGAACACCCCGCTCCGCCGCGACAGCGCCGGGGCGGGACCGGCCCCAGGGCCGGTCATCCCCCAGAAACAACAGGAGTGTTGTGGTGACTCCCGCCAGAATGTCCGCTCGCCGCCTCCTGGCGGGTGGCGCCCTCTTCGCCGCCCTCGGCGCGCTCGGGGTCGTGTCCGCGCTCCCCGCCTCGGCCGACCAGCTGGTCTGGGCCAACGCACAGGCCTGGGTCGGCGACGGCGACCTCGTCTCGGGGTACTCCACCGCGATCAGCTTCGGCGGTGAGACCGAGGACGAGGCCGGGGCCGACCCCGTCGCGGGAGCACTGGCCGAGTTCACGCGGGTCGAGGGGGAGAGCCGCACCCTGGTCAACGACAGGGGGGCCCTGGCCCAGTCGGTGGTGGAGAGCGCGACGGTCCGGATCGGTGTCGACGACCTGATCGGCCTCGGCATGATCGACCCGGTCGACCCCCCGGACACCGAGGCGGAGGAGACCCCCTCGGAGGTGCCGGAGGCGGAGACCGAGCCGCCGGCTGGGGAAGCTGACGGGGACGGTCCGGCCGAGGAAGGGGAGCCCGGCGCTCCGGGACCCCGCTCACCGGACCGGCCCACTCCGGACACGCCCTTCCAGGACCCCTCGGAGGAGCCCGGCGCCACGCCCACCGAGGAGGACGTGGTGGCCTTGGGCGAAGGGGATTCCGAGACCGTCTCCTCCGACGCCAACGCGGTCGAGTTCACGCTCAGGGACGTGCGGACCAGCGCTGCGGCGGCCTACGACGGTGCGACGGAGACGTCCTTCGAGTACGGGGAACTGACGGCCTTCGGCGAACCGGTGGTGGACTTCGACGGAGACCACCTGGTGGAGGAGACCCTGGAGATCCTCGACGAGAAGGGTGGGACGCTGGCCGAGGTGCCCGTCAGCGTCCGCTTCGTGGCCAGCTCCGACGCCTTCGACGACGAGGACGAGGACTGGGAGGGCGAGGGTGTGCGCTCCTCGCTCTCGGTGTTGGTCCAGGTGGGCGACCCCGAACAGGCGCGGGCGTTCGCGGTGGACTTCGCGGACGCCTGGGCGATCGGCTCCACCCACATCGCGCCGGACGCGCCCGGTGAGGGGGAGCGTGGCGAGGGGGAACGGGAGACGGCGGCGGCGAGCCAGCGGCTGGCCACCACCGGGAGTTCCCTCGCGGCGCTGGTCACCGCCGCGGTGGTGGCGGTCGGCGGCGGGGCCACGGCGACGTTCCTCGCGCGCAAGCGGACCACGGCCATGGACGACCAGATCGAGGACTGACAGTGACCGGGACCCCCGGCCGGTGGCCGTGGGTGACCGGGTCCGCCGAGTCGTGTGGGGCGGGTGGTGGGTGAGGGAGGGCGGGCCACCCCGTCTGGGTGGCCCGCCCTGAGAAATCTGTCAGCAGCCGGAGCGCGTCCAGCCGTTCCCCCCGGAATCGGCACAGACCGGGGAGATCACTCCGTGCGCTGGCTGGGGATTCCGGCCAGCAGGGCGCGGACCTCGGTCTCGCGGTAGCGGCGGTGGCCACCCAAGGTGCGGATAGAGGTCAGCTTGCCCGCCTTGGCCCAGCGTGTCACGGTCTTGGGGTCAACGCGGAACATGGTGGCAACCTCGGCGGGGGTCAACAGGGGCTCCGCCTCGGGCGTGCGAGTCGACATGTGTACGGCCTCTCCTCCTGGATCTGTGTGCCGATCCTTGAGCCTGATTCCTGGCACTTGGCCCGGATGTCCAATAGTCCCACTTGAGTCCTATTGATATCACCCGAGGTGTTTGCGCGACCACTCCAAGCAACTTTGCACGTGGGAGGCCGTTGAAAGCCGCCCGTGGCCGCGTCACGCTAAGTGATTCTAGCGACACGTTTAGTGGCATGTGGCGTATTCGGTCAAAACTTCGTTCTCGGGCCTCGTTTTTCTCGATCCGGAGAATCCGAAGTGCTAGGGCGGGGCTGACCGAAACCCGGGGGCCGGGCCTGGGGGAGGAGGGTGCGGGCCCCTGGTCGGTCGCGTTCGGGACGGGATGGTGCGGGGAGGTGCGTGTGGCGCCGGTCCGCTGCGCCCGAGGGGTCGGGGCACGCGGATCCCCGGCGTGGTAAGGCTTTCCTGGTTACTCTGAGTGCTCTCTGTGTTCGGCTCGCTACAGTCTACGCCGATCCCTATCGGGCGTTATGCCCAGTTTCACGGCGCTTGGTGGAGTGTTCTCGTCAGGCGGTCCCGCCCGCCGTCGTCACGTGCGAAAAGACGGATTCGTGCGACTGAGAAACCTGGTGTACCAGGTTGGGACACGGCGTGGCGGCTCCCCCTCAAGGTCCGGACCCCGGTAGGGATGGCGACAGGGTGCGTGAAGTGTCCATGAAAGTTCGACGGAGTCATGACCGTCAGTTGGCGTGCTCCAGGGCGCGCACCGACCTCCAGCGCCGGGTGAGTCGTCCGCGCAGTTCCTTCACCCGCGACCCCTCGCCCTTGGCGAGCGCCTCCACGGCCTGGGACACCTCGGCCACGGAGTGGTCCTCGCTCAGGTGCTCGTCGCTCAGCAGGTGCGGTAGTCCCCCGTAGTCCAGTTCGAGCAGGGAATCGGGGTGGGCGGTCGTGGCCAGCCACTCCGTGAGCTGCTCGGCCGAGGTGGAGACCGCGTGCTCCCCGACACGCTCACGCAGGACGGCGGCGGTGTGGTCGAGTCGACGCCTGGCCTGCGCGGTCCTGGTCAGGTAGAGCAGGGTCCTGGTGGGTCCGGCGGAGAGGACCAGGCAGCGCTCCTGCGGTTCGAAGGCGACGAACCACGGGATCGGGATCGTCCAGTTGCTCGACAGGATCCCCGGTTGTGCCAGCGCCCCGGAGTCGCGCCACTGCCGGTACCCCGTCTCGGCGCGGTCGGCCTCCCGCGCGGGGACGAACGCCTCGACCAGCGGCCGCGGCATGGACTCCGCGAACTCGCCGAACGCGCGCCAGGAACGCAGGCGGGTCTGCCAGGGGCAGACGTATAACCGCTCGCTGACCCGTCGCAGGTAGGCGTTCCCGCTTTCCTCGGCGGGGGCGACCACCGGCGGGGTCGTGATGACCCTGCTCAGACTCTCCGCGTGCTCCGCGGCCAGAGCGTTCACGCGTTTGGGCCGATCCGCGGACTCCGCGTACCCCTCCCAGTACCTTCGGTCACGAGGGGAGAAGGCCGTGATCGGCTGGTAGACGCGCAGATAGGCGGTGTAGGGCAGCACGATCGCATCGTGGCACAGATCGTTCCGTCTGGCACTCACCGTGAGAACGGCCAGGCTGGAAGGGGTTCCGTGCGCACACCACATCCGTCACACCCGGGTGGCGTAGGCACGGTGGGGTCCGACCAGGTACGGTTGTATGTGTACGTAAGCTGGCGCCAGACGTCAGTCGCGTTTGACGGCCGTCAGCCTGGTAGTGCGGGTTAGTAAGTGATCTGGGGTTCGTCGGAACCCAATCGTTGAGGGGGTCGAGCCAATGGGGCGCGGCCGAGCCAAGGCCAAGCAGCAGAAGGTCGCCCGGAAGCTCAAGTACAGCTCCGGTGGGACCGACCTTGAGCGGCTGCGGTCGGAGCTGGGTGTCGCTGAGGACGAGGGGTCTCCCTCCGGGCCGTCGGGTCCGGACGATTCCTACACGGAACCTCAGGACGACCTGGTCGACCGCTACGCGGATCTTGCCGACAAGTACTCGGACTCCGACAAGTAGACGTCGGAACCGGTCGAGACTTTCGGGTCGCTCGGACAACAACCGCTGACCTGTAGCGGTCACGGCTCCCCGTCGGGGGGTCGTCGCGGACAGGTGGATATAGCCGGTGCGAACCACTGCGGTGGTTCGCACCGGCTATGTTCGCGTCCTTCGGGCGCGAACCGGCCCGCCTAGCCGTTCCGATACTCGCCGTTCAACACGGCCAGTCCGGAACCGCCCTTCACCACGCCCAGGCGCCAGGCCTCCACGCCGCGCCCGGCCAGCACGCTCAGCGCACGATCGGCGTCGTCCTCGGCGACGATCGCCACCATGCCCACGCCCATGTTGAACGTGGCCTCCATGTCCTCGCGGCTGACCGAGCCCTTCTCCGCCAGGTAGCCGAAGACCGGCGACGGCGCCCACGTGGAGCGGTCCAGCTCGGCGTCCAGGCCCTCCGGCAGCGACCGGGACAGGTTCGCGGCCAGTCCGCCACCGGTGATGTGCGAGTACGCGTGCACCTCGACCTCGGAGGTCAGCGCCACGCAGTCCTTCGCGTAGACACGGGTCGGGGTGAGCAGCACCTCGCCCAGGACACCGCCCAGTTCGGGGGCCTCCGAGTACAGGTCCAGGTCGGCCTGGTCCACGATGTGGCGGATGAGCGAGTAGCCGTTGGAGTGCGGGCCCGAGGAGGCCATCGCGATCACGGCGTCGCCCTCGCGTACCCGGTCCGGGCCCAGGATGGCGTCGCCCTCGACCACACCCGTGCCGGCGCCGGCCAGGTCGTACTCCTCCGGGTCCATCGCACCCGGGTGCTCGGCGGTCTCGCCGCCGATGAGCGCGCACCCCGCCTGGTGGCAGCCCTCGGCGATGCCTCCCACGATCTCCGCCACCCGCTCGGGCACCACGGCGCCGGTCGCGATGTAGTCGGTCATGAAGAGGGGCTCGGCTCCGCTGACGACCAGGTCGTCGACGACCATCCCCACCAGGTCGATACCGATGGTGTCGTGCTTGTCCATCTGCTGGGCGAGCATGACCTTGGTACCGACGCCGTCGGTGGAGGTGGCCAGGACCGGGTCCCTGTACCTGGCCGTGTCCAGACGGAACAGGCCGGCGAAACCACTGGCGTCGGTGACCTGCTCGGGTCGGCGGGTGCGCGCGACGTGACGCTTCATCAGGTCGACGGCGCGCTCACCGGCGGCGATGTCGACGCCCGCGGCCGCGTACGCGCCCGTCGCCCCTGTGCTGTCGGCTGCCACGCGAGTTCTCCTCGTGTTCGGTGTGTGCGGTGTTCGCTGCTGTGCGAGCCTCCGGGCCCCGTCCCAGGGCACGCCGGAGGATCCGGAAGGGTGGTCCCGCCGGACGCGGCGAGCCGTGGCCCGCCGCGCGCGTTACTTGTGGCTGGTGGCCAGAGTGGAGCCCTCGGGGGTGCCGCAGGCCTTCTCCAACAGGTACTTGCCCTGGGCGTCGGAGTCGACCTCCAACGGGTAGACCCCGTCGAAACAGGCCCGGCACAGCTGGTCCTTGGGCTGCTCGGAGGCGGCGATGAGCTCCTCCAGGTCCACGTAGGCCAGCGAGTCCGCGTTGACCGACTCGGCGATCTCCTCCACCGACAGGTTCGCGGCGATGAGCTCGGCGCGGGTGGCGAAGTCGATGCCGTAGTAGCAGGGCCAGAGCACGGGCGGGCTGGAGATGCGCACGTGCACCTCGGCGGCGCCCGCGTCGCGCAGCATCCGGACCAGAGCCCGCTGGGTGTTGCCGCGCACGATCGAGTCGTCCACGACCACCAGGCGACGGCCCTCGATGACCTCCCGCAGCGGGTTCAGCTTGAGCCGGATGCCCAGCTGGCGCAGGGTCTGGCTGGGCTGGATGAACGTGCGCCCCACGTAGGAGTTCTTCACCAGGCCCTGGGCGAACGGGATGCCGCTCGCCTCCGCGTAACCCACCGCGGCGGGCGTGCCGGACTCCGGGACCGGGATCACGAGGTCGGCCTCGACCGGGTGCTCCTTCGCCAGGCGGCGGCCCACCTCCACCCGGGTGGAGTTCACGTTGCGCCCGTTGATGGTGGTGTCCGGGCGGGCGAGGTAGACGTACTCGAACAGGCAGCCCTTGCGCTTGGCCGGGGCGAAGCGGCTGGAACGGACCCCGTCGCCGTCGATCACCAGGAGTTCGCCGGGTTCGATCTCGCGGACCACCTTGGCGCCCACGATGTCCAGGGCGGCGGTCTCACTGGCCACCACCCACCCGCCGGAGCCGGAGTTCTCGCCGAGGCGGCCCAGCACGAACGGGCGGATGCCCTGTGGGTCACGCGCGGCGAAGAGGGTGTTCTCGTCCATGAAGACGAGGGAGAAGGCGCCCCGCACCTGGGGAAGCAGCTCCAGCGCCGCGTCCTCAAGGGAGAGCCCCTCCCTGGCGCGCGCCGCGAGGAGGTTGGTGAGCACCTCGGTGTCGGTGGTCGCGTCCCGGCGCTGGTCGGGAAGCATCGCGGCCAGTGCCGGGGTGTTGATCAGGTTGCCGTTGTGGCCGAGCGCCAGACCCCCCTCACGCGCGGTGTAGAAGGTCGGCTGGGCGTTCTCCCACACCGGTGAACCGGTGGTGGAGTAACGGCAGTGGCCGATCGCGAGGTGGCCCTTCAGGGAATCGAGCGTCGCCTCGTTGAAGACCTGGGAGACCAGTCCCATGTCCTTGTAGACGACGATCCGTTCCCCGTCGCTCGTGGCGATGCCCGCGGATTCCTGCCCGCGGTGCTGGAGCGCGTAGAGGCCGAAGTAGGTGAGCTTGCTGACTTCTTCGCCGGGTGCCCAGACCCCGAAGACGCCGCAAGCGTCCTGCGGGCCGCGTTCGAGCGGATCGAGGTCCATGGAGAGCCGGCCGTCGGAGTACGACACACGCACAGCTTAGCCGCTGGCCGATGCGGGGTGGTCCCTCGGGGTCAGACAGACCCCTGGCCCGCCCCCTCTTCCGGCCACAGCGGCAGGTGGGAGGACAGGTCGGAGCGCACACCGCTGGCGCGGACGCCGTGGTCGTGCAGGGCCCCGCCCCACTCGGCCGCGCCCACGGCCAGCCTCAGCCACGTCAGGGGGTCGGTCTCGACGACCCCCGGCGGGGTCCCCCTTGTGTGCGTGGGCCCCTCGATCACCTGGACCGCGCCGTACGGAGGGACGCGCACCTCCAGGCTGCGGCCCGGGGCCCGGTCCGCCAGGACCGCCAGAGTGCACCTGACGGCGGCCTTCAGTGCGGGACGGTGCGGCTCCTCGGCGCGCAGGACCGCCCACGCGGCCGCGGCGACGGCCTCCTCGTCGGTGCCGGCGAAGGCGGGTTCGCCCAGGGCGGAGAGCTGGTCGTCCAGGGCGGTGCGCAACCGGCGCGCGGCGCTCGGCGTCAGGGCTGAAGGCATGCACGAGATCCTAGGCGGGGCCGACGACGGAAGCGGGTTCGCCGAGGTCACGGCCCTGGCGCCCGGAGAGTGAGGAAGGTGGACGCGAGGGGTGCTTGTTATTACGGGTCAATGGACCGATGGTGGATATCGGGGGTTTCAGCAGGAACTGTCCGCCGGTCTTCGGACGATCGAGTGATTCGTGTCTCAACGCCCCGCTGGCCAGGGGGGAGCGGGACACGGTAGCGTCCCGAACCGTCCCGGTGTCGTCCGAGATTGGGAGGATTGCGAGGGGACCCGCGCAGATGGCGATCCACGCGTCGACACAGACAGACGAACGAGGGGTGACCATACCCGGACCCGCCTCCCCCGACCGGGGTCCGGACGTGCGGTATCCCGCACTGTCGCGCTGAAGCAGCTGGTCAGCGCCCTTAACATCCACCAAGGAAGACCACCGCACCATCGGGAGAACGACGTGCGCCTGCGCTTGCGCCCGCGTGATGACAGTTACTACGAGCTGTTCACCGACTCGGCGAACAACCTGGTCATCGGAGCCCGCCTGCTGGTGGAGCTGATGAGCGACGGGGCCGACAGGGAGGCCATCACCGAGAAGATGCGTGCTTGTGAGCACGCCGGTGACGACGCCACCCACGCGATCATGCGCCGACTCAACAAGAGCTCGGCGCCTCCCCTGCACCGTGAGGACATCTACCGCCTGGCCTCCAACCTGGACGACGTCATCGACTCGATGGAGGCGGCCGTCGACCTCATCAACCTGTACGGGCTGGAACAGCTGCCCAAGGGCATCATCGACCAGATCGAGGTGCTGGAGCGGGCCGCCGAGCTCACCGCCGAGGCCATGCCCCGTCTGCGGAGTATGCGGGACCTCACCCGCTACTGGATCGAGATCAACCAGCTGGAGAACCAGGCCGACCGCATCTACCGCAAGCTGCTGGCGAAGCTCTTCAGCGGCGAGTACGACGCCCTGACCGTGCTCAAGCTCAAGGACGTCATCGAGGAGCTGGAGACCGCCGCCGACGCCTTCGAACACGTCGCCAACACGGTGGAGACCATCGTGGTGAAGAACGGGTAGCCGGGTCTGGGCGGGCCCCGCGCCTCACCCCCCGGGCGCGTAGGCCTCCAGCGCGATGGCCAGGGCCAGCCGCATGCCGGGCTGGTCCAGGCCGAGCGGCGTCACCTCGGCCATCCTCCGCATCCGGTGCCGGACGGTGTTGGGATGCACCCCCAGCTCTTCGGCCGCCGCCGCGGGGTCGCCCTGGGCCCGCAGCCATGCGCGCAGGGTGCGGGCGTGGTCCGTGCCGTGCTCGGCGTCGTGCCGGGTCAGGACGGCCACCGGGCCGTCTGCGGGGCGGCGGCCCGACGCCGAGGCCATGCGCAGGCGGTGGATGAGCACGTCGCCCCACGACTCGTCGTAGGCCACCGCCGCTCCCTCGGGCCGGGCCGCGTGCAGGGTGAGGCTCTCGTCCGCCTCCCTGCGGCTCGCGGCCAGACCGGCGAGGTCCGCGGGGGCGCCGATCCCCGCGTTCACCACCACGTGCGCCGGCAGACCGCGGGTGGTCTCCGAGACCCACGCGCGGGCCGGTGCGGGGTCGTCCCCGCAGGGCAGGACCGTGTAGACGGTGCTCCCGAACACCGTGCTCCGCCCCTGGCGTGACCAGCCGAAACCGGTGGTGGCCCGTTCGAAGGTCATGAGGGTGGCGGAGTGGCGTTCGTCGGGCGTGTGCGCCTGGAGGGCGACCACCCGGTGCGGGGCGGCGGCCAGCCCCAGGCGCCCGGCGGCCTCGGTGGGGTCCATCGCGCCCTCCATCAGACGACTCACCAGATCCGACTCCACCTGGCGTTCCAGGTCCGCGCTGACCCTCGTGCGCAGCAGGTGCAGCGCCACCGTGCGGGCTCCCTCGGCCAGCAGGGCCGAGCGCTCGGCGTCCAGCGGGTCCGCACAGGCAGCCCAGAGCGACCCCAGGAACTCCCGACCCACGCGGACCGCCACCGCCGTGCGGCCGCCCAGCCCGAGACCCGGCTCCGGCGGAAGGTACACGGGGTCGGCGGACGAGGCCAGGTGTGCGACGACCCCGGTGGCCTCCAGATGGCGCTGGAGCGCCTCGGGGACCCCGCGCCCCAGGATGGTGTCCCAGCGGGCCTGGTCGGCCTCTGACTGGCGGTTCGAGTACGCGAGGACGCGCAGACGGGGGTCCTCGATGGTCACGGGCCCGCCGACCCGCGCGGCGATCGTGTCCGCGAGCGCGGGGAGGTCGGCGGGGCCTCTGCCCGCCTCGGTCTCCCCGCCCTCCAGCACCAGCCCGTAGACCACCCCGGCGACCTGGCCCCAGGACACCGAGGGGTCCACCGTGAGCAGGGCGATCCCCTGGTCCCCGGCCCGGGCGGCAGCCTCGCCGTGCGGGTCCACCCCGCCCTCTCGCACGATCCGCACCACCACGGCCAGGGACCGGGAGCGCTCGGCCAGCTCGACCGCGTGGAGCGGGTCCTGGACGCCCACAGCGAGCAGGACGTCGGCCTCCTCAGGGCCGGGGTCGGCCGGGTCGTGCACCGCGACCCCGCGCAGCACCGTGTCCGGGGCGGGACGTGGGCCGACCAGCCGGGTTCCGTACGTGCCGAGGATGGTGACCAGCCGGTCCAGCAACACCATCGAAGCCACTCCCTTGGACGTGGAACGCTCACGTTGTGTGATCTCCACATGAGCGTACGCCGAGATTGTCCGGCGCGGACAAAGGATGCCGTGCGCTTACGGGAGAGACTCTGGTCGGGTGCGGCACCGCACCCGCCGTCCAGCATGCACAGGAGAACTCGCCATGTCCGGGAAGGGCGCGGGCGCACCGCGTACCGTCATCGTCGTCGGGGCCGGGATCGTCGGTCTCTCGACCGCCTGGTTCCTCCAGAAGTACGGGGTCGGCGTCACCGTGGTCGAACGCGACACGGTGGCCTCGGGTTCGTCCTGGGGCAACGCGGGCTGGATCTCGCCCGGTCTGGCCATCCCGCTCAACGAGCCGGGTGTGCTCGGCAACGGCCTGAAGGCCCTGTTCGACCCGCGGGCCCCGCTGTCCGTCCCGCCCACCACGGACACCGGACTCCTGCACTTCCTGGCCTCGTTCGTCCTGAACAGCGGTCAGCGGACCTGGGAGCGGGCGCTGCGCGGCAACGTGCCGCTCAGCTCCGCCTGCCTGGACGCCTTCGAGGAGCTCGCCGAGGGAGGCGTGTCCGCGAAGGTCGAGTCATCCCCGATCACCGCGCTGTTCACCTCCAGGAAGCACGCCGCCCGGCTGCTCATGGAGCTGGACACCGCCCGCGACGCCGGTCTGCCGCTGACCTACTCGGCGCTCGAGGGCGAGGCCGCCCGCGCGGGTGTCCCGCTCGCCTCCAAACAGGTGCGGGCGGGCGTGCGCATCGACGGGCAGCGGTACGTCAACCCCGGGGTGTACACCCACGCGCTCGCGGACTCCGTGCGCGAACGCGGCGGGAGCGTGGTCGAGGAGTTCCGCGTCACCAAGGTGGAGGCCGCCCGCGACGGCGGGTTCCGGCTGCACTCCGCGCACGGCGAGACCGAGACCGGCGACGCGGTCGTGGTGGCCACGGGGGCGTGGCTGGGCCGACAGTCCCGGCCGTGGGGCGTCAACGTGCCGCTGCGCGCCGGACGCGGCTACAGCTTCATGGTCCCCACGGAGCGCATCGTCCCCGGCCCGGTCTACCTGCCCGAGGTCCGGGTGGCCTGCACGCCGCACGGTGAGGGGCTGCGCGTGGCCGGAACCATGGAGTTCCGCGCCATCGACGCACCCTTCCGCGCGGAGCGGGTCCGGGCGATCACCGAGTCGGCCGCGCCCTACCTGGACGGGGTCGACCTGAACAAGCGCACCGACGAGTGGGTGGGCTCCAGACCGGTCACCTCGGACGGCCTGCCCCTGATCGGGCGGACCGACGTGCCGGGGCTCTACGTGGCGGGCGGGCACGGCATGTGGGGGCTCACCCACGGGCCCGTCACCGGGCGCCTCCTGGCGCGCACGGTCGCCACCGGCGCACCGTCCCCGGCACTGCGCCCCTTCGACCCCACCCGCTGAGGTTCGTTCGACGAAACCCAGCAGGTCCCGTCCGCGCCCCGCCGAACCCCGGCGGGGCGCCTTCGTACAAGGAGACCCCATGACGAACCGCACCTGGCTGACCCCGGGCACCCACCAACGCCTCACCGCCGAACTGGCGGTCCTCACCGGCACGTCCGCTCCCGGAACCGGGGGCTTCCCCCTCATCGAGGACAAGGACGCCCGTGAGACCCGTGTCAACCGCATCCAGGAGATCCTCAGGGACGCGGTCATCGGCGAGGCCCCTCCGGACGACGGCATCGCCGAGCCCGGCATGGTCGTCACCGTCCGCTACGGCGACGACCCCGACCCGGAGACCTTCCTGCTGGGGGTGCGCGACCGCGCGGACTCCGACGGCATGCCGGTGTGCTCGACGGAGTCGCCCCTGGGACAGGCCATCCTCGGCGCCGAGCAGGGGGAGGAGCGCACCTACACGGCACCCAACGGGCGGACACTCAGGGTGAGTCTGGTGCGCGCCGTTCCCTACGGCTCGGAGGCCGTCGAGGTTCCCTGAGTCCGGGGCGGGGTCGCTCACATCGGGATCGGCCCCGCCCCCGGACGTGGCCCTAGGGTGGCGGTACCCGCCTCAGGAAGGAAGCCCATGGCCGAGGAGATCACCCCGGAGCTCGCCAACCGCGTCCTGGCCGCCCAGCCCTTCAGCCAGCTGGTCGGGGCCCGGATCGCCGTCTTCGAGCCCGGCAGGGCCGTCCTGGAGGTCGACGTCCGCGACGAGCTCCGCCAGCAGAACGGTTTCCTGCACGGCGGGGTGCTCGCCTACGCGGCGGACAACGCGCTGACCTTCGCGGGCGGCACCGTGCTCGGCGCCTCGGTGCTCACGAGCGGGTTCTCCGTCGAGTACCTGCGGCCCGCCCGGGGACGCCTGCTCAGCGCCCGCGCCCACGTGGTGGAGTCCACCCGCCGCCGTGCGGTGTGCCGCTGCGACCTCGTGATGGTCGACGACGAGGGTTCCGAGAGGACCGTGGCGGCCGCGCAGGGCACCATCGCCCTCACCGACCGGTGATCACCCTCGGCGGCAGGGTCTCGCGGGACAGCAGGGACAGGAGGTACTCGAAGAAGCCGTCCGCGTCGATCTCCTCGATGACCCGCGCGTTGGGCTCCAGCCCGTGGACGCCCCAGGACATCGCCGAGTAGCCGCGGGTGAGCTCTCCGGCGGTCTCCACGTCCACGTGGTACGGAGAGGCCGCGAGCACCAGTTCCGGGTGGAGGAGCACGGCCGCGGTCAGCGAGTCCGGATGGGTGGTGCCGTCGATGCCCACCCTGCGGTCGAAGTCCAGGGTGGCGGCGCAGATCGTCGTGAAGAACCGGGACAGGGGCGTGTCCAGCCCGGCGATGCGGTCCAGCCGGTCCTGCCCGAACACCGCCTGCCGCAGCGTGAGCGGGTCCCAGGGCACCACAGTGACGTCGAACCCGGCGGCGAACACCGCCTTGGCGGCCTCGGGGTCCACATAGAAGTTGAACTCGGCGGCGGCCGTGATGTTGCCCCGGCCGTTGTTGGACCCGCCCATGACGTACAGGGACTTCACGTTGCCCGCGAAGTCGGGGTCCCGGACCACCGCGGCCGCGATGTTGGTGAGCGGCCCGATCGCCACGATCGACAGCTCACCGGGGTTCTCGGCGGCCATGCGCACCAGGGCGTCCACGGCGTGCTCGCCCCGGGGCTCCAGCCCGTCCTGGTCCATCGAGAGCCCGCCGGACCCGTCCCCGTGCACGTTCTCGGCGCTCACCCACTCACGCACCAGCGGACGCCGACAGCCCAGGTACACGGGCACGTCGGAGCGCCCGCCCGCGACGTTCAGCGTCATGAAGGCGTTGCGGACCTGCTGGTCGAACCCCACGTTCCCGGCCACCATCGTGACCGCCCGCAGGTCCGCCACCGGGTCCAGCAGCCCGACCAGCAGGGCCACGCAGTCGTCCTGTGCGGTGTCGGTGTCGATCACCAGGGGAACGGCCATCACCCGAACCGGCCGGTGATGTAGTTCTCGGTCTCCTTCTTCTCCGGGCGGGTGAAGATCTGGTTCGTCTCGCCCATCTCGATCAGCTTGCCGGGCTTGCCCGGGGCCGAGAGGTTGAAGAAGGCGGTCCGGTCGGAGACGCGGGCGGCCTGCTGCATGTTGTGGGTGACGATCACGATCGTGTAGTCCTCCTTCAGCTTGTGAATGAGGTCCTCGATCGCCAGCGTCGAGATGGGGTCCAGCGCCGAACAGGGCTCGTCCATGAGGAGCACGGACGGCTTCACGGCCGTGGCACGGGCGATGCACAGGCGCTGCTGCTGGCCGCCGGACAGGCCCGAGCCGGGCTTGTTCAGGCGGTCCTTGACCTCTTCCCACAGGTTGGCGCCGCGCAGCGACTCCTCGACCAGCTCGTCCGCCTCGGACTTGCTCATCCGCGTGTTGTTGAGCCTGGCCCCCGCGATCACGTTGTCGTAGATCGACATGGTGGGGAACGGGTTGGCCTTCTGGAAGACCATGCCGATCTCGCTGCGGACCATCACCGGGTCGACCTCGCGGCCGTAGATGTCGAGGTCGTCCAGGAGGACCTTGCCCTCGGCGCGGGCGCCGGGGGTGACCTCGTGCATGCGGTTCAGGGTGCGCAGGAAGGTCGACTTGCCGCAGCCGGAGGAGCCGATGAACGCCGTCACGGAGCGGGGTTCGATGGTCATGGACACGTCCTCGACCGCGAGGAAGTCGCTGTAGTAGACGTGCAGTCCGGAGACGTCGATTCGTTTCGCCACAGGGTGTTCCTCGTTTTAGCGGGTCTTGGGTGCGAAGAGGCGGCCGATCACGCGGGCCAGGACGAACAGCAGCATGACCGTCAGGACCAGCGTCAGGGCGGCGGCCCAGGCCCTCTCGTAGTTGACGGCCCCACCCATGCGGAACTGCGAGTAGATGAACACCGGCAGGCTCATCATCTGGCCGTCGAACAGGTTCCAGTTGATGGACACGGCCGACGACCCGGCGGTGAGGACCAGCGGTGCCGTCTCTCCGATAACGCGCGCGATGGCGAGCATGATTCCGGTGGTCAGCCCGGCCGCGGAGGTGGGGAGCACCACCTTGGTGATCGTGCGCCACTTGGGCACGCCCAGGGCGTAGGAGGCCTCACGCAGGTCGCGGGGGACCAGGCGGAGCATCTCCTCGCTGGAGCGGACCACGACCGGGATCATCAGCACGGCGAGGGAGATCGCGCCCGCCGCGCCGTTGGTCTTGCCGGGGCCGAACAGCATCATCCACAGCGCCACCACGAAGAGACCGGCGACGATGGACGGGATGCCGGTCATGACGTCCACGAAGAACGTGATGACCTTCTTCAGGCGGCCCTGGGCGTACTCGACCAGGTAGACGGCGGTGAGCACGCCGATCGGCACCGAGATCAGCGTGGCCATCCCGGTGATCGCCAGGGTGCCGACGATCGCGTGGTAGACGCCGCCCGCGTCCATGCTCGGCAGTACGCCGTTCATCGACACGGACAGGAAGTGGCCGTCGAACCGGTCCAGCCCGTAGCCGACCACCGTGTACAGCAGCGACACGAGAGGTGCCATGGCGAGCAGGAACGCGGAGTAGACCAGCGAGGTGACCAGGCGGTCCTTCGCCTTGCGGCCGCCCTCGATCCGCGCCGAGGCGGTCACGACGATGACCACGTAGGAGACGGCGGTGAGCAGGGCCCACAGGACCACGCCGAAGGAGGAGAAGGCGGCCAGCACGCCCGCCACCACCATCCCGCACGCGACCAGCAGAACCAGCGGGAACCGGTTGGGCAGGGCGCCGGAGCGGAGGTGGTTCCCGGCCGGGCCCGCGTCGGGGGCAGGAGGCTGCGTCGTCGTCATGCTCATGCGGACTCCTTGTTGCCCCGGGCCACGACGTAGCGGGCGCCCATGTTGACGGCCAGGGTGATCGCGAACAGCACCAGGCCCGCGGCGATCAGCGCGGACACGCCGTAGCCGGTGGCCTCCGGGTACTGGAGGGCGATGTGCGCGGCGATGGTCTGGTTGCCGCTCTGGAGCAGGTTGAAGGAGATCGCCAGGGACGGGGAGAGGATCATGGCGACGGCCATGGTCTCGCCGAGCGCGCGGCCCATGCCGAGCATGGCACCGCCGACGATGCCGGACTTGCCGAAGGGCAGGACGGCGAGGCGGATCATCTCCCAGCGGGTGGCGCCCATGGCGAGCGCGGCCTCGCGGTGGCCCTGCGGGACCTGGTGGAAAACGTCGCGGGACATCGCGGTGATGATCGGCAGGATCATCACGGCCAGGACGACGCCCGCGGTGAGCAGCGTGCGGGCGGAGGTGGAGGCGGGGCCCGCGAAGAGGGGGATCCAGCCCAGGTACTTCGTCATGCCCTCGTAGACGGGCACCAGCTGCGGGGCGAGCACCATCATGCCCCACAGGCCGTAGACCACGCTGGGGATGGCGGCGAGCAGGTCGACCAGGTAGCCGAGCGTCGTGGCGAGCCGTCGGGGCGCGTAGTAGACGATGAACAGCGCGATGCCGATCGCCACCGGCGTGGCCAGCAGGAGCGCGATCGCGGCGGCCATGACGGTACCGAAGGCCAGCGCCGCCACACCGAACGACGGGTTCTCCCGGACGTTGGCGTTCCATGACTGGTCCGTCAGGAAGTTCGAGGTGTTGGCCAGCAGTGACGGCCAGGCCTGGACCAGGAGGAAGGCGGCCACACCCGCGAGGATCAGCAGGATCAGGATCCCCGATCCCCGGGCGAGCCCGGCGAAAACGACATCGCCGATCCGGCGCTTGCCCGTGGGCGGCGGTGCCGCCTTGGGCGCGTCCGTGGTCGTCATGGATTCTCCGGTTCGGAAGTTTGTGCGGGGCTGGTCATCGGTCCGCGTCCCAGCGGGACGGCGGTGAACCACGCGGGACCCGACCGTGGTGCCAGGGCCAACGCGCGGGAAACAGCCGAACCGCGCCGATTGCGAAGGTAGGCGCAGGAAGTGACCAGTTGTCCCAGAGAAGATGAACGGAAGGTGAACGCGGTGTCGCACTCTTGTGGCGCACCGGGGTTCGTCCGGTGAATGTGACAAGCCGCACGTCGCACGGGCCTCCGGGGGCGGCCCGCGCCGACGTTCAGCCGCGGGGCCCGGAGGGGGCGTACATCACGTCCGTGTCCCACATCGTGAAGCCGAGGGACTCGTACAGGCGCACCGCGGCCTCGTTGTCACCGTCCACGTACAGGTGGACCCAGGGCAGCCCGGCGTCGCGCAGGTGAACGAGTCCGGCCAGGGTCAGGGCGCGGCCCAGGCCGGTGCCCTGCCACGCGGGGTCCACCCCCACCACGTAGACCTCGCCGACGGCCTCGTCGTCGCTCAGCCCGGCGCCGTCGGCGTGCGTCTTGGTCCAGTGGTAGGCGGCGATCGCTCCGCTGTTGGTGGACGCCACCAGGAACCCCCGTGGGTCGAACCAGTCCTCGACCTCACGCTGGAGCAGGTCGTCCAGGGTGAGTGAACCCTGCTCGGGGTGGTCGGCGAAGGCGAGCGCGTTGGCCCTCAGCCACGCCTGTTCGTCCTGGCCCACGACGAACGGCCGGATGCGCACCTTCTCGGCGACCTCGGGCCGCAGGACGGGCTCGGGCAGCTCGGGCGCGGTCCACGGGCCTCCCGGAACCTCGGGGCCCAGGTCGCGCAGGGGCATGCGCATCTTGTGCAGCTCCCGGACCGGCTTCCAGCCCTCGGACTCCGCCACCGAGACCGCACCGGGTGTGCGCCCGTGCGCCCACACCCGGACCCCGTGGGGGCCCGCGTCGTCGCGGATCGAGCGCAGGAGCGCGGAACCGTGTCCGCTCCGGCGGTGCTCGGGGTGCACGACGACCTCGCCGGAGTCCGGCTCGCCCTCGCCTCTCTCCACGAACGCGAACCCCACGACCCGGTCGTCGTGGGAGACGACATGGAAGCGGCTGCTGCCGGAGGGGGCGCCGTGTCTGATCCGGAGCAGAGTGTGCTCCGACAGGGCGGCGGCCCCGTCCCGTACACGCGCGGCCTCGGCCAGGGCCAGTACGGGCCCGGCCAGCTCCGGTGCGAGGTTGTCAGTGACTAGCGGGGTACTCATGAGCCAGAATCCTAGATCGTGTTGGCCGAATCCCCCACGTCGACGCCCGTACTGCCTCCCCGAACGGCGATCCAGCGGGCGGACGTGAGCGGACCCGGGGCCGGTACTCGCGTTCCCGGCCCCGGGCCGCCCGGCGACGTGTCAGACCTTGCGTCGCTTGCCCTGGTATCCGCCGCCGAGGCGGACCCGGCGGGTGGGTGCCAGCGGCGTGGCCAGCAGCAGGGCGAGCAGGAAGGCCGCGAGCAGGACGGCCGGTGCGATCGAGGGACCCATGTCCGAGTGGTCGGCGGCGACCTCGGTCTCGGTGTCCTCGTCGGCCGTGGGCGTGACCAGTGGCAGTTCGGCGAGGTCCTCGGCCTCTCCGGGGGCGAGGTCGGGCAGGTCCGCCTCGCTGCGGGGAAGCGTGGGGATGCTCGCGTCGCTGGTGGGGGCGGTGCTCACGGTCGAGCGCGGAGGCTGGTTCGGGGTCCGGGCGGGGCCGCGCTCGTTGCCGGAACCGCCGCCCGCACTGCTCTCGCTGGCCGAGGGGGAGGGCGTGGGCGTGCCTGACGGGGTCGGTGTCGGCGTCGGCGTGGGGCTCGCGGAGTGCGTGGGGGACGGGCTCGGAGTCCTGGTGGGCTGCTCGGTCGGCTCCTCCGTGGGTGTCTCCGAGGGCGACTCCGTGGGAGTGGGGGAGGGCGAGGGCTCGGGGTCGGTGACCGTCACCGTCCACGAGTTCGACGTGACCTCCTCCACCTGGCCCTCGTCGACTCCCTGGCAGCCCTCCCCGGGGGCGGCCGCGTAGCGCAGCGTCGCCGTCACGGTGGAGTCCTGCCGGGGTGCGCCGGAGACCGTGCTCTGGGTCGTGATCTCAGGTGCGATCACGGAGGCGGTGGGGGCGCCCGCCGGGAGCTCGTCGGAGTCGGTGCGCAGTTCGAGCAGGCAGATCGGGATGTTCCCGGTGTTGGTCACCGAGAGCGTGTTCGGCGGGGCCTCTTCACCAAGTCGGACCGTGTCGGCCTCACTGGAGAAGGTGATGACGGCGGAGGCGACGGGGTCGGCGGGGTCGGCGTGGGCCGGCGACATCACGGCGATCAGTGTGGAACCGATGAAGGCCGCGCCGATGACGCTGCTCAGGCGGGGTCTGTGGGGGGCGTGGGTAGCGGGGGTCGGCATCGGTGCGATCTCACTCCTCCGGGGGCGCGCCATCAGCGGCTCGGGCCGCACCCGGCGACGCGACTCCGCCACGCCTGCCAAGCCCCGTCCGTCGGGTGCCCCACCGATCTTAGGGCGTGGGGGCGCCGAGCACGAGAGTGCGCGCCGTCCGATTGGTCGGGTGGGGGGAGGGGCCCCGGGGACGGGCCGCTGGCCCGGACACGGCTCCGGGGCGCCCTGGACGCGGGCGCCCCGGAGAGCGGTCGGGGTCGGGCGGGGCCGTCGTCAGGAGGCCCCGGCGGAACGGGTGGCGGGCACGGCCTCCGTCGTCTCCGCAGCTTCGGCCGCCTCGCCGGACGGCTTCTGGGCCGGCGCGGACTTCGAGACGGGGTCCGGTACGAAGCGGTAGCCCACGTTGCGGACGGTGCCGATCAGGGACTCGTTCTCCGAGCCCAGCTTGGCGCGCAGGCGCCGCACGTGCACGTCGATCGTCCTGGTGCCGCCGTAGTAGTCGTAGCCCCAGACCTCCTGGAGCAGCTGGGCCCGGGTGAACACGCGCCCGGGGTGCTGCGCCAGGAACTTGAGCAGTTCGAACTCCTTGAAGGTGAGGTCGAGGATGCGACCGCGCAGACGCGCGATGTAGGTGGCCTCGTCGATCACCAGATCGCCCCGGCGGATCTCGTCCGGGTCGTCGGACCCGGCCTCGGCCGCCCCGACAGCCAGGCGCAGACGGGCCTCGACCTCGGCCGGGCCGGCGGTGACCAGGATGAAGTCGTCGGCCTGCCAGTCCGGGGTCAGCGCCGCGACGCCGCCCTCGGTGAGGACGACCAGCAGCGGGCAGTCCAGCCCGGTGGTGTCCAGCAGCCGGCAGAAGTTACGGGCCGCCGCCAGGTCCGTTCGCGCATCGACCAGAATGGCGTCAACCGGGGCGCTCGGGTTCCCGCTGACTCCGGAGGCCAGCAGGGCCCCGGCCTCAGCGGGAGCCACCCGCACCGAGTGCAGGAGGAGTCCGAGGGCGGGAAGAACGTGGTCGGACGGTTCGTTCGAGTTCGTGAGTAACAGCAGATGGCTCATGCGTCTCTTCTCGTCGGCCCGCTTGTGTCGGGCGATCGAAGGCGCCATTGCCCCCGGTGAAGATTTGTCGAATACGTCGCCTCCGAGCAACACCAAGGATAATCAACTGATGGCGAAGTGCACTATCCGGTACTGGGCTTCAGCGAAGGAAGCGGCCGGAACGGCTGAGGAGACGGTCGAAGCCGACACCCTCGCGGCCGCCCTCGAAGCGGCGTGTCTCCTGCACGCCGACGACCGTTTCCAGCGCGTGCTGGGGGCTTCGTCGCTCCTTGTGGACGAACGTCCCGTGGGTCGGCGGGCGCACGGTGAGGTGCCGGTCACGGACGGGACTGTGATCGAGGTCCTACCGCCCTTCGCGGGCGGGTGAGGTGGCCGACAACGTGGCGGAATCGGAGCGAAACATGACGGAAACCCAGCAGTGGCCGGGGAAGGCGCGCGTGGTCATGCTCGGCAAGGCCGGGTGCCACCTCTGTGAGGAGGCGTGGTCGGTCATCGAGGGCGTGACGGACGACCTCGGCGTGGATCGGGCCGAGCACGACCTGGCGGAGGTCTCGGAGGCCGACCGCGAGGAGTACTGGGACAAGGTCCCGGTGACCTTCGTCGACGGTCGGCGGCACGATTTCTGGCGGGTGTCCGAGGGGCGTCTGCGCTCCGCGCTCTCCTCCTGAGGGGGCTTTCGAGGGTTCACCTCCGAGGGCGGACGGGTAGGGGAATGGGCGCCGTCGAGCGTGCGGCGGTTCCACCGCCATTGGCGACGACGGCGCCTTTTCCGCGTCGCTTCCCGACACTTCCTTGAAGCATCCCCGGTTGGGCGTCGAGAGACTCCGCGACTTACTCACCGGGTCCGCGCCGCGGGCCTCCTCCGCCCGGAATGCCTGCGATGTGATCTCCTGTTCCTCGGCGGGCCCCCGGGGGTGCATTTGTGGGAACTCGCCCGTGGGGCGTCACATCGGACCCCACTTTGTGCGTGCTTTCACAAGCGCGTAATCTGGGGGTCCCACGACCTGTAGGGCGGGGGAGGCGCGTGTTCGGGGCCGTCGGCGCCGGAGCCGCGAGCTCCGTACCCCGCACCCGCCCGAACCGACCTCTCCCCAGGAGCGCCACCCTGTGACAACTCGTCCGCCTCGGCCCCGGGAGAGGGGAATACCGGAGGCCACCGTCGCCCGGCTGCCGGTCTACCTCCGCGCCCTCCAGGCACTCCAGGACCGTGGCACCGCCACCGTCTCCTCTGAGGGGCTCGCCGGTGCCGCGGGAGTGAACTCGGCGAAGCTCCGTAAGGACCTCTCCCATCTGGGCTCCTACGGGACGAGAGGCGTGGGTTACGAGGTCGAGTACCTCATCTACCAGATCTCGCGTGAGCTTGGTCTCACCCAGGACTGGTCCGTGGCCATCGTCGGCATCGGCAACCTGGGGCGCGCACTGGCCAACTACGGGGGGTTCGGCACCCGCGGATTCCGGATAGCGGCCCTGCTCGACGCCGACCCGGAGGTGGTGGGGCGGTCCGTGGCGTCGCTGGACGTGAGGCATATTGACAGCCTGGAGGAGGTTGTGCGTTCCAGGGGTGTGTCGATCGGGGTGATCGCCACACCTGCCGGTTCCGCGCAGGGTGTCGCCAGCCGCTTCGTGGAAGCGGGAGTGACCAGCATCCTCAACTTCGCCCCCGTCGTGCTGAATGTGCCGGACGGGGTCGATGTGCGTAAGGTCGACTTGTCCATCGAACTCCAGATCCTCGCCTTCCACGCGCAGCGCAGGGCCGACGGCGACGGTCAGACGCACAGGTCGGGACTGGAAGTGACATGAGACGGACCGGGTCCTGGGGCAGGGTCCCCAAGGCTCGAGCGGCGGCGATGAGCGAGCGTTCGCCGTGTTTCGGGGGGTAGACGGCGGTGGTCCCCGTCCGTACCCGAACATGGAGAGACATAGTGCCTGCATAGGAGTGCGGATGAGTGTCCTGGCCGTGGGGTTGAGTCATCGGAGTTCGCCGGTGGCGCTGCTCGAACGTGTCGCGTTGAACGGCGAGACGCGCACCAGGGCGGTCGGTGAGATGGTCGGCTCCGACGCGGTCAACGAGGTCATGGTGGTCTCCACCTGCAACCGAACCGAGGTCTACGCCGACGTCGAGAACCTGCACGGCGGGGTCGCGGCCATCACCGAACTCCTCTCCTGGCACACCGGTGTGACACTCGGCGAGCTCAACGAGCACCTCTACGCGCACTTCGAGGACAACGCCGTGCAGCACCTGTTCTCCGTCACCTGCGGCCTCGACTCCATGGTCGTCGGCGAGGGCCAGATCCTCGGCCAGGTGCGCGACGCCCTCAAGGAGGGCCAGGAGACCGGTTCCGTCGGCCGGGTCCTCAACGACCTCGGCCAGCGCGCCCTCCGCGTGGGCAAGCGCGCCCACACCGAGACCCACCTGGACCACGCCGGGGCCGACATGGTCAGCTTCGGCCTCACCATCGCCACCCGGGAGCTCGCGGTCACCCCGGACCCGTCGCTGCCCGCCGCCGAGGTCACCCCGCCCGCAGGCTGCCCCATGTCCGGCAGGGGCCCCCTCCCCGACCCCGCGGAACCCCGCAGCCTCGGCGCCGCACTCCCCTCCGGGCCGCTCACCGGCTCCCGCGTGCTGGTCCTCGGCGCCGGTTCCATGAGCGCCCTGTCGGCCAACACCGTGGCCCGCCAGGGTGCCGGGACGGTCGTCGTCGCCAACCGCACCCCCGAGCGGGCCGCGCGTCTGGCCGAGTGCCTCAACGAGGCCTACGACACCGTGCGAGCCGGCTCCGTGCCCTTCGCTGACGCCGCCGCCACCCTCGCCGACGTCGACCTCGTCATCTCCTGCACCGGCGCACAGGGCCTCGTGCTCACCGCCGAGGCCGTGGCCGCCGCCACCCGGGGCCGCACCCGCCCCCTGGTCTTCCTGGACCTGGCCCTGCCCCGCGACATCGACCCCGGCGTGCGCGAGCTGCCCGGCGTCCACCTCGTGGACATCGAGGACCTGCGTCAGGCCGTCGCCTCCGGAACCGACCACGACCCCGGCCGCTCCAACGCGCTCCCGCTCGTGCGCGGGATCGTCGACGAGGAGGTCAACGAGTTCCGCGCGATCCGCCGCGCCAACGAGGTCGCGCCCACCGTCGTCGCCCTGCGCGCCCAGGCCCGCGACGTGGTGGACTCCGAGCTCTCCCGCCTCCACGGACGCCTCCCCGACGACCTCGACGACCGCACCCGCGAGGAAATCGGCCGCGCGATGCGCCGCGTCGCCGACAAACTGCTGCACAGACCGACCGTGCGCGTGAAGGAACTGGCCGCGGCCCCGGACGGCGAGTCCTACGAGGCCGCCCTGCGCCAGCTGTTCGACCTCGACCTCCAGATCCCGAAGGACCCGGACGGGGAGACCTGTCCCGGTCGCCGCAGCCCCGCCGCGCGGCCCGCACAGGAGAAGGCATGACCGCAGAAGGCACCACCGCCGCACCCGCCAAGCTCGGCACCCGCCGCAGCACCATGGCCACCACCCAGTCCCAGGGGGTCGCCGACACGATCACCGAGCGGACCGGCCAGGCGATCGAACTGGAGCTCATCACGAGCTTCGGCGACGTCACCAAGGCCCACCTGACCCAGCTCGGCGGCACCGGGGTGTTTGTCAACGCCCTGCGCGACGAGCTGGTCGCCGGAACCATCGACTTCGCGGTGCACTCCCTCAAGGACCTGCCCACGGCCCCCTCCGAGGGACTGGTCCTGGCGGCCATCCCCGAGCGGGACGACCCCCGGGACGCCCTCTGCGCCCGCGACGGTCTCAAGTTCGCGGACCTGCCCGCCGGGGCGAAGGTCGGCACGGGCTCCCCGCGCCGCGTCGCCCAGCTGTCCGCGCTCCGCCCCGACCTGGTCTACCTCCCCATCCGGGGCAACGCCGAGACCCGCCTGGGCAAGGTCTCCTCCGGCGAACTCGACGCCGTGGTCCTGGCCTACGCCGGGCTGGGCCGCGTGGGCCGCCGCGACGACGTCACCGACGTCTTCGAGCCCGAACAGATGCTGCCCGCCCCCGGCCAGGGCGCCCTCGCCGTGGAGTGCCGCACCGAGCGCGCCGGGACCGACCTCGCCTACCTGGGTTCCGTCGACCACCCGGCCACCCGCGCCGAGGTCGTCGCCGAGCGCACCGTGCTGTCCGAGCTGGAGGCCGGGTGCGCCGCCCCGGTCGGCGCCTTCGCCGAGTACGCCGAGGGCCGCCTGCGCCTGCGCGCCGCCGTGGTCGCCACCAACGGCGCCACCGCAGTGCGGCGCGAGCGCACCATCGCCCTGGACTCACCGGAGGACCTCGACGCCGCCGTCGGGCTCGGCCGGGAGCTCGCCCGCCAGATGATCGCCGAGGGCGCCGACCGCATCGTCGCCGAGGCCTTCGCCGAGCGGGACACCCCCTAGGCCGTGCGACCCGGTCCACAGCCGTCCCGTACACCGCCGAACACGCCGGGCGGACGGCCGAACCCGGGTGGGCCCCCGCCGTGCGACACGGCGGAGCCCGCGGAGCAAGGCACAGCAGGGGCAACTTCGCCCGCGCCCCGCGAGAGAGGGTCCGGCCGCCACCGCACCACCACCTCCCCGTCACCGCCCCGGACTCCGAACCCCGGGGCGCGGGCGACCCACACACGAGGAGCCAGTACGTGAACGCCAACGCCAGCCCCCAGCCGGAGGAACCGCGTCGCCGCGAGCGCGGGTCCGGTCATGTCGCCCTGGTCGGTGCCGGTCCGGGAGGCGCCGACCTCCTGACCCTGCGCGGCGCCGAACTGCTGCGCCGGGCCGACGTGGTCATCACCCTCAGGGAGCCCGCGGCCGAGGAGCTCGCCGGTTTCCGTGAGGAGCTGCTCGCGCACTGCTCCGAGGGCGTCACGGTGGTGGAGGCCGCCCAGTGCGGCGGCGACGTGAACGCGCTCGCCGTCACGCACGCCCGCGAGGGCCAGCGGGTGGTGCGTCTGTACTCGGGCGACCCGTTCTTCGGCTGCCGGGGCGCCGCCCTGGTCGCCGCCTGCCGCGAGGCCGGGATCGAGGCCGAGGTCGCCCCCGGGGTCTCCTCGATCACCTCCGTCCCGACCTTCGGCGGCATCTCCCTGCTCGGCGACGACGAGGTCGAGCTGCGTGTGCTGCACGCCCGCCCGCACGGCGACAAGGAGGTCGACTGGCAGGAGGCCGCCGCCAGCGACGCTCCCCTGGTCATCCTGGGCGCCGACGCCCCGCCGGAGGAGGCGCCCGAGCACCGGGGGCCCGGCTTCGACGTCGTGTGCAAGGCCCTCATCGCCGGTGGCCGTCCCGCCACCACCCCCGTGGCGGTCGTGCGCGCTGGCGGTACCACCCGGCAGACCACCGTCACCTCGACGCTGGCCCGCCTGGTCGCCGAACTCAAGTCCACCGACGCCAAGAACCACCACGTCACGGCACCCGCCCTGATGATCGTCGGCTCCCCGGTGGCCCGCCAGGCCGAGCAGTCCTGGTACGAGACCCGTCCGCTGTTCGGATGGCGGGTCCTGGTGCCCCGCACCAAGGAGCAGGCCGTGGCCCTCTCCGACCAGTTGCGCGGCTACGGGGCGGTGCCCGAGGAGGTGCCCACCATCTCGGTGGAGCCGCCGCGCACCCCGCAGCAGATGGAACGCGCCGTGCGGGGCCTGGTGACCGGCCGCTACCAGTGGGTGGCCTTCACCTCCGTCAACGCCGTCCGGGCCATCCGCGAGCGCCTGGAGTCGTACGGCCTGGACGCCCGCGCGTTCGCCGGGGTCAAGGTCGCCGTGGTCGGCGAGGCCACCGCGCAGGCCGTCCGCGACTTCGGCATCCAGCCCGACCTGGAGCCCGCCGAGGACGCCCAGTCCAGCAAGGGGCTGGTCGAGGTCTGGCCGCCCTACGACGCCGAGATCGACCCCATCGAGCGGGTCCTGCTGCCGCGCGCGGACATCGCCACCGAGACCCTCGCGGCCGGGCTCACCGACCTCGGCTGGGAGATCGACGACGTCACCGCCTACCGCACCGTGCGGGCGGCGCCCCCGCCCCAGCCGGTCCGCGAGGCGATCAAGGGCGGCGGCTTCGACGCGGTGCTCTTCACGTCCTCGTCCACGGTGCGCAACCTCGTGGGGATCGCGGGCAAGCCGCACAACACCACCGCGATCGCCGTGATCGGACCGGAGACCGAGAAGACCGCCGTCGAGTTCGGCCTGCGTGTGGACGTGGTCGCGCCGAAAGCCTCGGTTTCCGCCCTCGCGGAGGCGCTTTCGGAGTACGGTGCGGCCAGGCGCCAGGAGGCGATCGACGCGGGCAAGCCGGTCCTCAAGCCCAGCCAGAAGCGCCGCGGTCGCCGCCGCAAGCTCTGAACAGCGAACTCCGAGCCGTGCCCTCGGTTCCCGACCACCACCAGCCCATCCGGGAGTACCCATGACCGCCAGCCATGACGCGGAGTTCCCCGTCGCCCGGCCGCGCCGACTGCGCCGAGGACCGGCGCTGCGCCGCCTGGTCGCGCAGACCCGGGTGCTCCCGGAGAACCTCATCCTGCCCATGTTCGTCAAGGAGGGGCTCACCGAACCGGTGGCGATCTCCTCGATGCCCGGCCAGGTGCAGCACACCCGGGAGAGCCTGCGCAAGGCCGCCCGTGAGGCGGTCGAGGCCGGTGTCGGCGGGCTCATGCTGTTCGGCATCCCCGAGCACAAGGACTCGGTGGGCTCGCAGGCCGACGACCCCGACGGGGTGGTGCAGGTGGCGCTGCGCGACCTCGCGGCCGAGGTCGGCGACGACATCGTGGTGATGGCCGACCTCTGCCTGTGCGAATACACCGACCACGGCCACTGCGGTCCGTTGGAGGAGGACGGGCACGTCAACAACGACCTCACCCTGGAGCGGTACGCGTCCATCGCCGTCGCCCAGGCCGAGGCCGGGGCCGCCGTGGTGGCACCCAGCGGCATGATGGACGGCCAGGTCGGGGCGATCCGCGACGGGCTCGACCGGGCGGGTTTCCCGCACGTGCCGATCCTGGCCTACGCGGCCAAGTACGCCTCGGTGTTCTACGGTCCCTTCCGGGAGGCCGCCGAGGGCGCGCCCCAGTCCGGGGACCGCTCCGGATACCAGCAGGACCCGGCCAACGTCCGCGAGTCCCTGCGCGAGGTGGCCCTGGACGTCGCCGAGGGCGCCGACATGGTCATGGTGAAGCCTGGTCTGGCCTACCTCGACGTGGTCGCCAAGGTCGCCGAGTCCTCTCCGGTCCCCGTGTCGGCCTACCAGGTCAGCGGTGAGTACGCGATGATCGAGGCGGCGGCAGAGCGGGGTTGGCTGGACCGTGAGCGGGCGATCCTGGAGACCCTGACCTCCTACCGGCGCGCGGGGGCCGAACAGATCCTCACGTACTGGGCCACCGAGGCGGCCCGCCTGCTGCGCTGACGCGGCCAGGCCCACGCCCCGGTCGCGGCCGCGGGGCGCCCGGCCCTTCCACCCGGCCGCGCCCGCACCGATCACGACCGGGGAGTGCCAGATGGCCGACGTGTTGTACCGACGGAAACGACGCCACGCTACGGACGGCATGCTGGAGTCGGCCCTGCGCTTCGCCGAACTGGGCTGGCCGGTGGTGCGGGGCACGGCTCCGGGCGAGGACCGAGCGTGTACGTGCGACCGGATGGGCTGTCCGGACCCGGCGGCGCACCCGGTCACCGCGGCCTGGGGTGTGGAGGCCAGCACCGACGCGGAGACGATCCGCCGATGGTGGACGGCCAGTCCCCAGGCGAACATCGTGCTGCCGACCGGCCGGGTCTTCGACGTCCTGGACGTCCCCCGTGAGGCCGGTGTGATGGCCCTGGCGCGCATGGGTCGTTCGGGCGTACCGGCGGGCCCGGTCGCGGCCCTGGACTCGCGGTACATGTTCTTCGTCGCCACCCGCTCCCCGATGGACGAGGACGAGTGGTGGTCGTGCCATCTGGACTGTGTCCCGGAGGCCGTGGAGGCGATGCCGGGCCTGCGCTGGCACTGCCGGGACAGCTTCGTCCTGGGCGCCCCCTCCGTGCTGCCCTCCGGGGGACGCGTCACCTGGATCCGCAACCCCCGTGACGTGGAGGGCGCTGTGGTCCTGCCGGACCCCATCGCGGTCCTGGACATCCTCAGCGACGCCAGCGAGGAGTTCGCGGTCCCGGGCGCCTGAAAGCCGCGCTGCCGGGTGCCGTGACCACGCGCCCGGATCGCCGCGATGCCGTACCTTCTCCCCTGTGAGCGGACCCACCCCCACACTTCCCCCACGCGCGTCCCCGTCCCTGCGCCGGTCCCGGTCAGCGCGGGCCCGGGACCTCCCCGCCCTCCTCCCCGTGCTGGAGGAACTCGACTTCGGTGACGAGCCGGCCTGGCCAAGGCGCTCCCGCGGGTCGCGGACACCAGGGACCCCCTCCTGGAGTTCTGTGCGGTCTGACGTCGCCGGTCAGTCGCGGTGCTCCCCGACCCACAGGGCCAGCGCGGTGCGGTCACGCAGGTCCAGCTTGCGCAGGATGCTCGTGACATGGTTCTTGGCTGTGCCCTCGGTGATGAACAGGGTGCGGGCGATCTCCCGGTTCGTGGCGCCCGTTCCCACCATGCGCGCCACCTCCCACTCGCGCTCCGACAGCGCGGGCGGTCGCACGGGGGCGGGAGCCGATGCCGGGGGAGCGGTGAGGGCGGCCACCAGGTGGTCCGCGGCCGGTCCGCCCAGGACGGTCTCGCCCCGTGCGGCCTGGCGGATGGCCAGAACCAGTTCTTCGGGAGGAACGTCCTTGAGCAGATAGCCCCGGGCGCCCGCGCGCAGTCCGCCGAACACGAGTTCGTCATCGTCGAACGTGGTCAGGATGACCGCGGGCACGCCCGGGTGCTCCGCGCGCATCCGGGTGACGAGTTCGATCCCGTCCATGCGCGGCATACGGGCGTCCACCAGGGCCACGTCCGGCGGCGGTGCCGAGGCCAGGAACTCCAGTGCCTCGACCCCGTCTGCGGCGTCGCCCACGACCTCGACGCCGTCCTCGATCTCCAGCAGTTTGCGCAGGCCCCGCCGGAGCAGGATCTGGTCGTCCACGATCAGCACCGAGACCGGGCTCACCCGGCACCCCCAGCCATGACCGGGACGGTGCTGTCGGCCCCGGACCCGGCGGGAACGTTGACCAGGAGCCGGAACCCGCCACCCGGCGGATTCTCGGTGCTCATGGAACCGTCCACGGAGGCCACCCGCTCGCGCAGGCCGCGCAGCCCGAACCCGCCTCGGGCCGCGCCCTCCTCGGCGCCGGTGCCGTTGTCGGTCACCGACACGCACGCGCCCTCCGCCGTGCCGCCCACCTCCACCTCGATCCTGTCTCCTCCGGAGTGACGCATCGCGTTGGTCAGCCCCTCCTGGAGCGCCCGGTAACAGACCAGCTCGGCCTCCTGGGACAGGCGAGGCCAGGCCCCGGCGTCGGTGAAGACGATGCGTGCGCCGCCGCCGTCGAAGGAGTCGGCCATCGCCCGCATGGCCGTCGTGCCCGCCTTCCCCTCCAACTGGAGCGGGCGCAGGGCGCGCACCCAGCGGCGGGTGTCGGTGAGGGCGTCCCGGGCCAGTTCCCGGGCCTGCTCCACCTCCTCCCAGGCGGCCTCGGGGCGGGCGGTGCGAAAGCGCGACGCGTTCGAGAGCGTCATGGCCAGGGCGGTGAGGTAGTGCCCGGTGCTGTCGTGCATCTCCCTCGACATCCGCGCCCGCTCCTCGGACACCGTCAGCTCGCGCACGCGCTCCGCGTGGCGGCCCAGTTCCGCGTGGGCCTCCTCCAGTTCGGCCAGCAGCTCCCGGGTCCGTTCGGCACGCTGGGAGGCCACGAGCAGGGCGACGTACACCAGCCCCGACGCCAGCACCAGGACCAGGGAGCTGCCGGTCGTCACGAGGCCGATCAGCAGCGGGTCGCCGGGGACCAACAGGACGAGCAGGAAGTTCACCCCGCCGAGGAAGGCCCCGTAGCCGCAGGCCCCGGCGATCCCGAACACGGCGATCGCGTTCATGGTGGCCAGGCACACCAGGACCAGCACGGTGTAGTTGTTGGAGGCCAGCGAGAACACGGAGACGGCCAGGAACAGGACGCTGGCCGCGCGGTGCCCCCACCCTGCTGAGGGAGACCAGGCCAGGAGCGGCCACAGTGCGCAGGAGACCACCAGACACACGATGATCACCACGATCACGACGTCGACCAGCGGGTCGCCGGAAGGGAACAACTCCGGAGCGACGAGGAACACGAACCCGTAGGTGAGTCCTGTGGAGATCACGGCAGCCCAGAACAGCAGGTTCAGGACTCGGGGAGGGCGGTCGGCGCGGAGCGCCACCCAGGAGGAGAGGTCGGGCAGGGAATCCTTCTTCCGCATTCTTCGAGAATAACTGCGCGACGGTGCGCGGAAATGCCCGAAGGGTCATGGATACGGGCACGTTCCGACCATGACCTCCGGCATGCCCCACCCCCGAACAGGCACATGACCCGCGGGTGCCCCCGGCCCGATGCGCCCGCCGCGCGGAATTCCTAGCGTTTCTCCCATCGAAGAAGAGCGTGAATCGAAGGGTGGGAGTGGGATGGCGGCGAACTCGTCGGAAACCGTTGTCGGAAGGGGAGCGGTTCCCGTTCCGTGGATCGGAGCGGTGCTCGCCTCGCTCATGGCGCTGGTCGCCGTGGGGGTGACGGTGACCCTGTGGCCGGAGATCCCGGAGGTGGTCCCCAGCGGGAAGGTCGGGCTCGACGGTGAGCCCACGATGACCCCCCGCTGGCTGTTCACCAGTGCGGCGCCGGGGACCATCCTGCTGCTGGTCACGGCACTGACCGTCGGCGCCCGCCTGGGAGCCGGTTTCCAACGTGCGCTCCGGCTGCCGGTGTTCTGGTCCGGGCGTTCGCTGGGCAGGCTGCTGGACCTGCACCTGGCTGTTCTGGCCGCGTTCCTGCTGGCCGTCCACGTCGTCCTCCTGCACTCGGAGTCCGGGCGTGAGCTGCCGCTGTCCACCGACCAGCTGATGGCCCTCCTCCTGGCGGTCTTCCTGGTGGCCCTCGGCCTGCTGGTCCTGGTGGTGCGCGCCCGTGAGGGACACGACACCCCCGCCGTCCGATGGTGGAACCGGGCGCGCTGGTCCGTGGGCGGGGGTGTCGCGGCGGTCGGCGTGCTCACGGGGGCCGTCGGCCTCCTCCTCCCGGAGCCCCGGTGGGCGGCCCTCACGGGGGTGCTGCTGATGCCCGTGATCCTGCTGGGATGCGCGGTGCCCTTCCTTGGGAACCAGTCCTGGCGGAACAGCTCAGACGGCCCGAGCGCCTAGAGTTCGGTGGCGTTGACCACGATCCCGTCGTGGTCGCTGTAGAGCCACTCTCCCGGGACGAACGTGACGTCCCCGAAGGTCACCGGTACGTTCTGGCGTCCGGCGCCGTCCTTGAGGGACTTGCGGGGGTTGGAGCCCAGGGCCTTCACCCCGAGCTCCAGCCCGCTCAGGGCGGCGGTGTCGCGGACGGCCCCGTTGATGACGACCCCGGCCCAGCCGCTGCGCACGGCGGCCTCGGCGATCATGTCGCCCATCAGGGCGCTGCGCAGGGAGCCGTTGCCGTCCACCACCAGGACGGCGCCCTCGCCGGGGGAGTTGAGGATCTGCTTGACCAGGCCGTTGTCCTCATGACAGCGGACGGTGCGGACCGGCCCGGAGAACACCCGGTGCCCCCCGTACTGCCGGAACTGCGTGGAGCAGCTGCGCAGGGTGTCGCCGTGGTCGTCGATCAGGTCCGCCGTGGTGAAGTCCGTGGCCATGCCAGCTCCGGTCCGTGAGTGAGCGAGTGGACGGGACCCAAGTTACTTCTCGGTAGAACTCGGGGTCGCGGCCGGGGCCGCGTGTCACTTCGGCGGGGGCTGACCATGTGTCTCTCTTCGTTGTTCGGCTTCCTGGGACTCAGGGGGGTCGAGCGGATGACAGGATAAGGACCTTCCCTTCATTCGCTCGTGGGAGTCCCGTCACCGGGACGTCGCCCCGTCTTCCCCCTGCCGTCAGGGCGACTCTCCTCCCCGTACCACCCCTGGAGAGAGATGGTCTCCGAGATCTTCGACGTCAGCGCCGCCTGGTCACGATCCGTGATCGAGTTCGCGGACGGACTCGACCCCTGGATGCAGACGGCCGCGGAATGGGGCACCGACCTCTTCCTCGGTGTGTTCGCGATCCTCTTCCTCATGGCCTGGTGGCGAGCCCGCTCCGTCAGCTCGCGCCTGGTCGGCCTCGCGCTCTTCGCCCCGGTCGCCACCGTCATCGCCTACGCGGTCAGCAGGACCATCAAGTCGTTCTTCGAACAGCTGCGCCCCTGCCAGGCCATGACGGACCTGAACACCATCGCCACGTGCGACCCCATCGGTGACTGGTCCTTCCCGAGCAACCACGCCGCCATCGCCGGTGCCGCGGCCGCCGCGGTGATCGTCGCCTGGCGCCGGTTCGCCGTCGTCGCCGCGGTCTTCGCCGTCCTGGAGGCCTTCTCCCGGGTCTTCGTCGGCGCCCACTACCCCCACGACGTCACCGTGGGCCTCCTCGTCGGCGCCCTCGTCGCCACCCTGGTCTCCCTGCTGGCCGCCCGCCCGATGACCGCGGTCGTCGACAAACTGGCCGAGAACGACCGCCTGCGCCCCCTGGTGCGCGCCCAGGGCTCGGACCACGGCCCCGAGGCCGAGCGGATCGGCCAGAACTCCCACAGCAACGTCTGAGCCACCCTCCCCCTCCACGCGTGCCCCGTCCCCCCGGCGGGGCACGCGTGCGTTCGGGGTGGGAGGTTTGCGGCCCAGGGCTCGTGGCATGCTTCCTCTGTGTGGCTTTTCCGCGAGAACCTCGGTCAAGCCACTATCGATCTGGGGAGTGGTGCCCGATGCTGCTGAGTTTCCGCGTGGAGAACCACAAGTCCATCCGTGAGGAACAGCAACTCCTTCTCACCCCCGTCTACGACGACGCTCTCCCGGAAGGTACTGACTGGGAGGCCACGACCGTCGCGGGGATCTTCGGAGCCAACGCTTCGGGCAAGTCCAACCTGCTCGACGCCATGGTCTTCATGCGGGACACGGTGCGCTGGTCCATGAACCGCGGCGAGCCCGGTGGCGGCATAGCCCGCGCACCCTTCGCTCTGGACGCGGAGGCGGGGAGCGAACCCTCGGTCTTCGTGGTCGACCTCAAGCTCACCGGAGTACGCCACACCTACGGCTTCGCCATTGACGACGAGCGCGTGACCGAGGAGTGGCTGTACGCCTACCCGAAGGGCCGGAGGAGAGTCCTCTTCGAGCGTGACGGCGACCAGTTCGCGTTCGGTGACAGCGCCCCGGCGAAACTCCGGCAGGTCGGGGACATCACCGGTCCCAACATCCTCTTCCTGACCGTCGCCGCCCGCGCTTCCAGCGAGGACGTCGAGCCGATCTACCGGTGGTTCTCCGATGGCCTCACCTTCGCGGAGGAGCGCAGCTCAGGTCCCCCCACTTGGTTGGGTGAGCCAGAGGTATCCGAAAGCCAGATGGTCCTTCTCAGCGAACTCCTGAGGTCCGCTGGCACAGGGGTGCGGGCTGTGGAGCTTGAGGAGCCAAAGAGCCATCTTAGAGATGGAGGGCATCTCAATACGGTGCGGGGAGATATTCACGGGGGCTCTGTAGTGCAAGAATCCCGAATCGTGTACCACATCCAGAAGAAAACGGGAGAACTCCTAGGCGCGTCCCGACTGTTGTTCCACCATGCAGACGGGGTAGGTGCGCGCCCCCTGGCCTGGGGTGAGGAGTCCAAGGGCACTCGGACTCTCACCGCCCTCGGGTACGAGGCGCAACGAACCCTCGAAACGGGTGGAGTCCTGGTCGTCGACGAGATCGACGCCAGCCTGCACCCCTACCTGTCCGCCAGGGTCATCGCGCTGTTCCAGGACGAGGTGCACAACCCCCACGGTGCACAGCTGATCTTCACCAGCCACGACGCGGCCCTGCTCGGACGCGTACGAGGCGAGGAAGTGCTCAAACGCGACCACATCTGGTTCGTGGACAAGGACAGTCAGGGCCGAAGCACCCTCTACCCGCTGAGCGACTTCAAGCCCCGGGGGGACGACAACCGGGCCCGCCGCTACCTCGTCGGACGCTACGGAGCCGTCCCTGACATCGACGACGAGCTGTTCCGCGAGGCACTGAGCCGCCGCGCGACAACTCCCGAGACGGAAAGCGTGTCCGGGTGAGTAAGCGTGCCAAAAGGGAGCGTGAGACCTCTCTCAGGCGCCGCGGTCCCCGTCGTGAGGAACAGCGTGTCTACCTGATCGTCTGCGAGGGAGAGACTGAGAAGGGCTACTTCGACTCCATGCGCGGGCACACCGGGGTCCGGATCCACACCGTGCACGTCCGGCAGGCGAAGCACCCGCAGAGGGAATGGGTTCTCCGCACGGCCCGAGACGCCGGACACGATGAATACACCGAGGTCTGGGCGGTCTTCGACACCGACGGGGACGACGTCACCGTGCTCTGCAACCAGGCGCGGAGGAACGGCATCAAGACGGCCTGTTCAACGCCGACCTTCGAGACCTGGCTCATCCTCCACCTCACCGACCTCCGTGCTGCGCTCGGCTCCGGAGCCAAGGCCGAGAAGGCCCTCCAAGCCCTCCTTCCCACCTGGCGGAAGGGCCGGACCCGGTTCGAGGACTTCGCGCACGGGCTCCAGGACGCCGTCGAGCGCGCCGAACTCCTACCGCCAGACGGGGACCCCAGCACCGGCGTCCACCGGCTCGTGCGGGTGCTCCTGCGTGACTGAGGGCGTGCCCCGTCCCCCCGGCGGGGCACGCGTGCGTTGCGGGGCGGGTCACGGTCTCGGGGGAGAACACAGCTGACACACTGGTGAGGTGGGTACTCAACAGACTTCAGCAGAGCTCTTCCAGCGGGCGGCCGCCGTTGTTCCCGGCGGCGTGAACTCGCCCGTGCGCGCCTTCGGGGCGGTCGGCGGCACCCCGCCGTTCTTCGTCAAGGGCGAAGGCCCCTACCTCACGGACTCCGACGGTCGCCAGTACGTCGACCTCGTCTGCTCGTGGGGGCCGCTCGTCCTCGGGCACGCCGCCCCCAGCGTCGTGGAGGCCCTCCACGGCGCCGTCGCGGCCGGAACCTCCTACGGCGCCCCGACTCCCGGTGAGGTCGAGCTGGCCGAGCTGATCGTCGAGCGCACCCCCGTCGAGAAGGTCCGCCTGGTCAACTCCGGGACCGAGGCCACCATGTCCGCGATCCGCCTCGCGCGCGGGTTCACCGGCCGCAGCAAGATCGTCAAGTTCGCGGGCAACTACCACGGCCACGTCGACGCCCTCCTAGCCGCCGCCGGTTCCGGCCTGGCCACCTTCGCCCTGCCGGACTCCCCGGGCGTCACCGGGGCCAGCGCCGCCGACACCCTGGTGCTGCCCTACAACGACGTCGAGGCCGTGGAACGCGCCTTCGCCGAGCACGGTGACGAGATCGCCTGCGTGATCGCCGAGGCCTGCCCCGCCAACATGGGCGTCGTCCCGCCCCAGGCCGGGTTCAACGCCCGCCTCAAGGAGATCGCGCACGCCCACGGCGCCCTGCTGGTCCTCGACGAGGTCCTCACCGGCTTCCGGGTCAGCGCCTCCGGCTGGTTCGGCCTGGAGGGCGTGGCCCCCGACCTCATGACGTTCGGCAAGGTCATGGGCGGCGGCCTCCCCGCCGCGGCGTTCGGCGGCCGCGCCGAGATCATGGACCGCCTCGCCCCGAACGGACCCGTGTACCAGGCGGGGACGCTCTCCGGGAACCCGCTGGCCACGGCCGCTGGGCTGGCCACCCTGCGCGGCGCCACCCCCGAGGTCTACGCGCACATCGACCGGGTCTCCGCCCAGGTGGAGAGCGAGATCTCCAAGGCGCTCAGCGCCGAGGGCGTCACCCACCGCATCCAGAGCGGCGGCAACCTGTTCACGGTCTTCTTCACCGACCGCGAGGTCACGGACTTCGACAGCGCCCGCACGACGGACACCAAGGTGTTCGCCGCGTTCTTCCACTCCATGCTCGAACAGGGCGTCTACCTGCCGCCCGCCGCCTTCGAAGCGTGGTTCTTCTCCTCCGCGCACGACGAGGCCGCCGTCGACAGGGTGGTCGAGGCCCTGCCCGCGGCTGCCCGGGCCGCGGCACAGGCCCAGTCCCAGGGCTGACCCGACCCGCACCCCGGAAGGAAGTACCTCCACGATGACCACCACCACCGTCGTCCACCTGCTCCGGCACGGAGAGGTGTACAACCCCGAGAAGGTCCTGTACGGCAGACTCCCCGACTACCACCTGAGTGACCGGGGACTGCGGATGGCGGAGATGGCCTCCGACTGGTTCGAGGGCCACGACATCGCCGCTCTGTACTCGTCGCCCCTGGACCGCACCCAGGAGACCTCCGTCCCGCTCCAGAAGGCGTTCGACCTTCCGGTGACCCTGGACGACCGGTTGGTCGAGGCGGCCAACAAGTTCGAGGGGATGTCGCTGTCCTCCAAGTCGGTGCGCGACCCCCAGGTGCTCAAGCGCCTGTACAACCCCTTCCGGCCCTCGTGGGGTGAGCCCTACCAGGACATCGTCAACCGCATGGTCGAGGTCATCAAGGTCGTCCGGCGGGCCGCCTGGGGGCGCGAGGCCGTGTGCGTCAGCCATCAGCTGCCGATCTGGATGGCCCGTCGCGCGGCCGAGGGCAGGCACCTGTGGCACCGACCCGACCTGCGGGAATGTAACCTCGCCAGTGTCACGTCGCTGACCTTCGCGGATCAGCGACTGGCCAGTGTCAGCTACGCCGAACCGGCCGCCGTGCTCTATGGCGACGGTCCGTCCGTTCCGGGGGCGTGATCCGCCCGGGTTGCCCGTAGCGGTAAGCTGGGCCCACGGGTGCGGTAGACGTGTGTACTAGTGACCGTCGTCCTCCCCGGGGCCCGCCCCGGTCGCACCGGCCACCCGCGCTCCGCGCGCGTGTGCCCGGGCGAGCCCAGCAACCGCATCCGAGCCAGCAGGTGTTCGTCACCAGTGGTTCGGCATGTCCGTACTCACTCGTCAGCGAGAAGGTGATCCCATGGGTTCCGTCATCAAGAAGCGCCGCAAGCGGATGGCGAAGAAGAAGCACCGCAAGCTGCTCAAGCGCACGCGTGTGGCGCGTCGCAACAAGAAGTAGGAGCGTTCGCGACGTAGGTTGTCTCTCCGCGGGCGCGGGCGGGCCGCTGGCACGCCCCGGACGCGGAGACACTTCACTTCCCTTGCCCGGCGTCAGCCGGCGCAACGGAATTTTCCGGGTGCACCGCTGTTGTGAATCACAGGTCACCTTCACCGGGTCGCCTCCGTCGGGGTGAGCGGTGCGTGGCCCGTCCGGACCACCGCCGTCTCCTTCCAAGGAACGTGTCTCCATGGCTCGTGTCGTACTCGTCACCGGGGTCTCCAGCCCCCTCGCGGCCGGGGTCGCCCAGACCCTGAGCCAGGGGCCCGGTGTGCACCGGGTGATCGGGGCCGACTCCGCCCCTCCACCGAGAGGCACCACCGGGGTCGAGTACCAGCACGTCGACCTGCACGACGGCAGCCTGGACCGCATCGTCGCCGAGTCCGGCGCCGACCTGGTCCTGCACCTGGGCCTGGACACCACGAACGACCCCAACCGGGAGGACAACCTCCTGGGCACCATGCGGGTCCTCGGTGCCGCCCAGCGCTCCTCCACCGTCCGGCGGCTGGTGGTGCGTTCCAGCGCCACCCTTGACGCCGACGACGCGGCCGAGGTCGAACGGCACACGCGCGGCCTCCAGCGCCGCCGCCCGGACCTGTCCGTGGCCGTCCTGAGGTTCGCGAACCTCATCGGTCCCTCCGTGGACACCCCGCTCACCCGTTACATGGACTCCCGTGTCGTGCCCACCGTGATGGGCCGCGACCCGCGCGTGCAGTTCCTGCACGAGGACGACGGGGCCGAGGCGCTCGTGCGCATGGCGCTCAGCGACCGGACCGGGTTCTTCGACGTCTCCGGGGCCGACGCGGTCCCGCTCTCCCACTGCCTTCGCCGTATCGGCGGCCGGCGCCTCCCTGTGCCCGCACGCGGCCTCAGGGTGCTGCGCGGAGTGGCCAGGCACGGACGGATCGACTACGCCAGCTCCAGCGGCGCCCGCGCGGTGCGTGAGGGACTGAGCGCCTCGGCGCTGGACCCCGCGCCGCTCAGCCGCGCCCTGGACTGGGCGCCGTCCTACAGCTCCGTCGAGGCCTTCGAGTCCTACGCGCACAGCCGGGGCGGCTCGCCTCGGGGCTCCGGGCTCCGTCCGGTGCACGTCCTGGCCCTGGCCCGCGCGACCCTGGGCAGGTAGAGGCCGCGGACCCCGCCGTCGGGCCTCACCAGTCGCGCATCTCGTCCGCCCAGGCGCGCAGCCCGGCGGCGAAACCCTGCCTGTCCCGTTCCGACAGGTGCTCCATCGCGCGCCGCAGCGGCGCCGCCCGCGCCGCCACCAGTGACTCCACCGAGGTCCGGTACTCGTCTGCCAGGCTCAGCAGGGTGCGTCTGCGGTTGTCCGGGTCCTCCTCCGCCACCACGAGTCCGGCGCGTCTGAGGTCTCCGGCCAGCTCGCTCGTGGTCGGCAGGGACACCGCCATCCGCCTGGCCAGCTCGCTCACACCGATCGACGGCACCACCGCCAGCTGCCCGAGTACTCCGCCGTGGCGCGCGGTCAGCCCGTGCAGGGAGAACACCTCCGCGACGTCGGCTGGCATGTCCATCCGCACCCGGCGGAAGTAGACCTCCAACTGCGGAACGACGCCCAGCTCGGCCAGGAGTGCGCGGTTCCGTTCGTCCGTGGACTCCGGTGCCCTGTCTTCAGTCATGTCTACGATCATAGGATTTGTCTTCCCGAACTGTTGGGGAAGGCAAAGCTTTCGGGTTAGAGTCGTCCGTACGGACCGTGAGGGGGCCTCTACGCCCCGCGACGGAGGAGGCGCACGCCATGCCCAGGGACAGCCCGGGGTCGGACCGGAGGACCGTTTTCCTCGAACCCCACCCCTACAGCTACGTGTACGTCGGCGCCCGGGTGGCCCCTCCCGCGCGGGGCCCCTTCGTGCGGCGCGACGAGGAGCGGGAGCGCGCCCTGGCGATGTTCCGGGTGCTGGCGGACGAACTGGAGGAGCTGCCCTCGGTGGTCGCCACCACGGTGTACGAGGCGGTGCTCATGCCGCCGCTGGAGGGCGGGCCCGGCTACGACGTCGTCCTGCTCGTCACCGTGGCCTCACCCGACGACGTGGCGGACGTGCTGGACTCCCACGCCTATCGCCGACTCGACGGCGAGCTCCTGATGACCGCCCGCAACACGCGGCGCATCGGTGAGACCGGTGACGACCCCTCGGCCACGTACCTGCTCAACCATTTCACCGCCCCCGACCCCGAACGCGCGGTCGAGGTGTGGGAGGAGCTGGCCCACTGGTACGTCGACAGGGTGGGGGTGGACAACTCCACCCTGCTCCAGCCGCTCGAAGAGGCGCCCTACGCGCTCGTGAACCACGTGCGCCTGCCCGGTGGTCCGGTGCGCTTCCTGGTCGCCCAGATCACCAGGCCGAGCTTCTTCGGAAGGATCCGCACCGCCCTGCGAGAGGGGCGCATGCGGGCCCTCCCCGTTTTCTACCGGCGCCGGTGACGCTCGCGGGTGCCGTGGGCGCCTGTGGGGCCCATGGGCGAACCGGTCGCCGTCCCTGGGGTCCGGCACCGCACCTGGAGTGCTCAGCGCAGGCTGAGGGCTCTGCGGTGTCTGACCGCGCGCACGGCCACCGCCCNCCCCCGCCCCCCCCCCCGCCCACAGCCCCCGCCACAGCGGCGGGCAGGGCCACCTTCAGGGCCGCCCGGTGCCTGCGGAAGTCGTGCACCGGCCACTCGTGGGTGCGCGCGTAGCGGCGCAGGTCGCCGTCCGGGTTGACCGCGTGCGGGTCACCGACCAACGACAGCAGGGGCAGGTCGTTCGAGGAGTCGCTGTAGGCCGAACAGGCCGACAGGTCCCACCCCTCCCTCCTCGCCAGCGCGCGCACCGCCACGGCCTTGGCCGGGCCGTGCATGAGGTCGCCGTTGAGCCGCCCCGTGTACACACCGTCGACGCACTCCGCCTCGGTGCCCAACGCGCCGGTCAGCCCCAGTCGGCGGCGGATGATCTGGGCCAGCTCCACCGGGGTGGCGGTGACCAGCCACACCGGTCGGCCCGCGTCCAGGTGCTCCTGGACGAGTGCCCGGGTGCCCTCCCAGATGCGGTCGGCCATGGTGTCGTCGTAGATCTCCTCGCACAGCGTCACCAGGTCGTCGACGCCGTGTCCGGCGACGAAGGCCAGGGCTGCCTCGCGCGCGGCGTTGATGTGCTCCGGCTGCTCGCTGCCGGTCACCCGGAACACCGTCTGCCCCCAGGCGAACCGGATCAGGTCCCTGGTGGTGAACAGGTCCCGGGAGGCCAGTCCGCGGGCGAAGTGGTAGATCGACGCGCCCCGCATGAGCGTGTTGTCCACGTCGAAGAAAGCGGCTCCGGGGCCGACCGGTTTCGGGGAAACGGCGTCGTGTGACACGGTTCTCTCCTGGCTGTGGTGGGGGAGGCAGCCCTCCGGATGTCCGGGGTGGCGCTTCCCCGCGTACTGCGAGCTTATGACCACCCACGGGTGCCATGCCGCGACAGGGCGAGAGCGTCAAACCTGGTGATGAAGATCACAGTGTCAAACGCGGTTTCGGCCCCCACTCTGCGGGATCTTCCCGGTCGGCCTCCCGCTAATAGTGCACGCGGTGCACATCCACCCTTTGCGGTGCAGCATCATGGTCGGGATGGTCACGGTAGGACTGACATTCATCAGCGCGTTGGTGGGCTGGAGCGCCACCGCCGCGCTGACCGCGTATGCCCAACGCCGTCCGAGTGTCTCCGCGATCGCCTGGCTGATCGCGTCCCTGGCGGTCACCGTCGGCCTCAGCGCCGCGGTCATCGGGGTGCTCTTCGACTTCGGGCAGCTCACCTTCCGACTGCTGCACATCGGTGTCAGCCTCCTGGGTCCGCTCTACGCGGCCTGGGGCGCCATGGAGTTCGCGGTCCGTTCACCCAACGGTCTGTTCACCACGCGCCTCTTCGTCACCGCCCTGACCATCGTTCCCCTGGTGGTGCTCAGCGTCGACCGCATCAGCGGCCGGTTCGACGCGGCCTTCCCCCCGCTGGGAGACCACTACGACCTGATCCCTCGCTCGCTCACCAACGGCGTGCAGGGCTTCGTCGCCGTCCTCCTCGTCATCGCGATCGTCGCCGTCGTGCGGCGCGGGACCCGCGGCCCCGGACGGACCGACCTGGCGGTGCTGGGTCTGGTCGCGCTCTCCGTGCTCCTCGCCGTCGTGGTCGGACGCATGGGGCTGGGCGCCCTCGGCCCGCTGCTGGTCCTCGGTGCGGTCTCCTCCCTCTGGGGAGCCGGGGCGCTGGCCGCCAAGCCGCGCCGCGACCCCTACGACGACGGGTACGACGACTACTTCGACGACGAGTACGACGACGAAGACGAACTCGACGACGAGCCCCAGGAGGAGCCCGTGCGCCGCAAGCGCCGCAACGCCGAGAACTACGACGACCTCTATGAGGGTGCGCCCGCCGCCGCGCCCAGCAAGGTCCGCGGCGTCATCACGATCTACACGCTCGCCGACGGCGAGGGCGGCGGGTTCGACCAGCTCGCCAACGCCGTCGTGGCCGAGGTCTCCAAGCGCGAGCCGGACACCCTGCTGTTCGCCTCGCACACCGTGCCCAGTGCCCCCCTCCAGCGCATCGTCTACGCGATCTACCGCGACGAGCTGGCCCAGGAGGAGCACGAGCAGCAGCCGCACGTCATGGAGTTCACACGCCGCCTCTCCGGGCACGTGGTGGCCACCAACGTGATCGAGCTCTCCCTCTCCGGTGCGGCCGCCACCGACGGCCTCGCCGCCATGCTGATGCCCCGCTGACCAGGCGCTTCGCTCCGCAGGCGGTCCCTTCGGCACGGTTCGGGGGGACCGCGTACCGACCGTGACGAACGCCCCCGGCGCAACCAATTCCGGGCGCCCCGCGTCTCATGCCGGGTGAAGTACCCTTCCCTACAGGTTTTTCATGACCGGCGCCCGTCGGGTGCCGATGGCGTGTGACCGAGACCGGCCGGATGACCCAGCCGAGAGCCGCGCCGGAGCGAAAGAAAGTTGCTGGGAGCCCCGATGCGCAAGTTCCTTGTCGTCTTCCTGATCCTTCTCGCCGCCCTCGTAGTGGTGGCGGACGTGGGAGCGCGTTCGTTCGCGCAGAACACCCTGGCCGAGCGCCTGGCACAGCAGATGGAGATGTCCGACGAACCGGACGTGTCCATTGAGGGCTGGGCCTTCCTGCCCCAGGTGGTCAGCGGTACCTACACCGAGGTCAACATCCAGGCCGACAGCGCCACGATGGGCGGTGTGACGGTCGAGCAGATCGAGGCCACCGCCTCCGACGTCGACGCGCCGCTGAGCGACCTCATGGACCAGCCCACCGTGACCGCTGGCCAGGTGGACGGGTCCTTCGTGGTGCCCTACGCCTACTTCAACCCGTACCTGCCCGAGGGCATGACCATCACCACCGAGAACGGTGAGCCCCGCATCAACGGCGAGCTGGCCGTCCCGGAGATGGGCCGGAGCGTCTCGGTCTCCAGCGGTGGCGAGTTCTCCGTCGACGGGGACACCCTGTACGTGACCCCGGTCGGCATCGAGGTGGCGGACGTCCCCTTCAACGTCGACGCCATGGTCTCGAACATGCTGACCTTCAGCGCCCAGGTGCCCGAGCTGCCCTTCGGCCTGACCGCCGAGGACATGGAGGCCACCTCCAACGGCCTCAGGATCACCGGTACGGGCAGCGACGTCCCGCTGATGGGCTCCGAGGCCGTCTGATGACCCCGGCGGTGGAGACGCTCGGCCCCGACGTGCTCGGTGCCGAGCTGGGTACGCGGGCCACACTCGTGCAGTTCTCCAGCGCCTTCTGCCAGCCGTGCCGCGCCACCCGCCGTGTCCTGGAGGACGTGGCCGGCATGGTCGCGGGGGTGGCGCACGTGGAGGTCGACGCCGAATCCCGGCTGGACCTGGTGCGTCGGCTGGAGGTCCAGGGGACCCCGACGGTGTTCGTGCTCGACGCCGACGGCCGGGTGGTCCGCAGGGCCGGGGGCCAGCCCCGCAAGGCCGACGTGATCGCCGCACTCGGCGAGGCCGTGCGCTGACGACGCCCGACAATCCGGCGATTCCACGACCCCCGTCCCACATTCTGGGACGCTCGTCCTGTGATCCAGGACACCCGTGACAAGATCGCGGTGCGGGCTGTAGCGTCTAGGACGTGACTTCCTTGACGAGCGCGTATCTGACGAAGCGACGAGCGGTGGACTTCTGCCGCGTCGCTGCCGCGCTCTGTCCGTGTCCCTAGGGCGGACGGGCCACCTTCGAGCCCCCGCTCGCTCCGTGCGACCGGCACCCTCCTTCGCGCACGCGTGGAATCGACGGCCTTCCTCCGTCATCCCTCCCGGACCCCGATGAACCGCGGCGGATCTCTCCTCCGCCCTCCGTCGGCAACCCCGAGGACACCCACCCACCGTGCCCGGACGGCTCGCCGCCGCCGCGACCGCCCTTTCCCACGCGTACTGCCTCTCCTCGCCCTCCCCTCCGGAACACCCGGGGGCCGTCAGGGAAGGGGAGGCCGCCTGAGACCCCTGTTCCGGGCACCGCGCGCCCGGAACGCGACGCACCGACCGCACACGCGACACACAGAAAGCACAGGAGGTTCCTCATGAGCCGCTCCGACGTCCTCGTGGACGCCGAATGGGTGGAGGCTCACCTGGACGACGCCAACGTCGTCCTGGTCGAGGTGGACGAGGACACGTCCGCCTACGACAAGGGCCACATCCCCGGCGCCGTCAAGATCGACTGGAAGACGGACCTCCAGGACCCGGTCCGCCGCGACTTCGTGGACCGCACCGGCTTCGAGAAGCTGCTGTCCGCCAAGGGCATCGGCAACGACGACCAGGTCATCCTGTACGGCGGCAACAACAACTGGTTCGCGGCCTACGCCTACTGGTACTTCAAGCTCTACGGCCACGACAACGTCCGCCTGCTCGACGGCGGCCGCAAGAAGTGGGAGCTCGACTCCCGCGAGCTCGTGGAGGAGGTTCCGGAGCGGGCCGCCACCGAGTACCAGGCCAAGGAGCAGGACTCCTCGATCCGCGCCTTCCGTGACGAGGTCGTCGAGGCCATCGGCACCAAGGACCTGGTCGACGTCCGCTCGCCCGACGAGTTCACCGGCAAGCTGCTGGCCCCCGCGCACCTGCCGCAGGAGACCTCGCAGCGCCCGGGCCACATCCCGACCGCGCGCAACATCCCGTGGGCCAAGACCGCCAACGAGGACGGCACCTTCAAGACCGCCGACGAGCTGCGCGAGCTCTACACCGAGGCCGGGGTGGACCTCGACAAGGACATCATCGCCTACTGCCGTATCGGCGAGCGCTCCTCGCACACCTGGTTCGCCCTGCACGAGATCGTCGGGCTGGAGAACGTCAAGAACTACGACGGCTCGTGGACCGAGTACGGCTCCCTCGTGGGCGTCCCGGTCGAGCTCGGAGAGGCTGAGGCCAAGTGAGTGACAGCTGCGGAGCACCCGAGGGAGGCGTGGCCCTGGCCGACGTCGACGCGGGCAACCAGGCGGTCATCCAGGGCACGGTGACCCGTGACGGCCAGCCCCTGCGCGGCGCCTACGCCCGTCTGCTGAACTCCTCCGACGACTTCGTCGGGGAGGTCGCCACCGGGGACGAGGGCACCTTCCGCTTCTTCGCCGCCGACGGCGAGTGGAAGCTGCGGGTCCTGGCCTCCCAGGGCTTCACCGGGGAGTTCAGGGTGACGGCCGAGGTCGGCAAGGTCATCGACGTCCAGGTCGAGGCCTGACACCAGTACCACCCGCGCGCGGCGCCGGTGCCGGACGAATCGCTCCGTCCGACACCGGCGCCGCGCCGTTTTGTGCGCCCTCAGCGCTCCCGGGGCGCCGCGTGCTCCGGAGGTTCCCCGGCGGGCCCGTCGTATCGCGACGCCAGCTCCCGGTTGGCCTCCAGCGCCCGCTCTGCCCGGTCGAGCACACTCCGGCGGTAGAGGGGCGCGGTCGTGGCGAGGGTGAACAGGGCGAGCCCCAACCACAGGAGGTGAGGGGCGTGCCCGGAGTACGACTGGCTGACCGCGAAGAGACCGACCCCCATTGCGGCCAGGCTCGCCCCCGCAACCTGCCAGGGGTTCTCGAACCGGCGCACACGGTGCTCGGCCACTCGCACGGTGAGGTGGGCCAGTTCGGGGCCGGGGGCGGTCGCTCCGTCGCGCAGGTAGGGGCGGACCCGGCTCGTCTCCGCGCTCCCAGGGGCGCTCAGCCACCGGGCGCGTTCGCTCCAGCCGTACCGCCCTCGTCGACGGTTCCAGAGCACGGCCAGGATCATGTGGACCAGACCGGCGGTCTGGAGGAGGAGCGCGATCGGCTGGAGGACGAAGACGGAGAACTGGGGGTCGGACATGGGGGACTCCTCGTCATCCGGACCCGCGCGCCCGGGAGCACCTGGGCGGGGCACGTGACGGGGGATGGGGGAGGGAGGCCCAGGCGACCGCGCCCCAGGGTTGCCCCGGGCGCGGTCGCACCCATGATGTCGGCTCCTCCTCCTGGGGCCTCGGAGTCCCGTCGAGCTCGGCGGCCGGAGTCACCCAGCGCGGGTCCAGTCTTCCCGGAGAGGCGGGTTTTCCCCAGGCCCGGGACGGGGGCTGGAAAGCGGTGGACGGCCCTGCTTGACTGAAGATCACGGTTCGTTTCCTCCGGAGGGGCCGGACGCCCCCGGCGCCCGCTCCCCGGCGGAACGCGGACCGTGGCAAGCACGCCGGGCGCGGGCCCCCAGCCCCGACCTCCGACCCCCTGGCCGGACCCCGCGTGAAGGTATTCCGGTGGTACTCCCCCCGCCGGTCAGGAGGTGTTCGGACGGTGCCCTCAGCACGGTCGTCTGCGGCGGCCAGCACGCCCCGAGGTGAGGCGGGACGCACCTACCTCGGTTGGCGGCACAGGATCGTGCTGCCGCCGCCGGGACCGGCCCCCCGCCGTCCCGCGCCAGCGGACGCCCGGACCCTCAGCCAGGAGTGGGTGGCCGGGCAGCTCGACAGCGAGGCCGAGACCAACCGGCCGCTCTACTTCGCCCTGGGTGGGCTCGGGTTGTTCGCCCTGCTGTGCCCGCTGCTGTGGACCCTGAGGATCCTCCCCGGGAGCCTGGCCCTGGGCGGGGTGTGTGCCTGCGCGGCGATCGCGGCGCCGGTGGTCTTCGCGCTGCTCCAGAGCAGGCAGGTGATGGCCACCCGGCTCGAACGCGCGGAGGCGCGTCTGGCCGAGGAGCGGGCCGAACGGGAGCGGGCCCTGCACGAGCAACAGCGCGAACACGCGCGCCGGTACACCGAGTGGCAGGCCGCCGCGCGCGCCTTCGAGGCCCAGCCCCGCTGGTACGGCGTGACGGTGCCCGCGGGGGTCTCGTCAGTGCTCGTGGTCGGCGGCCGCGAGGCGGGGTGGTCCGCGCTGCTCACCACGATCGGGATCTCCCGGCTCCGCGAGGGCGGCGACCTCACCGTCGTGGACCTCACCGGGCGCTCCGTCACCAGCGAGCTGGTCCGTCTGGCCCGGCGCTGCGCGGTGGGGCCGCGTCGCTGGGTGCTCCCGGCCGACCTGCCGCGGATGACCCTGGGCACCAACCTGGACGCCGGACAACGGGCCCGCATCCTCTCGGCGGCGGCCGCGGCCTCCGGAGGGCTGGAGGACGCGGACGCCGACGAGACCCTGCTGCTGCGCCTGCTGGAGGTGCTCGGCCCGGACGTGGGCGTCGCCCGGCTGATCGGCGGACTGCGCGCCCTGGTCACCCCCGAGGACGACACGGCCGAGGACGACACCGCTCTGGCGCTGCTCACGGAGGCGGAGCGCGCTCGGGTGCGGGAGCGGTGCGCCGACGACCCCGGGATACGCGAACGGGCGTGGACACTGGAGGACCGGCTCAGCCCCTTCGAGGCGGTGGGTACCCGGGCCGACGACGGAGCCTACGCCCAGGTCAAGATCATCTCCACGGACCGGGCCTCGGGCGAGGGCGCGGCCCGGGTCTACGGGACCTACGCCGTGGCCGCGCTCAGCGAACTGCTGGAGGCCCGCGCCCCGGAACCCGCCGTCGGCGGACGTGCCGTCCGACCGCGGCGTACGCGCAGCCTGGTGGTCTGCGGCGCGGAGACCCTCCCGACGGAGGAGGTGGACCAGGTCCTGGCGGCTGCGTCCGAGGGCGACGTGGAGGTGGTCCTGCTGTTCCGCACCGCCGTCCCCGCCGCTCTGGAACGATTCTCCGACCCCGCCTGCCTGCCGGTGGTGATGGGCCTGGACGACGACGCCGAGGAGGTCGCGAGAGCGGTGGAGGCGGCGGTCTCCGCCGAGGCCGACCCGCGCGACCTGGAGGTGCACCGGCTCACCGAGGTGATCGGTGCGGCGGTGGGCGGCACAGTGCTCGAACCGTCCGAGGACGAGGAGGAGGACGACGACCTCCTGTTCCCCTCACCGCACACCGAGTCCGGCGCCCTGATCCGCAACGCCGCCGCCTCGATCGTCCCCCTCGACCTGGTCCGCCATGTGAGATCGACCACGGCGTGGGGCCGGGTCACCAGCCAGGCCGCCGAGATCGACACCCCGGGACCGAACGACGAGGAGGAGGCGCCGGGTGCGCGCTCCCGCGGCCTGGACGCGCGAGCCCTTCGAGGGCTGCCGTCCACCGCCGCCCTCGTCCTGACCCCGGGCGGGCCGATCCTCGCCGACACCAACCCGGGTATCCTCACCCTGTCCACGGCCACCCTGGCTACGGTGGACGACACCCGGAACACCGGTACCAGCGGGAACGTTGGCTCGGGTGGTGGCGCCGGAGCCACCGCCAGAGCATCGGCGTCCCGGAACGGCACCGGGAACGGCGGTTTCCGGAGGGGGCGCGCGGGCGGATCCGAACCGTCCGGGGGCACCGGGACACCGGGGGGCGCCGCCGGACCGGACCGCACGGTTCGGGACGACACCCCCGGGGCGACCAGCGGGGACGACGGCAACGACGCCGCCGAGGCGTTCGGAACCGCGGGCCGCACCGACCCCGAGAAGGTCCCGCCCAACCTCGGGCCGCCGCCCGAGCGTCTGGACTGGCGGGTCTGAGGTCCGGTGGACAATAAGCTTGGCCCGACACATCGCCCGCCGCCGAAGCGCGTTCGTGCGGGTGATCTACCGATCGTGGAGATTTGATGAGCGAGCTTCCCTTGCGCGCCCAACTGGCCTCGGTACTTGGCAGGAGCGCAGCGAGCCTGTCCAGGGCCACCGGACGCGGAGACGGCTCCGTCATCGGTGGGCGCGTCGCCCTCAAGGTGGAACCCGACCTGCTCGCCAAGCTCGCCCAGGGCCGTCGCCTGGCCCTGGTCAGTGCCACCAACGGCAAGACGACCACCACCCGGCTCATCGCGCAGGCCCTGCGCGAGTTCGGTGACGTGGCGACCAACGAGTACGGCGCGAACATGCCCACCGGGCACATCACCGCCCTGTCCGACAACAAGTCGGCGGTCAACGGTGTGCTGGAGGTGGACGAGAAGTACCTCCCGCAGGTACTCAAGGCCACCAACCCCTCCTTCGTGGTCCTGATGAACCTGAGCCGCGACCAGATGGACCGCGCCTCGGAGATCAACCTGCTCGCGAAGAAGTGGCGGACCGCCCTCGCGCAGACCGACACCCATGTCATCGCCAACGCCGACGATCCGCTGGTGGCCTGGGCGGGGCTCGGCGCCCCCAACGCCACCTGGGTGTCGGCCGGTCAGCGCTGGAAGGAGGACTCCTGGTGCTGCCCCGAGTGCGGCGGCCACCTCAAGCGCGAGACCGACCCGCACTGGGAGTGCCCCGAGTGCGGTCTGGCCCGTCCCCGCGCCACGTGGGCGGTGGACAACGACAACGACGTGCTGGTCGCCCCCGACGGTCAGCAGATCAAGCTCCGGATGAACCTGCCCGGCGACGCGAACCGGGCCAACGCCGCGATCGCCGCCGCCACGGCCGCCGGTTACGGCATGCACCCCGAGCGCACCATCGAGCGGCTCCGCGAGGTCACCTCGGTGGCCGGACGCTACACCTCGGTGGTCACCATGGGCGTCGAGGTCCGCCTGCTGCTCTCCAAGAACCCGGCCGGATGGCTGGAGTCCTTCGCGGTCCTGGACCCGCCCCGCGTCCCCGTGATCCTCGCGGTGAACGCCCAGATCCCCGACGGCAAGGACACCTCCTGGCTCTGGGACGTGGACTACACGGTGCTGCGCGACCGGAGGGTGTTCGTCATGGGCGAGCGCCGCACGGACCTCGCGCTTCGCCTGGAGACCGACGAGGTGCCCTTCGAGGTCGCCGACCGCGTGGACGAGGTACTGGCCAAGCTCAAGGCCGAGCGCCCCGACATCACCAAGGTCGACGTCATCGCCAACTACACAGCCTTCCAGCAGATCCGCACGGCGTACGGCCGCGTCCAGTAGGAGACACACACCCATGTCGAACACCAGCAGCGCCCTGCGGATCGTGTGGATCTACCCCGACCTGCTCAGCACCTACGGGGACCAGGGCAACGTCCTCATCCTCAAGCGCCGCGCGGAACTGCGCGGCATCCCCACGGAGATCGTGCACGTCCACTCCAGCGACTCGGTGCCCGAGCAGGGAGACATCTACCTGCTCGGCGGCGGCGAGGACCGGCCGCAGATCCTGGCCGCCGACCGGCTCCGCGCCGACGGTGGGCTGGCCCGGGCCGCCGCGCGCGGCGCGTGCGTGTTCGCGGTCTGCGCGGGCTACCAGATCATCGGTGAGAGCTACGGCGACGACGAGGCCAACCCGCTTCCGGGCGTGGGCATCCTCGACATCCGCAGCACCCGCGGCCAGACCCGCGCGGTGGGCGAGATCGTCGCCGACGTCGAGCCCGCCCTGGGCGTCGGGCGGATCACCGGTTTCGAGAACCACCAGGGGCGCACCGCGATCGGCCCGCAGGCCCGTCCGCTGTCCACCACGGTGAAGGGCATCGGCAACGACGACCGCACCGAGGGTGCCTACCAGGGCCAGATCCTGGGCACCTACCTGCACGGCCCGGCCCTGCCGCGCAACCCGCAGCTGGCCGACCTGCTGCTGCGCTGGCGCGTGGGTCAGCTGAACCCGCTTCCCCCGGCCTGGGGTGAGCGCCTGCACGACGAGCGCCTGGCCGCCGCCCTGCGCTAGGCCTCGCGCACCGCGGCGCCGGCGGACCGGTGCGAAACGGCCGGGCCCGGTGGGACTTCCCACCGGGCCCGGCCGCTTGTGTACGGAATGAATCACACGGTCACCGCCTTGTCACCCGACATGAAGGCAATAGCACTACAGCAGTACGGTTCCGTCGACGACCTCGCCCTGGTGGATCTGCCAGATCCCAAGGTGGCCCCGGGGGAGGTCCTGATCCGCGTGCGCGCGGCCGGTGTGAACCCGGTGGACTGGAAGCTCGCCACGGGTGGTCTGGATCCCGTGATGGAGGCGGACTTCCCGCTCGTCCCGGGCTGGGACGTGGCCGGCGTCGTCGAGGCCGTCGGGTTCGACGCGGGGGAGTACGCGGTCGGCGACGAGGTCTACGGGTACCTGCGCAAGGACTGGGCCAAGAACGGCACCTACGCCGAGCTGGTCTCCGCGAGCGTGCGACTGATCGCGCCCAAGCCCGCCGCGCTGAGCTGGCAGGAGGCGGCCGGGGTGCCCCTCGCGGGTCTCACGGCCCTACAGTCCCTCAAGCGCGTCTCGGTGGGTTCCGGTGACACGGTGCTGGTGCACGCCGCCGCGGGCGGCGTGGGCGCGTTCGCCGTGCAGATGGCGGTCGCGCTGGGCGCGAGGGTCATCGGTACGGCGAGCGAGCGCAACCACGACCACCTCCGAGCGCTGGGCGCCGAGCCGGTCACCTACGGCGACGGACTCACCGAGAGGGTCCGGGCACTGGCCCCCGAGGGCGTGGACGCGGTCCTCGACTTCGTCGGCGGCGGGGTGGCCGCGCTTCCGGTCACCGAGAACCCGGAGAGGGTGGTCTCGATCGCCGACCACGGGGTCCTCTCGACCGGTGGGCAGTACCTGTGGGTCCGGCCCGACCACGATGACCTGGTCGAACTCTCCCGCCTGGCGGACCGGGGAGTGCTGAGCGTGCACATCGACAGGGAGTTCCCGTTGGCGGAGGCCGCCGAGGCCTGGCGCCTGAACCAGACCGGTCGCACACGGGGCAAGATCGTCCTCACGGTCTGACTCCCCGAGTTCGCGAGGGCGCCCCGGCGGCGCGGGTGACGGCACCGTGGGAGGCATCGAGGCCCCCGTGACCGGTGCCGGGCTCCGCGGTGAGCGTCGCCGGAGCGTTCCTTCGCGTCCGTCGTCGGGTCGCACCCCTGAGTGACCGCCGTCCGGCCGTCCGGGCGCCCAGGCGTCCGGACGCTCGGAGCGCCCCGGGGCGTGGGTGAGAGGGACGAGAAAGGTGGTCACACCGGGACGTGGAGCCACCCCGGATGGGAGGGGTCCACTCGGAGGCGTCACCGAGGACGCCGTGTCGTCCTCGGGGGTGACCGGGGCGCGCAGTCCGCCGATGATTCGGGCGACGCCCACGTCCGGGCCGAGCACCTCCAGCAGGCGCACATGTCCACCGTGGCCGTGGCCGTGTCCTGGCACCGTCACCGGGCGCCGACCCGCGTCCGGGCGCGTCAACAGCCGCGAGAGAGCCTCCGGCTCAGGCCTGCGGAGCCCTGCCCGCGGGGAACCCTCCGGTGGCCACCGGCCCCCACCGCCGCGGAGTGACGCGCACCAGGGCCTTGCCCTGGCTGCGCATCGCCTGGCGGTACTCCTCCCAGTCCGGGTGCTCTCCGGAGATCACTCGGAAGTACTCCACCAGCGGTTCGACCGCCTCCTCCCCGCTGAGCACCTCGGCGGTCCCGTCGACCTGCACCCAGGGGCCCTCGAAGTCGTCGGAGAGCACGACCACGCTCACCCGCCCCTCCCGTGCCGCGTTGCGGGCCTTGGCGCGCTCGGGGTAGGTGGACACCACGATCCGCCCCCGGCCGTCCACTCCGCAGGTGACCGGGGAGGCCTGCGGGGAGCCGTCCCGGCGCTGGGTGATCAGCAGCGCCCTGTGCCGGGGTGTGACGAACGCGATCAGCGCCTCCCGGTCCACGGCGGTGTTGGTGGCGATCTTCGGGCTCACGGGGTTCCCCTTCGGCAGCGTCCGGTGGTTCACCACAGTTCACACCCGCCAGGGGAGTCCCTGTCAACACGACGCGGCCCGGGCCGACTCCGCCAGAGGACCTCCGTCCTGCGCGAGCCGGGCGTGACCGGGAGGCTGGCGCATCCCGCACCCGTCGCCGTCCCCACCGTCGTCCGCGTCGTCGCGTCCGTCCGCGGGAGCGGGGCGACAGGTCGGGGCGGGGCCGCGCCCCGCCCCGGTGACGGCTACCTGGGCTTGCGGCGGAAGTCGTCGAGGTTCGCGTTGGCGCCCGTGTCCGGGTCCACGACGACCTCCTGGCCCGCGGCGATCCCGTCCACGACCAGGTCGGCGTCGACCGGAACGGTGCGCTTGACCAGGCCGAGGGCGATCGGCCCCAGCTCGTGGTGACGGGACGACGTCCCGACCCGGCCCACCTTGCGCCCGGCCAGCTCGATGTCGCTCCCCAGCTTCGGCAGCCGCTCGACGGTGCCGTCCAGGTGCAGCATCACCAGACGGCGGGGAGGGCGGCCCAGGTTGTGCACCCGCGCCACCGTCTCCTGGCCGGGGTAGCAGCCCTTCTCCAGGTGCACGGCGGAGCCGATCCAGTCCATCTCGTGCGGGATGGACCGCTCGTCCGAGTCCAGCCCCGGGCGGGCGCGGTGCGCGGCGATCCGGTGGGCCTCGTAGGGCCACATGCCCGCCGGACGGGCTCCGGCGGCGGTGAGCTTCTCGGCGACGGCCACGAGGTCGCCCGAGGGCACGAACAGGTCGGTCTGGTCCTCCGTGTCCCGCTGAACCACGCCCTCGACCACGGTCGTCACCCGGGAGCGTTCCGGGCCCAGCACGGTGAGCACGGAGAGCGCGTCGGACCGGTCCTCGACCTCCACCCGCAGCATGAACACCATCGAGTCCAGGAACTCCGCGAGCGCCGGTCCGCCCCCGGGTTCGGTGTGGATCCAGGTCGTCTCACCGTCGTCCACCAGGGACAGGTGGTGGCGCAGGTGGCCCCGGGTGTCCAGGACCAGCGACTCGGTGGCGACCCCGGGGGCGAGGTCGCGGGTCAGCTGGCTGGTGATGTCGTTGAGCCAGCTCAGGCGGTCCGGTCCGGTCACGCGCACCACGCCGCGGTTGCTCCGGTCGACCCAGGCGCTGGAGCGTTCCATCGCGCGTGCCTCGTGGGAGGGGTCGCCGTAGTGCGCGGCGACGTCGGAGTCGGGGCTGTCGGCGCTCACGGCACCCGGTGTGGTCAGCAACGGCGAAGTCATGGAACCGAGGTTATCCGGCCCGCCAAACACCCCGGAGCACCGCTCTGAGCAGCGAATACGGAGCCCCGAAAATCACTTGCCCCACCCCGGCCACGGGACGTACCTTCGGAGGCACGCAGGAAAGGAGGTGGTCCGAGAAATGATTCATTCAAGGACTGGCGAGGTGGCCGTCCGCTAGGGCGACGCCGAGCATTCGCTCGACGTCGTTCGTGCGAATACCTGACGGACACCCGAACCCCGGGCTGCCGGACCTGGTCCGACCGGCCCCGCACCCGCGGGACAGAGCCCGGGGTTCGCCCATGCCCTCCGACCGCGGTCGGAGCGCGGCCACTGCTACTTGCTCCCGGCCTTCTTGAGCTGCGCCGACATGTACGAGCGCAGGTCGTGCCCGCGCGCGGCCAGGTCCCAGGCGTAGCCCAGGGTGTCCCGGTCCTCGCCGAACAGCCCGTAGAGGCGGTGCGAGGCCTGGACCTCAAGGCCCGTGATGGTGTGCACCACCGCGTTGGTGGCCATCTCCACCCGGTTCGCGAACACGTTGCCCAGGTAGGACTCGATGAAGCCCTCGTTGTGGGCGACCAGCACTTCCAGGTGGATGATGTTCTTCTCGTCGTCCTTGGCGTACCGGGCGGTGTCCTCCTCGGACAGCGCGCGCCAGTAACCGGACTCCTCGGTGATGAGCTCTCCGAGCGTCCCGTCGGCCTTCATGCGCCAGGCCCGGCTCCGGTAGTCCAGGTAGGGAGCGCCGTCCCTGACGGTGAACTCGACCTCCTGTCCGAACTGGAGCTCCTCCTCGTCGGCGTAACCGGCCACGCCGACGCCCTCCCAGCGCCCGAACAGGAACGACAGTTTCTCCAGATCGGGGTGTACCTCAGCATCCATAGCCACCGAGCCTAGGGCATGTTCGGCGAACACCCGGCAGGGGTGCGTTCCGTGCCATCGAGGAGCCTTGGACTGGACATGCCCAATTGGCCCCGCTTTCCTGGAGAACTGGTAAAGATTGTCAGCAGACGCGGTGTGTCCTTGGGGCTCGGCGCCCGCAGTCGTCCTTGACCTCCGACGCGCTTACTAAGGGGCTGCCTGTGTTCATGGTGATCGGTGTGGCGCTGCTCGCCGTCGCGGTGGTCCTCCTGCCGTTGACCGTCGTCGCCCTGCGCCGCTGGCTGCGACAGCGCGGGCTGGCCCAGCTCCTGCCCAGCGCACTGGTGCCACGGAAGGGCCAGCGGGTGACGCTCACCGGAGTCGCCGCGGCCGGGCCCTCCGGTCTCATCGAGTCCGGGCTGGCGGGTTCGGAGTGCGTGTGGCACGGCCACGAGGTGCTCCGCCACTACCGGCCCCTGGTCCGCGACCGCGCTGAGGGCGCGGTCACCGAGCGGGCCTGCGACTCGATCGCCGACTACGGTTCCGATGAGCTGTTCGGGCTGGTCGCCGAGGGCCGCGCCGGCGCCGCTGAGCGCGTCTACGTCGACCCGACCGGTGTGGAGCCGCGTGACCCCGAGCTCTGCCTCAAGCGCCTGGTCGGCCGCCCCCAGCCCGGGGTCGCCGCCGCCGCTGACGACCTGCTGCCGCGTGTGCGCGGCCGTATCTCCGGCGTCTTCCGGGGCGAGACCATCGAGTTCGAGTACCGCGAGTGGATCATCCGTCAGGGGGCGCGCGTGCGCGTCAGCGGCGAGGTCGACGTGCGCGACGGCCGCGTGGTGCTGGTCGCCTCCGAGGGCGCCCCGCTCACCGTCGAGCACGGCGTGGAGGAGGGCCCTGCCCGCGTCTCGCCCCGCCGCCGTGAGGCCGTCCTGCTCCTGACCGCCTTCGCCCTGTGTGCGATCGCCGGCACGGTCGTCACCGCCGCCGCGTTCTGAGTAGGCTGACCGCATGACTCGTTCCCTGGTGATCAAGGTCACCGCCGGTGAGGATTCCCCGGAGCGCTGCAACCAGGCCTTCACCGTCGCGGCCACGGCGGTCGCGAGTGGAGTGGACGTGTCGCTCTGGCTGACCGGCGAGGCCGCGTGGTTCGCGGTGCCCGGCCGAGCCGAGAAGTTCGACCTCCCCCACGCCGCCCCGCTCCAGGACCTGCTGGCGGCGGTGCTCGCCGCTGGAGGCGTCACCGTCTGCACCCAGTGCGCGGCCCGCAGGGAGCTCACCCAGGACGACCTGGTCGAGGGCGTGCGCATCGCGGGAGCGGCCACCTTCGTGGAGGAGAGCCTCCGGGACGGCGCCCAGGCTCTGGTCTACTGACCCCGGACATGACGGTGCCCGCACCACCTCGCGGCGGCGCGGGCACGGGAGATCGGGTCCGGACTACTTCTTGCCCTGGTTGGCCACGGCCTCGATGGCGGACTTCGCGGCCTCCGGGTCGAGGTAGGTGCCGCCCGGGTTGGTGGGCTGGAACTGGTCGTCCAGGTCGTACACCAGCGGGATGCCGGTGGGGATGTTCAGGCCCGCGATGTCGGCGTCGCTGATCCCGTCCAGGTGCTTGACCAGCGCGCGCAGCGAGTTTCCGTGCGCGGTGACCAGGACGGTGCGGCCCGCGGCCAGGTCCGGGACGATGCTGTCGTACCAGTACGGCAGGGCGCGGTCCAGGACGTCCTTGAGGCACTCGGTGCGCGGCAGCAGCTCCGACGGGAGCAGACCGTAACGCGCGTCCCCGGCCTGCGAGTAGGGGTCGTCGTCGGCGATGGGCGGCGGGGGCGTGTCGTAGGAGCGGCGCCAGACCATGAACTGGTCGTCGCCGTACTCCTCACGGGTCTGCGCCTTGTCCTTGCCCTGGAGGGCGCCGTAGTGGCGCTCGTTGAGGCGCCAGGACCGCTGCACCGGCAGCCAGTGCAGGTCAGCGGTCTCCAGCGCGAGGTTCGCGGTGCGGATCGCGCGCTTGAGCAGAGAGGTGTGCAGGATGTCCGGGGTCACCCCGGCGGCCTTCAGGAGTTCGCCGCCGCGGCGGGCCTCCTCCTCGCCCTGCGCGGAGAGGTCCACGTCCACCCAGCCGGTGAACAGGCCCTTCGCGTTCCAGACACTCTCGCCGTGTCGAAGCAGTACCAGAGTTCCCATGGGAGCCAGCCTAGCGATGCCGCCCGGGTGGCCGCCCACGGCGGGTCCTACTGTTCGGGTTCGGCCAGGTGCGCGAAGGCGCTCAGGTTGCGGGTGTCGTGGCCGCGCGCGGTCCGCCACTTCCACTCCTTGCGGATCGCCGTGGCGAAGCCCAGCTCCAGCGCGGTGTTGAAGTTCTCGTCGGAGTAGGTGAGCACGCAGCCGAGCAGCCGGTCCACCTCGGCGGGGGTCACGCCGCCCAGCGGAAGGCGTCCCCGCACGTACACGTCGCCGACGTCGTCGGAGACGAACGCCATCCCGTACATGTCGGAGCTGCGCCGGGTCAGCCACTGGTAGAAACCGGCGTGGTTCTCGTCCGGCTGGCGGCAGAAGAACGACGTGAGGGTGAGGCTGTGCGGTCCGGCCTCCAACCACACCATGGTCCTGAGCTTGGCCGTGCCCGGGATCGTCACCAGGAACGACCCCTCACGCGGGCGTTCGACCTCGAGACCGGCCTCGGTGACGGCCTCGCTGATCGCCCTGATGGCGCTCTCGCGCTCTGTTTCCGCTGCCACGTCCTCGCCTCTCGTCACTTCGGTCCGCCCCCCGTGGTCAACGGGCCGCGGCGAGCCGGAGCCCGCGCGGGTTGAGGGTGTCCCGGTACACGTCCAGGAGTTCGTCCACCGTCCGCGACCACCCCAGGGTGGCGGCGTGGCGTGGACCCGCCCCGGCCAGCTTGGCACGCCAGGCCGGTTCGGTGATCATCCGGTGCAGCTCGGCGGCGTAGTGCCGGGGGTCGTGCCCGTCCACGAGGACCCCGGAGACGCCCCCGGCGACGGCCGTGGTCAGACCGCCGACCCGCGCGGCCAGCACGGGAGTGCCGCAGGCCTGCGACTCCACGGCCACCAGACCGAAGGACTCGGAGTAGGAGGGAACGACGGTCACGGTCGCGGCCCGGTAGTAGTCGGCCAGGCGCGCGCGGTCCTGTGGGGGCTCCATCCGCACCACGTCGGCGACGCCCAGCGAACGCGCGAGGTCGGTGAGCAGTCGGGGTTCGTGTCTGCCGCCCCCGGAGAGCCCGCCGACGACTCCGACCACCAGGCGGGAGCGGAGGGAGGGGTCGCGTTCGAGCAGGTCGGCGGCGGCGCGGATGAGGACGTCGGGGGCCTTGAGCCGCTGGACACGGCCCACGAACAGCAGGAGTTCGGTGTCCCGGGGCAGCCCGACCCGCTCCAGCGCCTCCGTACGTGAGCCGGGGGTGAAGGTGTCCAGGTCGACCCCGGGCGGGATCGTGTTGATCTGCTCGTTCCGTGCACCGTAGAAGCCGGTGAGCTGGCGCGCCTCGTCGTCGGTGTTGGCGATGAGCCGGTCCGCCTGGCGCACCAGCTGGTCCTCGCCCCGCACCCGCGCCTCCGGTTCGGGGGAGTCGCCCTCGGCCAGCGCGGCGTTCTTCACCCGCGCCATGGTGTGCATGGACTGCACCATGGGCACGCCCCAGCGGCGGGCGGCCATCACCCCGGCCCTGCCGGAAAGCCAGTAGTGGCCGTGGACGAGGTCGTAGTGGCCAGGGTCGGCCTGGGCCTCGGCACGCAGCATCCCGAACACGAACGGACACAGGTGGTCGGCGAGGGTGTTCTTGTCGAGGTGGCCGTAGGGTCCGGCGGGCACGTGCCGCACGTTCACGCCCGGCGCCAGCTCGACGACCGGGGGGAGGTCGGCGCTGGTCGCGCGGGTGAACACGTCCACGGCCACGTTGCGTTCGGCCATCCGCCGGGCCACCTCGACCACGTACACGTTGAGCCCTCCGGCGTCACCGGTGCCGGGCTGGTCGAGCGGGGAGGTGTGCAGACTGACGGTCGCGATCCTTGAGGGAACCGCCGTCTGTTGTCCCAGCGGCAGGGGTCCGGACACCGGTGGTTCCTCCGAGTCGTGTCAGCAACGAGTGTGCGAGCCGTAGTCGTCAACAGCGACGAAGGTACACACTGTTCCCCACCGGAACGTCCGAGGGGGCCGGGGTTGACCCGGCCCGGATCACCGTGTACCCGCCCACCCGGACACCAGGAAGTCCACTGCCTCGGGGAAGGTGCTCCGCCAGGTCTCCAGGTCGTGGCCGCCCCGGGGCCTGAGGGTGTCGACCGTCATACCGTGATCGGCGAGCAGTTCCGAGAAGCGTTCGGCCTCCCCCTGGATGCTCCCCTCCTGGAGCGGGGTGTGGTCCGCTCGGCCCTCCACCAGCATGAACCTGAGGTCGCTCACGTCCTCCGACCCCAGGAGGAGGTCGGGGGAGTGCGCCGCGGTGTCCCCACCGAAGGTTCCGTGCGGATCGTCCACGCGGTAGTACCCGGCCCAGCCGACCACCTGGGAGTAGAGGTCGGGGTGGCGCAGGGCCAGGGCGGCGGCACCGTAGCCGCCCATGGAGAAGCCGCCGATCGCCCGCAGAGACCGGGGACGCGGGTGCTCGCCCTCGACCGCGTCGACGGTGTCCCGGGTGACGAAGCTCTCCAGCGAGAAGCGGCCGTCATGGGCGTCCCCCCACTCGGTGGTGGAGCCCCCGTCCTCCTGCCCGTACGGGGCCGCGACGACGAACTCGACCCCCGAGCGGCACATCTGCCGGTCCAGGTGGGCGCCCAGGTCCGCTTCCATGAGGGTCCGGTGGGTGGAGGCCGAGCCGTGCAGCAGGTAGAGGACCGGCAGGTCGGTGCTGTCGGGCCCGGGTGGACGGCGGATCCACAGGGGGCGGCCCTCGTCGTCGGAGGGGTCGGGCAGGGTGACGACCTGGTCGCGCCCGGGTTCCTGGCAGACGGCGACCTGCCCCGGGTTGGGGATGGGCGCGGGGGTGGTCACCGGATACGGGGGCAGGAGGGCGTGGCCGTGGGTCAGTTCCGGTTCCGGGGGCGACAGGTGGTGGCCGATCCGCTCGACCAGGCGCTCCGGGGGAGCCGTGGCCAGGGACGTGGCGAGCAGCACGACGGCGCAGGAGGAGACGAGCACGGCGGCGCGTCGGGGAAGGGAGACGAACACGTCGGGGACCTCGGGTCGGGGGCAACCGGAAACCGCGCACGACGCGGCCGGGAACTGTCACCCAATGTAGCCGAACGTGTTCGCTGCGCAGGGATTCGCCGCGTGCTGTCAGGGGCCGCCCCGAACCGTCCTTCCGTGCTCTTCCCTCGGGTCCGACTCCGGCTTCCCCCGGGTCCGGCTCCGGCGCGGGATCAGACCGCCACCGGGTGCCGCAGCCGCAGCGCCTCGGGGTAGGGGCGCAGGTAGGTCTGCTCGTTGGCCCAGGTCATGGCCTCGGCGGAACAGTGGTGTCGCAACAGGGCCACCGGCAGGCTGAGCGGTGCCTGCCCCTCCCGGTAGTCCTCGATCGCGGCCAGCAGGTCGTGCCTGCGGGCGTCGTCCAGCAGCGGGCTGATCATCCCGAAGACGTGCTGGAGCACGTTGGCGTGCCTGCCCCGGCTGCCCTTGACGGCGAGGGTCCGGTGGAAGGCCTCCGCGTAGGTGGCCGCGACCTCCTCGGGATCGCCGGTGCCCGCACGGGCCACGATCCGCCCGGTCTCGCGGTAGCCGTCCGGGGAGTGCGCCATCAGCTGGAGTTTGTGCCGGGTGTGGAACGCCACCAGGTCCCGTGGACGCCAGTCGTCCTCCAACAGGGCGCGCAGCCGGGAGTGCGCGAACACCCGCTCCACGAAGTGCTCGCGCAGAACGGGGTCGGACAGACGGCCCTGCTCCTCCAAGGGGAGTTGCGGCAGCAGCTCGGTGAGCCGCGCGGCGAAGGCGCCCCGGCCGTTCCCGCGCAGCCGGTCGCCGTGGTCGTCGAAGACCGGCAGGGCGTACAGGCCGCAGCTCGGCGACTTGTTCTTGAGCACGTATCCGTCCAGACGGCGCAGCTCGGGCAGGTGCCGGTCGGCGACCCGGGCGAGGTCGTCCGTGTGGTCGGCGCCGTCCTTGCTGGAGATGACCCGGTCCTCGCCCTCGCCGGGGGCCGTGTCAGGCCGCTCCTGGAGACGCAGGGTGGGGCGGGGCACGCCGAGCCCGATCTCCGCCTCCGGGCAGACCGGCAGCCAGTCCACGTGCCGGTCCAACTCGTCGGTGAGGAACCTGAAGCGCGAGTGCCCGCCGTTGTAGCGCACGGGTGCTCCGATGAGGCAGCTGGAGACTCCGACGACGGGACGGGGAGGCGGGTTCATGGTGGGGCTCTACCCCCGACCACCTCCGGTAATCGCCAATGAACACACCCAGTAGTGTGATGGTGTCGAAAAGCGAAGGAGTCCTTGTTGGGCACCCCCGTCATCGTCCTGTTCACGCAGGACCTGCGCCCGCACGACCACCCCGCGCTCAGCGCGGCCCTGCGCGCCTCCCCGCGGGTGGTCCCCCTCTTCGTCCTCGAACCCGGCCTCCTGGCGCGCGCCGCCCGCAACCGCCGCGCCCACCTGGCCGAGGCCCTCGCGGACCTGCGCTCGGGGCTGCGGGAGAGAGGCGGAGACCTCCTCCTTCGCCGGGGCGACACGGCAAGCGAGGTCGGGAGGCTGGCCAGGGAGACCGGGGCGCGCGCCGTCCACCTCAGCGCGGGCGTGACCCGGTTCGCGGCACGGCGGCTGGACTCACTGCGTGCCACCGGACTGGAGGTGTGCGAGCACCCCGGGCTGACCGTGGTGCCGCCCGGCGACCTCACCCCGGCCAGCGGCGACCACTACAAGGTGTTCACCCCCTACTGGCGGGCCTGGGAGGGGGCGCGCTGGCGCGAGGTGCTGCCCGCGCCCGAGGCCCTCGAACTGCCCGAGGGGCTCGAACCGGGTGACCTGCCCGAGCTGGACGGCGACGCCGAGGGGATCGGCGCCCTCGCCCCGGAACGGCAGACCGGCGGCTGGACCATGGCGCGTGGACGACTGCGCGCCTGGCTCGACGAGGGGCTGGCCGACTACGGGGATCGCAACGACGACCTCCCCGGTGCCGCCACCTCCCGTCTCTCCGCCGACCTCAGGTTCGGCTGCCTCTCCCCGCTGGAGATCGCCACCGCCGCGCGGGACCTCCCCGGCGGCAGCGAGTACGTGCGCCAGCTCGCCTGGCGCGACTTCCACCACCAGGTCACGGCGGCGTTCCCGTGGATCAACACCCGCGACTACCGAGCGCGTGACCGCGAGTGGCGCGACGACCCGGACGCCCTGTCCGCATGGAAGGAGGGACGGACCGGTGTGCCGATCGTGGACGCGGGCATGCGGCAGCTGCTCCAGGAGGGGTTCATGCACAACCGCGCCCGCATGATCACCGCCGCCTTCCTCACCAAGACGCTGCTGGTGCACTGGCGGGAGGGGGCCGCGCACTTCGACGCCCACCTCACCGACGGCGACGTCGCCAACGAGTACGGCAACTGGCAGTGGACGGCGGGTACCGGCAACGACACCCGACCCAACCGGGCGTTCAACCCCTCCCGGCAGGCGCGGCGGTTCGACCCGGAGGGCGTCTACGTGCGCCGGTACGTCCCCGAACTCGCGGAACTGTCGGGTGCGCAGGTGCACACGCCCTGGCTGGAGGGGTTCGGGGAGGGGGTCGAGGGCTATCCGGCCCCGATCGCCGATCCCGGTAAGTAGCGGTTCAACCGTTGGGCCAGCGGTCGGGGCAGGTGCGCACACCCGCTTCCGGGTACTCATCGCACCTCACGCACCGGCCCGCGGTCGGCCTGTCGTGCTCGGGGAAGAAGCGGGGGCCGGGCGCGGGCAGGCGGGGAAGCCGGAGCACGGGAATCGAGGTCAACCCTCCGTCTCGGCCAGGCCGTCGATGATGTCGTCCAGGACCAGGGAGCGGTCCAGCGCCGACATCAGTCGCAGTTCCCGGAGAGCGGGCAGCGTGTCCACCCCGTCGCCCTCGGCCCCCGTCACCGTGCACACACGCATGCAGTGCTGGGTCGGGGGCCGCCAGAAGTCGCGTTCGTCGATGGGGGCGATGCGGTACACGGTGGCCGGGTACTCGGACGGGCGGCTCGGGGAGTGCCACTGTTGGACGCGGGACAGCACGAAACCCGTGATCAGGGAGTCGAAGACACCGCCTGACGCGAGGTCGGCCAAGGCGTCCTCGTCGCCTTCGGAGCGGCAGGCGTCACACCCCGCGAGTTCCGCGCGCAACAGCCAGCGGGCCCGCGCGTGACTCACCTCGGGGTTCTTGAGCTTGCTCGGATGCCGGTGTCCCATGGAACGGAGCGTACGACGGACGCGGGCGGCGCGGTAGACGGGGCAAGAGCCACGGTCGAGCCGCGCGCCTCCTCAGCCCGGTTCGAAGGCCCGCCGGAACGCGGCCAGGGCGGCCTCGTCGAACAGCACCAGGTCCACCCTGGGCACCCGGACCGGCGCGGTGCGCAGTGCCCGCGCGGCGATCCGGGCCGCGTCGTCCAGGGGCCAGCGGTACACCCCCGTGGAGATCGCGGGGAAGGCCACCGACTCCGCGCCCAGCTCGTGGGCGACCCGCAGTGACTCGGTGAAACAGGAGGCCAGCACCGCTGACCGGTCCTCGGTCCCGCTGTACACCGGGCCGACGGTGTGGATCACCCAGCGGGCGGGCAACCTCCCCGCCGTGGTCGCCACCGCCCCACCCGCAGGCAGCCCCTTCCCGTAATGGGAGGCGCGCAGGGCGCGGCACTCCTCCAGGATCGCCCCGCCGCCCCTGCGGTGGATGGCCCCGTCCACCCCGCCGCCGCCCAGCAGGGAGCTGTTGGCGGCGTTGACGATCGCGTCCGCGTGGTGCTCGGTGATGTCGCCCATCGAAAGCTGGAACCGCGTCCCCTCGGACGGCGCTTCCCCTCGGTCAGCCATGTCTCTCCCTCGGCCGCCCGCCCCGGGAGGAGCGGGACCTCGGTCACCCCGGCCCGTTCCACCCCTCGTCGGAGGCGGTCCCCGGGCCCTGTCGGCAGCGTCTCAAACCCCTACCCCGAAAGCCATCGAGAATTAACGTGGGGGTGCCACGGGGGGTAGTACTACCCGTCGTAGACTTGGTTTCATGAATCGGCTTGGCGAACTTGAACGCGCGGTGATGGATGTACTGTGGGCACGCAACGAACCAATGACGGTTCGCGAGGTCGGTAAGGCTCTCGCCGAGCGGGACCTGGCCCACACGACCGTCATGACGGTGCTCGACCGACTGGCCAAGAAGAAGGTCGTCGACCGGGCACGCGAGGGTCGTGCTTGGCGGTACCGTCCGGCAGCCAGCCGCGAGAACTACGTGTCGGAGCTGATGTTCGACGCTCTCGGTCAGACGGTTGACCGCGACGCGGCCCTGGCCGCCTTCGTCCAGTCCATGGACGGCCAGGAGGCTGAAGCGCTCCGTCGCGCACTCGCGGAAACCGAGCAGCCAAGGAACTAGTCCGTATGGTCAGTGCCGCACTCCTCACTCTCGTCGCGGTCAGCTGCCTCGTCGCCATGGAAGCACTCCACCGGGCGAAGTGGCCCTCCCGCGGCCCCTACACGGCGGTCATCGCCTGGCAGGCGCTCGGCCTGGCCTGGGGCGTGTCCACCATCGGTGCGCTTTTGGCCTACGGCCTGTCGTCCTACGAGCTCGGCGCCGCGGGCGGCCTGCTGGCCGCCGCCACCGACCTCCTGACCGGCGAGTTCATCGTCTCCGAGTTCTCGCAGGGGCTCGAGGGGCTGAGCCACCTCGCCGCCGTGCTGCTGGCCGTCGCCCTGACCCTCGTGCTGTTCTCGGGCCTCGTCGCCTCGTTCGTCCAGGTGGTGCGGGTCCGCAGACGCCACCACGACCTGCTGGAACTGGTGGCCAACGAACACCCGGACGTCCCGGGCGCACGCGTGGTCGACCACCCGGCGGCCGCCGCCTACTGCCTGCCCGGAGTGCTGCGCTCCCAGGTGGTGATCAGCGCCGGTGCCCTGGAGGTGCTCGACACCCGCGAACTGGCGGCCGTGCTCGCCCACGAGCACGCCCACCTGCGTGAACGCCACGACCTCGTTCTGCTCCCGTTCTCCTCCTTGAAGCGGGCCTTCCCGCGCGTGCGCCTGGTGCGGACCTACTACGAGACCGTCGCGCTGCTCATCGAGATGTGCGCCGACGACCAGGCCCGCCGCAGGAGCTCCTCCCGTGAGCTCGCCATGGCGCTGCTCCGCTTCGGTGCCGCCGGGCCCGCGCCCGTACCCGCCGGTGCGATGGCCGCCGTGCAGGCCGCTGAACCCGCCGTCATGCGCAGGGTCAACCGGCTCCTGCGCCCGGACAGCGAACTCCCGTACCACGCGGGTGCCGTGATCATGGGTGCCTCGGCCTTCCTGCTGGCCACCGTGACCTGCCTCTGGCACATCCCGATCTGACCGCCGCGCCCGGTGGTCCGGAGGTACCGCGCTCGTATTCGGTCAGTGATCCGCCCCTCTTTCGGGCACGATCCCCGCGTCCGATCCGTTTAACGTGGAGAGCGGGCGGAACCCCGCTCGGACGCGTGAGGCGACTGGAGTGAGTCTTGTTCTTCTGGATCTGGCAGCTGATCTACCTCGTGACCTTCGTGGCCAGCCTGTACGCGTTCATCGAGGCCCTGAGAACCCCTGAGCAGGCCTTCGTGGTGATGGACAAGCAGACCAAGAAGCTGTGGGTGATCCTCACCGGTGTGGCCTCCGGCGTTTCCCTGCTCGCCGTCCTGACCGGCACCGGCATGTTCGTCATCCTGGGCCTGGTCGCCACCCTCATCTTCCTGCTGGACGTGCGCCCCGCCGTGAAGGGCGTGGGCGGCAACCAGAACAACGGCCCCTACGGACCCTGGTAGCCCCGGGCCACCGGCGCGTCGGTCCCTGCGGGCACCGGTCTCCGTGGCCCGGTCTCCGCGCTGACGGCTCCGCGGCCCCGGCCCCCGACGGCGCGAACCACCGCGCGGACGCCTCGCGGGGTCCTTCCGGGAGGGCGTCAACCGCCGTACGGGGTCGAGGCCCTCGGTGGTGCCTCCCTCGGGGCCGAGGGAACTGGCGGCAGCACCTCGGACAGTGCCTGGGCGTAGGCCGGATCCTCCGTGTACTGGGAGTGCCCGAGGATCTCCGGGCGTCTGGCCTCTCCCGGCGGCGCGTCGTAGGAACGCGGGTCGGGCAGCGGGTCGGCCTGGTCCACGATGTCCAGGGACGCTCCGGCCCCACCCCCGGCAGGACCTGGTGGAGTGTCCCCGGCGTCCGCGTTCCTGCGTCTGACCGGACCGGCGATGGCGTCGGTGACCCGCCACAGGTTGCGCCAGGCCGACACCCGGCCGGTCAGGTCGGTGAACGAGGCCGGACCGAAGTAGGCCGGGAAGTACCGCGCGTACAGTCGGTCCAACGGTGAGCCGTGGGTGATCAGCGAGACCCGCCCCCGGCAGCTCCGGGGCAGCTGCCACACGGTCGCGGCGGCCAACACCGACCCCTGCGAGTGGCCGGAGATCACCACCTCGGTTCCCTCCCCGGCCATCCGCGCCACCCGCGCGGTCAGCTGCGGTACCGCGCGTTCGGCGTACGAGGGCGGGGCCAGCGGATGCGCGACACGCGGCCAGAAGGTGCCCACGTCCCACAGCGCGCCCACGGCCTGCCGCGTCGGCCGGTCCCGGTAGGCGCTCCGGCCGATCCACACCAGCGCCACCAGGCTCGCCCCGCCGATGAGCGACCCCACACCCACCAGCGCGTCCAGCGCGCTCTGCGCCACGCCCTGGAGCTCCCCGGCCACCGCCAGGGGTGCGTCCACCGGCCCGGCGACCAGGTTCCCGGTGAGGATCGAGTAGAGCGCCAGCCCCACCAGCGGCACCACCGGAAGCAGCAGCGCGGCCAGCACCTTGGGCAGTACCTCGGTCATCTGCCCGGTCGCCCTGGCCTTGGCGATGTCCCAGGTCCGGCGGTCCCGAACGCTCCGCGAGTAGAGCGAGGTCACCTCGGGCAGCTGGGCCCGCACCGCACCGCGCAGGCGCAGCGCCAGCACCGCCACCACGACCAGGACGATCACCGCCTCGAAGGCGAACGCCAGCTGCAACCACGAGTAGGCGGTCGGCGGCGACAGCGCCAGGCAGTCGGCCTCCGGCGCGTTCATGGGACCGCAGCCGCTCAGCCACAGCGAACCCTGGTACACCAGCGCGGCCGAGAACCCGCCGCCCAGCAGCGTTCCGAGCGCGGCCGTGGACGGTCCCGCCAGCCCTCGCATGGCGGTTCGCTCGTGCGGCCGGTCCACCGCGAACAGCACCAGGGCCGCCGCCAGCAGCATCACCACCAGCGCGCCCTGGGTGGCGAAGAGCGTGTTCAGCATGGTGCCACTGCCGGGCAGCCGCCCCTCGGCCACCCAGCCGGGCCGCGGCCACACCGTGTAGACGGCCACGGCCACCACCAGGACGAGCATGGTGTCCCGCAGCACCCGGCAGAACCGGTCCGCCCTGGCGTTCCACCGGGGGTCCAGCCCGGGTACCAGCACACTCGCGACAGTCGCCGCCGCCACGGCGCCCAGCAGAACGGCCAACACCGCGCCGAGCCACCACGCCCCCGGATCGGTCGCCGGCGCCACGCCCCGGACCGACAGGTCGTGCAGGAACGCGGGCACCAGCAGCAGCGCCGCGACGGTTCCCACGGCCACGGCGATGTGGGCCGACCTCAGCCGGGCCATGATCTCGCTGTTGCGCCAGAAGTCCGGGTGGCTCAGCGGCGCGTCCTCGGAGTGGTCCGGCGGCACCGGGCCGGTCACCACCTCGTAGTCGGCCGCCGTTCTGCGGGACAGCCGCCACAGCACGACGATCACCGCGGCGGGCAGCACCGCCCCGACCACCAGCCCCCACCCCGGTGCGGACAGCGGTGAGGAGGACGAGGCCAGGAAGGCCAGCCACGGACGCGCCTGCACACACGACTCGCCCAGCCCCGCGCACTGCCAGCCCACCAGGTCCATGCCGACCCCGGCCGAGGCCAGCGTGATGAGCACGGTCAGCGACAGCGCCAGGAGTCGGACCCCGGCCCCGTAGGTGATGCTGGCGGCCCTGCGGACCCCGGTCTGCCCCCGGTCCATCCGGCCGGGCCGCATCCAGTACGCCACGTTGAGCATCATGAACGGCAGCAGCAGGAGCCAGAACGCCCGCGAGGCGCTGCCCGAGGTCAGGTTGCCCCAGGCGAAGATCTCCCGTCGTACCCCCGGGACGCTCTGGGTGTCCGGTTCGCGCCGCCAGCGGAAGAAACCGGCGAGCCGGTCGCCGCCCACGCGCATGGCGGGCTCCACGTCCAGGAGTTCCTCGGCCTGTCCGCCGCTGACACCGTGCACGCGCAGTTCCACGCAGTTGCGGGTGGGAGCGGCCTCGGGCTCGGCGGTCGGGGAGACCGGGGGAACGACGGTGGTGACCGTGGTGTCCACGGGGGAGTGCCTGGTGACAGGGGGTCGGGTGGCGGAGAGGGTGTGTGACGCGGGGCGCGGGGGCTCGGGCTCGTGCGAGCCGGAGGGTTCGGGGGTGTCCGGCATGTCAGCATCCTGCCACGCACAGTCGCGATGAAACACGAAGAACCCGGAGCCTGTGGACAACCCCGGACCGAGGACGCTACTTGACCATTCCCTCGTCACTCACGTCCCAGGTGTTGCAGGCGCCCGCCGACTGCTCGGTCCAGCCGGTGCGCGTCCACCACACGCTGTTGTCCGAGGAGCCGTGCGTGCGATCCGACTCGGGACCGTCGGGACGGTCGGCGGTGGCCGAGGCGTCGTCCAGAAGGGTGGACAGGTCGTCCTCGGTGAGCGGGTAGCTCACCCGGATCGACCCCAGGAAGGCCGCCGAGAGGCAGTTGGCCTGGAGTTCGCTTCGGCGCGTCCAGGAGTTGCGGCCCGCGTCGTCCACCTCCAGCTGCCGCTGCTCGTGGTAGAACTCCAGGAGCCCGGACTCGCCCTGCACGTGGTGCCCGTACTCGTGGGCCAGCAGGGACGCGTAGACCACGCTGTCATCCGAGCCGTTCCACTTCTCCACCACGTCCGAGGTGCCGATGTAGATCGCGCCGCTGGCCCGGCAGTAGAAGGCGCCCGCCGGGGACGGGTAGGAACGGCACGGGCTCACCCCGGGCTCCTCCCAGAACACCCGGTCCGGCGGGGCGAACGGGATGCCCGCCCGGTCGAACTGGGTCTTCCACACGTCGTCCAGGCAGTCGGCGACCAGGTGCAGGAACCGCTCCATGGAGCCGGGGTCGTCGACGTCGAGCTCGGGCACCGGGCAGGGCAGCGGGCTCAGCCGACCGGTGTCGTAGATCGGGTTGGCGACCAGCGCGCTGTGGCCGGTCGGCCGGTCCGGGAGGGTGCGACCGGGCAGTCCCAGGTGACCGGTGGGCGCGTCGGCGGACGGGCTCGGAGGCTGGCCGGGCTTGTCGTCGCCGCCCTCCGCCCGCTCGGAGACCGTGTCCATGGCGGAGCCGTCCTCGTTGACGCTGGTCCAGGAGAGCAACGACAGCGCGAGCAGGGCCACCAGGAGCCCGCACACCGCGCTGAACACCCTGCGGTTGACCCGGTGGGCCCTGCGCGAGTGCTCCAGCCGGGTGAGCGTCGCGGGCAGGGGGGTACCGGAACCGCCGGGGCCGGGTCCGCCGGGCTCGTCGGAGCCGACCGGACCGTGGTCACCGCTCACCGCACCAGCTCCTCGCGGGCTTCCCAGGTGTTGCAGGCCGCCGGATCGAGACGGTCCAGACCGTGCGCGGTCCACAGACGACCGTTCTCCACCGATCCGTGCGTGCTCGTGCCCGCGTGGTCGGAGCGGAGCCCGACGGAGTCGAGGATATTGGCCCTCTCGGACTTCCCGTAACCGAGGGACTCCTCAGCGGAGCCGACGAACACCCCGCCCAGGCAGTTGGCCTGGAGCTCGTTGCGCCGGGTGAGCTCGTCCGCGGTCTCCTCGTCGGCGTTGGCCCGCAGGGAGCGGAACTCGGCGAGGATCATCGACTGCCCCTGCACGTGGTGCCCGTACTCGTGGCTGAGCAGGAACGTGTACGCCTCGGCCTCGTCACTGCCCGCCGAGGCCGCCACGATGTCCTCCACCCCCAGGTAGAGGCCCTGGTTGGCCTGACAGTAGAAGGCCGCCGTGCCCTCCTTCGGGAAGGGGCCGCACGGGCTGTTCCCCGCCGCGTACCAGTACACGCGGTTCGGGGAGGAGAACGGGATGCCCGCCTCCTCGAAGTACGCGCCCCAGGCCGAGTCCAGGCAGTCGGCGATCGAGTGCACGAAGGTCTCCACCGACTTCGGGTCGTCGGCGTCCATCTGCGGTGGCCGACAGGTGACCTCGCCCAGCTCGCCGTTGGCGTACAGCGGGTTCTGCCCCAGCGGGTCCTCGATCGCCGCCGTGGTGGGCTCCGAGGACGAGACGGACTCGGCCGAGAGCACCTGGGTGGCGTCCGGCCCGATGGGCTCGCCCCACGCCGGTTGCACGGTCGGCAACAGTGCCGAGAACGCGAGGAAGCCGGTGAACCCCACGGCGGCCAGCCCTGTGCCCAGGGACAGCGAGACGCCCAGCCCCATGCGCTGGAGGAACCCCGGGCGCTCCGCCCACGGGTCGGACTCGGGCCGGTTTCGTCGACGGGTCAGCACGTGTCCGAACCCCCGTTCCGTACGGGAGGCCCGGCCGCGCCGGAGCTACTGTCGACGGAGCCACCGGCGGGGGGCCGGTACGCGACGCCGGGGAGGGCGCCCGATGGGTACGGTCCGCTCACGGACCGGATAAGCTCTCGCGTCATGTGGTGGGTCGGCTCCTGGCGCCCGGCCGTCGCGTTGGCGACGGCCCTGCTCGTGTACTCCTCGCTGTTCGTGGTGGTCGCCGTGGGGTGGCCGGGAGGGGAGGCGCACGCGGTGACGGCGACCGCACCGGCAACCACAGTACCGGGGCACGAACCGGCGGTCATCGCCCGACGTTCCGCCACGGACACGGACATCACCAACGACATCCGCCTCGAACTGGACCAACGGGGCACCCTCCACGGCGAGGAGTCCATCAGGTTCGAGGGCCCAGCCCCGGAGACCTTCACCCGGGCCCTCACCGCCACGATGCTCTACGACACCGACCACGACCGCCGGTTCGAGATCAACGGGGTCTCCGCGGTCGACTCCGGCGGCTCCACCCTCCAGGTGGAGACCGAGGAGACCGACGGCGCGCTCCTCGTGCGCATCCCCACCGAGGGCACCCGCGGGGTGCGGCTCAGCTACCGGGTGAGCGGCACCGTCGGCGCGGTCTCCCAGGGGGTCCAGCTGGAGTGGCGGGCCGTGGGCGCCTACAGCCACGACGTCCGCTCCACCGACGTCACCGTCACCGCGCCGCAGCCGCCCGAGGCGCTGTCCTGCCTTGCGGGCGAGCCCCGCAGCGCCATGTACTGCACCGCCTCGGACATGGGCGGGGACGCGGTCGTCGCACACTTCCTCCAGGCCGACATGACGCCCAGCGACCGGCTGGACATCGTCGTCAACTACCCTCCCGGGACCGCCGAGGGCGAACCGATCCTGACCCGCCGGTGGTCGCTGGCGTCCGCCTTCCAGGTGACGCCGGGGACCGCGAGCGTGTTCGGTCTCCTCCTGCTGGTCCTGGTCGGCGGGCTGATCGCCCTCATCCGCATCCGGGGCCGCGACGAACGCGCGCTGCACAACGAGGCGGCGGAGGGCGACCACGCCCCCGTGGCCCGCGGTGAACACGGCCGGATGCGCTTCGCCCCGCCCGACGACGTGCACCCGGGCCAGATCGGCACGCTGGTCGACGAGCGCGTGGACATCGCCGACCTCACCGGTACCGTCCTCGACCTGGCCGTACGCGGTCACATCCGGGTCGAGGAGCTGCCCCACGAACACTTCACCTCGGTGGACTGGCGGCTGGTCCGCCTGGACGGTCCTCCCGAGGAGGCCCTGCTCTCCTCCGAGTGGCTCCTGTTGGACGCCCTCTTCGGAGAGCGGCGCTCCGTGCGTCTGTCGGAACTCGGCTCCTCCCGCCACTCCGAGGACTTCCCCGCGCGTGTGGACCGGGTCCGCGAGGAGCTGTACCGCGACATGGTCCGGCTCAAGTGGTTCTCCCGGTCGCCCAGCCGGGTGCGGGGGACCTGGACGACGGTCGGTATGGTGCTCACCGCCTCGGGGGTGGTCCTGACCGGTCTGCTCGCGGTGTTCACCAGCGCGGCCTTCACCGGTCTGGCCGTCATCATCGCCGGGGCCGCCGTCACCGCGGGCGCGCAGTACATGCCGGCCAAGACCAAACTGGGCAGCTCCGTCTACGCGCACACGATGGGCTTCCGCGACTACCTCCTCAGCCAGCGGGCCCAGAGCGCCCCGCCCGGCGAACGCGTGGAGCTGTACTCGCGCTACCTCCCCTACGCGGTGATCTTCGACGACGTCGACCGCTGGGCCAACATCCTCGCCTCCGCCGCGATCGCCGACCTCAGCCCCGAGGAGCTCGACGGCGACGGCCTGCACTGGTACACCGGCCCGCGGGAGTGGCGGATCGAGGACTTCTCGGACTCGATCAGCACGTTCGTGGTCACCCTCACCGGTCTGATCACCAACACCCGCCGTGTGCGCCTGCTCAACCAGCTGCAACGATCGAGGTGACACCGCCCCCGACCAGGGGCGGTCCCGGGAAGAGAGCAGGGGAGGACCATGCGCGCTGTCGTGCAGCGGGTGTCGCACGCTTCGGTGACGGTGGAGGGCGAGGTGGTCGGTGAGATCACCCGACCCGGCCTGATGGCCCTGGTGGGGGTCACGCACACCGACACGGAGGACGAGGCCCGGAAAATCGCCAGGAAGCTGTGGACCCTGCGCGTCCTGGAGGACGAGAAGTCCTGCTCCGACGTGCAGGCGCCGCTGCTGGTGGTCAGCCAGTTCACTCTCTACGGCGACGCGCGCAAGGGCCGCCGTCCCACGTGGCAGGCGGCCGCGCCCGGACCGGTCGCGGAGCCCCTGGTGGACGCCGTCGTCAAGGAGCTGCGGGACCAGGGCGCCGAGGTGGCCACGGGGGTGTTCGGCGCCCAGATGTCCGTGGGCCTGACCAACGAGGGGCCCTTCACGGTCATCGTGGAGGTCTGAGGGAGTCCCCGCCTAGCGGGTCGCGCGGGCCAGGATGTGGGCCGGGACGGGGAGGTCGTGGGTCAGCGCCGGGTCGGTGACCGGAGGGTCGAACACCGTCCGGACCGGCTGCACACCCGCCCAGACCGGGAGGGCGTAGTCCTCCTCGTCGTCAGCGGGCGGGCCGGTGCGGACCTTCACCGACGCCTCCTCCAGGGACAGCGCGAGAACCCGGGTGGCCGCCATCTCCTTGGTGTCGGGCTGGCGGGCGGCGTCCCACTGGCCCGGTGCGAGCTGCTCGGTGATCGCCCGCAGCCCGTCCCAGCGCTCCTGTTCGTCGGTGACCACGCGCGGCGTTCCGAAGACCATCGCCGACCGGTGGTTCACCGAGTGGTGGAATCCCGAGCGGGCCAGGACGATCCCGTCCAGCAGGGTGACCGTCACACACATCTCGCCCTCCGTCCGCAGGGACCGGGCTCCGGTCGATCCGTGCAGGTAGAGCGTGTCGCCGATCCGCCCGTACCCCGTGGGGACCACTCGGGGAGACCCGTCCACGACCACGCCCATGTGGCAGACCAGGCCCTCGTCGAGGAGGTCGTACAGTTCGGTGCGGTCGGTCCTGGTCTTGTGCTTGGCGCGGTTGAGACGAGTGCGTTCTGTCGTGGAGAGCATGCGACTACCGTAGGAAGAAGTGGATATCCGAACCATGGCCACTTCTGGCAGGAAGTGAAAGACCACTTTGGCCCGACGCCTCGCCGAACCACCGGTCCGCCTCGACCGCTCCGACCCCGCACCGCTCACCGCGCAGCTGTCCGGAGCGCTGCGCGAGGCCATGGTCTCCGGTGCGCTCCGGGCCGGTGAACGGCTGCCCTCCAGCCGGGCCCTGGCCGCGCAGCTCGGGGTGAGCCGCACCGTGGTCACCGACGCCTACCAGCAGCTCTACGCCGAGGGGTGGCTCGACGGCCGCCACGGTTCGGGCACCTTCGTGGCGGAGCACGAGCCCCTCCCCGGTCCGCCCGGGCCAACGCAGCCCCCGCGCTCCGCCGAGCCCCCGCGCGGGCGTCCGTCACGGCAGGAGGTACGCCGGGCCGGGGTGGTCGACCTGCGGGCGGGAGCACCCTGGGTCCGCGACCACGACCGTGCCGCCATGCGCCGGGCCTGGCGGCACGCGGCCGAGGTACCGCCCTCCGACGACCCCGAACCCCAGGGCGAGCCCCGACTTCGCGCCCTGCTGGCCGAACACCTGCGCCGCACCCGGGGCGTCCGGGTGGGGCCCGAGAACGTCCTGGTCACCCGGGGGACCGGCAACGGGCTCGACCTGGTGGGCGCCATGACCGCCATGGGAGGGACCCCTGTGCGGGGCGCGGCCCCCGGAGCCCGCTTCCGCGCCGGAGTGGAGGAACCCGGCTACGGCAAGGCCCGCACCATCCTGGCCGCACGCGGCGCCGAGATCGTCCCCTGCCCCGTCGACCACGACGGCATCCGCCCCGGGGAGCTGACCGACGACCTCGCGCTGGTGTACACCACGCCCGCGCACCAGTACCCGCTGGGCGGCCGTCTGCCCCTGCCCCGCCGCGAACGCCTCCTGGCCTGGGCCCGCCGGACCGGAGCGCTCGTGGTGGAGGACGACTACGACGCCGAGTTCCGCTACGACGTGGCGCCCCTGCCCGCCCTGTACGGGCTCGATCCGGAGCGGGTCGTGCTGCTCGGCACCCTCTCCAAGACCCTCGACCCCGACCTCGGGATCGGCTGGATCGTCGCCGAACCTGACCTGCTCCAACGCCTCACCCGCGTGCGCGCCGAGCTGTCCGACCGCACCAGCGGCCCCGTGCAGGCCGCCACCGCCCTCCTGCTCGAACGCGGGGACCTGGACCGGCACCTGCGCCGGATGCGCCTGGAGTACGCCCGCCGCCGCGCCACGCTCGTGGAACACCTCGGGACGCGGATCGCCGGGGACACCGCCGGACTCCACGTGCTGCTCACCCTGCCCGAGTCGGCGGTCGCTCCGGTGGTCGCGGCGGCGGCCGAGGAGGGGGTCCTGGTGGAGGACACCCGCCGCGCCAGCCACGGCGCGCCCAGCGTGCACGGGCTGGTGATCGGCTACGGGTCGGCGGGAGGCGCGGAGCTCCGGCGCGCCTGCGAGGTCCTGGCCCGCGCGGTGGAACGCCACACCGGGGAACCGGCGGCCCTCGGGACGGGTCGTGGGAGGCGCTGAGCCCGCCGACCGGGAGCCGGCGTGACCGAGCGGACGGGCCCGGTGAGGACCCACGGGATCCGCCGGGCACCGTCGGATCCCACAGGGGCGCACCAGCTCGGAGAGGGGCGGCGGCCCCTGAAACACGAAGGTCCCGGTCCGCGGCGATACCGCGGCCCGGGACTCGAAGCAAGGCGGGGTCGGGACGGAGAGGGGGGAGGGACCCGGAGGGAGCCTCCCACATCCGCCAGGAGCCCTACTCGACCTCGACGGTGACCGGCTCGAACTTGTAGCCCAGGCCGCGCACCGTGACGATGTAACGCGGGGTGCTCGGGTCCTCCTCGATCTTCGCGCGCAGGCGCTTGACGTGCACGTCGAGGGTCTTGGTGTCACCGACGTAGTCGGCGCCCCACACGCGGTCGATGAGCTGCATCCGGGTGAGGACCCGCCCGGCGTTGCGCAGCAGCACCTCCAGCAGCTCGAACTCCTTCAGCGGGAGCTGCACGTTGTCGCCGCGCACCGTCACCACGTGCCGCTCCACGTCCATGCGGACGGGACCGGCCTCGAGAGCGGCGGGCAGCACGATCTCGTCCTCGCCCCGTCGGCGCAGCACCGCGCGGATGCGCGCCACCAGCTCGCGGGAGGAGAACGGCTTGGTCACGTAGTCGTCGGCGCCCAGTTCCAGACCGACGACCTTGTCGATCTCGGAGTCCTTGGCGGTGAGCATGATGACGGGGACGTTGGACTTCTGCCGCAGGGTCCGGCACACCTCGGTGCCCGACAGTCCCGGCAGCATGAGGTCCAGCAGCACCAGGTCGGCGCCGGTCCGGTCGAAGGTCTCCAGAGCGACGGTCCCGGTGGGCGCCACCGCGACCTCGAAGCCCTCCTTGCGTAGCATGTACGACAGGGCGTCGCTGTAGGACTCCTCGTCCTCTACTACGAGTACGCGCGTCACTGTGCCGTCTCCTGGTGGTTGTCGTTCCGGGAAGCTTCGAGCTCCCGGCTCTCGGGTCTGGGCAGACGCAGTGTGAACGTCGACCCCGACCCCTCCTTGCTCCACACGGTCACTTCTCCACGGTGGTGGGTCATGATGTGCTTGACGATGGCCAGACCGAGACCGGTACCACCGGTGGCCCGGCTCCGAGCGGCGTCCACACGGTAGAACCGCTCGAAGATTCGCTCCAGGTCCTGCTGGGGGATTCCGATCCCCTGGTCCGCGACGCTGATGTCCACGCTGCTCCGCGAGGTCCCGACGGACACCGCGACCCGCGTGTTCTTCGGACTGTAGGCGACGGCGTTGGCGATGAGGTTGCGCAGGGCGGTCCCCAGCATCGCCTCGTCACCCAGCACCGTCAGCCCCTCGGCTCCGCTGCCGACCAGTTCGATGCCCTTGGCGTCGGCGGGCATCCGCACGGTGTCGATCGCCTCCTCGACGACCGACCCCAGGTCCACCGGGGCGGGTTCGGCGATGGGCTCGGCACCCTGGATCCGGGAGAGCGTGATGAGGTCCTGGATGACGGCCGTGAGCCGGGAGGCCTCGGTCTGCATCCGCCCGGTGAAGCGGCGCACCGCCTCCGGGTCGTCGCTGGCGTCCTGTACGGTCTCCGCCAGGAGTGACAGCGCGCCCACGGGGGTCTTGAGCTCGTGCGAGATGTTGGCCACGAAGTCGCGTCGGACCGCCTCCACCCTGCGGTGCTCGGTCTGGTCCTCGGCCAGGACCAGCACCAGACCGGTGCCGCCCAGCGGGGCGACCCGCACCGCGAAGGACGTGGCGTCGGGGCCGAACTTGCGGACGGCCACCTCGATGTCGGTCTCCCGGATCACCCCGTCGCGCCGGACCTTGCGGGCCAGGGTGAGGAGTTCGCCTATGACCAGTTCCTCTCCCCGGACGAGGCCGAAGGCCCGGGCGGCGGAGGAGGCGCGCAGCACGCGGTCGCCCGAGTCGAGGACCACCGCGGAGGAGGGGAGCGCGGACAGCACTTCTGCCACCCCCTGCGGGAGGGTGCTGCCGTCGTGCCGTGGTGACGGCGCCTCCTCCCGTGTGGTGCGCGTACGGAAGAGGGGGCTGGCGGCGACGACGCCGATGGCGACGCCCACGACGAGCCCGATGATGCCGACGACCGCGGCGAGAAGTTCCCCTTGCACGATTCGATCGTAAACGTGCGGACTGGGGCTTTACCCGGTCAGGACATGTGACACAACCGAGGTTCTTCCATCGTTCACCAACTCTTGGCCGATTCTTCAAACACAGACTGGGAGCATTGACGACATGCGCGATACCTACCATGAGGACCTAGACAGCCTGAGTGAACGCCTTGTCGAGATGACCAGGCTCGCCAGGCACGCCGTCGCGCGGGCCACCACGGCCTTGCTGGACAGTGACCTGAACGCGGCGCAGGAAGTGATCTCCGGTGACGAGGAACTCAACCGCCTCGACCAGGAGATCGAGGACACCGCCTTCAGCCTGATGGCCCGGCAGCAGCCGGTCGCCTCGGACCTGCGGACCATCATCACCGCCCTCGCGATGCGCGGTGACCTCGAACGGATGGGCGACCACGCCGTCCACCTCGCGAAGATCGCCCGCCGCCGCCACCCTGACTCGGCGATCCCCAAGCCGGTGCGCTCCATCGTCCTGGAGATGGGGCACCAGGCGGAGCTCCTGGTGACCAAGGCCGGCGAGGTGATCACGGAGCGGGACCCCGACACCGCTCTGGAGCTGGACAAGGACGACGACAAGATGGACCGGCTGCGCCGCAAGCTGTTGCAGCGCATCCTCGCTCCGGGCTGGGAGTACGGGGTGGAGGCCACCATGGACGTCACCCTGGTCGGCCGGTTCTACGAACGCTTCGGTGACCACGCGGTGCACGTGGCGGACAACCTGGTCTACATGGTGACGGGCGAGAAGCGTGAGGACTACGAGCCCGAGGCCTGATGACGGGGTTATGACGTGTGGTGCGGTCGGGTCGGCCGGGCCCGGAGATCCGGACGGGTCACGGGTGGGCCGACCCGATCCGAAATCGTGACCTATCTCGCTCCGAGTGCTCGCGGAGGGTGGTCGGGCGGGGGCGAACCCTATCCCGTTCCGGGCCCTCGTCAAGTCGCGCTTCGGCTGGCCAGTGGGGGTAGAGGGCTCTCGGGAGCGCTCCGACCGGGCCGCCGAGACTCCTCGGGTACACTTTGTCAAGGCCTAAAATGTGTGGCCTGACCTGCGTGTTCGCAAACCTAATAGGTACGTTAAGTCACAGATTCGTGGTATCCTTGTGGTAGCGGAAGGGGTACCTGTCACATGGCTTTCAAGGTCGGCGACACTGTTGTCTACCCCCATCATGGGGCTGCTCGTATTGAAGCGATCGAGACTCGCACCATTAAGGGCGAGGACAGAACCTACCTCGTCCTGAGGGTTGACAAAGGCGATCTGACGGTGCGTGTGCCGGCCGCGAACGCCGAGGATGTCGGCGTTCGTGACGTGGTGGGGCAGGAAGGCCTGGACAAGGTCTTCGAGGTGCTGCGCGCACCTCACACCGAAGAGCCCACCAACTGGTCCAGGCGCTACAAGGCGAACCTGGAGAAGTTGGCGTCCGGCGACGTCAACAAGGTCGCCGAGGTCGTTCGGGACCTGTGGCGCCGGGACAAGGAGCGCGGGCTGTCCGCGGGCGAGAAGAGGATGCTGGCCAAGGCCCGGCAGATTCTCGTGAGCGAACTCGCACTCGCGGAAAAGACCAACGAGGACAAGGCGGAAGCCCTCCTCGACGAGGTTCTGACGAACTGATACTCGCGGAATCACGTAATTCATGACGAAAATGCCTCGGGTGGGCGTCGGTACCGACGTCCACCCGTTTTCTCCTGGACGGACACTTTTTCTCGCCGGTTTGGAATGGCCGGGTGAAGATGGTGTCAGCGGCCATTCCGACGGTGATGTCGCCGCCCACGCGGCGTGCGACGCGCTGTTGTCCGCCTGCGGGCTCGGCGACCTCGGATCGAACTACGGCACCTCCGATCCCCGGTGGAAGGGCGCCTCGGGTGCGGCGCTGCTCACCGAGACCGTCGCACGCGTGCACGCGGCCGGATTCGAGATCGGCAACGTGGCCGTCCAGATCATCAGCAACCGACCCAAGTTCGCTCCCCGGCGCGACGAGGCGGAGAAGACCCTCTCCGAGGTCGTGGGTGCGCCGGTGAGCCTGTCGGCCACCACCACCGACGGCCTGGGCCTCACCGGCCGGGGCGAGGGCATCGCCGCCGTCGCCACGGCCGTCTGCGCCCCCAGGGACTGACGCACACGTAAACGAGGGCGGCCCCGCCAGGAGCGGGGCCGCCCTCGTCGTGTTCAGGAGGCTCGGGTGAGTCCGGAGGTCCACCCCCGGGCGCGCGACGACGTCACCGCCTCTTCGGGGCGGGGCGGTGGCCAGGCGGCAGGGGGCTTCTGTCGAGGGGCACCCCGGCGGGCGCCCTCCGGCCTTGCTGCGGAGCGGCCCCGGCCGGTGCGGACGAGCACTGGTGAAGCCCTCCCGGGGCGGCCGGGGGCGGCCCTCCGGGGGTGGAGCGGGCATCGGGCGTCAGGGGCGTGACCTTCGGCCGATGGGTTCCCCAAAAGGTCCTTTCCCGTTGCTGTGGGGGCGGTATCCGGACTGTGACGCAGTGCCTGGTCAGGGGGCCGAAATCCGTCGTTCACAGGCGGACGGGAATCGGAGCTGGGAGGTTGTCCACAGGTGAGGTGGACCGCCCCTGGCGCACCCCGCCCGGCACGCGTAGCGTCGATAGTCGGGGGATCCTCGTCTCTCGCCCGCCTTGTGCCGCCCTCACACGCGTGGGCCCGGCCGGTCCGCCTCCCCGGAGCCGGACGGACGTCGGCCCCGGAACCGGGGGCTCCGGGGCCGACGGCCCTTGTCCATGTCCTCAGCGGGGTCAGTGCCCCCGTCGGCTCAGTGGTCCTCCGGCGGCAGTGGCTCGCTGCGGACGCGGCGGGAGGGCGGTCCGGAGGCGAAGTCCGGCATGGGCGGGCGCTTCGGCTTGAGGACCATCGGCCGCTTCTCCACCGGCCTCCGAGAGCGGGGGCCGGAGCGGGGCGCGCGCTCCGTCGCCGGTTCGGGCTCGGACTGCCGCCGCACCTCCGGTTCGGGCTCCGGCTCTTCGTCGGGCAGAGGCTCGGGCTCAGGAAGCGGCTCGGGCTCCGGCTCCGGTCGGGCCGCGCCGGGCGGTACCGAACCCATCCGGAAGGCGGCGCGCACCGACGGGCCGGTGTCGTGGTCCAGGGCCGGGGTCGAACCCTCCTCGGCGCCGGTCGCGTGTCCGACCAGGGGAGCGGGTTCGGCGGGGCTGTCGTCCTCGGGCGGGGTCCACACCGGAGGCACGTAGTCGGCCAGGTGCGAGGCGGGCGTGTCCTCGGTCGGCGGCTCCCACAGGGGGGAACCGGTGTGGTCGTCCCGGGGATCCGCCTCCGGGTCCTCCGCCGTCACGCCGGGCAGGTCCTCGACCTCCGGCAGGGGACCCGACCCGGTCTCACCCTCGGGCCACAGCTCCACGGTGCTCTGGACCCGGGAAACCTCCGGGGAGCCATCGCTCTCGGAGCCCGTTCCCGGGGCCGGTGCCGTCTCGGCGACCGGCTCCGGTTCGGGGATGGCCGGTTCGGGGATGGCCGGGGCGGGGATCGGAGCCTCCGCCTCGTCCGTGCTGGGGTCGGCCACCGGGGAGTCGTGCTCGAAACCCTCGTCGAAGTGCTCGGAAGGCTCGGCCACGACGTGGTCTGAGCCCACGGCGGGGCCCTCGGGGGCCCGGTGGGCGAAGCCCGTGGTGGGGGCCTCGGTGCCTTCGGACTCGGCCTCGGGGGAGGAGGCCTGCGAGGGGACCACCGGCGCATCCGTGGCCGCACGCTTGATCGGGTTGTCGCCGTCGCGGGCCCGGCGCGGAAGCGGCAGCGTGGGCACGGAGGCCTCAGCCGGGTCCTGGGGCTCCTCCACGGCGGCGATCGGTTCGGTCGGGGCGTCCGCGTCGGAGTGCTTGTCGGCGTCGCGATCGTGGCCCACGGAACCGGCCCCGATGACCACCACGTTCGAGCTCTCGCGTTCGGCGCGCTCTTGTTCCTCCCGCTCCGCGCGCTGTTCCTCCTGCTCGCGTTCCTCGCGCTCGGCGCGCTCCTTCGCCTCCTGCTCGCGTTCCTCGCGCTCGGCGCGCTCTTTCGCCTCCTGCTCCGCGCGATCACGGCGCAGAGTGGAGGTGCGGGCGGGCAGCGAGACCGTCTCGGACGCCTCCTCGCCGGACTCCTTCTCGTCCGCGTCGTCGGCGCCCAACCGCAGCAGTCGGGTCTTGAGCGCCTCCGTCCCGTGGTCGTCCCGGACCGGGGCCTCGCCCGGCCTGGGACGCCCGCGCAGCACGGTCGTGCGGTCGTCGGAGGGGTTGGCTCGCGGGCGTCCGTTGGCGTTGCGTCTGCGGACGTGCGCCCGCACGGTGATCCACAGCAGGAACGCCACCAGCAGGGCGGCCAGCGGGGCGACCGCCACCACCACTTGGACGATCCCCTCGTGGTTCGCCGCGATGCGGTCCACCATGTTGACGCTGTGCAGCACCATGGGCACGGCCGCGGCGAGGATCAGCAGCGGGATGAGGACGACGTCCACCCAGAGGCGCTCGCTCGGCGGCGCCGCGCGCAGGACGTAGCTCACCCAGAAGGCCATGAGGACCAGCAGGGTGAAGGTCAGCGGGAAGACGTGCGCGAGGAAGCCGCCCTCGTCGTGCACGATCAGGGCGAACCGGTAGATGCCGTTGTAGGCGATGACTAGGGCGCACAGGGCGATGACACTGACGAACACGGCGCCACCGACGAGAGCACCGGCTCCCGCGCCGCGACCCGCGGTCCGACCGTTCCGTGTCCCTGTCTCGGGGGCGTTGTTGAAAGGGGCCATCGTCACCGAAGCGTAGTCGAGACGGTGCCGCGAACACGAGATTCCGGCCGATTCCGGCTGCTTCCCGACGCCGGTGCCGAAGGGTGCGGTGTGGCGCAGCGTCGCGGTTGACGGAGCGTGCCGGGCGATCCCCCTCCGGAACGGGGTCGGAACGCCGGGTCGTCCCACATGTGAGCGGGCCCGATACGGCTCGCCCCATATGAGTTCTCCGGGCTGTCCGGAGTGGACCGGACCCCGTCTCGTTCAGGACCCCGTACCGAACCGGTGGTGCTTATTGGTTTGTGATGCCCAGGCCAGGGGAGAACGGATAGTCTTGACAACGTGAGTCTGCGCTTCTATGACACCAGTGCCCGACAGGTCCGAGACTTCACCCCGATCCGCGAGGGGTGTGCCTCCCTGTACCTGTGTGGTGCCACCGTGCAGGCACCCCCCCACATCGGCCACATCCGCTCCGGGGTCAACTTCGACATCCTGCGCCGCTGGCTGATCCACCTCGGCTACCAGGTCACGTTCTGCCGCAACGTCACCGACATCGACGACAAGATCATCCGTGTCGCCGCCGAGGAGGGCGTCCCGTGGTGGCAGGTGAGCGAGCGCAACCAGCGCGCCTTCACCTGGGCCTACGACACCCTGGGCTGCCTGCCGCCCACCGTGGAGCCGCGCGCCACCGGCCACGTGCCGGAGATGATCGAGCTCATGCGCCGCCTCATCGACGCCGGGCACGCCTACGCCGCCGACGACGGATCGGGCGACGTCTACTTCGACGTGCGCTCGCACCCCGCGTACGGGGAGCTGTCCAACCAGCGGCTGGACCAGGTCGTGGAGTCCGCCGACTCCGACCCGGACCGCGACAAACGGGACCCGCGCGACTTCGCCCTGTGGAAGGGCGCCAAGCCGGGCGAGCCCAGCTGGGACACCCCCTGGGGACGCGGCCGCCCCGGCTGGCACCTGGAGTGCTCCGCCATGGCCACCAAGTACATGGGCCCCAGCTTCGACATCCACGGCGGCGGGATCGACCTGATCTTCCCGCACCACGAGAACGAGCAGGCGCAGTCGCGCGCCGCCGGTGACGGCTTCGCCCAGTACTGGCTGCACAACGGCATGCTCGCCATCGGCGGCGAGAAGATGGCCAAGTCCCTGGGCAACTCCATGAGGGTCCCGGACATGGTCCAAAAGGTCCGCCCGGTGGAGCTGCGCTACTACCTCGGCCAGGCTCACTACCGGTCCACCATCGACTACTCCGACACCGCGCTCCAGGAGGCCGCCGCCGCCTACCAGCGGATCGAGGGTTTCCTCACCCGCGCCGTGGAGGTGCTGGGCACGGTCGCCCCGGCGGCCGACGTCCCGTCCGAGTTCACCGAGGCGCTCAACGACGACCTGGGTGTGTCCCAGGGGTTGGCGATCGTGCACGGCCATGTGCGCGAGGGCAACACGGCGCTCGCCTCCGGTGACAAGGAGCGGGCGCAGGGGCTCGCCGCCGAGCTGCGCACCATGCTCTCGGTGCTCGGCCTGGACCCGCTGAGCGAGCAGTGGTCCGGCGGCGGCGACCAGGGGCTGACTGAGGTCGTGGACGCCCTCGTGGCCGTCGCACTCGAACAGCGCCAGGCCGCGCGCGGACGCAAGGACTTCGCGGCCGCCGACGCCATCCGCGATCAGTTGGCGGAGGCCGGTGTGGTGGTGGAGGACACCCCGCAGGGTCCCCGTTGGGACCTGCGCAGGGGCTGACCGCCGACGCGTGTGGTACCGGGACGGCACTAGGCTGGGAGTTTGCCGCCGCCCCTCGGCGCCGCGGCTACCCCATCGGCCGGAAGAGTTCTTCCGGCATGCCCGCGACACGTAACTGGAGGCGGCGACCATGCCGGCGAAGAAGAGCAAGAAGGGCCCCACGAAGGGCAGCGGCGGCAAGGGTCGGCGTTCCCTGGAGGCCAAGAGCGGCACCCTGCCCGCGGAGCAGCGGCACTGGTATGACGGCAAGCAGCGGAACAAGGCCAACAAGCGCGCCGCGCAGACCGGCGGCCCGGCGGGCTCGGACAGCCCCCGCAAGGAGCGCTCGCCCAACCGGCCGGACAACTCCGACCTGCTGATCGGCCGTAACCCGGTGGTCGAGGCGCTGCGTGCGGGCATGCCCGCCACGCGCCTGTTCCTGGCCAACAGCCTGGACCCCGACGACCGCGTCAACGAGGCCGCCAAGCTCGCGGGCGCCCAGGGCGTCGACGTGGTGGAGGTCAACCGCACCGACCTGGACCGCCGCTGTGAGAGCAACGGCCTGCCCGGTGCCACCCACCAGGGCATCGTCCTCCAGGTCCGTCCGTACCAGTACTGGGCGGCCGAGGGGCTGCTGGACAGGGCGCTGGCCTCGGACACCCCGCCGCTGATCGTCGCCCTGGACGGGGTCACCGACCCGCACAACCTGGGCGCCATCGCGCGTTCGGCCGCGGCCTTCGGCGCGCACGGCCTGCTCATCCCGGAGCGGCGCACGGCCAGCGTGACCATGTCCGCGTGGAAGACCTCCGCGGGAACCCTGGCGAAGCTGCCGGTGGCCCAGGCCACCAACCTGACCCGGGCCCTGGAGACCTACAAGAAGGCGGGGCTGTTCGTCGCCGGTCTGGACGCCGGTGGCGACACCCAGCTGCCCGACCTGGAACTGGCCAACGGCCCGCTGGTGATCGTCGTGGGCTCCGAGGGCAAGGGCCTGTCCCGCCTGGTCCGCGAGGTCTGCGACGTGGTCGCGAGCATCCCGATCAGCGGCGCCGAGTCCCTGAACGCCTCCGTGGCCGCCGGGGTCTCCCTCTACGAGGTCGCCCGCCGTCGCGGAGCCGAGGCCAGCTAGCCCCCGGTGCCGAGTAGGCCACTCGGCGCCGGACCCGGTACCATACAGCTTGGACGTACCGGGGCCAGGCGCCCCGGCGGTCGGCCGACGTAGCTCAATTGGCAGAGCAATCGCCTTGTAAGCGATAGGTTAGGGGTTCAAGTCCCCTCGTCGGCTCTCATGCTTCCTCAAGGCCCGGTCACCCGACCGGGCCTGAGTCGTTTCCGGGTGGCTCCGGGCTGGAGACGGGCCGTGTCGGCCGAGGAGAATGGCCGCTATGGCCACTTTGCGCATCCGCCTCCGCGACGTCACCCCCGACCAGCACTCCGCGTTGATCCAGCTCCTGCGCGACTCCCTGATCCGGCAGGACCAGATCACCGTCGAGAGCACCGGAAACCCCTCGGGCCCCATGCTCTGGACCACCCTCGTCCTGCTCGCGGGCACCATCGCGATGCTCCTGGCGTGGATCTGGGGCGGCGAGTGGAGATGGGGTGTCACCGCGATCATCCCCGCCCTCATCAGCGTGGTCACCTTCGGCATGTCCGTCTCCAGGGACGGCTCGTGACGGGCCCGGTCGGTTCCCGGGCTTGACCCTGTTCCAGGAACACAGTGTCTGCTTGGCCCCGACGTGCTGGTCGAACCGAAGGGGTGGAAGTGGAACATCGTCGACGAGGCGGAAGGCTGGTCCGGGCCGGAGCCGGACTGCTGGCGCTGACGGGGGTCCTGGCGGGCTGTTCGTCGGAGGAGGCGGAGGGCGGCTTCGGGGCCCTGGGCGCCTTCCACGAGCAGGAACTCAGCTGGGAGGGGTGTGCCGACTACCCGGACACGGCCGGGGAGGCGGCCCTCCTGGAGCTGGCACCGGGCTCCGAGTGCGCCCGCATGGACGTGCCGCTCGACTACGAGGACCCCGAGGGAGAGCTGGCATCGGTGGCGGTGCTGCGGGTGCCCGCCCGGGGGGAGTCCATGGGTTCGCTGGTCTACAACCCCGGCGGACCCGGTGGTTCCGGTGTCGTGGGCGCGGCCCTGGCCTTCGCGGGGCTGGCGGAGAGCGAGATCACCGAGCGGTTCGACCTCGTCGGGTTCGACCCGCGCGGTGTCGGCGCCACCAGCCCCGCGGTGGACTGTTACACCGACGAGGAGGCCGACACCGGGGTCGTGCCGATGGGGTCGCAGGGCACCACGGTGCGCCTCACCGAGGACGACACCCGGGAGATCATGGAGCGGTGCGCCGAGGGGAGCGGTGGGGTCGAGGTCCTGGAACACCTGGGAACCCGGGACACCGCACGCGACATGGACGTGCTCCGGGCCGTCCTGGGCGAGGAGGAACTGACCTACTTCGGGCAGAGCTACGGCACCAGGCTGGGGGCCGTCTACGCCGAGCAGTTCCCCGACCGGGTGCGCGCGATGGTGCTCGACGGGGCGATGAGCCCGCTGGAGGGCAGCTTCGACCGGCGGGTCAACGCCTACGCCGGGTTCCAGGGAGCGTTCGACGAGATGGCCGCGACGTGCGCGGCTGAGACGGACTGTCCGCTGGGCACCGATCCCGAGCGGGCGACCGAGCGGTTCCAGGAGATCGTGCGGCCGCTGCGAGAGGAGCCCGTGCCCGCGCTGGACGCCGAGCTGGACTTCGACGGGGCGGTCGGTGGCGTGATCTCCGGACTGTACTCCCCGCAGAGCTGGCCCCGGATCATCGACGGGATCGCCGAGGTCGAGGAGGGGCGGGGTGACACCCTGATGCAGCTCATCTACGACTTCGGCCTGCGCGGGCCCGACGGGCGGTGGCCGAACTCGTTGGAGGCCAACCACGCGATCAACTGCATGGACGAGGAGCGCCTGACCCCCGAGCAGGGCGGTGAGCTGCGGGAGGCGACCTATGCCCAGGCCCCGTTCATGGACCCCGGTGTGGACGTGACGGACGGCGCCCGTGACGGGTGCGAGGCCTGGCCCGTCGAGCCGGAACTCGGGTTCCCCTACGCGGAGGACATCGAGGGGCTGCCCGACACGCTGGTGGTGTCGATCACCGGCGACCCGAGCACCCCGCACGCGGGCGGGATCGAGCTCGCGGACACCCTCGGGAGCGCGCTGCTCACCGTCGAGGGCGAGGGGCACGGGATCGTCTCCCTCGGGTCCAACGAGTGCGTGGACGAGGCCGCCGCCAGGTACCTGATCGACCTGGAGGTGCCCGAGAAGGGGGCGACCTGCACGCTCTGATGCGGTACACCGGAGTGTGAGAGGGGGGTCCATGGGGTGGAGTACGAGTGAGCTGGCCGAGATGGCGGGCACGACGGTGAACACCATCCGCCACTACCACCGGGTCGGCCTGCTCGACCAGCCCGAACGACGCGGCAACGGATACAAGCAGTACCAGGCACGGCACCTGGCACGGGTCCTCCAGATCCGCCGGTTGCGCGAGATGGGCGTTCCGTTGGCGCGGGTGGACCGGATGGGGGACAGCCCGGCCGACTCCAAGGCCGCCCTCCGCGCGCTCGACGCCGAACTCGCCGCCGGGATCGAGCGTCTGCGACGCGCGAGGCAGGAGGTGGCGGCGCTGCTGCGAGAGGGCACGCCCACCGACGTCCCGGCCGGGTTCGAGGGCGTCGCCGAGCGGCTGAGCGACGCCGACCGGGCGGCCATCGCGATCTCCAGCCGCTTCTACGACGAGCGTGCGGTGGAGGACCTCCGGACCATGATCGACGCGGAGCCGACCGACCTCGACCACGAGATGAACACCCTGCCGCCGGACGCCAGCGCGGACACGCGCCAGCGTCTGGCGGAGCGGGTGGCGGTGGTCCTGGAGGAGCACCGGAGGAACCACCCCTGGTTGAGCGACCCGGGTTCGCGGCTGACGATGCCCCGGGCCGTGGTCGAGAAGGCCGCGATGATGTCCGTGACCGACCTCTACAACGAGGCGCAGCAGGACGTCATGCGCCGGGCCCTGCTGATCCTGGAGGGGGAACCCGAGTAGGGGCGGGACGCGTGCGCCCCGCCCCCGTCGGTCAGCCGAGTTCCTTGATCTGCACGTCGCGGAACCACACGTCGGAACCGGTGTGGTGGTTCTGGAGGCCGATCCGGCCGGTCAGGTCGCGGTCGGGGTCCGCTCCCTCACTGTCGAAGTCGTTGATCAGCGTCCCGTTGAGGTACACCCGCACCCGGTCGCCCTCGACGACGATCTCGTAGGTGTTCCACTCCCCGGGCGGGTTGAGGGCCTCGTCCCGGGCCTCGATGTCGGCGCCCTGGAAGTTGTAGATGGCGCCGGTGGTGAGGTGGGGCTCGTCGGTGGCGTCGATCTGCACCTCGAAGCCCCGGTTGCGGGCGGCGGGGTCGCCCTGCGGGTCGTTGACACCGAGGTGGACGCCCGAGTTGTCGTCCCCGCCCATCTTCCAGTCCAGGGTCAGGCTGTAGTCGGTGAACTCCTCCGGATAGCTGGTGAAGCCCAGACCGCCGATGGAGCGCATCGTGCAGTCGCCCTGGGAGACGAAGTCGCCGGGGCCGGCTATCTCCCAGTCGGCCAGGCTCTCGGGGGTGCCGTCGAACAGCATCCGGTAGCCCTCGTCGGGTTCGGCCGGGGTGCAGGGCTCGTGCTGGACGCGCAGGTGGTCCCAGTTCACGTGCCGGTCGTCGTCCTCACCGGCGGTGACCGTGACGGTGTTGTTGCCCTCTTGGAGGTCGAGCTGCTCGACGTGGTCGGCCCAGACCTGCCAGACCTCGGTGGTCTCGACGGTGATCTGTCCCAGGTCCTCGCCGTTGACGTCCAGTGAGATGGTCTTGGGCCCGACGAACGGGTTGGGGCCGCTGGAGTAGCGGAAGGTCACCGGGTACGTTCCGGCCTCGTCGACGTCGACGTCCCAGGTCAGGGAGGCGCCGATGTTACTGAACCCGTCCACGAACCCCTCACCGGTGTGGTGCGGGTGCTCGTTGGCGATGCCCGCGCCGCCGCGCAGCGTGCCGTCCTCGGCCTCGTACATGCCGATCTCGTTGGACGGAGCCTCGTAGCCGGGGATGTTGTGGACGGTGTACCAGGCCTCGGTGCTCCACAGTTCGGTGCCGTCGGCGGACTCGAAGGGGCGGGGCGAGCGGACGTGTACCACGCGGTCCTCGCGCAGGCCGCCGATGTCCAGGCTGACCGTGTGCCCGTCGTCGGAGACCGAGGCGCCGGTGACGGGCAGGGTCTCCTGGTTGCGCTTGGGGCCGCCGTACTGCGAGGTCGGGTTGTACGACCACTGGGCCACGTCGTAGCGCTCCGCGGCGTTGGCGGCCACGTCGTCGGAGACCGGCTTGGTGTAGGTGATGTCGAACCCGGTCCCGGTGACCTCCATGGACAGGATGTCCATGGCGTCCTCGGAGGTGGGGGTCAGCTTCTGGAGACCGTAGGGGAGCTTGCCGGGCTGCTCCCAGTTGCCGCCGCCACCGATGCCGCCGACGTAGAAGTCGCCGTCCGGGCCGAGCGCCAGGCGGCTGACCCCGGACTCCAGTCCCTGGGTCATCCGGAACACCGCGCCCTGCTTCCGACCGTCGACCTCCTCCAGGAAGGCCCGCTGGATTCCGCCGTAGGTGACGTCGCCGAACACCATCTGCCCCTCGAACACCCCGGACTCCACCAGGACCGGGTTGGTGGGCGAGTTGGAGATCTCGTTGTGCGGGAGCCACAGGACGGGCTGCGTGACCGGCTGGTCGTCGAAGGGCCCGGCCGGGGTCGTGTAGTGGTTGTAGAACGCGCCCTCCTCGATCTCGACGATCTTGGAGGCGGGCAGCCAGTCGCCCTGGTTGTCGGAGACGAGGATCTCCCCTTCGGCGCCCCACCCGATGCCGTTGGGGGTGCGCAGGCCACCGGCGACGTACTCGACCTCGCCGGTCTCCTTGTCCACCCTGATCGAGGTGCCCCGGTTCTCCACGTGCTGGGGGATCGTGGTCTTGCCGCCGGGGGTGATGGCCACCGACAGGTTCAGGTAGTAGTTCTCGTCGTCGGCCAGGAGCCCGAAGCCGAACTCGTGGTACGTGCCGCCGCTCGGCCAGGTGGCGATCTGCTCGGTGTCCTCGTAGACGCCGTCGCCGTCGGCGTCGACCAACCGGCTGAGCTGATGCTTCTCCGCGACGATGACCTCGCCGTCCTCCACCAGCACGCCCTGGGGTTCGTTCATGTCGGTCGCGACGACCCGCGTGGTGATGTCCTCGGGGTCGGCGTCCTCACCGACGGTCCCCTCGACGATCTCCACGGCGCCGTCGAAGCTCTCCCGGCCGGCCCAGGTGGTGATGACCATCCGGCCGTCCTCGAACCAGTCCATGCCGGTGACGGTGGGTTCGAAGCCCTCCGGCCGCAGGTCGGTCACTGTGTAGTTCGGGTGCACTCCGGCGAGCGGGGCGCCGTCGCCGGGGCTCATGTCGGCGTCCGAACACACCTTCACTCCGGGCGAGGTCACCCGGGTCACGTCGGAGTCGGTGGTGAGCACGTCCTCGGGGACGAGCGCGAAGCCGTCCTGACCGGGCGGGCTCCACTCCAGCCGCAGCGCCTTGTCGAAGGCCCCTTGGAAGTAGTCGATGCGCAGGGCGTGCGCGCCCTCGGTGAGTTCGGCCGTTCCGTCGACGGCGGTCGGCGGCTGGCGCTGGTCGTTCTCGATGATCTCCTCGCCGTCGAGGTACAGACGCGAACCGTCGTCGCTGATCAGGCGGAAGTCGTAGGTCCCGTCCTCGGGGACGTGCAGGTACCCGATCACGTGCGCCATGAAGTTGTTGGCGATGCCGCCGAACTCCTCCGTGGTCTCGTAGTCGACGGTCTCGCGCAGGACGTCGACGTTGGGGGTCTGCCCCTCGACCAGGGTGCAGATCTGTTCGGGCTCGAAGCCGACGTCGAAGACCCGGAGGGTGACCCCGGGCTCCTGCGGAGGTAGGTCGGAGGGGAAGGCCAGCGCCGGGGCGGCTGGGAGGAAGGCCCCGGCGACCAGGGCGAACCCCAGGGTCGTCGCCAGGGAGCGGCGTGGTCTCAGGAACATGAACAGACTCCCTCGTGCGGGTCGGGTGAGTGCTGAACTCGGTGTGGCCGCGGGCGGAGGAGGGGCCCTCGGGCACGGCGGGGCAGGGCGAAGTGCGCGGGCAAGGGCGCGCCTGCCGGACGGTCGGGGGATGACGGGAGGGGGTGCCCGGGGCTGGGGGCGGAGGCGGCTGCTGGGGGGTGAGTGCCGGTGCTCGGGCGGGCTGGAACAAGGGCGGGGGATGACCGGCGTCCCGGTCATCCCCCGCCTCACTCGGCCCTTTCGGTTCTCTCGTACTTGTCGAGCCGTCCGCACATGCCCCAGGCCGGGGAGGCTCCGCCCCGGTGGACCGACGCGGACGCCAGGTGGGAGGTGTCTCCCTCGGCCAGGGCGTCGAGGTGGGCGGCGGTGCGGGCCACCTCGGCGGCCGGTCCGAACTCGAACCTGGCCCGCCAGGCGGGCAGGTGGCCGGAGACCAGGCGCAGGGCGGCGGCGTGCAGTTCGGTCAGCGCGGAGGTGTCGCCCGACTCCAGGCGGTTCCGCAGCTCGGTGAAGCCGGAGACGGCGAGTTCGCGCCTCTCACGGGCCGAGCCCTCGGGGTCGGCGGGGTCGAGGGCGGCCGCCCTCGCGTAGGCGGCCGGGTCGGCCAGGACGTCGGAGGGGAAGGTGAGGACGGCGTCGCCCGCCTCGGGCAGGCCCGCGTTCTGCATGAGGACGATCATGCGCAGGCCGTCGTGGTTGACGAGGCGGTGCACGGTTCCGGGGGTGAACCAGAGGAGGTCGCCCTCGGTGAGCGGGGTGGAGGAGAAGCCCTCCGGGGTGAGGGTCTGCACGGCGCCCGAACCGCCGGTCACCGCGTACGCCTCGGTGCAGGCCAGGTGGAGGTGCGGGGTGCCGCCGCAGAGGCCGTCGGACTCCGGGGCGGCGGGCCAGTCGTAGACGCGCAGCCGGGACAGCCCGATCCCTCCGGGCAGCGCGGGCGGCCCCTGGGTCGGTGTCGGGGCGTCAGGGCTGGTCGGCTGGGGGTGCTGGCTCAACGCGGCTCCCTGATCGCGTGGGGGAAAGCGCTTTCTATTCGGAGAAAGTACGTTCGGTCCCCGGCCGCTGTCAAGGAGTCCTGAGGCGGTCGTTCGCGCCGGATCCCCGCCTGCGCCGGGCTTGGAAGTTCGCCATACTGCTGGGAGGGCCTCCCCGTACGCCGCTGGCGGCAGCGGCGGGGACGGGAGGCGCCGGAACGGGGGACCAGGGCGGAGATGGCGACCACACTCGCCGACGTGGCGCGGCGGGCCGGGGTGTCACCGGCGACGGTGTCCAGGGTCCTCAACGGCAACTACCCCGTGGCGCGGGCCACCGCGGAACGGGTCCACCGGGCCGTCGCGGAGCTGGACTACGTGGTCAACGGCCACGCCCGCGCCCTGGCGGCGTCCAGCTCCGACCTCATCGGCGTGCTGGTACACGACGTCGCCGACCCGTTCTTCGGGGTCATCGCCAGCGGAATCCAGGACGCCATGGCCGAGGACGACGTCCTGGCGGTCGTGTGCAACACGGGCAGCTCCGCCGAACGCGAGCTGCGCTACCTCAGGCTCCTGCGCAGGCAGCGGGCCCGGTCCGTGGTGCTCACCGGCGGATCGGTGAGCGGCCCCGGCCACCGCGACGCCCTCGTCGACCAGATCGCCGAGTTCACGTCCACCGGATCGCGCGTCGTCCTGTGCGGCCGCCCGCCCCTGACCGGCCACGACGGTGGACCGCTGCCGGGGGTGGTCGCGGTGGACTTCGACAACCGGGAGGGCGCCCGAGGGCTCACCGCGCACCTGGTCTCGCTGGGGCACCGGAGCATCGGCTACCTCACCGGACCGGAGCACCGCACGACCTCGCGGCTGAGGCTGGACGGGCACCTCCGGGCCCTGGCGGACGCCGGCCTGCCGGCGGGGGACTGCCCGGTGGCGTCCAGCGACTTCGACCGCGAGTCCGGTCGGGCCGGGGTGGCGGAACTCCTGCGCCGGGCCCCCGGGCTCACAGCGGTGGTCGCGGGCAACGACAACGCCGCGCTGGGCGCCCTCGCCGAACTCCGCTCACGCGGACTGGACGTGCCAGGGGACGTTTCGGTGGCCGGGTTCGACGACCTTCCGTTCAGCCTGGACGCCGTCCCGGCGCTCACCACCGTGCGCATCCCGCTGGCGGACGCGGGCCGCACCAGCGGGATGCTCGCGGTCGGCGCCCGGGAGGACCCGCCCGGCGGGGTCCTGACCGTGCGCACCGAGCTGGTCGTCCGCGACTCGACCGGCCCGGTCCCCGGATGACACTCCCCTGAGGGGGTCTGCGCGCGGAACCCGGGCGAGGCCCCCGATGACCGGGGGAGTGACCTCGTTCGCGAACGCTCGCACGCCCCCGGTCAGGGTCACTGGACCGGGGAGGGTTCCTGGTCGCGCGTCGTGGGGCCCCGCGGGACACCCTGGGCTCCCGGACCCCTGTGCTCCCCGGCTTCACTTCGCGAGTGGGAGCGAGGGCCGCGCATGATCACCTCACCGGGGGCATGGGCGTCCTCGGTGGGCGGGGAGTCGGGCCCAGGCGGTCGGTGGCCTGGTGTGGTGGGTCCGCAGGACGCCCGGAGACCCCGGGTCTCCCCGACGCCCTGGACACCTCGGGCTCACCTCGCGACCGGCGGGCAGGAGTCGCGCATGATCACCTCACCGGGCACGCAGACGTCCTCGGTGAGCGGGGCGGTCGGGTCCAGGGCGAGGTCGGCGGCCTGGCGTCCTATGGCGGCGAGCGGGAACCGCACCGTCGTGAGCTGGGGGGTGACGTCCGCGGCGGTCTCGATGTCGTTGAACCCGGTGACGGCGACGTCGCGGCCGGGCTGGATCCCGTTGTCGCGCAGGGCGGTCATCGCGCCTACCGCCATGAAGTCGTTGCCCGCGCACAACACGTCGACGTCCCTGATCCCGCCGGAACGGATGAGCCGGAGGGTGGCCCGGTAGCCGCCGGAACGGTCGAAGGAGTCGCTCTCGACCACGGAGATCCCGCCGCCACGGGTCGCGAGACCCTGGCGCAAACCTTCCGTCCGCTCCGCCACGGTCACCAGCGACCCCGAGCCCGTCACCATTGCGGCGCGGCGGTACCCGATCCGGGCGATCTCCGTGCCGAGCTCCCTGGCCCCGGAGGTGTTGGCCGGGTGCACGGCGCCGAGGCCGCCCACCGACTGACTCAGGAAGAGGGTCCGGCCGCCGCTGTCCGCGAACCCCCGCAGCTCGGCGAGGAGCGCGTCGGTGTGGGGGTTGTCCGAGATGCGGCTGCCGCCCACGAGGATCGCGCGCGGGCGCTGCCCCCGGAGCGTGCGCACCGAGGTGAGCTCCCGCTCGCTGTCGCGCGCGGTGATCGCGATGGTCACGATCACGCCGTGGGAGTGGGCGGAGTCGGCGACCCCGGCGGCCAGGGCGGAGAAGTAGGGGTCGTCGATGCTGCTGACGAGCAGCGCCAGGACCGGGGAGCTGCCCCGGGCCATGGCCTGCGCGGACAGGTCCGTCCGGTAGTCGAGTTCGCTCGCGGCGCGCAGGACCCGCTCGCGGTGTTCGCGGCCGACCTTGCGGTCGCTGTCGTTGAGTACCCGGGAGGCCGTCGCCAGGGACACCCCGGCCCGTGCGGCCACGTCCGTGAGGGTCGGGTTTCCGCTGGATGCCCTGGTCCTCGTCTTGCGCATTTTCCGTCCCGTCCCTCGTGGGGGCATTGACACCCCACCTACGCGAACTTAATATTCCGGAAACGGGAAAGCGCTATCCCGCTCCCGGAACGTCTGGGTAAGCGCTTTCCAGCATAGCCGAGGCTTCTTCCGCCATCCCCCGAAGTGCGACACGAGGTCCGTATGACTCCACAGACTCAGTCCGCCCCAGCTCCTCCATCCGCCCGGGTCCCCGACGGGACCCGGGGGCGCGGACGTCGTCCCTCGCGCCGGGTCGCGGCGGCGGCCTACCCCGCCACCTTCCTCGCGCTCGTCGTGGTGGTGTGGTTCGCCGTCACGTCCACGGGGCTGGTCCAGCCCTACATCATCCCCTCGCCGGTCGACACTTGGAAAGCGTTTACCGACAACCCCGACTACCTGTGGGGCCACACGCTGGTCACCACGGGGGAGACCGTCGCCGGGTTCGTGATCGCGGCGGTGGTCGGCGTGCTCGTCGCGGTGCTGATGGTCTACTCGCCCACACTGGAGAAGACCTTCTACCCGCTGATCCTCTTCGCGCAGGTCATCCCGAAGATCGCGATCGCGCCGCTGTTCGTGGTGTGGCTGGGCTTCGGCGCCAGCCCGAAGATCCTCGTGGCCGTGCTCATGGCCTTCTTCCCGGTGGTGATCTCCGGGATCAGCGGCCTGCGCTCCGTCGACCCCGAACTCCTCGAACTCACCTCCACCATGGGGGCCTCGCGGCTCAAGACCTTCTGGAAGGTCCGCTTCCCGGCCGCCCTGCCCGAGCTGCTGTCCGGTCTCAAGATCGCCGCCACCCTGGCCGTCACCGGCGCCGTCGTCGGTGAGTTCGTGGGGGCCAACTCCGGCCTGGGCTTCGTGATCCTCCAGGCCAACGGCAACATCGACACCGCCATGCTCTTCGCCGCGCTGATCATCATGTCCGCGCTGGGCGTCCTGCTCTTCGCGATCATCCAGGTCGCCGAGACCCTCCTCATCCCCTGGCACGCCACGCGCCGCAACCGGGGCTGAACCGCCCCGGGCGGCGCACCCGCACCCGCACCCTGCTCCCCGCGCCCCATCTGGCACACCAGGGCCCAGTGCCCTCCCCACGCACCCGAGCGCCCGGACCGCCCGGGTCACCCGGGCCCTCCCCAGCCTCCCCAGCCGTTCCCGGAACACCCGAAGGAACCCTCATGGCCACCCGAGAATCCCGCACCACGCAGTACCGCACCGCCTCCCGCTCAGCCCTGACCGCCCTCGCGGCCGGGGTGAGCGCCCTGGCCCTCGTCGCCTGCGGCGGCGGGGACGGCGAGACGGCCGCCAGCGGCGACACCGACGCGGTGACGTTGCAGCTCAACTGGTACCCCTACGGCGAACACGCCCCCTTCTACTACGGCGTCGAGGAGGGGATCTTCGAGGAGCACGGGATCGACCTCACCATCGAGGCGGGGCAGGGCTCCGCCCGGACCGTGCAGGCCATCGGCCAGCAGAGCTTCGACTTCGGCTGGGCCGACACCCCCGCCCTGCTCGCCAACGTGGACGAGGGCGTGGACGTGCGCTCCGTGGGCGTCTACCTCCAGTCCACCCCCGCCGCCGTCCAGTACTTCGCGGAGACCGACATCTCCGGACCGGACGACCTCAAGGGCCGAACCATCGCGGTCTCCGCCGGAGACGCGGTCACCCTCACCTTCCCCATGTACCTGGAGGCGGTCGGGCTCACCGAGGACGACGTCGAGCAGCAGAACCTCGACTCGGCGGGCAAGAACGCGGCGCTGATCTCCGGCCAGGTGGACGCGCTCATCGGCTTCGGCCACGACCAGGGACCCAAGATCTCCGCCGAGAGCGGCAAGGAGGTCAACTACCTGCGCTACTCCGACGCCGGGCTGAGCTTCTTCAGTAACGGTCTGCTCGCCCACTCCTCGACCATCGCGGACGACCCCGACCTGGTCCAGCGCATGGTCACGGCCACCTCCGCGGCCTTCACCGCCGCGCAGGAGGCACCGGAGGACGCGGTCGCCTCCATGGAGGGCCAGAACCCGCAGATGCCCAGCGGTGAGGTGCTCCTGGAGCAGTGGCAGGGGACCATCGAGCTCCTTCACACCGAGAACAGTGAGGGCCTGGAGCCCGGCCACACCTCGGAGGAGGACTGGCGGCAGACCATCGAGGTCCTTGCCGAGGCCGGGCTGATCAACGAGGCCAAGGAGACCGGCACGTACTTCGACGCCTCCTTCACCACGGAAGGGCAGTGAGCATGTTCGCCAGGACAGCGGACCGCGCCCGGGACGGCGCGGGTGGCGGTCCCCCGCAGGGCCCGGGGCCGATGGTCGACATCCACGGGGTCGACGTCACCTTCCAGACCAAGGACCGCACGGTGCACGCGCTCAGCGGCATCGACCTCACCATCCAGCACGGCGAGTTCCTCAGCATCGCGGGCCCCTCCGGCTGCGGCAAGTCCACCCTGCTGCGGGTGATCGCCGGGCTGACCGGGACCAGCGCCGGCGGAGTGACGCTGCGCGGGACACCCGTGACGGGGCCCCGCCGCGACGTCGGGTTCGTCTTCCAGAGGGCGGCGCTCCTGGACTGGCGCAACGCCCGCGACAACATCCTCTTCCAGGCCGAGATGCGCGGGCTCCCCAAGGCGTGGGCACGCAAGCGCACCGACGAGCTGATGGAGATGACCGGACTGACCGGTTTCGAGAAGGCCATGCCCTTCGAGCTCTCCGGCGGCATGCAGCAGCGCGTCTCCCTCTGCCGGGCCCTCCTGCACGAACCCGACGTGCTGCTCATGGACGAACCCTTCGGCGCCCTCGACGCGCTGACCAGGGAGAACATGAACGTCGAGCTGCGTCGCATCTGGGAGGCCACCGGCATGACGGTGGTGCTGGTGACGCACTCGGTGGCCGAGGCCGTGTACCTGGCCTCCCGCTCAGTGGTGATGGGGCCGCGCCCCGGCCGCGTGATCGAGGAGTTCGACATCGCCATCCCCGGCCACCGCGAGTACGAACCCACCCTGGAGAACCCCGAGTTCCAGCGCGTGACCGCACGGATCCGCGAACTCCTGGGCTCCACCGCCACCGCCGACTGACCCCGAGCCACGGTCGACCGACCGCAACTGGACAGGACCTGCACGACATGACGACACAGACGATCGGGATCATCCTCAACGGTGTCACCGGCCGCATGGGCTACCGCCAGCACCTGGTGCGGTCCATCCTCGCCATCCGGGACGAGGGCGGGCTCGCCCTGCCCGACGGCTCCCGGGTGCCGATCCGCCCCGTCCTCGTGGGGCGCGACAAGGAGAAGCTCGACCGCATCGCCCTGCGGCACGACGTCGACGAGTACACCACCGACCTGGACTCGGCGCTCACCGACGACGGGCTGGGCGTCTACGCGGACTTCCTGCTCACCAGCGCCCGCGTGCCCGCCCTGCGCAGGGCCATCGCGGCGGGCAAGGCGATCTACAGCGAGAAGCCGACCGCCGAGACCCACGCGGAGGCCGAGGAGCTGGCCCGCGAGGTCGAGCGCGCCGGCCTGCACAACGGCGTGGTGCACGACAAGCTGTACCTGCCGGGGCTGCTCAAGCTGAAGCGGCTGGTCGACTCCGGCTTCTTCGGCCGGGTCCTCTCGGTCCGCGGCGAGTTCGGCTACTGGGTGTTCGAGGGCGGGTGGCAGCCCGCCCAGCGGCCCAGCTGGAACTACCGCAAGGAGGACGGCGGCGGGATCGTGGTGGACATGTTCCCGCACTGGAACTACGTCTTCGAGCACCTCTTCGGCCCGGTGCGCTCGGTGTACGCGCACACCGCCACGCACATCCCCGAGCGGGTCGACGAACGCGGTGCCACCTACGCCGCGACCGCCGACGACGCCGCCTACGCGATCTTCGAGGTGGGCGAGGGCACCGTGGTCCAGATGAACTCCAGCTGGTGCGTGCGCGTGGACCGCGACGAACTGGTGGAGTTCCAGGTGGACGGCACCCACGGTTCGGCCGTGGTGGGGCTGTTCAACGGGCGGGTGCAGACTCGCGAGACGACGCCCCGGCCGGTGTGGAACCCCGACCTCGCCGACACCCACGACTACCGTTCTGACTGGAGCCGCGTGCCCGACAACGCGGAGTTCGGCAACGGTTTCCGGGCGCAGTGGGAGGAGTACCTGCGCGACTACGTGGCGGGCCGCCCGCACCGGTTCGACTTCGCCTCGGCCGCGCGCGGCGTGCTGCTCGCGGAGCGGGGCCTCGAATCCGCCGCCGAGGGCCGTCGGATCGCGCTCGGTGACGACGCGGAGGCGGGGCGATGACCGCGGGCCGCCCCGACCCCTCCGGGCCTCCTGAGGAGGCGCCCGACCCGGGCTCCGCTCCGCAGGTGCTCCTGCCGCGCTCCTCGGGCCGCGTCGACCGGCTCACCCTCGCGGCCGCGCCGGAGGCGGTCCGGCCGCGCGGACACCACCGGGTGCGGTCGGTCTACGCCGCCGCCCACGTGGTGCCGTTGCCCTGGGGGAACAACGTGCCCGGTGCCCCCACCGAGGTGGACTGGGACTCCACGCTGGGGTTCCGCCGACGGGTGTGGGACCTGGGCCTCGGTGTCGCCGAGGCGATGGACACCGCCCAGCGCAACATGGGGCTCGACTACGCCGCCACCCGCGAACTGGTGGA